>NZ_JAFCWZ010000002.1:0-620493 GCF_049897785.1 Pseudomonas sp. TSRC2-2
CACTCGCCCCGGACGAAGACCTGGTAATCGACCGCCACCAGTTGCGCACGGTCATAACGCAACAGCAGCGCGCGCCCGGCGCCGTTGTCCAGACGCTGAATGCGGTCGGAGCGATCGCGCTGCAGTGTCAGACGATTGCCGTAGACGTCGCTGATCGCCGTCAGCCGGCCGGCGCGAAAGTGATAGAACCGCGCATTTTCCCCGGCCAGCGCGAGAATCAGTTCTTCCGGCTCATCGCCGAGAAAAATCGCCGCCCGCGACAGGCTGTTGTGGATCGCCGGACGCGCGACATTGGGCAGGGGAAAACGCGTGCGGCGGTTCTCGTGGTCGATCCAGATCACGCCATCGCCGTCGAAGGCGAGCCGATGCGCCAGCGTATGGCTCCAGCCGAAACCCAGGCCGATGTCGATTTCGACGGCACTGCTGCGATACAAGCGGGTGAACTCAAAGGGCAACACGCCGTCGAGCACCGCATCGGTGAGCGTCAGCAGTTCTTCGCCGGTGACCATCGACACCGGACAGCCGTTTTTGCAAGTTTTGGGTACGCAGTCGGCGGGGTCGCCGTTGGGGTTTTTTGACTGGTCGGGGACGTCGTCGTGGGGCTCATCTTTCTTCAACAAAGCGTTGCGCTTAGCGCTCCAACGCAATTGCATCCGGCCGTTTTTCACCCCGGCGGCGATGCCCCGCGCGGCAACGGCTTTGTAGTGGTCGACGTATTCAATAAATGTGCTGACGATGCCAAACAGCGCCTTGACCAGACGCTTGGCGACGTTAAACAACTGCGCTGCTCGGTCAGCCAGACGCAGCGTCAGATAAGCGATCCCCGCACCCGCTCCGACAAAGGTCAGCACCACGCTGATCAGCACATCGATGATCAATTGCACGATCATCATCGACGCCACTTCAGCGGACCTGCCGGCAATCTCGCTGGGCGGCAGCATGTCCAGCCACAGGCTCGCCGACCGTAGCAGCAAACACATCGCCGCCTCGTCACTGACCAGCAACTGCAGCTTTTCCATGAGATCCGGCGCGATCTGTGCCAGCTCCATCAGGTCAGCTGCGCCGCTGCCCAGACGCTGGGCAAATTTGCCAGGGTCCTGGAGAATTTCCGACAGCAGACCGAGGCTGTCCCATACCCCCTCGATGGCTGCCCAACTGCCGGCGAGCATGCCGTTGCTGGCCGCAGTGGCCACCGACTGTGACCACTGCGGCTTAAAGTCCTGCCATTCGCTACGCAGCCAGCCTTCCAGTTTGCCGGTCAAACCGTCGTAGGATTGGAACAGCTTCTCGACTTGATTGGGGGTGACAGCGCTGTGCACCAGAACGCGGTAGAACTTGCCCTCTTCGCCTCTGAATTCACCCCTGCCCTGCTGATCAAGGGTGACCGGGCTGGTCTTGCCGCTATCCACGTCGACCACATCGACGGAAATGTTGCCCAGCGGAATATCGTAGACAGACTCGAATTTGCTCTCGATCTGCATCAGCCCGCCCTGCTGGCACTGCACGACGCTGGAGGAAAATTCTTCGTCGCTGCTGCTGACCGCCGTACTGCGGTCGCCGAAGCGGATGATCCGCTCCATGCCCACCAGCGACGACAGGTCCGCCGCGTCGCTGACCTGGTCGGCTGCGCGACTGATCCAGTGATCGAGCTGTTTGCGGTAGAGATTGAGTGTTTGCGGAAAGCTGTCGAGCTCCTGCTCGATGCGAGCGATGGCTTCCATCAACACACGCGGGCAGACAAGATGAGCTGAAAAACGGGCTGAAACATGAGCGGTCCCTCGCGCAAGAAATGAGTCGCGGGAACTGTGCGGGGGATCAAATAAGAAAGAAGTCAGGCGAGTAGGCAAAGGATGTAGGAATAATCTGCAACCCAACATCCGCCGAAAAAAATACAGACAGAAACGCAAACGCGGCGTGAGGAAACCTCACGCCGCGTTTAATTTAAAAGCCATACATGCAATTAATGCGTTGAATCACCAGCCTTCAGCTGTTGCAGCTTCAGCTCGGCCAACGGGTGACCGGCCTTGGCAGCCATGCTCCACCAACGAGCGGCTTCAGCGGTATCCGGCGCTTTGCTCGGCGTACCGGCGAGGCTGATCACGCCGACTTGATAGGCCGCTTTACCGTCGCCGGCCAACGCGGCCAGACGCAGTAAACGCACGCCTTCTTCACGTGCGCCCAGCCCAACGCCACGAAAGGCCAGGATGTGTCCATAAAAGCTTTGCGCACCGACATCGCCGAGGTTGGCCATGCGCGCAAACTGGCCTTCGAGCCAGCGCCAACCACGCGGCTGGCGGACGAACCACGACCAATGAAACAACCTGCGGGCCAGCCAGTAGCCGGCCCGCGCCTTGAGGCGCAGAAACACTCAGGCCTCCGCCGATTCCGGGTACTCGTACTCGAAGACGCGCACCACTTCCGACGCATGCCAGGACGCCGCCGCGACGCCATCCGACGGCCCGGAAAAGCGCCCCAGGCGCTCGACACATTCAAAAAAACCGGTACGCGGCAAACGGCTGGCGCCCTGACTGATGACCAGCGAACTGCGCAACGGCTGCTCGGCTCTCGCATCCAGTGCGGCCAGATGCTCAAGCGCAGCCGTCAGCGTCTGCATCGCCGGCGTCGGCAGCTGCAAACGCTCAAGCAAGGCTCGATAGGTCAGAAGATGGCGCTGACGGCGCGCCTGGTCCAGTTCCCCCAGCAATCCATCCCAATGTTGACGGCTGATGCGTACGCTCACGATTCGTCCCTCCAACCTGGCACCGTCAGTTCCCAGGCCAGGCTGCGGCGAATCGCGGCGTCGGGCTGACGCTCACCACTTTCGATCATGGCCAGATAAGACGGGCTGATGCCTACCGTGCGGGCGAGCGCCTCGATGGCGATGCCCTTCCCTTCGCGCAAACTGCGTAATTGATCCAGACCCGGAAGAATCGGCTCCGGTGCGGCGGCGAGCGGCGCTGCAGGCTGCTGCGCCGGTGTTGCGTTGATCCCTGCTGCTTTCAGTAGAGCCTGATATTGAGCCCACGGCAGAACCGCGTATTCGGGTTCGCCATCGCGTGCAATTATCTGAATATCCATGACTACCCCGTAGGACAACAACACTTAGCGAGTCGGCACTTTTCCCTAGAAGTGTAATCCTAACAGCGGCCAAGGTCGCGGGGGGTATCTATCTACAGGCAGTCTTTATCGGTCAAGGCTTTTTCGGGCCCTGCAGTTGCAGCTGCTCGGGGGTATCGGGCAGGCGTTCGACCACCGCCAGCTTCTCCGGTTGCTGGCGCTTGCGCCACAGGCGGAAGGCGTTGAGCTCGTCGTCGAGGGTTTTCATCAGCCAGGCGAGGACCGCGATGTCATCGAGCATGCCGAACATCGGGATGAAGTCAGGAATCGCATCCACAGGGCTGAGGAAATACATCAGCCCGGCCACCACCGAGATCAGCGACTTGGCACTGATCGCCCGGTATTCGCCGCGCCAGTAGGCCAGGCACAGCGACTGCAGCAAGCGCAAATCATCTTTGAGTTTGCCGAGACGATTGCCTTGCGCGGCGCCTTTGCTGGCCACGGCAAACAGCAAAGTAGGCAGCCGTCCACGGGCCAGAAGGCGACCGGCCAAGGGCAGGAATCGAGCGAAATTCCACGGAGCTTTCATCTATTCTTCCCGTTGAAATGTTATCCACACAAATTGTGGATAACCTTGTGAACAGAGCTGCATTTCAGCGCTGAGAGCCCCGTTTCATAAGGGCTGCGCTCAGATCGGGCGTTTTTTACTCACATAAAAAAGCCCAATATTTCATTGACTTGGCGGCTCAGGGCGTCTAGCGCGGGCGGCCTCAAAGCTATGACTGTGTTGAACGGCGTCAGTTCGCTCTGTTTACCCTTGCCAACCTCCAGATGCAACAACGCCCCGCATAAGCGAGGCGTTGTTTTCGAGCCGCTGCGTGTTACTTGGCTGCGGCGTCTTCTTTGGCTGGATCCTTGATGGCCAGCAGCTCCAGGTCAAAAACCAGAACCGAATTGGCCGGGATCGCCGGGCTTGGCGACTGAGCGCCGTACGCCAAATCGCTAGGGATGTACAGTTTGTACTTCTCACCAACGTGCATCAGTTGCAGACCTTCAACCCAACCCGGAATCACGCCGCTGACGGGCAGATCGATCGGGCTGCCGCGCTCCACGGAGCTGTCGAATACGGTGCCGTTAGTCAGCTTGCCGGTGTAGTGAACAGTAACGACGTCGGTCGGCTTGGGCTGGGCGCCATCGGCCTTCTTCACTACTTCGTACTGCAGGCCGGACGCGGTAGTGGTTACTCCCGCCTTCTTGCCTTTTTCTTCGAGGAATTTCTTGCCAGCGGCTGCCGACTCTTCACTCATCTTGGCCATGCGCTCTTCAGCACGCTTTTGCAGCGAGGCGAAGGCTTCGACCAGCTCTTCATCTTTCAGCTTCTGTTCTTTCTTGCCAACGGCATCTTCGATGCCCTGGGCTACCGCTTTGGAGTCCAGATCATCCATGCCTTCCTGGGCAAGGCTTTTGCCCATGTTCAGGCCGATGCCGTAGGAAGCTTTTTGCGCCGGGGTTTTCAGCTCTACGCTGGTCTGCGAGTCACAACCCGCGAGTACCAGGCTAACCAGGGCTACCGCCGCCGCCAACCGATGCTGTTTCATGCTATTTCCTTGTTCATGCGCCGAATGGGCAATCGAGTAAAGCCGCGAGCTTATCAGGCCGCCACGACCAATGGCTACCGGCATGAGAGCAGGAATCTTCCGATAAGTTCAGGGATTAAAACGCATTTAGGCAACGGCTGGATGAAGCTTCTGTCATCCATGGACGACAAGCATCATTGGCGCTTGCCCCAGCGCCTGGCGTAATGGCCACTTGCCCAGCCAGCGCCGCTCAGGCATAACAGCGCAACAATTCGACAAGGATGTTTAACTTGCGCCTCTTATCCCGCGTTATCAGTCTGGTGATCGTGCTGGCGGTCATCGCCGTTGCGGTGATCGTCTATTACGTCGCCAATCCTAAGTTGCCCTTCTACACGCCGCCCCAACAGGTGCTTTACCTAAATCAGTGGAGCGAGCAGCAACGGCAGACCTACTATTTCACGCCGCAAGGTACGCAAGTCAAAGGCCTGCGTTACGAGTGGTTCCAGGCCTTGGAATTGCCTTTCTCCGAGCAGCGCTTCGCCTCACCTGAGTACCTCGCCCGTTTCGGCTTCCTGGTCGATCCGCTACAGCAAGCCAGCGCGAACAACCCCGGCAATCTCCCGGTAGGTTTTGCCCGCCACCAGAATCCAGGCAACGCCTCCGAGCACTTTCTGGATATCACCTGCGCCGCTTGCCACACCGGCGAATTGCGTTTTAAAGGTCAGGCCGTGCGCATCGATGGCGGCACCGCGCAACATGTATTGCCGTCCAGCGTTCCGACATTGCGCGGAGGCAGTTTCGGACAGGCCTTGGTCGCCAGTTTGGTATCGACTTATTACAACCCTTGGAAATTCGAGCGCTTCGCCCGTCGAGTTCTCGCCGACGAGTACGACGCGCGCCACGCACAACTGCGCAAAGACTTCAAAACCTCGCTGAACACTTTCGTCAAAGTCGCCTGGAACGACACCCATCGCGGCCTCTATCCGACCGAGGAAGGCCCGGGACGCACCGATGCGTTCGGCCGAATTGCCAACGCCACCTTCGGTGACGCGATTTCCCCTGCCAACTACCGCGTGGCCGATGCCCCGGTGGATTATCCGCAGCTATGGGACATGTGGACGTTCGAATGGGTGCAGTGGAATGGCTCGGCACAGCAGCCGATGGCGCGCAATATCGGCGAAGCGCTGGGCGTCGGTGCCACGCTGAATTTCTTCGACGGCAACGGTCAGCCGCTGCAAGGCGCCGAGCGCTACCCTTCCAGCGTGCGCGTGCGCGATCTGCACACCATTGAACAAATCTTGCAACAGCTCAAGCCACCAACATGGCCGGAAAATCTGCTCGGTGCGATCGACAAGCCGTTGGCCGCCAAGGGCCGCGCGCTGTTCGTCGAAAACTGCGCCGGCTGCCACGTCCCGCGCCAATCCTGGGAGGGTGAACGCTGGGTGCAGCACTTGCACATGCTGCCCGTGGACGTGATCGGCACCGATCCGAACGCGGCCAACAACATCGCCAGCCACCGTTTCGACCTGAGCGCGCTGCAATGGGATGTCAAAGAGCTGGAGAAGATGGACGTCAAGCTGCATCCCGAATCCGAAGTGCCGCTCGATTTGAGCCAACTGTCGGTGGCCAAGGGCTTGGCTTACGTCACTGCGTTCGTGGAAAACCGTGCCTATCGCCAAGCGCAGATCACGCCAGAAGAAAAACCGCGCATGGACGGGTTCGGCCTGCCGATCGGCGTACGCGAAAAAGTCGCTTACAAGGCTCGACCGCTGGCTGGTGTGTGGGCGACTGCGCCGTTTCTGCACAACGGCTCGGTGCCGAGCATCTATCAGTTGCTGTCACCGCAGGATGAACGCGCGACGACCTTCTATAAAGGCACGGTCGAATACGACCCCCGGCACCTCGGATATCGCACCGAACCTTTCACTAACGGTTTTCTGTTCGACACGCACATCAGCGGCAACCACAACAGCGGCCACGAATTTCGCGCCGGCGCACGCGGCAACGGAGTGATCGGCCGCCTCCTGCAACCCGAGGAGCGCTGGGCGCTGCTCGAATACCTGAAAGTATTGGGCGGACCACTGGAGGCGCAGTTGCCATGATCATGCCGACTTTCAGGAAGGAACTGCCGCCATTGACGCGCTTTTGGCTGTGGCTGGGGCGTTTGCTCGGCAAGACGCTGCTGACGCTGCTAATCATCGGCCTGCTCGGGTGGGCCGTCGCCGCCGCGTGGTTCGCCTGGCAGCATCGGGGGCCGGTGTCGGCGCAGGAACAGACGCCAGCAGGCGAAACGGCGATGACCCAGGACATCATTCAAACCGCAGTGCGTATCGTCGACCAGCACCGTGAACCCACGCGTTATCTGCGAGATGCCCACGCCAAGGCGCATGGCTGCGTGAAGGCGCAAGTGCAAGTGTTACCGGAACTGGCGCAGTCGCTGCGACAAGGTGTGTTCAGCGAGCCGGGCAAGACCTGGCAAGCGCTGATCCGGTTGTCCAACGGCAATGCCTATCCACAATTCGACAGCATTCGCGACGCGCGCGGGATGGCGATCAAGCTTCTTGACGTGCCGGGAACGCAATTGCTCCGTGACAGCGGTGACCGGCGTGAACAGGACTTCGTGATGTTCAGCCATCCGAACTTCTTTGTAAGTGATGTCGCCGAGTACCGTCAGAATGTGGCGGCGCAGGCTGACGGCAAGAAGGTCATGGCGTTTTTTCCCACCTGGGATCCGCGCACCTGGCAGGTACGCCATCTGTTTATCGCCTTGGCCACTCTGTCTCCACCGCCGGACAGCCCGACCGAGACCACGTACTTTTCGGTATCGCCTTACAAATTCGGTGAGGCCAATGCGAAGTTCCGCGTTGTGCCGGATACGGGTCGTTGCCCGGCTTACACCTTGCCAAAACAGAATCACGACCTGCCGAATTTCCTGCGCAGTGCACTGAATCAGCAGTTATCGACGGATCGGATGCCAGCGTGTTTCGTCTTGCAGATCCAGCGCCAGGATGCGAACAAGTACATGCCGATCGAAGACACCAGCATTGAGTGGAGCGAGCAGGATGCGCCGTTTTTAACGGTGGCGCGGATCACTTTGCCGGCTCAGGACTTCGACACGCCAGCGCTGAATCTGCAATGCGACAACCTGTCGTTCAATCCGTGGTTCGGCATCGAGGCGCATCGGCCAATTGGCGGGATCAATCGCTTGCGCAAAGCGGTGTACGAGGCGGTGAGCGATTATCGGCATGCCCGTAATGCGGCGCAGTAGCGCGGAGATTTTATAAATCGCAGACAGCAAAAAGCCCGCACAAGGCGGGCTTTGCGTGGTGTCTGGTGTTCAGTTCCAGATACCGAAGATGGCGCAGCGGACGGGACTCGAACCCGCGACCCCCGGCGTGACAGGCCGGTATTCTAACCGACTGAACTACCGCTGCGCGAAACGCTTGAAAACGAATGGTGGGTGATGACGGGATCGAACCGCCGACATTCTGCTTGTAAGGCAGACGCTCTCCCAGCTGAGCTAATCACCCTTCGCTTCGTTACGGGACGCATTATGCCACAAGTTTTCATAAGATGTTGATTTAATTGAATATTTTTCAAAAAAATCTGAAACCGATGAAACCATTACGTCCCGCGGGTACAACTTTGAGGCAGAAAAAAACCCGCTTCAGCGGGTTTTTCCGTGGCGACCTGGCGTTCAGTGGTCCAGGTTACCGAATATGGCGCAGCGGACGGGACTCGAACCCGCGACCCCCGGCGTGACAGGCCGGTATTCTAACCGACTGAACTACCGCTGCGCTAAACACTTGAAACGAATGGTGGGTGATGACGGGATCGAACCGCCGACATTCTGCTTGTAAGGCAGACGCTCTCCCAGCTGAGCTAATCACCCTTCGCTTCGGTGTGGCGCGCATTCTACGGAGCACCCCAACCTCTGGCAAGCACTTTTTTAAATAATTTTCCGAGGCCTTCCAAAGGCTTAGAGAAGGGTTGGCCTATGCCCCGGCGAAGACAATAATGCCCCCCTTTGTATATAGGAGTGACTCACCCCATGTGGTTCAAGAACCTGCTGATCTATCGCCTGACCCAAGACCTGCCTGTCGATGCCGAGGCGCTGGAGACTGCACTGGCCACCAAACTGGCGCGTCCATGTGCAAGCCAGGAGTTGACCACTTACGGTTTCGTCGCACCCTTCGGTAAGGGCGAAGATGCGCCGCTTGTACACGTCAGTGGCGATTTCCTGCTGATCTCTGCGCGCAAAGAAGAACGCATTCTGCCTGGCAGCGTAGTGCGTGACGCGGTCAAGGAAAAGGTCGAAGAGATCGAAGCCGAGCAGATGCGCAAGGTCTATAAGAAGGAACGCGATCAGATCAAGGATGAAATCATCCAGGCCTTCCTGCCGCGCGCGTTCATTCGTCGCTCGTCGACCTTTGCTGCCATCGCGCCGAAACAGGGCCTGATCCTGGTCAACTCGGCCAGCCCGAAGCGCGCCGAGGACTTGCTCTCGACCCTGCGCGAAGTGATCGGCACCCTGCCCGTGCGTCCATTGACTGTGAAAATGGCACCGACCGCCGTGATGACCGAGTGGGTCACCACGCAGAAAGCCGCCGACGATTTCTATGTACTGGACGAGTGCGAACTGCGCGACACCCACGAAGACGGCGGCATCGTCCGTTGCAAGCGTCAGGACCTGACCAGTGAGGAAATCCAGCTGCATCTGAGCACCGGCAAAGTCGTCACGCAGTTGTCGCTGGCCTGGCAGGACAAGTTGTCGTTCATGCTCGACGACAAGATGACCGTCAAGCGCCTGAAGTTCGAGGATCTGCTGCAAGATCAGGCCGAACAGGACGGTGGCGATGAAGCGTTGGGTCAGCTGGATGCCAGTTTCACCCTGATGATGCTGACCTTCGGCGACTTCCTGCCGGCACTGGTGGAAGCGCTGGGTGGGGAAGAGATGCCGCAGGGGATCTGATCCGTTTTCGTGTGAAAGCTTAAAAGATCGCAGCCTTCGGCAGCTCCTGCATGAGACGAGTTTTCCTGTAGGCGCTGCCGAAGGCTGCGATCTTTTTGTTGGCGACGTATGCTTAGCTTCCTAACGCTTTCACATAACAAGGATCAAGACATGCGCGCTCTGGCTGCACTCAGCCGCTTTGTCGGCAATACCTTCGCTTACTGGGTTCTGATATTTGCCGTCGTGGCTTTCCTGCAACCGGCATGGTTCATCGGCCTGAAAAGCGCGATCGTGCCGCTGCTGGGCCTGGTGATGTTCGGCATGGGGCTTACCCTCAAGCTCGACGACTTCGCTGCCGTCGCTCGCCATCCCTGGCGAGTGGCGCTGGGGGTGGTTGCGCATTTCGTGATCATGCCCGGTGTGGCGTGGTTGCTCTGCCAGGTATTCCATCTGCCGCCGGAGATCGCCGTCGGCGTGATTCTGGTCGGCTGTTGCCCAAGTGGCACTTCATCGAACGTAATGACCTGGTTGGCGCGCGGTGATCTGGCGCTTTCCGTGGCGATTGCCGCAGTTACTACCCTCCTCGCTCCGCTGCTGACCCCGGCGCTCATCTGGCTGCTGGCCTCGGCGTGGTTGCCGGTATCGTTCATGGAGCTGTTCTGGTCGATCCTGCAGGTGGTATTGCTGCCGATCGTTCTGGGCGTGGTCGCGCAGCGCCTGCTCGGCGACAAGGTGCGGCATGCGGTAGATGTATTGCCGTTGGTGTCAGTGGTCAGCATCGTGATCATCGTCACCGCCGTCGTGGCCGCGAGTCAGGCGAAAATCGCCGAGTCCGGCCTGCTGATCATGGCCGTGGTCATGCTGCACAACAGCTTCGGCTATCTGCTTGGCTACTTTACCGGGCGCCTGTTCGGCCTGCCGCTGGCTCAGCGCAAGTCGCTGGCACTGGAAGTCGGCATGCAGAATTCGGGACTGGGCGCCGCACTCGCCAGTGCACATTTCTCGCCGCTGGCGGCGGTGCCGAGCGCACTGTTCAGCGTCTGGCACAACATTTCCGGGGCGCTGCTGTCGACGTACTTCCGCCGCATGAGCGAAAAGGAAGACCGCGACAACCTCGCGCAACGGGCAGCAGACTGAGCTGGAAACTTGATCCCCGGGTTAATGCTCGTCAGTATATTGCGCAACGCGGGGACGACCCTGCGGCTCGATCGAGTCATTAATCTGGGGACGACCCCGTCAATCGATGGAGGTTATGCATGTCCTGGATCATTCTGTTTTGCGCCGGCCTGTTCGAAGTCGGCTGGGCCGTCGGCCTGAAATACACAGACGGCTTCACCCGCCCGCTCCCCACCGCCCTGACCGTTGCCGCCATGGCCATCAGCCTGGGTTTGCTGGGCCTGGCGATGAAGGAGTTGCCATTGGGCACGGCGTATGCGATCTGGACCGGTGTCGGTGCGGTCGGAACGGTGATCGCCGGGATCATTCTGTTTGGCGAGTCGATGGCATTGATTCGGCTGGTCAGTGTGGCGTTGATCGTTACAGGGTTGATCGGGCTCAAGGTCAGCGCTTAAGCCACTACCGTCTTCGCGAGCAGGCCCGCTCCCACATTCATCCGCGCTCCGTCACTGGAATACGGTCAACTGTGGGAGCGGGCCTGCTCGCGAAGAGGCCCTTGAAATCGCCGCTTATCTAACGCACCCGCGCAATTCCCCCACCAACCCCTGCAACTTCGCCGGCTCCGTCCCTTCGGTCACAGCCGGCCCGGCCACCAGCGTTACCCGCGACCACAAGCGGTGGAACAAGCCCTTGTTCGGATCGCGACTGAAGAAACTCCCCCACAGCCCCTGCAACGCCAGCGGAATCACCGGCACCGGCGTCTCCTCCAGAATCCGTGTCACGCCGCCGCGAAACTCATTGATCTCGCCATCGGCGGTCAATTTGCCTTCCGGGAAGATGCACACCAATTCGCCGTCCTTCAGATATTGGGCAATGCGCGTGAAGGCTTTTTCGTAGATCTGGATATCTTCCTGGCGTCCGGCGATAGGAATCGCGCCGGCCGTGCGGAAGATAAAGTTCAGCACCGGCAGGTTGTAGATCTTGTAGTACATGACAAAGCGAATCGGCCTACGCACCGCGCCGCCGATCAGCAAGGCGTCAACGAACGACACGTGGTTGCACACCAGCAGCGCAGCGCCCTCTTCCGGAATTGCTTCGAGGTTGCGATGCTCGACGCGGTACATGGAATGGCTGAGCAGCCAGATCATGAAGCGCATGCTGAATTCCGGAACGATTTTGAAGATGTAGGCATTGACGCCAATGTTCAGCAGCGAAACCACCAGGAACAATTGCGGGATCGACAGTTTGGCGACGCTCAACAAAACGATCGAAACGATCGCCGACACCACCATAAACAGCGCGTTGAGAATGTTATTGGCGGCAATCACCCGCGCCCGTTCGTTTTCAGCCGTGCGCGACTGGATCAGCGCGTACAGCGGCACAATATAAAAGCCGCCGAAAATGCCCAGGCCAAGAATGTCGATCAATACCGCCCAGGTGTGAACGAAGCCCAACACGGCGGTCCAGCTATGGCCGGTGACGCTGTCCGGGATCCCCCCGGAATGCCACCACAGCAACAGGCCAAACACGGTCAGGCCGAACGAGCCGAACGGCACCAGACCGATCTCGACTTTGCGCCCCGAGAGCTTCTCGCAGAGCATCGAACCCAAGGCGATGCCTACCGAGAACACCGTCAGAATCAGCGTGACCACGGTTTCGTCGCCGTGCATCCATTCCTTGGCGTAAGCCGGAATCTGCGTCAGATAAATCGCCCCGACGAACCAGAACCATGAGTTGCCGACAATCGAGCGCGACACCGCAGGCGTCTGGCCCAGACCGAGTTTCAGCGTCGCCCACGATTGGCTGAATATATTCCAGTTCAGGCGCATTTGCGGCGACGAGGCCGCCGCGCGCGGAATGCTGCGGCTGGCCAGATAACCCAGCACGGCAATGCCGACAATTGCTGCAGAGACTACCGGCGCGTAGTGCTCGGACGACATCATGACCCCGGCGCCGATGGTCCCGGCGAGAATCGCCAGAAACGTGCCCATTTCCACCAGTCCGTTACCGCCGACCAGTTCGTCATCGCGCAAAGCCTGCGGCAGGATTGAGTACTTCACCGGACCGAACAGCGCCGAATGGGTGCCCATGGCGAACAGCGCCACCAGCATCAGCGACAAATGATCGAAGAGAAATCCGACGGCTCCTACGGCCATGATGGCAATTTCTGCGAGTTTGATCAGACGGATCAGCGCGTCCTTGGCGAATTTTTCCCCGAACTGCCCGGCCAGCGCCGAGAACAGAAAGAACGGCAGGATAAACAGCAATGCGCAGAGGTTGACCCAGATCGAACGGTCGCCTTCGATGGTCAGCCGATAGAGAATCGCGAGGATCAACGACTGCTTGAACACGTTGTCATTAAACGCGCCGAGCGACTGGGTAATAAAGAAGGGCAAAAAGCGCCGGGTGCGCAACAGGTTGAACTGTGAGGGGTGACTCATCTTCCGTGTTTCCTGATGTTGAGTAGTGAGGCCTGGGGTGCTTGTTATTGGAGTTGCGCACCACGATCCAGGCCACACCTTACCTAAACTTTGCGGTTTATTTCTTCAAACCTGCAATACACGGCGAGACAAACAGCTCCCCCCGCCACGCACCTTGCACGGTGCGCTTGCCGACGATCATCCACATCGCCGCCAACAGAAACACCAGCGCCGTACCGAACACACTGAAAAATGTCAGGTTGAGGATACTTGCCAGTTTCAGCGTCGCCAGCGAATACACGCCCAATGGGAAGGTGAAGCCCCACCAGCCGAGGTTGAACGGAATGCCGTCGCGTAGATAACGTACGGTGATCAACAGTGCCATCAACATCCACCACAGACCAAAACCCCACAGCGTGATCCCAGCGACCAGACCCAGGCCCGAAGCGATTTCACCGACGCCGGGCAGGCCATTCGCGGCAAAAATCGCTGGTGCCTCACCGCCCAACAGCAACATGCCCAACGCGCCGGTGCCGATCGGACCCAGCGCCAGCCAGCTCGACGCCGCCATGTTTTCGTGGGGCAGCTTGTGCAACGCCATGCGCAACAACAGGATGGTCAGAATGCTGAACGCCACCGGCAGGGAAAAGGCCCAGAGCACGTAGCTGGTGGTCAGCACGATGAGTTGCGCATGGGCGTCATTCAGGTGAGGGGCGAGCAAAGCGCCGCTGGCCGCTGCCACTTCCGCCGCGACTACCGGCAGCAACCAGACTGCGGTCATCTGATCGATGCTGTGTTCCTGGCGGGTAAACATCATGTACGGAATCAGCACGCCACAGGCCAGCGACATCGCCACATCGATCCACCACAACACTTCTACGAGCTCAATGACACCGTCGCCCCAGCGCGGCAGCCCAAACAGCAGAAAGCCGTTGATGATCGTCGCCAGGCCCATGGGAATGGTGCCGAAGAACATCGACACGGTGGAATGGCCGAAAATCCGCCGCGCTTCCTCGAAAAACAAAATCCAGCGCGAGGCGTAGGCAGCAGTAAACAGTGTGAACAGAAGAATGTTGAACAGCCACAGCCCTTCGGCCACGGCGTGGAGTCCGGGAATGGCCAGCGGCAATTGCGCCAGCGCCAATGCCAGCACACCGGTGCCCATGGTTGCGGCAAACCAGTTCGGCGTGAACTGACGAATCACTTCACGCGGATGCTGAAGATGGCTGAAAGGTTTGTAGCCGGGGGTAACGCTATTGGGGCAGATCATCATGAACTCCTGTCCTCTGGAGAGGTTGAGTCCATGGTAGATCCGAATCGAATATCGATATAACGGGTAATATCTCTAACTGTTATCTGCTTTGTAGATAAGCACCTACACGCTGCCGACCGACTCGATCACTAAAATCCGCGCGACGCCTTGTGGATGGGCGACATGCTCGGTGCCGACCGACGCGTAAAAAATGTCCCCGACGTTCAGCAGCGCTTGTTTCACCTCGCCCTCCTCACGGAAATGCATCTGCACTTGGCCATCGAGCACCACGAACACTTCCTCGCCGTCGTTGACGTGCCACTTGTACGGTTGATCCGTCCAGTGCAAGCGCGTGGTGATGCCGTTCATGTTGGCAATGTTCAGTGCCCCCCAGGCACGCTCGGCGGTGAACGATCTGCTGCGGATAATCTTCATGAGTCGATCCGTGAAAGAAGTCGGCCAAGGCTAACCGAAACAGCGGCGTTTAAGGAGCGCGACACACGTTACACACCTGTGGACGCAGACTGAGCAGCAGCGCGGCCACGGCCAGCACGATCAGCACCGCCCCGTAACCGTCGGTGGTCGCCAGCAACCCGAAGCTGCGCGCAATGTGTCCGGCAAGCAACGCCGGCAGACAGAACGCCAGATAACTGAGCACGTAATAAGCCGACATCAACCCGGCCCGTTCATGCGGCAAAGCCAATGGCACCAAGCTGCGTACCGCACCGAGGAAGCCCGAACCGAAGCCACAACCGGCGATCAGCGTGCCGAAGAAAAACAGCGACAGACTGGCGCCATGCACGCCGAGCAGAATCAGAATCAGCCCGACCGGCAGCAAACCTGCACCCAAGCGCAACGCCTGATTGGCCGGACGCTTGCGCATCGTGAAGATCATCAGCGCCCCGGTCACGGTCAGCGTCGCGACGGTCGCGCCACCGATCAGATTGGATGTCGAGCCAGTGGCCGTGCGGACCAACGAAGGCGCCAGCGAGGCGTAAAAACCACCGAGCGCCCAGGTTGCAGTGTTCAATGGCAACACCCGCCACAAGGTTGAACGCGCTTGCACTGGCACATGCAAGGTCGGTCGCAACGACGCCCACGCCCCGCGCTGGCGCGAGACGCTTTCCGGTAAACACCAGACATACAGGCCCTGCAACACGAACAAGGCCAACAGCAACCAATAGGTCAATTGCAACGGTGCGGGCGCGTATTCTGCGAGCAAGCCACAGCCCAAACCGCCCAGAGCCATACCCAGTAAAGGCGCGACACTGTTGATAAGCGGCCCCTGCTGGCGGTCGGTATCGAGCAATGTTGCGCTCAGAACAGCCGTGGCCATGCCGGTCGCGAAACCTTGCAACACCCGCGCGCTGATCAACAACGCCACGCTATCGGCGTAGATGAACAGCAACATGGCCAATGCATTGAGCAATACGGCGGTGAAGATCACCGGTCTGCGGCCCAAGTGGTCGGAAAGCGAACCCACCGTCAGCAACGCCGCCAATAGACTCAAGGCATACACAGCGAAAATCAGCGTCAGCATCGCCGCCGAGAAGTGCAACTCAATCTGATACAGGTGATACAACGGCGTCGGCGCGGTGGAAGCGGCGAGAAAACTGAGTAAGGTGATCGCCAGAAACCACAGGCTGGAACGGTGGGAAGCGATGTTATTCAAGGCGCTGGTCATGGGCACACTCCGCAAAAGCTAATTTTTCGCTTTTGCGGAGTGTGCTACCGCCCAGCGCTTAAAGCAAATTCTTTGTGTTAAGGTCTGCCGCATGGCTATTAAAGAAGGTTTACGCCCCGGTGGTCGCAGTGCCCGGGTGCAAGAGTCGATTCATTCGGCGGTCAACGCTTTGCTGCAAGAGCAGGAACGCTCCACCGTGACCGTCCCGCAAATCGCCGCCCGCGCGGGGGTCACGCCGTCGACGATCTATCGGCGCTGGGGCGATCTGGCGGCATTACTCGCCGACGTCGCCCTCGCCCGCATGCGCCCCGACAGCGAACCGGCAGAGACGGGCAGCCTGCGCGGCGACATCCGCGCCTGGGCCGAGCAGTATCTCGACGAGATGAGTTCAGAGGTCGGGCGCAACATGATGCGCGACGTACAGGCGAGCGCGACGCCTGGCTATTGCGTGACGATCATCGGTGCGCAGTTGCAGACCATTGTCGATCGCTATCCGCACGAGAAAACGCCGAGTGTTGATCGCTTGATCAATCTGGTGGTGGCGCCGGTGGTGTTCCGGATTCTGTTTTCGGCGGCGGCGCTGGAAGTTGATGAGTTGCATCGTCTGGTCGATATTGCGCTGCGTCTGGACTGACGCAAGCTTTGATGCAGGAGCTGACGAGTGCAACGAGGCTGCGTTCCTTTGATCTTCACATCAACATCAAAAGATCGCAGCGTGCCGCAGCTCCTACACGATTGCGCGCCGGGCAGTGTCAACGCACAAACGCAACGATCCATGCCTGCGACACCCCGCCACGCCACGACCTTGGTCGACACTGACTAACCGCCTCTCGCATGCGAGACTGTCCGCCCGGGCAGGAGTGCCCGGCGTCTTTTGTCGGGAGTGCTGCATGTCGTTGTCCACCGGGCTGATCGCCGTCGTTGCCCTGGCCTACATGGCCATCATGTTCGCTATCGCCTTCTACGGCGACCGTCGCAGCACACCGTTGCCGCCGCGCGTGCGTGCCTGGGTATACAGCCTGTCACTGGCCGTTTACTGCACCAGTTGGACATTCTTCGGCGCGGTCGGTCAGGCGGCGGAACAACTGTGGTCATTCCTGCCGATCTACCTCGGGCCGATCCTGCTGCTGGTCGGCGCGCCGTGGGTCCTGCAGAAAATGGTGATGATCAGCAAACAGGAGAACATCACCTCCATCGCCGACTTCATCGCCGCGCGCTACGGCAAATCGCAATCGCTGGCGGTGGTCGTGGCGCTGATCTGCCTGGTTGGCGTGTTGCCTTATATTGCCTTGCAGCTCAAAGGCATCGTCCTCGGCGTGAACCTGTTGATCGGCGCCGGCGCCGATGCCATGGGCACTCGCGCTCAGGACACCGCGCTGATCGTGTCGCTGGTGCTGGCGTTGTTCACCATCGTTTTCGGCACGCGCAACCTCGACGCCACCGAACACCACCGAGGCATGGTGCTGGCGATCGCTTTCGAATCGCTGGTCAAGCTGTTCGCCTTTCTCGCCGTCGGCGCCTTCGTCACGTACGGCCTGTATGACGGTTTCGACGACCTGTTCAATCAGGCGATGCTCGCCCCGCGCCTTGAAGCCTATTGGAAAGAAACCATCAACTGGCCGTCGATGGTGGTGCAGACCGGCGTGGCGATGATGGCGATCATCTGCCTGCCTCGGCAATTTCACGTCACCGTGGTGGAGAACATTGATCCGCAGGATCTGCGCTTGGCGAAATGGGTGTTCCCGGCCTACCTGGCTCTGGCCGCACTGTTTGTCGTCCCGATCGCTCTCGCCGGTCAGATGATGCTGCCCAGCCACGTGCTACCCGACTCGTTCGTGATCAGCCTGCCGCTGGCCCAGGCCCATCCGGCGCTGGCGATGCTGGCGTTTATCGGTGGCGCATCGGCAGCGACCGGCATGGTGATTGTCGCCAGCGTTGCGCTGTCGACCATGGTTTCCAACGACATGCTGTTGCCGTGGCTGCTGCGTCGTAATAACGCCGAGCGCCCGTTCGAAGTGTTCCGCCAGTGGATGCTCTCGGTGCGCCGGGTGAGCATCGTGGTGATCCTGCTGCTGGCCTACGTCAGTTATCGCTTGCTTGGCTCGACCGCGAGCCTGGCGACCATTGGCCAGATTGCCTTCGCGGCGGTGACGCAACTGGCACCGGCGATGCTCGGCGCGTTGTACTGGAAACAGGCAAATCGCCGTGGCGTGTTCGCCGGTCTGGCCACTGGCACTTTCCTCTGGTTCTACACGCTGGTGTTGCCGATTGCCGCGCACAGTCTCGGTTGGTCGCTGACGAGTTTCCCGGGGTTGGCGTGGCTGCACAGCAATCCGCTGAACCTGCCGATCACACCGTTGACCCAAGGCGTGGTGTTGTCCCTGGCTGGTAATTTCACGTTATTTGCCTGGGTCTCGGTGCTGTCGCGCACGCGGGTTTCGGAACATTGGCAGGCCGGGCGCTTTATCGGCCAGGAAATCAGCGAGCGGCCTAATGCTCGTTCGATGCTGGCAGTGCAGATCGACGATCTGCTGCAACTGGCGGCACGTTTTGTCGGCGAAGAACGTGCGCGGCAAAGCTTCATTCGTTTCGCTTACCGCCAGGGCAAAGGCTTCAACCCCAACCAGAACGCCGACAGCGAATGGATTGCCCACACCGAACGCTTGCTCGCCGGTGTTCTTGGCGCTTCTTCGACGCGCGCCGTAGTAAAGGCCGCCATCGAAGGCCGGGAAATGCAGCTGGAGGACGTAGTCCGAATCGCTGACGAAGCCTCGGAAGTGCTGCAATTCAACCGCGCACTGCTGCAAGGCGCGATCGAAAACATCACGCAAGGCATCAGCGTGGTCGACCAATCGCTGAAACTGGTGGCGTGGAACCGGCGTTATCTGGAGCTGTTCAACTACCCCGACGGCCTGATCAGCGTCGGAAGGCCGATTGCCGACATCATTCGCTACAACGCCGAACGCGGTTTGTGCGGCCCCGGCGAAGCGGAAGTGCACGTTGCCCGGCGTCTGCACTGGATGCGTCAGGGCCGTGCGCACACTTCCGAACGGCTGTTCCCCAATGGTCGAGTGATCGAACTGATCGGCAACCCGATGCCCGGCGGCGGTTTCGTCATGAGTTTCACCGACATTACCGCGTTCCGCGAAGCCGAACAGGCGCTGACCGAGGCCAACGAAGGGCTGGAACAACGGGTCAGCGAGCGCACCCAGGAACTGTCGCAACTCAACGTCGCACTCACCGAAGCCAAGGGCAACGCCGAGGCGGCCAACCAGTCGAAAACCCGCTTCCTCGCCGCCGTCAGCCATGACTTGATGCAGCCGCTGAACGCCGCGCGTCTGTTCTCCGCCGCCCTCTCCCATCAAAACGAAGGCTTGAGCGCAGAGGCGCAGCAGTTGGTGCAACACCTCGACAGCTCACTGCGTTCGGCGGAAGACCTGATCAGCGATCTGCTGGACATCTCGCGCCTGGAAAACGGCAAGATCAACCCTGATCGCAAAGCGTTCGCCGTCAATGAGCTATTTGACACCCTCGGTGCCGAGTTCAAAGCGCTGGCGCAGGAGCAGAAACTGACGTTCCGCGTGCGGGGTAGCCAATTGCGCATCGACAGCGACATCAAGCTGCTGCGGCGGATTTTGCAGAACTTTCTCACCAACGCGTTCCGCTACGCCAAAGGCCCGGTGCTGCTGGGCGTGCGCCGGCGTGGCGACGAATTGTGTCTGGAAGTCTGGGATCGCGGCCCGGGTATTCCGGAAGACAAGCAGCAGGTGATTTTCGAAGAATTCAAACGCCTCGACAGCCACCAGACCCGCGCCGAGAAGGGCCTGGGCCTGGGGCTGGCGATCGCCGACGGCTTGTGCCGCGTGCTCGGGCATACCTTGCGCGTTCGCTCATGGCCGGGACGCGGCAGTGTGTTCAGCGTGACGGTGCCCATTGCCCGTACGCAAACGCCTCCGGCAAGTGCCACCGTGGAACTAAACGGAAAACTGCTCAGCGGCGCGCAGGTGCTGTGCATCGATAACGAAGACAGCATTCTGATCGGCATGAACAGCCTGTTGAGTCGCTGGGGCTGCCAGGTGTGGACGGCGCGCAACCGCGAAGAATGCGCGGCGATACTGGCTGAAGGCGTGCGGCCGCAACTGGCGCTGGTCGACTATCACCTCGACCACGGCGACACCGGCACAGATCTGATGGCGTGGTTGCGCACGCGCCTGGGCGAACCGGTGCCCGGCGTGGTCATCAGCGCAGATGGGCGCCCGGAGACCGTGGCCCAGGTGCACGCGGCGGGACTGGATTATCTGGCCAAACCGGTGAAGCCGGCGGCGTTGCGGGCACTGTTGAGTCGGTATTTGCCGCTGTAGAGGGTGCTCTTGCAGACGCCTTCGCGAGCAGGCTCGCTCCCACAGAAAAGCAAAAGCAAAAGATCGCAGCCTTCGGCAGCTCCTACACAATGAGCGCAAGCTCGAGTGCTTTTGATCTTGATTCACCGGCGACGTCGGAAGGCTGAGTAGAGGGATTGATCCGGGCGTGGGAGCGCAGCGACCGTCTGGCGCAGCCAGACACAGCGCAAGGAGGTGCAGCGAAGCAAACCGTAGCCGCTGCGCCCGGATCGATCTCGGAGCGAAGGAACCCGAGCCTGCGAGGGCCGAACGCAGGAGCTAGCGTTTTTTGCTTATTTTTTTTCTGGGCCGGCATTCCGGGCGCTTGTAAAAAAGTAACTCGCCGTCAGGCGAAACCGCCAGCGGCCACGACCGCAGCAACGGATATGCCCCCAATCAGCCAGAAAAAAACGAGCCTGTGAATTTTACTCAGGCAACTCAACCAACCCATCAACGTCCGTCATCGCCCGCTCCAGCAGATCCGCCGGCAAGCTCTTGCTCGCCCGCGCACCGAGCAACTTCAATTGCTCACTACGACTGACCAGATTGCCGCGCCCTTCTGTGAGCTTGTTACGCGCTGAGCTGTAAGCCTTGTCCAGTTGCTGCAGACGATTGCCCACTTCGTCCAGATCCTGAATAAACAACACGAACTTGTCGTACAGCCAGCCCGCGCGCTCGGCGATTTCCCGGGCGTTCTGGCTCTGCCGCTCCTGCTTCCACAGACTGTCGATCACCCGCAGCGTGGCCAGCAACGTGGTCGGGCTGACAATCACGATGTTGCGGTCAAAAGCTTCCTGAAACAGCGACGGTTCAGCCTGTAACGCCGCGGAAAATGCTGCCTCAATCGGTACGAACAGCAAAACGAAATCGAGGCTGTGCAAGCCTTCCAGACGTTTGTAATCCTTACCGGCCAGGCCTTTGACGTGATTGCGCAGCGACAGCACGTGCTGTTTGATTGCGATCTGCCCGAGGGTGTCGTCATCTGCCGCAACATATTGTTGATAAGCGGTGAGGCTGACCTTCGAATCGACCACCACCTGCTTGTCGCCGGGCAGGTAAATGATCACATCGGGCTGGAAGCGCTCGCCATCCGGGCCTTTGAGATTGACCTGTGTTTGGTACTCGCGACCCTTTTCCAGACCAGCGTGCTCAAGAACGCGCTCGAGGATAAGTTCGCCCCAATTGCCCTGGGTTTTCTGGCCTTTGAGCGCGCGGGTCAGATTGGTCGCTTCGTCGCTCAAACGCAGATTCAACGCCTGCAAACGCTCCAGCTCCTTGGCCAGCGAGAAACGCTCGCGGGCTTCAGCCTGATAGCTTTCTTCCACGCGTTTTTCAAAGGACTGGATGCGCTCTTTCAACGGATCGAGCAACTGTCCGAGCCGTTGTTGGCTGGTTTCGGCAAAGCGCTGCTCGCGTTCATCGAAGATCTTGCCGGCCAGTTCGGCGAACTGTGCACGCAACTCATCGCGCGAGCCTTGCAGGTCGTTCAGGCGTTGTTGATGGCTATCCTGTTGCTCACGCAGTTCGGCGCTGAGTGATGCAGCGTGAGCGTCAAGACGGCGCAACTCAGCGTCCTTGTTGGCGCGTTCGAGGTTCCACGCGTGGGAAGCATCGCGGGCGTCATCACGCTCGATCTGCAGCAATTCGACTTCGCGCCGCAGGGCGGCAAGGTCTGCCTGCTTGGCAGCGTTGGCCTGGCCGAGGTCGGCAATTTCATCGCGGCTCGCTTCAAGCTGCGCGGTGAGGCCGTCCTGGGCCAGTTGCGCCATGGCCAGGCGCTCTTCGAGCAAGGCCAGATCGGCCTGGCCGCTGCTGGCCCGGCGTTGCAGTTGCCAGGCCAGCGCCAGCAGCGGCAACCCTGCTGCCGCAAGACCAAGCAATGCGCTGGTCAAGTCCATAGCCATAGCGACTCCTGCCAATCGGATAAAGCCTGAAGGTTAACCAAGGTGTCAGGCCTTGGACAGCTCAGTCTTCGATCAGACCGAGTTCCTGCTGCGCGCGTCGGTCACCGGCGCGCGCCGCCTGACGCAACAACTCCTGACCGATACGGCGGTCACGGGCGTTACCGCATTCACGACAAATCAACTGGCCGAGGCGGCTTTGCGCGGCGACAACGCCTTCCCGGGCCGGTTGTTTAAGCAGGCGCCCGGCAAGATGCTTGGCGCTCGGGCTGTCGCTCAGGCGCGGCGCATCGAGCAGCCATTCAGCCACGCGCACGGAAAAACGCTTGGGGGCGGTAACGGAGGACGGGTTGGAGGTGACAGAGTCTGATACTGAGCGAAACTTCATAAAGCACTGCGGGACAGATCGGAAGGCGCGCCACTTTACTCTCTTTTTCTTACAGGTAAAGTCGAAAAAAACCCGGCACGCCCGTCCTAGAGCAAGCGCTAGGGACAATCCACAGAAGCTGTGGATAAGTCAGTGGACAACCGCCTTCCAATCCTCGCAAAGCCTTATGGAATGGGGCTCGCAGTCAAACTGACGATTTTTTCACCAACAAAAAAAGGCGATATTTTTCATTGACTTAAACTTTTCATACAGGCAGCGGCTGGAGTCAGGATCGATGTGACAGTTGCGTTACGCTCCGCGCACCCAATGTGCACAAGTACCTGCGAGCCGGTTATATGCATGCGCTTTTTCGGGTCGTTTTGCTCGCTTATCAATGGTCAAGAGCGCTTATCAAAATACGGGCGCCGACGGATGGTCAGACCCGACCACGCCCATTCGTCCTTTTTTTAAGCTGGAGTTTGCTTCGCCAGAAAGGATCCGTTACTATCCGCGGCGTTAGTACCAAGCTGAAAGTCAATTCCGGTCGAACATCTCCCACGGTCAACTTCCAACAGGAAGCCAGTGACGAAAAAAGCGAGAACGACCCCTCGATGGTTTCCAGGTAAATCTTGCGACAACGCTGCCTTTGAATGAAAGCAAAGGGCGTTGCGAAGACCACTTACTCTGACCGAACCAACCTGCAAATTGATCAGGATCTTCACCCCGGGCCCAGAACCTTTGCCCTCGCTGTGATGCCTGTCCTCCTAAGTACCTACCTGCCAGCCCAAGCGCGCTCATTTATCAGCGCTTCAAACTGGCTGCTTTGTTCCAGTCGGGTTCTTCGTTTGATCAATGGTGATCAACGTTACTGGAACGTTTTAACGTTGCACGGTTCTTATCCGTGTCATTTGTAGGAACACCTAATAACTATGTCTACTCAAATCCAGACTCAGGATGCCATTCGCACCCTAACCAACGCTTTTGCTCCAATGAACTGCCTGATCATGGCCGCTCGCAAAGGCTGCTTCAGCTTCACCGTGGTCAATGAACACGGCATTGCTCGTCACAGCGAGCGTTTGTACCCCGATCAATACTCCAGCGCCGAACCGCTGCAGGCCGTGATCGAGCGTACACGTCAGGCACTGGTTGCCTGAAAGCCGAACAGGCTGCAAAAGCAAAGCCCTGCTGCAAAGCGGGGCTTTTTATTGCCTGATATTTCACTGTTAGCGCTGCGCTTCTAAGCATGTTCCGATCTAACGCCAGGAAAGCAATGGCACAAATATTTTAAAAACAAACCTTTACACGCTGAATATGACACTACACTTCAACTCAAGCGGCGTGACCCGCTTGCGGCGAGCCTGAGTCGATCCACTGCTGCCAAAGCCCCCTTCAGGACTCGCCCCCAACAACAAGAACCGAGGGTGTTATGGGTATCGCTGCCAGCGAACTGTGCCGCTATGTGATCCGTCCCACATTGATCTATCTGGGACGCCACTGCGCAACCGCCGAATCCCTGCTGCTGGGTATCGCTGCCAGCCAATCCGCCCTAGGCTCTGCCCTGCATGACCGCCGTGGCCACGGCCTCTACCGAATCGCCGAGCATCGCCACCAGGCGCTTTGGGATGATTACCTGGCGCTCGATCCGGAGCGCGCCAGCCTGGTGCGCGGCCTCGCCAGCCAGCATGCGTTTCTCAGCGGCCCGCATCTGGAACTGACCGTCAACCTGCGTTACGCCACTGCCATCGCCTGGCTGCTGGTGGAAGAACAGAACCCCACCCTCCCCGCGCCGACCGACCTGCTCGGCATGGCGCGCATCTGGCGCCAGACCTTCCAGCCGCAAGGCCGTTTGCGCGACTTCACCT
The DNA here is from genome assembly GCF_049897785.1 of Pseudomonas sp. TSRC2-2. Lineage (NCBI taxonomy): Bacteria > Pseudomonadati > Pseudomonadota > Gammaproteobacteria > Pseudomonadales > Pseudomonadaceae > Pseudomonas > Pseudomonas sp. TSRC2-2. The sequence continues at coordinate 24,567 of NZ_JAFCWZ010000002.1, forward strand.
ATGCCTGGCAAACCTGTGTTTCACCGCTGAATCAGGTCGCTTGCTGACCGGGCGGTTTCACAAGTTCTCGCATCAGGCCGGCATTTTGGTCGGATTGTCCTACAAAACCGCTCTAACTCAAGGCATTCAGGCTATAGCGCTGCGACGAAAATGTTGGTAATTTTCGCCCCGGTGATCACCAGGAGTTCTAATAATGAAAAAAGTCATGCTCAAAACCACCCTTAGCCTCGCCGTTACCCTTGCCTCCACACACATCTTCGCGGCAGGTTTTGCCCTCAACGAACAAAGCATCAGTGGGATGGGGACTGGTTTTGCCGGGCGATCTTCTTCTGCCGACGACGCAAGCACTGTTTATGGCAACCCGGCCGGCATGGCGCGCATCAAGCGCGAACAGGTCACCGGCGGCGTCGCCCTGGTCGACGCGCATACCGATATCAGCGATACCAGCTCCAGCCCTAATGGCGGCAGCAACAAGGGCGACATGGTGCCCCTCACCGCCGTACCGATGGGCTTTTATGTAAAACCGATCGATGATCACTGGGCATTCGGTCTCGGCGTGTATGTACCGTTCGGCCTGATCACGGATTATGAAAACGGCTTCGCCGGCCGTTACTTCGGCAGCAAATCCGAAGTGCAGGTCATCACCTTCCAGCCGACCGTCAGCTACGCCTTCAACGACAAGGTATCGATCGGTTTCGGCCCCACCATCAACCGCATCGACGGCTCGCTGGAATCCAACCTGTCGATTACCCAGGCACTGCCGGATGGCAAGGTCAAGATCAAGGGTGACGACACCGCGCTGGGCTATAACGTCGGCTTGCTGGTCCAGGCCACCGACACCACGCGTGTGGGCCTGACTTATCACTCCAAAGTCGACTACAAGCTCGAAGGCAACACCAAGGTCAATTACAACGCGCTGGCGCTCGTGGGCGTTGGCGCAAGTCAGAAGTACGACGCTTCGCTGAAGATCACCACGCCGGAATCCGTGGACCTGTCGGTCACTCAGGCGATCAACGATCGCTGGAATGTCTACGCCGGTACCACCTGGACCCGCTGGAGCCAGCTGGACAAGATCACCGTGAAGAACTCCGGTGTGCAGCCTCTGCTTGCCAGTCAGTTCGGTACGATCAATGAAGACCAGAACTGGCATGACTCGTGGGCCTACGCCGTGGGTACCTCGTATCAGCTGAACAAGGAATGGGTACTGCGTACCGGCCTGACCTTCGACCAGTCGCCAACCAATAACGAAGACCGCTCGCCGCGCATCCCGACTGGCGACCGCACCATCTTCAGTATCGGTGCCGGCTGGAGCCCGACCGACGACCTGACCATCGACGTCGCGTACTCGTACCTGAAAGAAGAGTCGGTCAACATTCGCAACGAAAACAACCGTGGCCAGACCTACGATGCCAAGTATGAAAACTCGGCTAACGGCTTCGGTGTCGGCGCGACTTACCGCTTCTGATGCACCTTGGCGAGGTTAACCCCTCGCCCCCGAAAAAGCCCCGCTCTCTTCGCAGAGGCGGGGCTTTTTCATGTCTGAAATCCGTACAACGTGCAGGATCATCACAAGGCGTCAGGGCTTCAGCGGTTTCGACGCGATTGCCTTCTCGATCGCGGCGATAAACTCGGGGTCATCCGGTTTGGTCAAACTGGAAAAACTCGCCACCACCTTGCCCTGCCGGTCGACCACGTACTTGTAGAAATTCCACTTCGGCGCATTGCTTTGCGCGGCCAGCACCTGGAACAGATGGGTGGCGTCGTCGCCGCGAACTTTCTGCGGCTCGGTCATGTTGAAGGTCACGCCGTAGTTGGCGTAGCAGACCTTGGCCGTTTCCGCGCTATCCTTGGACTCCTGCTTGAAGTCATTTGACGGCACGCCAAGCATTTCCAGCCCTTGCGCCTTGTAGCGTTTGTTCAGCGCTTCAAGTCCTTCGAACTGCGGGGCGAAACCGCAGAAGCTGGCGGTATTGACTACCACCAGTGGCTTGTCGGCGTACTGCTTGCACAGATCGATGGATTCCTTGGCGCGCAACTTCGGCAGCGAGCCTTGCAGCAGCTCCGGACATTCGCCAGCCTGAGCCAGACCAGTCAAGGCCATCAGCAACGCGGGAACAGCACACCAGCGCATCAACATGTCGAAATCCTTAGGCAGTCATCAAGGTTTCGACGTTACTCGCCACGCTGCCATCTAGCAAATGCTCATGCCCAACTGCATCAGCGCCAGACCGCCGCGCTGCCAGCCCCACCACACCAGCGCCAGCAGCGCCGCCGCCAGTGCGGCAATGGCGAACCGCGTGCCGATCCGGCTCATGCTGCGCTCGCCGCAGCTTGCAGCCGCGCCACCGGACGCTCGCGCACCGGCCAGTTCAGCGCTGCCGCCAGCAGGCTCAAGACAACCGCTACTTGCCAGATCAATTCATAACTCCCGGTCCGGTCGTACACAACCCCGCCCAGCCAGCCCCCCAGGAACGAGCCGAGCTGATGGAAAAGAAAGACGATGCCACCGAGCATGGACAAATTGCGCACGCCGAACAAGGTTGCCACCGTACCGTTGGTCAGCGGCACCGTCGAGAGCCACAGGAACCCCATGGCCATGCCGAACAGATACGCCGACGTGGTCGTCACCGGCAACCACAGGAACAGCACGATCACCACTGCGCGCAACAGATACAAGGCAGTCAGCAGGCGCGGTTTGGACATGCGCCCGCCGAGCCAGCCGGCGGTATAAGTACCGAAGATGTTGAACAACCCGATCAACGCCAGCACTGTGGTGCCAACGGTCGCTGGCAAATGCTGATCAACCAGATACGCCGGCAGATGCACGCCAATGAACACGACTTGAAAGCCGCAGACAAAAAAGCCGAACGCCAGCAGCCAGAAACCGGAGTGCGAGCAAGCTTCGCGCAGCGCTTCGGAAAGAGTCTGTTCATGGCCAAGCACCGGCAGCGGTTTGTCCTTGAGCATGCTCACCAGCGGCACGATCATCGCCACCAGCAGGCCCAACACCAACAGCGCCGCCGACCAGCCGAGCCAGCCGATCAACCCGAGAGTACCCGGCAACATGGCGAACTGGCCGAACGAACCGGCGGCGCTGGCGATACCCATGCCCATGCTGCGTTTGTCGGCCGGTACGGCGCGACCGACGACGCCGAGGATCACCGAGAACGAAGTGCCGGACAAACCGATGCCGATCAACAGGCCGGCGCTCAATGACAGGCTCAGCGGCGAATCGGCCAGACCCATGCAGACCAGGCCCAGCGCATACAGCACACCGCCAATCAGCACCACTTTCGCCGCACCGAAGCGGTCGGCCAGCGCGCCGGTAAACGGTTGCGCCAGGCCCCAGATCAGGTTTTGCAGGGCGATGGCAAAGGCAAATACTTCGCGCCCCCAGCCGAATTGCGCGCTCATTGGCGACAGGAACAGACCAAATCCATGGCGCACACCCAATGACAACGCCAGGATCAGCGCACTCCCCAGCAACACCCAACCGCACGTACGCCACATCGTTGTCATTATTGTTCTCCAGTCGCGGGTATATACCCGCTTGGGCTCGAGCAAACTGGCGTCAGGCCAGTTCGTCGAGCAGTTTGAGCAAGGTTTCGCGCTTCTCGACACCGAGACGGTCGATCAGCCGCTGTTGCGCCGCTTCCCACGCCGGCAATGCCGCCGCCAGGCGCTGCACACCGGTTTCGGTGAGACGCACGATGCGGTTGCGCATGTCCTCGCCTTCGGCCAGCGCCACCAGACCTTCGCCCTCGAGCACGCGCAAATTGCGCCCGAGCGTGCTGCGATCCAGGCCCATGGCCTCGGCGAGTTCGGAAATGCTCGGCTGCTCCAGGCGCTGCAGATTGCACAGCAGAGAATACTGGGCAACGTTGATCCCGAAGCCGTCGAGAGCGCCGTCGTAATGCCTGCTGACGCCACGCGCGGCGCGACGCAGATTGGTGCACAAACACTGAGAAGGAAGCATGATGCGTGTATATACCCGCGACTGTGTTAAATCAAGTTACAGATGACCACACCCATAACATTTGTGGTGCCTGCTCGCGAAGAGGCCAGCATCATCAGCGCAAATCTTTCAGACCAAAGCGAGGCCGACCAACACCCCCATCTCCAGCAATTCCAGCAATGCCCCCGCCGTGTCCCCGGTAGCCCCGCCCAACCGCCGCATCATCATCCGCCGCAGCCAGACAAACACACCCAGCGAAATCAGCACCGCGCCGAAGCCGGCGATCAGCGCGCATCCCAAGGCACTCAACCCCAGCATCCACCACCCCGCTTTACGCGGCAGATGATCGGCCAGCGCCTGCCCCAAACCACCCGCACGCACATACGGCGTAGTCAGAAACAACCCCAACAGCCCCGCTCGCCCAAGCACCGGCACGATGATGAGCGCCAAGGTATGCCCTTGTTCGATCAGCGCCAGCAGTGCGGCGAATTTCAACAACAACACCAGCACCAGCGTGACCACCGCAATCGGCCCGCTGCGTGGATCCTTCATGATCGTCAGCGTGCGCTCGCGATCACCGAAGCCGCCGAGCCAGGCATCGGCGCTATCCGCCAGGCCATCGAGATGCAATGCGCCGCTGAGCCATACCCACACAGTCAATAACAGTGCCGCATGCAGCAACAACGGAGCGCCGGATAACAACAGATGCATCGCATAGAGGACCAGCCCGAACAACAACCCCACCAGCGGATAAAACAGCAACGACCGCCCCAGCTGTTGCGGTTCGGGCATGCCCGGCAGGCGAATCGGCAGGCTGCTGAGAAACTGCAAGGCGATCCACAGCGGCAACATGTCAGTAACCTTCCTTGAGCATGCCGTCAGCCGCGACGGTCAGTGCGAACAGTGCGCCGTGGCCGACTTCTACATTGAGCAACTGCTCGCGCGGCAGCCCTCGCGCCTGCGTGAGCAACAAGCGCATCACGCCGCCGTGGCTGACCAGCAGAATCCGCTCACCGGAGTAGGCCGCGTGCAGACGCGACACCGCCGCCAGAACCCGCGCGGAAAACTCGCTGACCGGCTCACCCTGCGGTGGCGTAAATCCATAGGGATCAGCCCAGAACAGCCCCAGCGCTTCGGCATCCGTTTCCATCAACGCCGCCGCGCTCTGCCCTTCCCACGCGCCGAAATGCAGCTCTTGCAGATCCTTGTCCAGATGCACCGACAGGTTCAATTGCTCACCGAGTTCGGCGGCGAAGCGCGCGCAACGCTGCAATGGCGAGCTGACAATGCGATCCCACGGCCCGCCTTCAACCACCGCTGCACGCATCTGCGCCCAGCCGTTTTCGGTCAGCGCGTCGTCGAGGCTGCCGCGCAGGCCGCCGCCCAGTTCCGTTTCACCGTGGCGCAGCAGATCCAGGCGCAGGCTCATGCCGGGCGATCCGCTACGGCCGCTTCAGCGAACGTCGCCATCTGCCCGTGCAGGTCACAAGCCAGGCGCAACAACGGCACTGCCAACGCCGCGCCACTGCCCTCGCCCAAGCGCAGGCCGAGCTCCAGCAACGGTTCAGCGCTGAGCGTTTCCAGCACATGGCGATGGCCCGGCTCGGCGCCGCGATGGCCGAACAACAGCCACTGGCGACAGGCCGGATTCAGGCGCACCGCGACCAGCGCCGCGACCGTGCAGATGAAACCGTCGACCAGTACCGCAATGCCTTCCTGCGCGCAGGCCAGATAAGCGCCGACCAACGCGGCAATCTCGAAACCGCCGAGGTTGAACAGCGTCTGCAAGGCATCGCCACGCTGCGCACCATGCAACGCCAGCGCGCGTTCGATCACTTGCGCCTTGCGACTGACGCCAGCGGCATTCAGCCCAGTGCCCGGACCGGTGAGGTGCGCCACCGGGCAATCGAGCAACGCGCAGGCCAGCGCGCTGGCGGCGGTAGTGTTGCCGATGCCCATTTCGCCGCCGATGAACAACTGCGCACCGGCAGCCTTGGCGCGTAACACGCTGTCGCGGCCCGCCTGCAAGGCCAATTCGCCCTGGGCCGGATTCATCGCTGAGCCCTGAACGAAATTCGCCGTTCCCGGGCCAATGTTCATGTGCCGCACGCCGGGCAGATTCAGCGCTGGATTCACTGTGCCCAGATCGACCACTTCCAGTTGCGCGCCGAGTTGACGCGCCAGCACGCTGATCGCCGCGCCGCCGCTGACGAAATTGAGCAGCATCTGTCCGGTGACTTCCTGCGGATAAGCCGAAACCCCCTCCGACACCACGCCGTGATCGCCAGCGAAAATCGCGATCCAGATGTGCTCCAGCGTTGGCTTGGGCTGACCTTGCAAGCCGGCCAGTTGCACTGCCACCGATTCAAGGCGTCCCAGCGAACCGGCCGGTTTGGTCAATTGCTGCTGGCGCTCGGTCGCTTGCGCAACGATATCGGCATTCACGGATTTGCATGGGTTCAGCCACCAGGTCGGGCTCATAACGCAGGTCCTTTCAAAGTCAGGGGCAGGCCGGCGACGGTCAGCACAACTCGCTGACAGCGCTCGGCCAGAGCTTGGTGCAGCCAACCGGCTTCATCGACATAACGACGAGTCAGTTCGCCCAGCGGCACGACCCCCATTCCGGTCTCGTTGCTGACGAAAATGATCTCGCCTGGCAGCGCGGCCAGGCAGTCAATCAAGGCTTCACGCTCGGCGGCGAGACGTTCGGCGTCGTCGAGCATCAGCAGATTGGTCAGCCACAGCGTCAGGCAATCGACCAGCACGCAGCACTCGGCGCCAGCGGACTCGCGCAGCACGCGGGCCAGTTCCAGTGGCTCTTCAATCAATGCCCAGTCGGCCGGGCGGCGTGCGCGGTGATGGGCGACGCGTTGGTTCATTTCGCCGTCGAGCGGTTGGCTGGTGGCGATGTAGGTGACCGCCAGATGGCTGTCACTGGCGAGTTTTTCCGCCAGACGACTCTTGCCGGAGCGGGCGCCGCCGAGGATCAGTTGGAGCATGGGTTCATCCAAAAATGTGTGGTGAGGCAACCGGCCCCTTCGCGGGCAAGCCCGCTCCCACAGTTGATCGCATTTTCCTGTGGGAGCGAGCCTGCTCGCGAAAGGGCCAGCCCAGACAACTCAAATCCCGCAGAGCTGACGCAACAGCCCGGTATCCAGATGCTTCTCCACCAGATCCGCCAGCCGCTCGATATCGCGCTCGCGCAAGCCGTGGTAATCGACCTCCTGCACGTCGCTCAACCCGGCCCAGCGCAACAACGCCGCACTCGCCTCGGGGGATTCGAACAAACCATGCAGATAGGTGCCGAACACCTGGCCATCAGCACTCTGCGCGCCATCGCAACGTCCGTCGTCCAGTTGCACGGCCGCGTTTTCCAGCGCCAGTCCGGTGGTCACCCCGGCATGAATTTCATAACCGCTGACTGCGGCGTTTTCCAACACCAGCCGCCCGTGCACGTTGCGCAGTTGCTTCTCGGCTTCGAGTTGCGTTTCGAACGCCAGCAGACCCAGACCGGCGCTGGAGCCTGCAGCGCCTTCGAGGCCGAGCGGATCATGCACGTGCTCACCAAGCATCTGCAGACCGCCGCAAATCCCCAGCACCTTGCCGCCGTAACGCAGATGCCGATTGATTGCCGCGTCCCAGCCATTGGTGCGCAGATAAGCCAGATCACTGCGCACGCTTTTCGAGCCCGGCAGGATGATCAGATCGGCGGCAGGAATCGCCTGCCCCGGGCCGACGAATTGCAGATCGACCTGCGGATGCAGACGCAGCGGATCGAAGTCGGTGTGATTGCTGATGCGCGGCAGCACCGGCACCACCACTTTCAACACTCGCTCGGCCTTGTCGGTCTGGCGTTGGTCGATGCCGTCCTCGGCCTCAAGGTGCAGATCCATCACGTAGGGCAACACGCCCACCACCGGTTTGCCGGTGCGCTGTTCCAGCCAGTCGAGGCCCGGTTGCAGCAAAGCGATATCGCCGCGAAAACGGTTGATGATGAAGCCTTTGACCCGCGCCTGTTCGCTCGGTGAAAGCAGTTCCAGCGTGCCGACCAAATGGGCAAACACCCCACCGCGATTGATGTCAGCGATCAGTAGCACCGGGCAATCGACCGCCTCGGCAAAGCCCATGTTGGCAATGTCGCCGGCGCGCAGATTGATCTCCGCCGGCGAACCGGCGCCTTCGACTATCACCAGCGGATACGCCGCGCTGAGCCGCGCATGGGAAGCGAGCACCGCTTGCATCGCGATGGCCTTGTAATCGTGATAAGCGACGGCATTCATCGTCGTCACCGCGCGGCCATGAATGATCACTTGCGCGCCGGTGTCACTGTTGGGCTTTAGCAGCACCGGGTTCATGTCAGTGTGCGGTTCAAGGCCGGCCGCTTGCGCCTGCACCGCTTGAGCGCGACCGATCTCGCCGCCGTCAGCGGTCACTGCGCTGTTGAGCGCCATGTTCTGCGGTTTGAACGGCACCACCGCCACGCCTTGGCGAGTGGCCCAGCGGCACAACGCCGTGACCAGCGTGCTCTTGCCGGCATCGGACGTGGTGCCTTGCACCATCAGAGTGGTCATGAATTGTCCTTGGCGAACGCTTGCAACGCCTGTTCGAGGCGCAGCTCTTGCGTGGCATCGGCAGGCAGGCCGAAACGCACACTGCTGTTGTGAATGAAGAGGCGCAGGAGGATGCCGCGCCGGGCGAGGAACTCGTGCAGCGCTTCGGCGCGCTCGGTGATCAGCCACTGAAACAGCGCGCAGCCACCCTGCGGGGCGAAGCCGCAACGGGTCAGCAGCGCCGCCAGCCGTTCGCTCGCTTCATCGCTGCGAATCCGCTGACGGGTATGACCCTCGGTGTCTTGCAGGCACGCCGTACCGAGCACCCGCGTCGGCCCGCTCACGGCCCACGGCCCGACCTGTTCGGCGAGCAGTTTGAGCAACTTGCGCTCGGCCAGCACAAAGCCGAGGCGCACCCCGGCCAGACCGAAAAACTTGCCGAACGAACGCAACACCACCAACCCGACCTGATGCGCATAGGGCGCCAAACTCAGTTGCGGCGTGTTGTCCATGAACGCTTCGTCGACCACCAGCCAGCCACCGCGTTGCGCCAACCGCGCATGCCAGTCGAGCAGGCGCGCCGGGGTCAGGCTCAGGCCGGTCGGATTGTTCGGGTTGACCACCACCAGCACATCGAGGCTGTCGAGAAAGAACTCGACTTCCTGCTCGAGCACTTCCCGGACGATATAACCGCTGCGCCGCCAGGCTTCGGCGTGCTCAGCATAGCACGGCGACAATACGCCGACCTTGCCGGCCCGGCGCAGGCGCGGCAGCAGCTGGATGGCCATTTGCGAGCCGGCCACCGGCAACACCTGCGCCGCGCCGTAGTAGTCGCAGGCAGCCTGCTCCAGTCCGTCGTCGGTTTCCGGCAGGCGTGCCCAGGCGCGCAGCGGGATCTCGGGGATCGGGAACGGCCACGGCGCGAGGCCGCTGGACAGGTCGAGCCAGTCGGCTTCGGCAATCCCGTAATCGAGTGCAGCCTTGCGCAACCGGCCACCGTGCTCAAGCATAAAATTGCGCCCCCAGGCAAAGCATCAGCAGCCACAACCATACGCCGCGCTGGACCAATTGCCAGCCACGGTCGATGGAATCGGCATCGGCCGGCGCACCTTCGCCCAGTTGCGGGCGCTCGTGCAGTTCGCCGTGATAGATCGCCGGGCCTCCCAGCTCGACGCCCAGCGCGCCGGCACCCGCCGCCATCACTGGGCCGGCGTTGGGGCTGTCCCATTTTGGCGCCTGGGTACGCCAGCACCTCAGTGCGAGTCGGGTTTTGCCCAGTAGCGCGTAGGTCAACGCCACCAGACGCGCAGGAATGTAATTGAGCACGTCGTCGATTTTCGCTGCCGCCCAGCCGAAACGTTCGAAGCGTTCGTTGCGATAACCCCACATCGCATCGAGGGTATTGCTCAGTCGATAGAGCACCACGCCCGGTGCTCCGGCGACGACAAACCAGAACAGCGTGGCGAACACCGCATCGCTGCCGTTCTCCAGCACCGACTCCGTGGCGGCGCGGGCAACGGCGTTGCTGTCGAGTTCATCGGTCTGGCGGCTGACCAGGTATCCGACGCGCTTGCGCGCCTCGTCCAGATCATTGGCGCGCAACGCCGCTGCGACCGGCGCGACATGTTCGCCGAGGCTGCGCATGCCGAGGGCGCAGTACAGCGCGAGAATTTCGACAATCCAGCCCACGTAAGGCGCCCAGGAAAATGCCGTGGCGAGCAAGGTCAGGGGGAGCACCGCGAGTACCCACGCCGTCACGCCATGGCTGCGCCAGCCACGACCGCCGGCGTTGAAGCGTTGCTCGATGCGCCCGGCGAAATTGCCGAACGCCACCAGCGGATGCCAGCGTTTCGGTTCACCGAGCAGCGCATCCAGCGCTACCGCGGCGACACTCAGCAACGCCACACTCATTGACTCACTCCCCAATAATTTTCGTACAGCAACTCGTTCAGCGGCCGCGCCTGCGCCCAGCCTTCAAGCACCAGCATCGGCGCCGGATAGAATTCCTTGACCGGGCCCAGACACAACACCGCCAGCGGCTTGGCACCGGCCGGCAACTTGAGCAAATCCGCCAAGGCTTGCGGTTCGAACAGCGAGACCCAGCCCATGCCCAGGCCTTCGGCACGGGAGGCCAGCCATAGATTCTGAATCGCGCAGGACAACGAGGCCATGTCCATTTCCGGCAACGTGCGCCGGCCGAAGATGTGCTTTTCGCGGTCGTCCATCAGCGCCGCGACCAGTACTTCAGCGCAATCGTTGATGCCTTCGACCTTGAGTTGCATGAACTCATCGCTGCGCTCGCCGAGAGCTTCGGCGGTGCGCACGCGTTCTTCTTCGACCAGATCGCGGATCTGCCCGCGCAAGCTGCGGTCGCTGATGCGGATGAAGCGCCAGGGCTGCATCAGGCCGACGCTTGGAGCTTGATGAGCGGCTTCCAATAAACGTCGCAGCAGCTGCGGTTCAACGCTGCCACCGGTGAAGTGGCGCATGTCGCGGCGTTCGGCGATGGCCTTGTAGACCGCTGCGCGTTCAGCTTCGGAGAATGTGTTGTCGGTCATGGCCTCTTCGCGAGCAGGCTCGCTCCCACAGGGGATCTCATTTCTTCAGGAAGCTCACCATTCAATGTAGGAGCGAGCTGGCTCGCGAAGACGGCCTCACGGTCTGGCGCAAACAACGCAGCAATCGCGGTCGGATTCGACGGGAAATAGAAGTGCACATAAGAAGCCGTCATCCGCCCCTCACGATAAACCGCCTCAGCGCCACGCCCGCCATTGGGGCTCAAGCCCCGGGCAATCGGCGCCAGCTCAGTGGTGGTGAGCGAATGATGATAGGTATGCCCTCGCAAAGAACCTTCCGGCAACTCGACCGCCTGCAACGCCAGCGCCGCAAGACGCTTCTGCATCACCGCATCGCCCTTGAGCAAACCAACCAGTTCAGCACGGGTGCCTTCGACATCAGTCAACGAATCGAGCAGATAAAGCATTCCGCCACATTCGGCGAGCAACGGCTTGCCCGCCGCATGGTGCGCGCGGATCGCTGCAAGCATCGAGGTGTTTTGCGCCAGCGCGATGTGATGCAGCTCCGGATAACCGCCCGGCAGATAGAGGCTGTCTGCGTCGGGCAATTGCGTGTCGCGGATTGGCGAGAAGAAATGCAGCTCGGCGCCCATCGCCCGCAGCAGATCGAGGCTCGCGCCATAGGTAAAGGCAAACGCTTCATCACGAGCCACGGCGATGCGCACACCCCTTAATAGAGGCTCGGCGGCGATGACGTCAGGCGCAGCGAATTCCACGGCCGGTGGCAGCGCGACCTGGCAGCTGCTGGCCAGCGCATCGGCGGCCGCATCGAGGCGTACATCAAGGTCATTCAATTCGCTGGCCTGGACCAGGCCGAGGTGGCGGCTCGGCAACTCGATGCCAGTCTCGCGAGACAGCGCGCCGTACCAGCGCAGTCCTTCGGTGAGGCTGCCTTCAAGCAATTGCGCGTGGCGCAAGGTGCCGACGCGGTTGGCCAGCACGCCAGCGAACGGCAAGTCCGGCTGATACTTCGCCAGGCCCAGCGCCAAGGCGCCGAAGGTCTGCGCCATCGCAGTGCCGTCGATCACCCCGAGCACCGGCACACCGAAATGACGCGCCAGGTCAGCGCTGGACGGCGTGCCGTCGAACAAGCCCATCACGCCCTCGATCAGAATCAGGTCGGCCTCGGCCGCGGCTTCCCACAACAACCGGCGACTTTCCTGCTCGCCGACCATCCACATGTCCAATTGATATACCGGCGCACCGCTGGCGCGCTCGAGAATCATCGGGTCGAGAAAGTCCGGGCCGCATTTGAACACGCGGACCTTGCGTCCCTGATTGCGATGCAAACGAGCGAGCGCGGCGGTGACGGTGGTCTTGCCCTGACCGGAGGCCGGCGCGGCGATCAGCACCGCCGGGCAGTGACGTGGTTGCTTCAAAGTTCGACGCCTTTCTGCGCTTTGATGCCGGCCTGGAAGGCGTGTTTGAGCATACCCATCTCGGTGACCGTGTCGCCCATCTCGATCATTTCCGGCTTGGCGCCGCGACCGGTGACGACCACATGCTGCATCGGCGGACGTGCCTGCAGATCACTGAGCACCTGATCCAGATCGAGGTAGCCATGCTTGAGCGCGATGTTCAACTCATCGAGCACCACCAGACCGATCGCCGGGTCGCGCAACAATTCGCGGGAGACTTCCCAAGCCGCGGTCGCAGCGGCGATGTCGCGCTGACGATCCTGGGTTTCCCAGGTGAAGCCTTCGCCCATGACGTGGAAACGCACCTGCTCGGGGAAGCGGCGGAAGAACAATTCTTCGCCGGTGCTGTTGCGGCCCTTGATGAACTGCACCACACCGCATTGCATGCCGTGGCCCATGGCGCGGGCGAGCATGCCGAACGCCGAGCTGCTTTTGCCTTTGCCATTGCCGGTCAGCACCAGTACCAAGCCACATTCGTCGGGCGAATTGGCGATGCGTTCGTCGATCACGGCTTTCTTGCGCTGCATGCGCGCCAGATGGCGTTCGTCGCGCTCGGGGGAATCGTTCATTGGGGAGCTCTCCGTTGAGGCTGGATAACGGCGGGCAGGCACAAGAATAGACGGCAAGAAGCCTGGCATCGCCCACCGTGATGCCGCTGAGATGGATCAGGCCGGTCTCCGGGCTCATGAGCGGCGTTTCGCCGGGCTGCGCGCCTTCCCGCTTCTTTCGAGGCAGTGGCTCAAGGCGCAGTTTTCACTCATTTACCGTTGCGGGGGCAGCGCCGGGATCGTCGTGGCTTCGCTTGAAGACCATCCTCACCGGCTTCCCTGTTTCACTCTGTCGACGCGGGGCCACAGAGCACCTGAAACAAGCGGCGAAGGTTAGAGGGTTGGGGGTGGAGCGTCAATTGAAGAGGTGCTTTGCGAGCGAATAACCGCCGCTGATCAATTGTGCAGCGGCAATCTTGTGCCAGACTGTGACAAATGATATCAAAGAGCCATGCTTTTCTCAAAAAGCCCATCACAATAATAAGGATGACGACGATGCAAGGCATGATCATCAGCAACCCGCGCCTGGAATTTCTGCGCCCGGTGCTGGAACGCTGGTTTGACTGTATCGATCGCTACAACAGCGTGCGCGGCGACAACGACACGCCGTACTGGCACGACGAAAAAGCCAACCTCGGTTTGCTCTCGGCAGCAGCATGGCTGGCCGAAATGGTGACCCTGAGCGACACGGCCACGCGCAAACAGAACGAAGAAGGCGAGCGTAATGCACGCGCTGACCTGCTTATAGCCGGCGCCGAAGATCGCGCGTTCATTCAGGCCACGCAACGCTGGCCACGGGTCAACAACCTCAACCTGACCCAGGCCCTGCTCGACATCACCGTTGATGCCAAGCGCATCAGCTACGCCAGTGATCTCAAGCTCGGCTGCCTGTTCGTTGCCCCGCAAAAAGCCCAGCACAGCGCCAGCCCCGAAGAACTGCAGGACATGGTCGACGACCTGCAAAAAGAGCACACCTGCGCGGTGGCCTGGTATTTCCCCTATGCCTATCGCAAATTGCACAACGACGCAGGCAACTATCACCCCGGCATCGCCGTGTTGCTCAAAGAAGCCCGCGGTTGAGCAGTTGAACCATCGGGCCTGCGCCCTCCTCTATGATTAGGAATGCATTCATAGGGAAGATCAGCAATGCGCAAGGCCCAACTCGCTCTTATCATCGCCGTCGCTGGCGGGCTCGCCGCCTGCGGTGAAACCTCCAGCCTGCAAGTCTCCGACGGCACCGGCCCGTCACCGAAGCTGCCCGAACCGAACAAGACGCTGATCCCGACAGTGAACATCGCCCCCGCAGTGGGCTGGCCGGAGGGTGCAAAACCGACTGCTGTGGCCGGCACCCAGGTCGCCGCATTTGCCGAAGGCCTCGATCACCCGCGCTGGCTCTACGTGCTGCCCAACGGCGATGTGCTGGTGGCGGAAACCAACGCGCCGCCCAAGCCCGATGACAGCAAAGGCATTCGCGGCTGGGTGATGAAAAAAGTCATGGGCAAGGCCGGCGCTGGCGTGCCGAGCCCGAACCGCATCACCCTGTTGCGTGATGCCGACCACGATGGCGTCGCAGAAACCCGCACGGTGTTCCTGCAGAATCTCAATTCGCCATTTGGCATGACACTGGTCGGCAACGACTTGTACGTGGCCGACACCGATCGCCTGCTGCGCTTCAACTACGAGCCGGGCGCCACCGAGATCAAGACCCAACCGATCAAAGTCGTCGACCTGCCCGGCGGCACGTTGAATCACCACTGGACCAAGAACGTCATCGCCAGCAAGGACGGCAGCAAGCTCTACGTCACTGTCGGCTCGAACAGTAACGTCGGCGAAAACGGTCTGGATCAGGAAGAAGGCCGCGCAGCGATCTGGGAAGTCGATCGCGCCACCGGCAATCACCGGATCTTCGCCTCAGGCATCCGCAACCCCAACGGCCTCGCCTGGGAGCCGACCAGCGGCGCGCTGTGGACGGCAGTCAACGAGCGTGACGAAATCGGCAGCGACCTGGTGCCGGATTACATCACTTCAGTTAAGGACGGCGGTTTCTATGGCTGGCCGTTCAGCTATTACGGGCAACACGTCGACGTGCGGGTCAAACCGCAAAACCTCGACCTGGTGGCCAAGGCCATCGCTCCAGACTACGCCGTCGGCCCGCACACGGCTTCGCTGGGCCTGACCTTCGCCGAAGGCAACCGCTTGCCGGCGCAATTCAAGGAAGGCGCGTTCATTGGTCAGCACGGCTCCTGGAACCGCAAACCGCACAGTGGCTACAAGGTAATTTTCGTGCCGTTCAGTGGTGGCAAACCGACTGGTCAACCGGTGGATGTGCTGACCGGTTTCCTCGACAAGGACGAGAACGCGCTGGGCCGCCCGGTGGGCGTGGTGATCGATCAGCAAGGTGGCTTGCTGGTGGCAGATGATGTCGGGAACAAAGTGTGGCGAGTGACGGCCAGCAAATAACTGCGACCTTTACCTGATCCAAAAATGTGGGAGCGGGGTTGCTCGCGAAAGCGGCAGATCAGTCAATATTTTATTGAATGACACACTGCATTCGCGAGCAGCCCGCACACTTTGGTTTCTCAGGTTTGATTTACGGGTTATGCGCCAACTGCCCCGGCTGCAACACCCGCTTGGCGCTCAGATACGCCTTCTGCCAGTAAGCCTTCGACAGGCTGTCGAGTTTGACCGTACCGCCCGTTGCCGGTGCGTGCACGAAACGCCCCTCACCCACGTAAATCCCTGCATGACTGACTTGCGAGCCGCCGTTTGTGGCGAAGAAGATCAGGTCGCCGGTCTGCAAGCCTTCCTTGCCGACATTCGGCGCCTGCATGACGATCATTTCGCGGGTCGAACGTGGCAGGGAGATCCCTGCCGCATCGCGGTAGACGAAACCGATCAGGCCGCTGCAATCGAAGCCGGAATCCGGCGTATTGCCGCCCCAGCGATACGGCGTACCGACCAGGCCAAGGGCGCGGAACAACACGTCTTCAGCAACAGGGGAAAAATTTTGGGAGGGAGCGAACACGATCGGTGCGCGAACCACGGGGGCTGGCGGCGGCGTGCGACTGGCGCAGGCGCTGAGCAGCGCGGCGCAAAGGATCAAGGTGAGGCGGGCCGACATCGTCATAAGCAGAACATCCTGATCTGGCTGCGGCTTTTTCTGCCGAATGGACAGAAACAAAACCGCCTGCGTCATCACGCAGGCGGTTTGCCATCAATATAGATTCAGGATTCTAGCGGCTACGCGGCAAACTTCAAGTAAGACTTTAACTTCACCTTGTAAAGTTTAGGTCTACTCCGTTGCCGTGCCGTTTTGTCGCCGCGAACGCAGCGACATCGGGATTACTTGCGAGCGGTGACCACGGTCGGCGCCATGGCGAGTGCACGCTTGGCTTCGATGAAGGTCTTGCTCCAGTAACTATCACCCAGGCTGTCGATGCGAACACCGCCGCTGCGACGACTGCTGGAGTGAATGAACTGGTTGTCACCCAGATAGATCCCGGCGTGGCTTACACGACCGCGACGACCGTTGGTGGCGAAGAACAGCAGATCGCCCGGCTCAAGGTTACTGCGCGAAACCAGCGGCGCATCAACGTTTATCATTTCGCGGGTGGAGCGCGGCAGGTTCATGCCCGCCTCTTCGCGGAAGAGGTAACCGATGAAACCGCTGCAATCGAAACCGGCCTCAGAGGTACCGCCGAAACGGTAACGGGTGCCGATCAGGGACATGCCGCGCTCGAGGATGCTGTCAGCCAGGACAGGAAGCTGATAAGGCTTGCTGCCGTTGAACTGGTTGAGTTCTTTTTCGGTGTCCAGCTCTTCCTGGTAAATAACGGAAGACTGGGCAGTAGCAGAATTCTTGACCTGTTGCGGCGGCTCTTGAACCGGAGAATGAGCAGCACAACCGAATAACAGGGTAACGAGTGCGAGAGGCACGAGGGGTGCGAAGCGCTTTAGCATGGGCACGACCGTGGCTGGTAGTTGTAAAGAAGCCGAGACTATGCCCGCTATCGAACCCATTTGCAAATTCAATCGAACTTTATGTGACTTCCCGGTTTCGCGTTTACATCTAAGTGCGTCACCCGGATCACACTGCTCAAGTGGATTTTCTGACGCCTGAAAGCTGGCAAAAGCCCACCATTACCAGCCCAGCGTCTCTTTGAGGAAAGGAATGGTCAGTTTGCGTTGCGCCTGCAACGAAGCCTGATCGAGCTGTTCCAGCAAATCGAACAGCGCACTCATGCTGCGCGTACCGCGAGTGAGAATGAAGTGCCCGACCTCATCGGTCAGGTGCAGACCGCGACGCGAGGCGCGCAATTGCAGCGCACGCAATTTATCTTCATCGGAAAGCGGGCGCATCTGGAAGATCAGCGCCAGAGTCAGACGTGATTTCAGGTCAGCCAGTTTCACCGGCAATTCGCGCGGCGAAGTGGAGGCGGCGATCAGCAGGCGCCGGCCGCTGTCACGCAGACGATTGAACAGGTGAAACATCGCCTCTTCCCAATCCGCCTTGCCGGCAATCACCTGCAAGTCGTCGAGACAGACCAGTTCGTATTGTTCGAGGTTGTCGAGGATGTCGACGCCGCGGTCCATCAACTCGGCCAGCGGCAAATACACCGCCGGCTCGCCCATCTGCTCGAAGCGCAGGCACGCTGCCTGCAACAGATGCGTGCGCCCGACGCCGTGTTTGCCCCACAGGTAGATCAGGCTTTCTGTCCACCCGGCGTCGGCTTCGCACAGACGCTCGACATAGCCGAGTGCAGCGGCATTGGCGCCTGGGTAGTAGTTGATGAAGGTAGCGTCGTCACGCAGACGCACACCTAGGGGCAGCTGAATCGGTTTCATGCTGACTGAACAGTTCTCAAAGGAACCGTTAGTGGCCTCTGTGTAAAGTTGGCGAAGTTTATACCCGCGAGGCTGAGCGCACAATGCGACAGACTCCAAGCAAAATCAAAGGTTTGCGTTAACGCACTACTTTTGTGACAGTTTCTCTGGCGCCCTCGTTAGCACGATACGGGCCTGCCTGGCCAAGCGCCGGGCCGCCCGTACCATCACAGCTCGGGTTCGTCGACGCCGCTGTAGATCCCGGAATCCTTGTACAGATCATGCACATGGCGCACCAACACCATGATCACCGCCGCCACTGGCAACGCCAGCAGCACGCCGGTAAATCCGAACAGTTCACCGCCAGCCAGAATTGCGAAAATCACCGCCACCGGGTGCAGGCCGATACGGTCACCAACCAGCAACGGCGTCAGCACCATGCCTTCCAGCGCCTGTCCGACCATGAATACCGCGACAATCCCGACCATCGGATACAGATCGCCACCGAACTGGAACAACCCGGCGATCAGCGCCGCGCCAATTCCGATGACAAAACCCATGTACGGGACGATGGCCGCGAGACCGGCAATCAGGCCGATCAACAACCCCAGCTCCAGGCCGACGAGCATCAGACCGGCGGCGTAGATGACGCCCAGCGCAACCATCACCAGCAACTGGCCACGGACGAATGCGCCGAGTACTTCGTGACACTCACCCGCCAGCGACACCACGCGCTCTTCGCGATCGCGCGGCAGCAGGCTGCGGATCTTGCCCATCATCACATCCCAGTCACGCAGCAGATAAAAGCTCACCACCGGAATCAACACCAGGTTCGCCAGCCAGCCGATCAGCGCCAGACTCGATGCCGTTGCCTGGCTCAGCACCACGCCGACGATGTCGGTGGTCTGGCCCATGTGCTCGCTGATCGCAGCCTTGACCTTGTCGAACTTCCAGAAACCGTCCGACAGCCCCAGCTTCGCTTGCGCCCACGGCACTGCGGTGTGCTGCAACCAGTCGAGCATTTGCGGCGCCAGCTCGTACAGGCGCAGCAACTGCTTGGCGAGCATCGGTACCAGGACCAGCATCAGAGCGGTGACGATCAACGTGAACAAGGCAAACACGGCGATCACACCCCAGGTTCGCGACAGACCGAGCCGTTCCAGACGATCGACCAGCGGATCGAACAGATAAGCCAGCAACAACGCGACCAGAAACGGCGTGAGGATCGGGTGCAGCAACCATACAAATGCGCAAAGCAGGACCACCCCACCGAGCCAGAACCAACGCCGCGTATCGGCCATTTACCACTCCTGATGCTTCTATATAAAGAAAGACTTACCAGCGAAACCGCAACGACGGCGCCGCTGCTGCAGGGGTAGGCGCAGCAACCGCCGGCGCACCCTCCACTGTTGGCTGCGCAGGCGCCACTGGAGCCGGCGCTTCGGCCGGCAGTTCCTGCAACTTCGCCAGCGACAATTGCGCGCGCAACTGATCGGCACTGCCATTGACCCGATAGACGATGCGATCGCCCTGCACGCTTTGCAGACGCACGCCGAACGGTTCGAGTAACCGCAGCAGCGCCGCGTAATGTTCCAGATTCATGCCCTGCACTTCCAGGGTCTGCTGACCCGACACGCCGGGCTTGGCGACAAATCGCGGCGCCAGACGCTCGGCCACCGCCAGCATCACTGCATCGGCAACGGCGGCCTGATCGGCGCCCTGCACGCTGCCGGCCTCTTTCTGATCACCGAGCCACAAGCGCCACTTCGCCTGCCATTGCCCGCCTTCTTCGCGGGCATGCACCGCCAGCAGGGCGTCCGCGTTGTAGCGATCCGAAGCACTGCGCAGGGGCGCGGGGTCAGCGCTCTCCAGCGCCGGCGCGGTGGCCACCAGTTGCTCGCTGAGATCCGCCAGGGGCAAACGCAGCGGCAAACCGCGATGCTGCGCCGCCGTGCGCAATGTTGCGCCTGCGGCCTGGCCGTCGCCGACCAGACTCGCGCCTTCGGTCGAGTCGTTCAGCCACCAGCCGAGGATCGACGGTCGGCTGGCGCCCCACATCGGCAGTCCGGCCCGGCGCAAGGCCTGCTCGGTGGTCGCCGGATCAAAATCGACTTTCAACACTTCCGGTGGCCCGGCGTCAAAACCGAACTGGCTGATGATCTGCTGCGGATCCTTGCGAATCGGCGCCAGCCCCGGGTTCTGCGCGGCTTTCGGATCGCCGGTCAGGCGCAGCACCAAGGTGTCGAGCGCCGCCTGCGTGGCGCGATCACGCTCTTGCGGCGCCTGGCCGCTGACCGGTTGACGCACCTGATAGAGGCCTTTGAGGTTTTCGGCATGACTCGCCAGGCTGACCAGTGTCAGGCAGCCTACAAATAACAATTTACAAAAACGCATGGAAAATTCCCGTCGACAGGAGCGGCTGGAACACGCCGCGTGAACCGTTTGAGCAAGGCTGTGACCCTCACCTCTGGCAAAACATTCACGCGGTGGCGGTAAGTTTTTGCACAGTCCTAACGATAGACGGTTAATCGCCACACCTTATACAGGCAGTCATACCCTGCGATTGCAAAAAATTTCCATCGATATGGCTCTGCCCGTCGGTGCGAGGATGGCCGCTGCCCCTCAAGCCTGATAAAATCGCGCGCCTTCGCAGACCGGCAACAGCCGGGCCCCTCGAAACTCGCGTGAGGCGATCGCCCATCGAGTTCGACGTTCCCGCTGAACTCGGTCGTTACCCCCTGAATCCCCTCCCCTAAAGGCCTGGATCATGAGCAAGCAACCCTCCCTGAGCTACAAGGACGCCGGTGTAGACATCGACGCCGGTGAAGCATTGGTCGAACGCATCAAGAGCGTCGCCAAGCGCACTGCGCGCCCGGAAGTCATGGGCGGCCTGGGCGGTTTCGGCGCCCTCTGCGAAATCCCGGCCGGCTACAAGCAGCCAGTGCTGGTCTCCGGCACCGACGGCGTCGGCACCAAGCTGCGTCTGGCGCTGAACCTGAACAAGCACGACAGCATCGGCATCGACCTGGTCGCCATGTGCGTCAACGATCTGGTGGTGTGCGGCGCCGAGCCGCTGTTCTTCCTCGACTACTACGCCACCGGCAAACTGAACGTTGACACCGCCGCCCAGGTTGTTACCGGCATCGGCGCTGGCTGCGAACTGTCGGGTTGCTCGCTGGTCGGCGGCGAAACCGCTGAAATGCCAGGCATGTACGAAGGCGAAGACTACGACCTGGCCGGCTTCTGCGTCGGCGTCGTGGAAAAGTCGGAGATCATCGACGGCTCGAAAGTCGCCACCGGCGACGCGCTGATCGCCCTGCCATCGTCGGGCCCGCACTCCAATGGCTACTCGCTGATCCGCAAGATCATCGAAGTCTCCGGTGCCGACATCGAAAACACTCAGCTCGACGGCAAGCCGCTGGCCGACCTGCTGATGGCCCCGACCCGCATCTACGTCAAGCCACTGCTCAAGCTGATCAAGGACACTGGCGCGGTCAAGGCCATGGCCCACATCACCGGTGGCGGCCTGCTCGACAACATCCCGCGCGTACTGCCAAAAGGCGCACAGGCTGTTGTTGACGTGGCCAGCTGGACTCGCCCGGCCGTGTTCGACTGGCTGCAAGAGAAAGGCAACGTTGACGAAACCGAAATGCACCGCGTGCTCAACTGCGGCGTGGGCATGGTCATCTGTGTGGCTCAGGAGCACGTCGAAATCGCCCTGAACACCCTGCGTGACGCTGGCGAGCAGCCTTGGGTCATCGGTCAGATCGCCGTAGCCGCCGAAGGCGCTGCGCAGGTCGAGCTGAAGAACCTCAAGGCCCACTGATGCCAAAGCCCTGTGATGTCGTGGTGCTGTTGTCCGGCACCGGCAGTAACTTGCAGGCTCTGATCGACAGCACGCGGACCGGCGACAGCCCGGTCCGCATCGCTGCGGTGATTTCCAACCGCGCCGACGCCTACGGCCTGCAACGCGCCCGCGATGCGGGCATTGCTACCCGCTCGCTGGATCACCAGGCATTCGAGGGCCGCGAGGCCTTCGATGCCGCGCTGATCGAACTGATCGACCAATTCAACCCCAAGCTCGTGGTACTGGCCGGCTTCATGCGCATTCTCAGTGCTGATTTCGTTCGCCACTATCAGGGTCGCCTGCTCAACATCCATCCGTCACTGCTGCCCAAATACAAAGGGTTACACACTCATCAGCGTGCGTTGGAGGCCGGCGACACGGAACATGGCTGCTCCGTGCACTTCGTCACCGAGGAACTCGATGGCGGACCACTGGTCGTACAAGCAGTATTACCGGTAGAGTTGCACGACACGCCGCAGAGTCTGGCGCAACGAGTCCACGTTCAGGAACACCTGATTTATCCGATGGCGGTACGCTGGTTTGCCGAAGGCAGGCTGACACTCGGTGAACAGGGTGCTTTACTCGACGGCCAGCTGCTCGCCGCCAGCGGCCACTTGATTCGACACTAGGAGATATTATGCGTCGCGCCCTGCTCTTCGCTTGCGCTCTGCTCGCCCTGCCCTTCGCGCAGGCAGCGGACCTTCAACCGTTCTCCGCCAGCTACACCGCCGACTGGAAGCAGCTGCCCATGAGCGGCACCGCCGAACGCAGCCTGACCAAGGAAGCCAACGGTGTCTGGAAACTCAGCTTCAAGGCGTCGATGATGATCGCCAGCCTGACCGAAGAAAGCACCCTGAAGCTGGACAAGGACACCCTGCTGCCACAGTCCTACCACTTCGAACGCGGCGGTCTGGGCAAAGCGAAAAAGGCTGATCTGGACTTCGACTGGGCCAACAAACTGGTGACCGGTACTGACCGTGGCGATGCGGTGAAGATCCCGCTGAATCGCGGCATGGTCGATAAATCGACCTATCAACTGGCGCTGCAGCACGACGTCGCCGCCGGCAAGAAAAGCATGAGCTATCAGGTCGTCGACGACGGCGAAGTCGATACCTACGACTTCCGTGTGCTGGGCTCGGAAAAGGTCGACACCAAGGCCGGCCAGATCGACGCGATCAAGGTCGAACGCGTGCGCGACCCGACACAAAGCAAGCGCATCACCGTGCTCTGGTTCGCCAAGGATTGGGATTACCTGCTGGTGCGTCTGCAACAGGTCGAGACTGACGGCAAGGAGTACAACATCATGCTCCAGGACGGCACGGTCAACGGCAAGGCTGTCAAAGGCAGCTGATCCTGCTGCTGGACCGAAAGAGCCCCGCGAATGCGGGGCTTTTTATTTGCCCTGTAGGAGCTGACGAGTGAAACGGGGCTGCGATCTTTTGACCTTGATCTTGAATCAACATCAAAAGATCGCAGCGTGCCGCAGCTCCTACGGGGTCGCGCCGCCTGTTCACTCAGACAGAAAACCGCGCCACCATCCCATTCAGATCCACCGCCAGGCGCGACAGATCCTGACTCGCTGCACTGGTCTGATTAGCTCCCGCAGACGTCTGCATGGCCAGATCGCGGATGTTCATCAGATTGCGATCCACCTCGCGCGCCACCGCTGCCTGCTCTTCCGAGGCACTGGCGATGACCAGATTGCGCTCGTTGATCAAGGTAAACGCCGAAGCGATTTCCTCCAGCGCCGAACCTGCGCCCTTGGCCAGCTCCAGGGTCGAACGTGCCCGTGCGTTGCTTTGCTGCATCGAGTTGACTGCCGAATCGGTGCCCTGCTGAATCCCGCCGATCATCTGCTCGATTTCCTGAGTCGACTGCTGGGTGCGATGAGCCAGCGCCCGCACTTCATCAGCCACCACCGCAAAGCCACGCCCGGCATCGCCGGCGCGCGCCGCTTCGATCGCGGCATTGAGGGCGAGCAGATTGGTCTGTTCGGCGATCGAGCGAATCACGTCCAGCACTTTGCTGATGCCATGAACCTTTTGCGCCAGCGCCTCGACCTGCGCGGCATTATTGGTGACATCGCCGGCGAGAAACTCGATCGACGTCACCGTCTGCTGCACTTGCTCGCGCCCTTGTCGGGCGATGCGGTCGGACTCACGGGAGGCTTCGGAGGTCGCTACTGCGTTGTTCGCCACTTCTTCCACCGCCGCTGTCATCTGGTTGACCGCAGTGGCGGCCTGTTCGATTTCCTGACTCTGCTGGTGCAGACCCCGCGTAGCGTCTTCGGTGACGCTGCTGAGTTCTTCGGCTGCCGAGGCCAATTGCGTGGACGACTCAGAAATGCGGCGGATGGTATCGCGCAGATTGTGCTGCATGCTTTTCAGCGCCTGCAGCAGGCGCGCCGGCTCGTCTGCGCCAGCGATGTGAATGTCGCCAGTCAAATCGCCGCTGGCGACGACCTCGGCCACGCTGAGCGATTGCGATAATGGCACGACAATGCTGCGCGTCAGCAGCACTGCCAGCCCAACGGTAATCAGCGCGGCCATGGCGATCATCACCCCGACCCACACCCGCGACTGGCTGAAGACCGCCCGTGCAGCCTCGGTGGCCAGATTGGCATTGTGTTTATTCATCTCGACCAGATCGCGCAGAGTCACGGCAATCTCATCGGCCAGCGGGCTCATCTGATCATTGAGGATCGCCGAAGCCTCAGCGACCCGATTCTGCGCCGACAGCTGTAGGACTTGCGCCTGCAGCTCCAGATATTTGTGCTCGGCAACCTTGAAGCGATCGAACAGCGCGCGCTCCTCAGGCAACGCGATCAGAACGTCGTAGCGCTGCTGCGCCTCAGCCAAGCCGCTGCGCAGCTCGTTGAGCTTGGTGACGTTCTGCTCCAGAGCCTTGGCATCGCGGTTGAGCAACAGGCGCATGGTCAACGCGCGCAGACGCAGCATGTCCTGACTCATCTCCCCGACCGCCATCACACTCGGCAGCCAGTTGTTGTCGACTTCATCGGACTGCGCACGCATGTTCGACATTTGCAGCAAGGCGAACGCCCCAAGGGCAAACACCATCAAGGCCAGCAGGCCGAAACCGAGACCGGCGCGCGGGGCAATATTGAGACTACGGATATTCATCACTCTGGCTCCTTCCAAAAGCGCTGCATCAGCCTGCAGCGGGTTGCTTTAGAAGGTATCGGCATTGCCTGGAAATTACGTAAGACGAAAAGGCGATAGGCAGACGAGCGGCGAGTTCGAACCCGTGGCGTTGACGATTCAGCGCTGCTCAGAGGGTTTGGCTGTTTCGCGCGGCAATATCGCCAGGAAATTATCCCGCGCGACTTTGCGCGCTACCCCTTCCGGCAGCGCATCAAGGAAAGGCTTGTAGCTGTGCATTTCCTGACCGAGTTTGTTGAATCGTCCTACTACGTCAGAGCCAAGCATGAAGCGCTCGGGATATTTCTCCACCAGCGCCAGCCATTGCGCGCGCGGCTTGCCCTGCTCGTCCAGCAGATACGGCGTGAGCATGCTCCACGACAGATCAATAAACAGATTCGGATAGGCTTCAAGCATGCGCGTCAGAGTGGGTAACAAGAAAGGCAATTGCGTCTGATGCCGATGAATCTCGGCGCTGGTGCCGGCGTGCGCCCAGATGAACCGCGTGTGCGGATGATTGCGCAGCGGCTCTTCGACTTCCTGCAGATACAGCGGGTTTTTCTCACGCTTTGAAGTGATGTTGGAGTGCAGCATCACCGGCAGATCGTTTTCAGCGGCGAGGTGATAGATTTTGGTCATTGCCTCGTTGTTGGCTCTAGGTGTGTCGCCGGAGGTCAGCGCGGTCAGATCGTCGTGCCGGGTAAACACCTCGCCGATGCCTTGCCACAACCCTGGATACAGGTCGAGCATGCGCTGAATGTGCGCAGCGGAATTCTTGTCGTTGGGATTGAAGCCGGACAGGAATGGATGAAAGTACGGACGCTGCTCTGGCGCGAGTTTTTGCACCGCGTCGGCAATGATCACATCCGTGGCGCTGTACCAATAGGCATCGGCGTCATCGCCGGCGTAATAGCGCGGGCGCTTGGGTTCGTCTTCATGCCATTTCTTCGCCACGGGAATGCCGGAAATCATCACGTGTTCGATGGCATTTTCCTTCATGGCCGTAAGCAATTTCTGCATACCGGCGCTTTCCTGAAAGAAATCCACATAGTGCAGGTGCGCATCGCTGTAGGTGTATTCGCGGGCGCCTACACTGCCGGCGAATAGCAGCAGGCAGGCAAGACTCAAACGAGACAAGGACACAAGTAATCTCCGGCAGATGGGCATAGCCTAGACCGCGCCCGAACGATAAGGGTTCATCCCTGCCGAAAAGCGGAACGCCCACTGTCGGGAATGCTCTATAACTGCAAGGTCTGTTTTGATCGAACGCTTTTTCCTGCCGCCCGTGAGGTTTCCATGACTGTCACCGTCAATACCGTATCTGCCGAAGGTTTTCGTCATACCGTCCAGATCGATGACCACGAATTCTTTGCCGACGTACCGAAAACCGCCGGTGGTGAAGGCACCGCGCCAGAGCCACACGACTACTTCGACGCCGCCCTCGGCGCCTGCAAAGCGCTGACGCTGAAGATGTACGCAAAGAAAAAAGACATCCCGCTGACCGGCGTGGGCGTCGAAGTGAAGCGCGACAACAGCGAAGAGCACAAAGGCAAATACGCCCTGCATGTGACCCTGACGCTCAAAGGGGTACTCACTGACGCCCAGCGCGAGGAACTGTTGCGAGTCGCTGATCGCTGCCCGATTCACAAGCTGATGACCACCAGCGAAGTCAGCATTGAAACCCACGCCCCACAAGGCTTCGACAGCCAATAGCCCTCCCGATGCCAGCGGCGGGTTATGCTTCTGGCATCTCCCGCTCAGCCTGGAATGCACCATGGACACGCCACTCCTGATCATCCGCCCGCGCGCCGAAGACGTTGAAGGCCAGCCGATCCTGCGACCGCTGCCGTCAGCCAAATGCCGCAACGTCGGGCCTTTCGTGTTTTTCGACCACATGCTGGAAACGATTTATCCGACGGGCAAAGGCATGGACATCCGCCAGCATCCGCACATCGGTCTGTCGACGCTTACCTATCTGTTCGAAGGGCAATTGCAGCACAAGGACAGTCTGGGCTCCGACCAGGTTGTCAGCGCCGGCGATGTCAGCTGGATGACCGCCGGCAGCGCCATCGCCCACGTCGAGCGCACGCCTGCGCCACTGCTCGCCGAGACCTTCACCCTGCACGGCCTGCAGGTGTGGCTGGCCTCCCCCAAGAAACACGAGCAGGGCCCGGGCCATTACAGCCATCACCCGGCAGTGACGCTGCCGGTCAGCGATCACCTCGGTGTGCAGATTCGCATGATTGCCGGGTCAGGCTTTTGCCTGCAATCACCGGTTCCGGTGCTTTCTCCTACGCTGTATGCCGAACTGAAGATGCAGACTGCGACGACGCTGCTGATTCCGGCCGAACACGAAGAACGCGCGGTGTATGTGTTGAGCGGTGATGCGCAGTTGAATGGCGAGGCGATCGAGCCGCATGCACTGGTCGTGCTGCCCGCAGGCGAAGAAATGAGCCTGTTTGCTGAAAGCGATGTGCACGCCGTGGTGTTCGGCGGCGCGCCGCTGGATGGCCCGAGGCGAATCAACTGGAATTTTGTTGCCAGTGATCCGGCCGCGATAGATGAGGCCCGGCGCAAATGGGCGGCCGGGGATTGGCCGACGGTGCCGGGGGAAGTCGAGCGGATCGAACTACCTTGAATTCTGTGTCGCCTGTAAGTCAGCCTTCGCGAGCAAGCCCGCTCCCACAGTGATGGAGGGTGTTTTCAGAATCCCATTAACACCACACATCTCCTGTGGGAGCGGGCTTGCTCGCGAAGAGACCAGTTCAGACGCTGAAAAAATCAGCCCTTGAACACCTCATCCAGCAAATCATGCATCGACTTGAACGCGCGCTTGGCGGTCTTTTCGTCGTACATCATCTTGCCCGGCACGTTAGCGTGCGGATCGGTAAACGAGTGCACCGCGCCGCCGTAGCTGAGCAGTTGCCAGTCGACCTTCGCCGCGTTCATTTCATCTTCGAACGCCGGCAGTTGCTCCTTCGGTACCAACGGATCGGACGCGCCATGCAGCACCAGCACCGAGCCCTTGATGTTCTGCGCATCCGCCGGATTCGGCGAATCCAGCGTGCCGTGGAACGACACCGCCGCTTTTACCGGCGCGCCGGTGCGGGCCAGGTCCAGCGCACAGCAGCCACCGAAGCAGAAACCGAACACCGCCAGTTTCGACGTATCAACCGCCGCTTCGCCCTGGCTTTGCAATTGCTCGAAGGCCACTTGCAGACGCTTGCGCAACAGCGCGCGGTCGTCCTTGAGCGGCATCATCGCTGCCAGCGCCTGATCAGCATTCTGCGGACGCACGGTCTGGCCGTAGACATCCGCAATCAATACCACGTAGCCCTTGGCGGCAACCGCTTTGGCGATGTCCTCGGCACCGGCGCTGACGCCCATCCAGTTCGGCGCCATCAGCAAACCCGGACGCGCAGCCTTGTGCTCGGCGTCGAATGCCAGGCGACCTTCATAGGCCTGGCCGTCAATCTGATAGACCACGGAACGTACAGTGACTTGGCTCATTTCTGACTCCTGATTGCGTAAACACCAGAACGAAAAAACCCGCCGAAGCGGGTTTTTCCTACAACGTGATCAAACCGACAGTTCAACCAGCAGCTTGTTCAGACGGCGCACGTAAGCGGCCGGATCCTTCAAGCTGTCGCCCGCCGCGAGCGCGGCCTGATCGAAGAGGATGTGCGACAGGTCGCCAAAACGCTCCTCGCTCTGCTCGCCATCGAGTTTCTCGATCAGCGGGTGGCTTGGGTTGAATTCGAAGATCGGCTTCGAATCCGGGACTTTCTGCCCGCTGGCTTCGAGGATCTGGCGCATTTGCAAGCCCAGGTCCTGATCGCCGATGGCCAGAATGGCCGGCGAATCGGTCAGACGATGGGACACGCGGACTTCAGCCACGGAATCGCCCAGCGCGGTTTTCAGACGCTCGACCAGGCCTTCCTTGGACTTGGCGACTTCTTCTGCGGCTTTCTTGTCCTCTTCAGAGTCCAGATTGCCGAGATCAAGATCACCACGCGCCACGTCAACGAAGGTCTTGCCGTCAAATTCGCTGAGGTAGCTCATCAGCCACTCGTCGATGCGATCGGTCAGCAGCAGCACTTCGATGCCTTTCTTGCGGAAGACTTCCAGGTGCGGGCTGTTCTTGACCTGCGCATAGGTTTCGCCGGTGAGGTAGTAGATCTTGTCCTGACCTTCCTTGGCGCGGGCCAGGTAGTCGGCCAGACCGACGCTCTGCTCGCCGTCGTCACCTTGAGTCGATGCGAAACGCAGCAGACCGGCGATTTTCTCTTTGTTGGCGAAATCTTCTGCCGGGCCTTCTTTCATGACCTGACCGAAGTTTTTCCAGAAGCCCTTGTATTGCTCAGGCTCGTTCTTCGCCAGTTTTTCCAGCATGTCGAGCACGCGCTTGGTCAGCGCGGTCTTCATCGAATCGATGATCGGGTCTTTCTGCAGGATTTCACGCGACACGTTCAGCGACAGGTCGTTGGAGTCGACCACACCTTTGATGAAGCGCAGGTACAGCGGCAGGAACGACTCGGCCTGATCCATTACAAACACGCGTTGCACGTACAGCTTCAGGCCTTTCGGCGCTTCACGCTGGTACAGGTCGAACGGCGCGCGAGCCGGCACGTACAGCAGCGAGCTGTACTCGAGCTTGCCTTCAACCTTGTTGTGGCTCCACGACAGCGGATTTTCAAAGTCGTGAGCAATGTGTTTGTAGAACTCCTGATATTCCTCGTCTTTGACTTCAGTGCGCGGACGGGTCCACAGGGCGCTGGCGCGGTTGACGGTTTCCCATTCAGCGGCTGGAGCCTCTTCGCCTTCGGCCGGAGTGACTTCTTTCGGCAGTTCGATCGGCAAAGCGATGTGGTCGGAGTACTTCTTGATGATGTTGCGCAAACGCCAGCCATCAGCAAATTCGTCTTCACCGGACTTCAGGTGCAGGACGATGCGGGTGCCGCGCTCTGGCTTGTCGATCGTAGCGACTTCGAACTCGCCTTCGCCTTTGGACGACCAGTGCACGCCTTCGCTGGCGTCGGTGCCAGCGCGACGGCTGTAAACGTCAACCTTGTCGGCGACAATGAAGGCCGAGTAGAACCCCACACCGAACTGGCCGATCAGGTGCGAATCTTTCTTCTGATCACCGGACAGGTTTTTCATGAAATCGGCGGTGCCGGATTTAGCGATGGTCCCCAGGTGGGTGATCACATCGTCACGGTTCATACCGATACCGTTGTCTTCGAGGGTAACGGTCTTGGCGTCCTTGTCGAAGCTCACACGGATTTTCAGCTCAGCGCCACCTTCGAGCAACTCAGGCTTGGCCAGGGCTTCGAAGCGCAGCTTGTCGACAGCGTCAGAGGCGTTCGAGATCAATTCGCGAAGGAAAATTTCCTTATTCGAATACAGCGAATGGATCATGAGGTGCAGCAGCTGCTTTACCTCGGTCTGGAAGCCCAGGGTTTCCTTTTGAGTTTCCACACTCATGGTCATCAAACTCCAATCAGATGGCAGTGGCCGCGACCCGAGTGGTCGGCGGCGGGTTGTCATCTGAGTTTGGGGCGCTGTTCAGGATTTCAAGGGTTCGTCGATTTTGAAATGCGCACGGGCGGTGGCGATCGGTTCGCCCTCGGTACTCTGCCACGCCGTGACCGCGACGTTGGCCACGCGCCGGCCCTGACGACAGACCTGACACCTGGCCCAAGTGTCGCGAAATTGCCCGGCGCGCAGGTAATCGAGAGAAAAATCGATGATCTTCGGCACACCCGGCGTGCCGGTGAAGATCAGCAAATGCAGGGCCGCGGCCAGCTCCATGAAACCGGCAATCACTCCGCCGTGAATCGCCGGCAATAAAGAGTTACCAATGTTGTCCTTGTTCGCCGGCAGCTTGAACAGCAGCTCATCGCCGACTCGCGAGCACTCAATACCGATCAGCCCGGCATAAGGGATCAATGCCAGCAGCGGCGCGTAATCGCCCTGCGCATGGGCTTGTTGCAACTGCTCCCTGAGATCGTTGCTCATTGGCTGGCTCCCTTGATCGCGCCGGCGAAGCCCTTACTGCCCTTCAGACCAACGCCCATGCGCATGAAGGTGCCGACGACATGAGCGATTGGCTGCTCGGGATCGTCCTGGTAGGCAAAGCCTCGGGCGAAGATCACGTCGGTGGTGACGCGGTAGCACTGGGCAAAGCCGTACACGGCTTTGTGCGGTTCGGCGGCGTGCATGTAGTCGATGCGCAGATCGAGGGTCGGACAGACTTCGAACTCCGGCAGCACGCACAAGGTCGACATACCGCACGCGGTGTCCATCAGCGAAGTGATGGCGCCACCGTGGATGACTCCGGTTTCGGGATTGCCGACGATTTTTTCGCTGTAGGGCAGGATCACCGTCAGACCTGCGCTCGAGGCGCTGTGCACCTGCAGACCCAAGACCTGACAGTGACGCAATGCCGATAAAAAGCGCGTCGCGCGCTCAAAAACGGGGTTTACGGCCATGTGATAATTACTCGCGTTTGGGCCTTGTGCCAGTAGTGAGAAAAGCGGCAAAAGTTCCGTGATAAAACAAACTTATATATCTGAAACAAATGAGGAACTTAACCCGTAGCGCCGAGTTCTTAAGGCCAGTAGTTATTTTCCATAAGGAGATACACCCCATGCGTAAGACTTTAGCTATTGCCTTGATGTTGACCGCTTCCCTCGGTCTCGCTGCCTGCGATAAAAAATCCGAGGACAAAGCTCAAGATGCCAACCAACATGCTGAGCAAGCTCAGCAAGACATGAACAAAGCTCAGGATAAAGTGAACGACGCAGCAAAAGAAAACGCCGAAGCTGCCAAAGCTCAGGCTGAATCGAACGCCGCTGCTCAAGAAGAAGCCGCCAAAAAGCAATAAGCTTTCTGGTGTGAAAAGAAAACCCGCCAAGTGCGGGTTTTCTTTTGTCTGCGATTTACCGGTTTATAGCAACACGGTTCTAAAAGTCGGACTAATCATCAACAACAACGAACAGACAAAGCCAACTAGCCACATCAGGCTGCGCAACTTCGGCAGGTCGGCCAGATAGAACCACAGATACAAGATCCGCGAGATCACGAAGATGATCACCAGCGCATCGATCAGCCAGCCTGCGGTTTGCGTGGTGTGCGCCATCAGCACACCGACGGCGAACAAAATAAACGCTTCGATGGTGTTCTGATGGGCCGCCAGCGCCCTCGCACCGAACCCGGTCAACTGCGCCTGTTGCTGCCGCGGCAAATGATTGTCATACCCTCCCTGTTCCTTCATGGCCTTGGCCACCGGCATGCGCGCCACGTAGATCAATAAAGCACTGATAAACACACACCAGAACGGAATACTCATCAAACAGCCTCTTTGTTTGCCTCAGGGACGGGCGCCTCTGTAGGGGTATAGACCATGACATCGAGAACGTCGGAATGAAACTCACGGCGATACAACACCACCACAACTCCCGCGCTCATGATCATGAACAACCACGGGCTGACGAACCACGCCAGCATGCTCATGCCGAAGTAGTAAGAACGCAGGCCGAAGTTGAACTGGTTGGCCGCCATCGAAATCACCCGCGCCGCACGCGAAGCGAAGGCCTTGCGTTCCTGCTCGGTCACTTGACGCTCACCGATCATTGGCGCTGAACCGACCAGAATCGCCGCAAAGTTGTATTGGCGCATGCACCAGCTGAACGTGAAGAACGCATAGACGAACACCAGGGCCAGACACAGTAATTTGATCTCCGACATGCCCTGCGAAGCCTGCTGCACCATCGGAATATCTGCCAGCAACGATACCGCCCGCTCCGACGCCCCGAGTACGGTGAGAATACCGGCGAGGATGATCAGCGTGCTGGAAGCGAAGAACGAGGCGTTACGTTCCAGATTGCCGATCACGCTGGCGTCGGCGATCCGGTTGTCACGCAGCAACATGCGGCGCATCCAGTCTTCGCGGTACAGGTGCAACACGCTGGCAAGACACGCCGTATCGCGTGCCTTCCAGGTGGCGTAACGTGTGTAGCCGCCCCAGCAGATGACAAACCAGACGGCGGCGAGCAGGTGGATGAGATTGGCTTGGATGAACGACATGCAATTCCTTGTGATGAGGCGCGGTACATCGGAAAAACCTGTGGGAGTGATCAAGCTCGCTCCCAGATGCAGACCAGGCAACTCTTTCGACGTTAGCTCAGCAGAAAAGACACTGCCTCACGCGCATAAAAAATGCCCCGTATCGATTGATACGGGGCATTTCTGTTTAACCGTGCCGGACCCACTTGTGGCGGGTCAAACCACGTCAGGCAGTGGCTTCGCTGCGCTTGCCGAGCAGGCGGTCGCAAACCACGGCCACCACCAGAGTCATCACGCACGGCACCAGCCACGCCAGACCCTGCTCGCTCAGCGGCAGGTGGGTCAACTGAGCCGGCATCCGCTCGGCCAGACCGGCGCCCTTCAACGCGTCGATGGTGCCAAACACGAATGACACCAGCATCACCGGGCCTAGAATACGCCCGTGCTCATGCCAGAAATCCTTGCAGAAGCTCAGCGCGACCAGAACGATGCACGGCGGATAGATCGCCGTGAGCACCGGAATCGAAAAGGCGATGAGCTTGGTCAGGCCGAGGTTGGAGACCAGCAGCGAGAACGCTGCGAGGATGATCACCAGAGTCTTGTAGGACAGAGGCAGCACACGGCTGAAATATTCAGCGCAAGCACAG
This sequence comes from Pseudomonas sp. TSRC2-2, assembly GCF_049897785.1. Lineage (NCBI taxonomy): Bacteria > Pseudomonadati > Pseudomonadota > Gammaproteobacteria > Pseudomonadales > Pseudomonadaceae > Pseudomonas > Pseudomonas sp. TSRC2-2. The sequence continues at coordinate 58,157 of NZ_JAFCWZ010000002.1, forward strand.
GTCAGGCCGACCGCCGTGACCAGACACGCCAACGAGATCAGCACCGCAAGGAAACCGCTGCCCAGCGAACCGAAGGTGTGCTGCACGTAAGCATGCAGCACCGCCGCGCCATTGGTGGCACCGACCGCGACTTCGTGGCTGCCGGAACCGAGGCGGAACAGGCTGACGTAGACCAGTGCCAGACCCACGCCGGCGATGAGCCCGGCGATGATCGCGTATCGGGTGATCAGTGCCGGCGACTCGACGCCACGGGAGCGAATCGCGTTGACGATGACAATACCGAATACCAGCGCGCCCAGGGTATCCATGGTCAGGTAGCCATTGATGAAGCCCTGGGAGAACGGTGCAGCGACGTATTCCGGTGTGCCGTGACCGATGTCACCCGCCGGCAAGGCGAACGCGGCGATACCCAGTACTGCCAGCGCAATGATTTTCAGCGGCGCGAGGAAGCGGCCCACCGTATCCAGCAAACGCCCAGGGTAGAGCGAAATGAAGAATACCAGCAGGAAGTACACCGAGCTGTAGAGGAACAGCGCCAGCGGACTCTCGCCGGTCAACGGCGCCAGACCCACTTCGAAGGAAACGGTCGCGGTACGCGGAGTGGCGAACAGCGGGCCGACAGCCAGATAGCACGCCGCCGCGAGGATGCCGCCAGCGATTTTGCCGATCGGGCTGCTCAACGCATCCATCGCGCCGCCAACTTTGGCCAGCGCCACTACAGTGACCACCGGCAAACCTACAGCGGTGATCAGAAAGCCCAGCGCAGCCATCCACACGTGGGGGCCGGCCTGCAAGCCGACGATCGGCGGGAAGATGATGTTACCGGCCCCGACAAACAGGGCAAACGTCATAAAACCAAGCGCCAGGATGTCCTGACCTTTCAAAACTTTCATTAAGGTAATACCACACTACTGAAATCGGAATTTAGAGGGGGATTGCCCTGTTGGATTAGGGAAATGCTGTCGATCCGTATGGGACTGACCCTTAAAGCGCGTAGCTGCCTTGTGGGCGGCGGACGCAAAAATGGCTGCTAGCCTAACGAATCTGGCTTGCAAACGCACTGTTGGAGGGCGAACTATCCGATACGCGACGTTTCAGTGTCGCGTTTACATAAGAAAAGTAGCCGCAAGCTACAAGTTTTCAGCTGCAAGCTTCCATCTTGCAGCTAGCAGCTTGAGGCTTGCCGCTGCTCTGAAACGACAAAGGCCACCCGAAGGTGGCCTTTGTTGATGGAGCTAAAAAGTCAGCCGAAGCTTACTTCTTCACTTCCCAGCCAGTCAGCTCGGCCAGGGCCTTGCCGATGTCTGCCAGCGAACGCACGGTTTTTACGCCTGCGTCTTGCAGCGCAGCGAATTTCTCGTCTGCAGTGCCTTTGCCGCCAGAGATGATTGCGCCAGCATGGCCCATGCGCTTGCCCGGAGGAGCAGTCACACCAGCGATGTAGGAAACAACCGGCTTGGTCACGTTAGCCTTGATGTAGGCAGCCGCTTCTTCTTCTGCCGAACCGCCTATCTCGCCGATCATCACGATCGCTTCGGTCTTCGGGTCTTCCTGGAACAGCTTCAGGATGTCGATGAAGTTCGAACCCGGGATCGGGTCACCGCCGATGCCGACGCAAGTCGACTGACCGAAACCGGCGTCAGTGGTCTGCTTCACAGCTTCGTAGGTCAGGGTGCCGGAACGCGAAACGATACCGACCTTGCCTGGCAAGTGAATGTGACCTGGCATGATGCCGATCTTGCATTCGCCTGGGGTGATCACGCCTGGGCAGTTAGGGCCGATCAGGACTACGCCCAGCTCGTCGCACTTAACTTTAGCGTCCAGCATGTCCAGGGTAGGAATGCCTTCGGTGATGCAAACGATCAGCTTGATGCCGCCGAATGCCGCTTCCAGGATCGAGTCCTTGCAGAACGGAGCCGGAACGTAGATCACGCTGGCGGTAGCGCCGGTGGCAGCTACTGCATCTTTAACGGTGTTGAACACTGGCAGACCCAGGTGCTCGGTGCCGCCTTTGCCCGGAGTTACGCCGCCAACCATCTTGGTGCCGTATTCGATGGCTTGCTGGGTGTGGAAACTACCTTGCGAACCGGTAATACCCTGGCAGATAACTTTGGTGTCTTTATTGATCAGGACGCTCATTATTTGCCCTCCGCAGCTTTGACAACTTGTTGAGCAGCGTCGGTCAGGCTGGTAGCAGCGATGATGTTCAAACCGCTTTCTGCCAGTACTTTAGCGCCCAGCTCAGCGTTGTTGCCTTCAAGGCGAACAACAACCGGGATTTTCACGCCGACTTCTTTCACGGCGCCGATGATGCCTTCGGCAATCATGTCGCAGCGAACGATGCCGCCGAAGATGTTGACCAGTACTGCCGCGACGTTCTGGTCGGACAGGATGATCTTGAACGCTTCAGTAACGCGTTCCTTGGTAGCGCCACCACCTACGTCGAGGAAGTTGGCTGGCTTGCCGCCATGCAGGTTGACGATGTCCATGGTACCCATGGCCAGACCGGCACCGTTGACCATGCAGCCGATATTCCCTTCCAGAGCTACGTAGTTCAGTTCGAACTTGGCAGCGTGCGCTTCGCGCGGATCGTCCTGCGACGGATCGTGGAAAGCCTTCAGCTTAGGCTGACGGTACATGGCGTTGGCGTCGATGTTGATCTTCGCGTCGAGGCAGTGCAGATCGCCGTCAGCCTTGATCACCAGCGGGTTCACTTCCAGCAGAGCCAGGTCGTGGTCTTTGAACAGCTTGGCCAGACCTACGAAGATCTTGGCGAACTGAGTGACCTGCTTGCCTTCCAGACCCAGCTGGAATGCCAGCTCGCGACCCTGGGATGGCTGAGCGCCAACCAGTGGATCGATAGTGGCTTTCAGAATTTTTTCTGGAGTGTCGTGAGCGATTTTCTCGATGTCCACGCCACCTTCGGTGGAAGCCATGAACACGATGCGACGGCTCGAACGGTCAACGACAGCGCCCAGGTACAGCTCTTTAGCGATATCAGTGCACGATTCAACCAGGATCTTGGTGACTGGCTGGCCGTTGGCGTCAGTCTGGTAAGTCACCAGACGCTTGCCCAGCCACTGCTGTGCGAAGGCTTTGGCGTCTTCTTTGCTGCGAACCAGCTTGACGCCGCCCGCTTTACCGCGACCACCGGCGTGAACCTGGGCTTTGACGACCCACTCGTTGCCGCCGATCTTGTCGCAAGCTTCTGCTGCTGCTTCCGGGGTGTCTACTGCGTAACCAGTGGAAACTGGCAGGCCGTATTCAGCGAACAGCTGCTTACCCTGATACTCGTGAAGATTCATGCTTTTTACCGTCTTCGTTAGGTACTGCGCATTCGGCGCTGCGCTCGTTTGAGTGCCGCGCCACCTGTGACTGCTGCTTGCGTAGCTGAGCTACGCAAGACTGCGTCCGGCGGACATTCCGCGGTGAGTCTTGCTCGCAAGGCTCACGACGGGCCGCTACCGCCGTGGTTTCTTATTATGTCTTAACGCTTCTTGCGGTTGGCAATGTGAATAGCGCCGCCATTCACTGCCAGAGCAGCTTCGTGCAAGGCTTCGGACAGGGTCGGATGGGAGAAAACCATCATGCCCAGGTCTTCAGCGCTGGTGCCGAATTCCATACCGATCGCGCCCTGCTGAACCAGTTCCGCAGCGCTCGGGCCAATCACGTGCACGCCCAATACGCGGTCGGTCTTGGCATCGGCGATGACCTTGACGAAACCACCGGTATCGTTGGCAGCCATGGCACGGCCGGAAGCGGCGAACGGGAAGGTGCCGACGTTGACTTCAACGCCTTCGGCCTTCAGCGCCTGCTCGGTTTTGCCAACCCACGCGATTTCCGGGTGAGTATAAATAACCGAAGGGATCAAATCATAGTTCATCTGAGCCTTGTGGCCCTTGATGCGCTCAACAACCATGATGCCTTCTTCCGAAGCCTTGTGGGCCAGCATCATGCCGCGAACCACGTCGCCAATGGCGAAGACGCCCGGTACGGCGGTGACGCAATGGTCATCAACCGCGATGAAACCGCGCTCGTCGATTTCCACGCCACAGTCGGCAGACAGCAGATCAGTGGTCACCGGACGGCGACCAACGGCTACGATCAGCTTGTCGAACGTGATGGTCTGTTCGCCGTTGGCATCGGTGTAGTTGACGACGACTTCTTCGCCGTTGACTTTCGAACCGGTAACGCGAGCGCCCAGCTTGATGTCCAGGCCCTGTTTGGTCAGGGTTTTCAGCGCTTCCTTGGAAACAGCGGTGTCCGCTGCCATCAGGAAAGTGTCCAGCGCTTCGAGAACAGTCACTTCGGCACCCAGACGCGACCATACCGAACCCAGCTCCAGGCCGATCACGCCAGCGCCGATCACGCCCAGACGTTTAGGTACGGACTGGAATTCCAGAGCACCCGTCGAATCGACAATGACGTTCTGGTCAACCGGGGCCGGTGGAATGTCGATCGGACGCGAACCTGGCGCGAGAATGACGTTTTCCGCTTCGATGACTTCAACCGAGCCGTCCGGCTTGGTGACTTCGACTTTCTTGCCGGCCAGCAGCTTGCCGTGGCCCTGGATCGAAGTAACGCCGTTGGCCTTGAACAGGGTGGCAACACCGCCGGTCAGGTTCTTGACGATGCCAGCCTTGCGGCCAACCATCGCAGCGACGTCCATTTTGACTTCGCCGGTCGAGATACCGTGAACGTTGAAGCTTTCCTTGGCTTCCTTGTATTTCCACGAGCTGTCGAGCAGCGCCTTGGACGGAATGCAACCCACGTTCAGGCAGGTACCGCCCAGGGCTTGCTTGCCCTCTGCGTCGGTGTACTTCTCGATGCAGGCAGTGGTCAGGCCCAACTGAGCAGCCTTGATGGCGGCTACATAGCCACCAGGGCCGGCACCGATCACTACTACGTCAAATTTCTGCGACATTCAAAAAATCCTCTTTTTTGCAGCAAGCGTGAAGCCGCAAGCCTCAAGCCAAACTGCGTTTACCTGCAGTTCGCAGCCTGAGACTTGCAGCTGCTTCTATCAAATATCCAGCAACAGACGAGCCGGATCTTCCAGCAGGTTCTTGATGGTCACCAGGAAGGTCACAGCTTCTTTGCCATCGATCAGACGGTGATCGTAGGACAGTGCCAGGTACATCATCGGACGGATCACGACCTGGCCGTTGATGGCCATCGGACGCTGGATGATGTTGTGCATGCCCAGAATCGCTGCCTGCGGCGGGTTGACGATCGGCGTCGACATCATCGAACCGAAGGTACCACCGTTGGTGATGGTGAAGGTACCACCGGTCATCTCGTCCATCGACAGTTTGCCGTCACGGGCCTTCTTGCCGAAGGTGGCGATGCCGCCTTCGATTTCAGCCAGGCTCATCAGCTCAGCGTTACGCAGAACCGGTACGACCAGGCCACGATCGCTGGAAACGGCAACGCCGATGTCCGCATAGCCGTGGTAAACGATGTCGCCGCCGTCGATCGACGCGTTGACAGCCGGGAAGCGCTTCAGCGCTTCGGTGGCCGCTTTGACGAAGAACGACATGAAGCCCAGGCGTACGCCGTTGTGGGACTTCTCGAACAGGTCCTTGTACTTCGAACGCAGGGCCATGACTTCGGTCATGTCGACTTCGTTGAACGTGGTCAGCATCGCCATGTTCGACTGGGCTTCAACCAGACGCTTGGCCACGGTGGCACGCACGCGGGTCATCGGTACGCGCTTCTCGATGCGGTCGCCAGCAGCGAATACAGGCGCAGCTGCCGAAGGAGCAGCAGCCTTGGCAGGCGCGGCAGCCGGAGCGGCTTTCTTCGCAGCAACAGCTGCTACCACGTCTTCCTTGGTCACACGACCGCCCTTGCCGGTACCGGCAACGGAGGCGATGTTGATGCCGTTTTCCTCAGCCAGCTTGCGTGCAGCCGGAGCGGCGATCGGGTCGTCTTCGCCATCGGCAGCAGCCGGAGCAGCAGTGGCAGCAGCGGCCGGAGCAGCAGCGGCAGCTGGAGCAGCGGCAGCAGCGCTGCCCTCTTCGATCGAGCCCAGGACCTGGTTCGACAGAACGGTAGCGCCTTCTTCGGCGATGATTGCGCCCAGCACGCCGTCGGCTTCGGCCAATACTTCCAGCACGACCTTGTCAGTCTCGATGTCGACGATCAGGTCGTCACGCTTGACGGCCTCGCCTGGTTTCTTGTGCCAAGTGGCAACGGTGCCATCGGCAACCGATTCCGGGAATGACGGGGCTTTGATTTCGATAGCCATTATCTGTGGGTCCTTAAAATTCGGTTTCAGTCAGCGCGAAGGCGTTAAACAGTGAAAGCGTCTTGCAGCAGTTTTTCCTGCTGCTCGGCGTGCATCGATGCATAACCACAAGCTGGCGCAGCCGAAGCCTCACGGCCCGCGTACTCAAGTACGAGAGTCTTGTCGAGGTTGGCAATGCTGCGACGCAAGTGATGCTGGCTGCAGTACCAGGCACCCTGGTTCATCGGCTCTTCCTGACACCAAACGGCATGCTTGACGTTGGTGTACGGAGCCAGGACTTCCTTCAAGTCGTCCTCAGGGAACGGATACAGCTGCTCGATACGCACGATGGCGATATCTTCGCGGCCTTCGGCACGGCGTTTTTCCAGCAGGTCGTAGTAGACCTTGCCGCTGCACAGAACCACGCGCTCGACCTTTTTCGGGTCCAGTGCGTCGATTTCCGGGATCACGGTCTGGAACGAACCTTCGGCCAGATCTTCCAGCGTCGAGATGGCCAGCTTGTGGCGCAGCAGCGACTTCGGCGTCAGCACGACCAGCGGCTTGCGCAGCGGACGGATTACCTGACGACGCAGCAAGTGGTAGATCTGTGCTGGCGTGGTCGGCATGCACACCTGAATGTTGTGCTCGGCGCACAGCTGCAGGTAACGCTCAAGACGTGCCGAGCTATGCTCAGGGCCCTGACCTTCGTAACCGTGTGGCAGCAACATGGTCAGACCGCAGAGACGGCCCCACTTGTGCTCACCGCTGGTGATGAACTGGTCGATAACGACCTGCGCACCGTTGGCGAAGTCGCCGAACTGGGCTTCCCAGATCACCAGCGCGTTTGGCGTGGTGGTCGAGTAACCGTATTCGAACGCCAGTACCGCTTCTTCCGAGAGGAACGAGTCGTACAGGTCGAAACGTGGCTGACCGTCGTACAGGTTCTGCAGCGGAATGTAGGTGCCCGCGTCTTTCTGGTTGTGCAGCACAGCGTGACGGTGCGAGAACGTACCGCGGCCGATGTCCTGACCAGTCATGCGAATCGGGTGACCTTCGAACGCCAGGGTCGCGTATGCCATGGTTTCGGCATAACCCCAGTTGATCGGCAGGCCGCCGGCTTGCATCTTCTGACGGTCTTCGTAGATCTTCGCGACCTGACGCTGGACCACGAAGCCTTCCGGAATTTCCAGCAGCTTGGCGGACAGTTCTTGCAGGGTCTTCAGATCGAAGCGCGTGTCATGACGCGCAGTCCAGGCGTGGCCCAGGTACGGACGCCAGTCGACGAACAGCTCTTTGTTCGGCTCTTTGACCAGCGATTTCACCACGTGCAGACCGTTGTCCAGCGCGTTGCGGTATTCGTCGACCTTGGCCTGAACTCGTTCAGCGTCGAGCACACCGGCCTGGGTCAGGCGATCAGCGTACAGCTCACGGGTGGTGCGCTGCTTGGTGATCTGCTGATACATCAGAGGCTGGGTGCCGCTTGGCTCGTCGGCCTCGTTGTGGCCGCGACGACGGTAGCAGACCAGATCGATCACCACGTCACGCTTGAACTGCATGCGGTAGTCAATGGCCAGTTGGGTCACGAACAGCACGGCTTCCGGATCATCACCATTCACATGGAGGATCGGCGCCTGTATCATCTTGGCAACGTCGGTGGCGTACTCGGTGGAGCGCGAGTCCAGCGGGTTGCTGATGGTGAAACCAACCTGGTTGTTGATCACGATGTGCACGGTACCGCCGGTCTTGAAACCGCGGGTCTGCGACATCTGGAAGGTTTCCATGACCACGCCCTGACCGGCAAATGCCGCGTCACCGTGGATGGAGATCGGCAGAACTTTCTCACCGGTCAGGTCGTTGCGACGGTCCTGACGGGCGCGCACCGAACCTTCGACCACCGGAGAAACGATTTCCAGGTGGGACGGGTTGAACGCCATGGCGAGGTGAACTTCACCGCCGGTGGTCATCACGTTGGACGAGAAGCCCTGGTGATATTTGACGTCACCGGAACCGAGCTCGACCTTCTTCTTGCCTTCGAACTCGTCGAACAGCTCGCGCGGATTCTTGCCGAAGGTGTTGACCAGCACGTTCAGACGGCCACGGTGGGCCATGCCGATGACGACTTCCTTGGTGCCGTACGAGCCGGAACGCTGGATCAGTTCGTCGAGCATCGGAATCAGGCTTTCGCCGCCTTCCAGACCGAAACGCTTGGTGCCCGGGTATTTGGTGCCCAGGTATTTTTCCAGGCCTTCACCGGCAGTCACGCGCTCAAGCAGGTGACTCTTGATGTCGGCGGAGTACGTCGGACGCCCACGCACGCTTTCCAGACGCTGCTGGAACCACTGGCGCTGCTCGGAATCGGTGATGTGCGTAAATTCAGCGCCGATGGTGCGGCAATATGTCTGCTGCAACGCTTCGTGAATTTCGCGTAGGCTCGCTTCCTCTTTGCCGATGAACAGGTCGCCGGCACGGAAGGTCGTATCAAGATCGGCATTGGTCAAGCCGTAATGATTGATCGACAGGTCTGCAGGTGCAGGACGCTGCCACAGTCCCAGCGGGTCAAGCTGGGCTGCCTGGTGGCCACGCATACGGTAGGCCTGGATCAATCGCAGCACTTCAACTTGCTTCTTCTCGTGCTCACTGCTCACGCTGCCGGCGGAAACCGGTTGTGCGCGGCGCTGGTTCTTTGCCAGCAGCACGAAATGATCGCGAATTGTCGAGTGCGAAACATCAGTGGCAGAGCTGCCGTCGGCTGGCAACTTCTGAAAGTAGGTGCGCCACTCTTCTGGCACAGCGTTAGGGTCGTGCAGGTAGAGCTCATAAAGCTCTTCCACATAGGCAGCGTTTCCACCTGAAAGGTAGGCGCTGTTCCACATGCGCTGCATCACGCTTTCTTGCATGCTTGGTCACCCTCGGTTAGGGGAACACCATCGGTGTCGACACCGAGCAAACTTGCAGAAGTCCGAATGCAGCGACTAAAACAAGCCACCTAGGATCACACTGATAGTCCGGGTACCAGCCCGGATGCCCCTGCTTGTCTCATTTCTTCAAAATAAGAGCGGCAGCTTGTGGCTACTGCTCTGGTTATAGCCATGACGCGGGTTGAAGCCCGCGCCACAGCCTCTACGGTGCAACGGTTACAGCAGCTGAATCACACGCCGCTCGAGAGCAGCATGTTACGGATGTGACCGATGGCCTTAGTCGGGTTCAGGCCTTTCGGACATACGTTGACGCAGTTCATGATGCCCCGGCAGCGGAAAACGCTGAACGGGTCGTCAAGTGAAGCCAGACGCTCGCTGGTCTTGGTGTCACGGCTGTCAGCCAGGAAGCGGTAGGCTTGCAGCAGCGCAGCAGGACCGAGGAATTTGTCCGGGTTCCACCAGAAGGACGGGCAAGAGGTCGAGCAGCAGGCGCACAGGATGCACTCGTACAGACCGTCGAGCTTTTCGCGCTCTTCTGGCGACTGCAGACGCTCGATGGCCGGAGCCGGCGTGTCGTTCTGCAGGTAAGGCTTCACCTTCTCGTATTGCTTGTAGAAGATGCTCATATCGACGACCAGGTCACGGATAACCGGCAGACCTGGCAGCGGGCGAACGATCAGCTTGTTGCCTTTTACAACGGCGGACAGCGGCGTGATGCACGCCAGACCGTTCTTGCCGTTGATGTTCATGCCGTCGGAGCCGCAGACGCCTTCACGGCAGGAGCGACGATAGGAGAAACCCTCGTCCTGCTCTTTGATCAGGGCCAGCACGTCCAGCACCATCAGGTCTTTACCACCGGTATCGACCTGGAAATCCTGCATGAACGGCGCAGCGTCCTGATCAGGGTTGTAGCGATAAACACTGACTTGCAACATGGCGGTCACCCCTTAATAAGTCCGGACTTTAGGTTCGAAAGTCGGAACAGTCTTCGGCGAGAAGTTGACGGCACGCTTGGTGACGCGCTTGTCACCCGGGAAGTACAGGGTGTGGCATAGCCAGTTTTCGTCGTCACGGTCTTCGAAGTCTTCACGGGCGTGCGCGCCGCGGGACTCTTTACGTACTTCGGCCGCGATGGCGGTAGCTTCAGCCACTTCCAGCAGGTTTTGCAGCTCCAGCGCTTCGATTCGTGCAGTGTTGAACGCCTGCGACTTGTCGTTGATTTTCACGTTGGCGATGCGGGCACGCAGGTCAGCAAGCTGAGCGATGCCTTTCTGCATGTATTCGCCGGTACGGAATACGCCAAAGTAGTTCTGCATGCAGCTTTGCAGCTCGCGACGCAGAGTGGCAACGTCTTCACCGTCGGTACGGTTGTTCAGTGCATTCAGGCGCGACAGTGCAGCTTCGATGTCGGACTCGGTAGCGTCGTCGTATTCGATGCCGTCGGTCAACGCCTTTTCCAGGTGCAGACCGGCAGCGCGACCGAATACCACCAGGTCGAGCAGCGAGTTGCCGCCCAGACGGTTGGCACCGTGGACCGATACGCAAGCCACTTCGCCTACCGCGAACAGGCCAGGGATGATCTGGTCCTGACCTTCGGCGTTCTGGGTGATCGCCTGGCCATGAATGTTGGTGGCAACGCCGCCCATCATGTAGTGGCAGGTCGGAACAACCGGAACCGGCGCAACCACCGGGTCAACGTGGGCGAAAGTCTTCGACAGTTCGCAGATGCCTGGCAGACGGCTGTGCAGCACTTCCTCGCCCAGGTGGTCGAGTTTGAGCATCACGTGGTCGCCATTCGGGCCGCAACCGTTGCCGGCGATGATTTCCTTAACCATCGAACGGGCAACCACGTCACGACCGGCAAGGTCTTTCGCGTTCGGAGCATAACGCTCCATGAAACGCTCGCCGTGCTTGTTGATCAGGTAACCACCTTCACCACGGCAACCTTCGGTAACCAGTACACCAGCGCCGGCGATGCCAGTCGGGTGGAACTGCCACATTTCGATGTCTTGCACCGGCACGCCGGCACGCAGAGCCATGCCAACACCGTCACCGGTGTTGATCAGGGCGTTGGTGGTGGAGGCGTAGATACGGCCTGCACCGCCAGTCGCCAGAACGGTGGCCTTGGCACGAATGTAGGAGGTTTCACCGGTTTCGATGCAGATCGCGATCACACCAACGAATTCGCCTTCCTGGTTTTTCACCAGATCAACAGCGTAGTACTCGTTGAGGAATGTGGTGCCGGCTTTCAGGTTGCCCTGATAAAGGGTGTGCAGCAGCGCATGACCGGTACGGTCGGAAGCGGCGCAAGTACGCGCAGCCTGACCGCCCTTGCCGTAGTCCTTGGACTGGCCACCGAACGGACGCTGATAGATGCGGCCTTGCTCGGTACGCGAGAACGGCAGACCCATGTGGTCCAGCTCGAACACGGCAGCCGGGCCTTCCTGACACATGTATTCGATAGCGTCCTGGTCACCGATGTAGTCGGAACCCTTGACGGTATCGTACATGTGCCAGCGCCAGTCATCGTTCGGGTCGGCGGAGGCGATAGCGCAAGTGATGCCGCCCTGTGCGGACACAGTGTGCGAACGGGTCGGGAAAACCTTGGTGATCACCGCAGTCTTGTGGCCGCCCTGGGCCAGCTGTAGCGCAGCGCGCATGCCGGCACCGCCACCACCGATAATGATGGCGTCGAAAGAAATCGTTGGAATGTTAGCCATGAATCAGATACCCCAGAGAATCTGCACACCCCAGACGAAGTAAGCGAACATCGCAACGCCGCATACTGCCTGGAAAAGGAAACGTATCGCCGTTGCGGACTTGCCGAACGCCATTGGCGTCAGGTAGTCGGTCGCGATGGTCCACATGCCGACCCAGGCGTGAGCGCCCAAAGCAACAAGGGCCAGCAGGCTGAAAATACGCATTCCGTTGTGGGCGAACAGTTCATGCCACTGGGCATACTCGAGGCCAGGGTTGGCGACGATGTATCCGATCAGGAAAATGAAGTAAGCCGCGAGAACGACCGCAGACACACGTTGCGCCATCCAGTCATAGAGGCCCGAACGCGACAGGTTAGTGACGTTAGTTACCATATCCAGACTCCTGCCAGAACGATTACCACCACGGAAACGGCGATAACGATTTTCGAGCCCAGTTTGCCGCCTTCCAGCGTCTCACCGATGCCCATGTCCATGATCAAGTGGCGCACACCGGCTACCAGGTGATACAGCAGAGCGGACAGGATGCCCCAAATCACTAGCTTGGCTAGCGGACTGGTCAGACACGCTTTCACCTGACCGAAGCCTTCCTCGGAGCTCAGCGACTTGTCCAATGCGTAAAGCATGATGGCAAGGCACACGAAGAGGATGACACCGGAGATACGGTGAAGAATGGACGTGTAAGCAGTGACTGGGAGTTTGATGGTCCTTAGGTCTAGGTTTACAGGTCGTTGGCTTTTCACGGCTTTTTTTTCACACTGAAGAGCCCCTAACAATCAGGGCAAAGTTGTTGGGGAGTGCACTGGTCAGGTAACCACCACCCAGGGATGCGACCCCCAATGAAAGCAAGCCCAAAAGCCCTTGGCGGTCGGTGGCCGAGTATAGACAGTTAGGCTACTAATGACAACGCGTTCACCTACCCCCAATAGCGGATTGCACAAGTTGAATAAAAGGCGTAAATGGCAGGCAATTTCGAGGAAAAAGTCGGCTTAAAGCCCTCTGGAGCAAGACTTTAGGCAAATTGACATTCGAATTTATCTCACTATAGTGGTGCGGGCCCTGCGTGGGGGGTCTGTCTGATGGTTCAAGCATAAATAGGAGGCCACATGGCTGACAAAAAAGCGCAGTTGATCATCGAGGGCGCAGCCCCCGTCGAGCTGCCCATTTTAACCGGCACCGTTGGTCCCGATGTAATTGATGTTCGGGGCCTGACGGCCACGGGCCGCTTCACTTTCGACCCGGGCTTCATGTCGACCGCTTCGTGCGAATCGAAAATCACCTATATCGACGGCGACAACGGCATTTTGTTGCACCGCGGCTACCCGATCGAACAGCTGGCTGAAAAGTCGGACTACCTGGAAACCTGCTACCTGTTGCTCAACGGCGAGTTGCCGACCGCAGAACAGAAGGCCCAGTTCGTCAGCACCGTGAAAAACCACACCATGGTTCACGAGCAGCTGAAAACCTTCTTCAACGGCTTCCGTCGCGACGCCCACCCGATGGCCGTCATGTGCGGTGTAGTCGGCGCCCTCTCGGCCTTCTACCACGACTCCCTGGACATCAATAACCCGCAGCATCGCGAAATCTCCGCGATCCGTCTGGTTGCGAAGATGCCGACCCTGGCAGCAATGGTTTACAAGTACTCCATGGGCCAACCCATGATGTACCCGCGCAACGACCTCACGTACGCGGAAAACTTCCTGCACATGATGTTCAACACCCCGTGCGAGATCAAACCGATCAGCCCGGTACTCGCCAAGGCCATGGACCGGATCTTCATCCTCCACGCCGACCACGAGCAGAATGCTTCGACCTCCACCGTGCGTCTGGCCGGCTCTTCGGGTGCCAACCCGTTCGCCTGTATCGCTGCGGGTATCGCCGCGCTGTGGGGCCCTGCTCACGGCGGTGCGAACGAAGCCGTGCTGACCATGCTCGACGAGATTGGCGATGTATCGAACATCGACAAGTTCATCGCCAAGGCCAAGGACAAGAACGATCCGTTCAAGTTGATGGGCTTCGGTCACCGCGTCTACAAGAACCGCGACCCTCGCGCGACTGTAATGAAGCAGACCTGCGACGAAGTACTGAAGGAGCTGGGCATCAACAACGATCCGCAACTCGAACTGGCCATGCGCCTGGAAGAGATCGCGCTGACCGACCCGTACTTCATCGAGCGCTCGCTGTACCCGAACGTCGACTTCTACTCGGGGATCATCCTCAAGGCGATCGGCATTCCGACCAGCATGTTCACGGTGATTTTCGCTCTGGCACGTACTGTGGGCTGGATTTCGCACTGGAAGGAAATGCTCTCGAGCCCGTACAAGATTGGCCGTCCACGCCAGCTGTACACGGGTTATGAGTCGCGTGACATTACTTCGCTGGAAGATCGCAAATAAGGTTTTTTCTTTTTGTGATGGTTTAGTGGTGTGTCAGGAACGGCCTCTTATATAGAGGCCGTTTTTGTTTCTGTTGTGTTCATTGGATTGGGGGCATATCCGTTGCTGCGGTAACGGCTTCTTATGGTTTCGCTCTTACAGCGAGTCCCTTTTTCAAACGCCGGAGTGCCGGCCCAGCAAAAAGGAACCAAAAGGCTTTGCCCCGGCGTACGGCCCGCTCGCTAAAGCTCGGGGTTCCTTCGTTACGGAACCGATCCCATAACGAAGCCTGCCGAAGGGGCAAAAGATCAAAAGCAAAAGCCAGATCAAAAGATCGCAGCCTTCGGCAGCTCCTACAGTCGGATCGCGTGCTACAAGACCAGGTCGGCTGTCAGGCCGCCTTCGCGAGCAGGCTCGCTCCCACAAAACGCAAAAAGCAAGGCAGCGCAGCTGCCCGCGGCGAAGCCGCCCCACTCAACAATGAGCGCAAGCTCGAGTGCTTTTGATCTTGATCCACCGGCGACGTCGGAAGGCTGAGTGGAGGGATTGATCCGGGCGTGGGAGCGCAGCGACCGTTCGACGAAGTCGAACACAGCGGAAGGAGGTGCAGCGAAGCAAACCGTAGCCGCTGCGCCTGGATCGATCCCGCAGCGAAGGAACCCGAGCCTGCGAGGGCCGAACGTAGGAGCAAGCCTTTTGGGTTACCTTTTTGGCGTCTGAAAAAGGTGACTCGCCGTAAGAGCGAAACCCTAAGCCGCCGTTACCGCAGCAACGGATATAAACCCAAAACCACCCGATAACCGCCCACAAAAAAACGCCCCAATCTCTCAACCAGGGCGTTTTCTTCAAGCTTGCAGCTTGAAGCTAGAAGCTTACATCTGATCTCTTAGTGCGAAACCGCCCCACTCGCCCCCAACCCGGTCTGCGAACGCACAAACTGCGGGAAGAACAGCGCCCGCTCATTGTCCGCTGCCGCCGACTTGTCGGTAATCGAGAAGAACCAGATCCCGATAAAGGCAATGATCATCGAGAACAGCGCTGGATACTCGTAAGGGAAGATCGCCTTCTCATGATGCAGAATCTGCACCCAGATGGTCGGGCCAAGGATCATCAGGCCCACGGCACTGATCAGACCCAGCCAGCCGCCAATCATTGCGCCGCGAGTGGTCAGCTTCTTCCAGTACATCGAAAGCAGCAGTACCGGGAAGTTGCAGCTCGCCGCGATCGAGAACGCCAGGCCAACCATGAACGCAATGTTCTGACTTTCGAACAGAATGCCCAGACCAATCGCCAGCACCGCCAGGGCGATGGTGGTGATCTTCGACACGCGAATCTCATCCTTCTCGTTGGCCTTGCCCTTCTTGATCACACTGGCATACAGGTCATGGGACACCGCCGAAGCACCGGCCAGGGTCAGGCCAGCCACCACCGCGAGAATGGTCGCGAACGCTACCGCCGAGATGAAGCCGAGGAAAATGCTGCCACCTACCGCGTTGGCCAGATGCACCGCCGCCATGTTGTTGCCGCCGAGCAACGCGCCCGCAGCATCTTTGAAGGCCGGGTTGGTGCTGACCAGCAGGATCGCGCCGAAGCCGATAATGAAAGTCAGGATGTAGAAGTAACCAATGAAACCGGTAGCGTACAGCACGCTTTTGCGCGCTTCTTTTGCGTCACTCACGGTGAAGAAGCGCATCAGAATGTGTGGCAGGCCAGCGGTACCGAACATCAGCGCCAGACCCAGCGAGAACGCCGAGATCGGATCCTTGACCAGACCACCCGGGCTCATGATCGCTTCGCCCTTGGCGTGCACCTTGATCGCTTCGGAGAACAGCGTGTTGAAGTCGAAGCCGACGTGCTTCATTACCATCAGCGCCATGAATGAGGCGCCGGAAAGAAGCAAGACTGCTTTGATAATCTGCACCCACGTGGTCGCGAGCATGCCGCCGAACAGCACGTACATGCACATCAGCACGCCGACCAGAATCACCGCAACGTGGTAATCGAGACCGAACAGCAGCTGGATCAGCTTGCCGGCACCGACCATTTGCGCGATCAGATAGAACGCCACCACCACCAGCGAGCCGCAGGCCGACAGGGTGCGAATCTGGGTTTGCCCGAGGCGGTAGGACGCCACGTCGGCAAAGGTGTATTTGCCCAGGTTGCGCAGGCGTTCGGCGATCAGGAACAGAATGATCGGCCAGCCCACCAGGAAGCCGATCGAGTAGATCAGGCCATCGTAGCCGGAGGTGAACACCAGCGCGGAAATGCCCAGAAAGGACGCCGCCGACATGTAGTCACCGGCAATTGCCAGGCCGTTCTGGAAACCGGTGATCTTGCCGCCTGCCGCATAATAATCGGCAGCCGAATTGTTTTTCTTCGACGCCCAGTAGGTGATGTACAGCGTCGCGCCGACGAAGGCCACGAACATCAGGATCGCCGGGATGTTCAGCGGCTGTTTGGCCACCTCCCCAGTCAACGCATCAGCCGCCCAGACACTTGGTGCGAAAGCCGCAACACTCAATACAGCAAGTAGACGCCGGATCATTGCTGAGCCTCCTTGAGAATCGCATTGTTCAGGTCGTCGAACTCGCCATTGGCGCGGCGCACGTAGATGCCGGTCAGGACGAAAGCCGAAAGGATCAGGCCAACACCGATCGGGATGCCCCAGGTGATCGAAGATTCAGGACTGAGTTTCGCACCGAGAACATGCGGCCCGTAGGCGATCAGCAGGATGAATGCGGAGTACAGCCCAAGCATGATTGCCGAGAGAATCCAGGCGAATCGTTCCCTTTTCTGAACCAGCTCCTTGAATCGGGGACTGTTTTGAATCGAGAGGTAAATGCTGTCGTTCATTGTTTTTATCCTCGCAGCACAGATTATTGTTGGAACGTAGCTAATGTATGCGGCTGCGAGAGAGGTTCCAGACGACCTTAGTAGTAGATGGCCATGATGTTTTTGCCATTTACCGGACACCCAAAAACAACTGTGGGAGCGAGCTTGCTCGCGAAGGCGCCGTATCAGTCAACACATCAGTCAACTGACAGACCGCTTTCGCGAGCAAGCCCGCTCCCACAGAGTTAGGCGGTGAAGCTGTTATTTGGTCCAGTCAGCCACGCGATCCGGGTGTTTGGCCACCCAATCCTTGGCCGCTGCATCAGGCTTGGCACCATCCTGAATCGCCAGCATGACTTCGCCGATTTCGTCTTTCGACGCCCACTGGAAGTTTTTCAGGAACTTGGCCACTTCCGGCGCCTTGGCTTCCAGGCCTTTGCTGCCGATGCTGTTCACCGTTTCAGCCTGGCCATACACGCCTTTCGGGTCGTCGAGGAAGCGCAGTTTCCATTTGGCGAACATCCAGTGCGGCACCCAACCGGTGACGGCGATGGATTCGTTTTTCTTCTCGGCGCGGGTCAGCTCGGCAATCATGCCGGCGCCGGAACTGGCCTTGAGGCTGTACTTGTCCAGGCCGTAATCCTTGATCGCCTGATCGGTCTTGAGCATCACGCCTGAACCGGCGTCGATGCCGACAATACGGTTTTTGAAGGTGTCGTCAGTCTTCAGGTCTTCGATCGATTTGGCTTTGACATACTCGGGTACGATCAGGCCGATCTTCGCGTCCTTGAAGTTCGGGCCGTAATCGACGACCTGATCCTTGTTTTTCGTCCAATAGTCACCGTGGGTCACGGGCAGCCAGGCCGAGAGCATGGCATCGAGTTTGCCGGTGGCCACGCCCTGCCACATGATCCCGGTGGCGACGGCCTGCAGCTTCACGTCATAACCGAGTTTCTGTTTGATCACTTCGGCCGCCACGTGAGTGGTCGCGACGCTGTCGGACCAGCCGTCAACGTAACCGATGTTCAGGGTCTGTTTTTCAGCGTTGGCGAAAGTGGCACTCATCGCAAGCGCCAGAGCGGCACCTGCGCCTAAAAGTCGTCGCATCTTCATCGTTTACTTCCCCGAAATGCTGCGCCCGACGGATGCCGGGCATCGTCAACGTATTGTTATGGTGCACAGCGCCCCCATCACGCCGGACCTCACACACCGAACATCAGCCGATTTTTCAAAAAGGGTACTGATAGTTTGATCATCAACCTCAAGCGGCCGGCGACCTGCTCTGTCAGCGACCTCAAGGCAGCGAGAAACGACATCAGAAAGCCATTAATCAAGCGAGATTAATTGACGCCAGACAATCCGCCCGAACTTTGCATGTATAACGCCTGCAGGCCACCTGCCTTTCTATAAATGCAGGTAACATGCGTCGCTTTGCAGCCACTCGGCCTGATCATGTCCGCGACGTACCGATTTCCTTTTGTGCCTTATCTGTTCGCCTGTCTGCTCGGGCTCCTGGCCCTTGGCGGTTTCTGGTATGGCCTCGGCCAACCGGTGATCCTGCCGGACGCCGCGACGCCGACGCACAAGCTGCAATGCGCCTCGTACACGCCGTTCGACAAGGATCAGTCGCCGTTCGACGTGCCGTTCAAGTTGCGCCCTGAGCGCATGGATGCCGACCTTGCGCTACTGGCAACGCGCTTTGAATGTATCCGCACCTATTCGATGACCGGCCTCGACGCCCTGCCCGATCTTGCGCGCAAACACGGTCTGAAGTTGATGATCGGCGCCTGGGTCAACAGCAACCCCGTGGATACCGAGCAGGAAGTCGAGCTGCTGATCAAATCCGCCAACGCCAACCCCGACGTGGTCACGGCAGTCATCGTCGGCAACGAGGCGCTGCTGCGCAAAGAGGTTACCGGCGCACAACTGGCCCGGCTGATCGACAAGGTCAAAAGCCAGGTCAAGCAACCGGTAACTTACGCCGATGTCTGGGAATTCTGGCTCAAGCACCCGGAAATTGCCCCGGCCGTGGATTTCCTCACTATCCATTTGCTGCCGTACTGGGAAGACGATCCCTCGAACATCGACGTCGCGCTGCGGCATGTGGCGGATGTGCGCCAGGTGTTCGGCAACAAATTCGCCCCCAAAGACGTGGTGATCGGCGAAACCGGCTGGCCGAGCGAAGGCCGTCAGCGCGAAACCGCCGTGCCGAGCCGGGTCAACGAGGCGAAATTCATTCGTGGGTTTGTGACGATGGCCGAGCAGGAAGGCTGGCGTTACAACCTCATCGAAGCCTTCGATCAGCCATGGAAGCGCGGCAGTGAAGGCGCCGTCGGCGGTTATTGGGGGCTGTTCGATGCCGATCGGCAGGACAAAGGCGTGCTTGCCGGGCCGGTGAGCAACGTGCCGTACTGGAAAGAATGGCTGGCGGTTGGCGCTGTGATTTTCCTCGGTACGTTGATTCTAGGTGGACGCGTTCGCACCGTGCGCTCGGCACTGCTGCTGCCATTGCTCGGTGCCGTCGCTGCTTGTTCAATTGGCGCCTGGGCTGATCTGGCGCGGCTGACCACGCGATTTGCTGGCGAATGGCTGTGGGTCGGCTTGCTGACCGGGCTGAATCTGTTGGTGCTCGCGCATGCCGCGCTGACGTTGAGTGCACGTATCGGTTGGCGCGCGCGAGCATTCGATTTTCTCGAGCGTCGCGCCGGCTGGCTGGTCGCGGCGGCCGGTTTTGCCGCTGCGGTGATGGTGCTGGAGATGGTGTTCGATCCGCGCTATCGCAGTTTCGCCAGCATGGCGTTCGTGCTGCCGGCGCTGGTGTACCTGTGCCGGCCGGTGAGCGTGCCGCGTCGGGAGATCGCCTTGCTGGCGTTTATCGTCGGTGCCGGGATTGCGCCGCAGTTGTATCAGGAAGGGTTGCTGAATCAGCAGGCCTGGGGTTGGGCGCTGGTCAGTGGCTTGGTGGTGGTGGCGTTGTGGCGCTGTCTGCGGGTTCGCAAGGGCTGACCAGAGCAAGATCAAAAGATCGCAGCCTTCGGCAGCGCCTACAGATGCAGGGTGTGCCATTGTAGGTGCTGCCGAAGGCTGCGATCTCTCAAATCACGCACCGCGTGAGGATCTGACCAGGCGCAACCCGGCAATTACCACCGCAAACACCGCCAAGGTGGTGTTGTACAACGCCAATGCCGGCATCCCGAACACCAGCGCCAGTACCGCCAGCCACCATCCTCCCCGCCCCGGCACGACAAAACCGATCAGCGCCATGCCCACCGCTGCCCAGCCCAGCACCTTGAAATGGATCATCAATCCGAGGTTCGAGCGCACCACGCACTCCCAACGGCTGGCCTCCTCGACGCAGATGCCCACCCACTGCCCGTCTTCCATAAAGCCATAGCGCGCGGCATAACTGGCGGCCAGCCACAGCGGCAACAAAACGAGCAGCACAATCACAGGCAAGCGGCGGGACATGAAGCACTCCAATCTACGGAAATCGGCCGCCAGCTTAATCTGCCGCCCTGCATACGCAAGCGCTAACAACACTTAACTGTTCATTCAGGCCGTGCAAAGTGTATCGTCCAGCTACTATTACTCCGAATTCCGCCTGTTTGGTGCCGCAGCATGGCACTTTGGCGCACGGCCGGAGGTCATAGCCTGCGAACTTCAATCGGCACCTTCCTCTAAGGGATCTAGTCATGCTCCGTTCCTTGCGCTTCGCCGCGCTGTTCAGCGGCCTTATCTTGAGTGCGTCCGCGCTGGCGGTGGATATCGACGCCGCCAGCTATGGCTACCCGCTGACCAACCCGTTCGAGGCGACGATCGCCACGACACCACCGGATCTGCGTCCGGAGCTGCCGCTGGACGACGACATCAATCAAACGGACCGCAGCCTCACCCTGCGCCCGGAGCGCGAGTTCCAGCTGCCGGACAATTTCTGGGCAGTCAAAAAACTCACCTATCGCATCGCCACGCAGGACAAACCGGCGCCGCTGATCTTTCTGATCGCCGGCACTGGCGCGCGCTTTGACAGCACGCTCAACGAATACCTGAAAAAGCTTTATTACAAGGCCGGCTACCACGTCGTGCAGCTGTCTTCGCCGACCAGCTTCGACTTCATCAGCGCCGCCTCGCGTTTCGCCACCCCGGGCGTGACCAAGGAAGACGCCGAAGACATGTACCGGGTGATGCAGGCGGTCCGCGCGCAAAACCCGAAACTGCCGGTGACCGAGTACTACCTGACCGGTTACAGCCTCGGCGCTCTCGATGCCGCGTTCGTCGCGCATCTGGACGAGACCCGCCGCAGCTTCAACTTCAAGAAAGTCCTGCTGCTCAACCCGCCGGTCAATCTCTATACCTCGGTGACCAACCTCGACAAGCTGGTGCAGACCGAGGTCAAGGGCATCAACAGCAGCACCACGTTCTACGAACTGGTGCTGACCAAGCTGACCCGCTACTTCCAGCAGAAAGGTTACATCGATCTCAACGATGCGCTGCTGTATGACTTCCAGCAGTCCAAGCAGCACCTGACCAACGAACAGATGGCCATGCTCATCGGCACGTCGTTCCGCTTCTCGGCGGCCGATATTGCCTACACCTCGGACCTGGTCAACCGTCGTGGCCTGATCACCCCGCCGAAATTCCCTATCACCGAAGGCACCAGCCTCACGCCGTTCCTCAAGCGTGCGCTGCAATGCGACTTCGACTGCTACATCACCGAACAGGTTATTCCGATGTGGCGTGCGCGAACCGACGGCGGCAGCCTGCTGCAACTGATCGATCAGGTCAGCCTGTATGCACTCAAGGATTATCTGCACGACAGCCCGAAAATCGCCGTGATGCACAACGCCGACGACGTCATCCTCGGCCCTGGCGATTTGGGCTTTTTGCGTAAAACCTTCGGTGATCGCCTGACCGTTTACCCACTGGGCGGCCACTGCGGCAACCTTAACTACCGCGTCAACAGCGACGCCATGCTGGAGTTCTTCCGTGGCTAAATATCTCCTGCTGATTGCAGCGCTCCTCTGTGCAGGCGTGGCCCAGGCCGACAACAGCAAAGCCGATGCACCGGTGGTGGTCGACAGCGACGGCTTCAAGGAGCCGCTGACCAAACTCAAATTCAACCCGGGCCTGGACCAGCGCGAGTTCGAGCGCTCGACGCTCAACGCGCTGAACGTTTATGACCCGCTGGAATCGTGGAACCGCCGGGTTTACCACTTCAATTACCGCTTCGACCAATGGGTGTTCCTGCCGGTGGTCGATGGCTATCGCTATATCACGCCAAGCTTTGTGCGCACCGGGGTGAGCAACTTCTTCAACAACATTGGCGACGTACCGAATCTGGTCAACAGCCTGCTGCAGTTCAAGGGTCAGCGCTCGATGGAAACCACTGCGCGCCTGTTGCTCAACACCACGATCGGCATCGCCGGCCTGTGGGACCCGGCCACCGCCATGGGCCTGCCACGCCAGAACGAAGACTTCGGTCAGACCCTGGGTTTCTACGGCGTACCGGGCGGCGCCTACTTCGTACTGCCGATCTTCGGCCCGTCGAACATCCGCGACACCGCGGGTCTGGCCGTGGACTACACCGCCGACACCGCGATCAACTTCCTCAATGTCGCGGAAGTCAGCTCCAACCATCCGGAAGTCTGGGCCTTGCGTGCAATCGACAAGCGCTACCAGACCAGTTTCCGTTACGGCCAGATGAACTCGCCGTTCGAGTACGAGAAAGTGCGGTACGTCTACACCGAGGCGCGCAAGCTGCAGATCGCCGAGTAATCTCGGCGGGTACAAAAAGGGCCATTCGATGCACGTCGAATGGCCCTTTTTTGTGGCTCAACACAAATCAGAATGTGGGAGCGGGCTTGCTCACGAATACGGTGGATCAGTCAATATCCATGTCGACTGGCGTTCCGCATTCGCGAGCAAGCCCGCTCCCACAGGTTTCATGTTCAGCTTCTGATTGCGCGCCAGAGCTTGCCCACGACAGTCACCACCGCCAACACCACCGCACCGGCAATGATCCCCGCAACACCGTTGAGCAGCATCGGCACGGCGAACCCGGCACTGCCCGCCGCTGCGCCGACGCCTTCGATCCAGTGATGCAGCACCGGCACGCCATGGGTAAGGATGCCGCCGCCAACCAGGAACATCGCCGCCGTACCGACCACCGACAGGGTTTTCATCATGTACGGCGCGGCGCTGAGAATGCCGCCGCCAATCTTTTTCGCCATCTGCCCGGGCTTCTGCGTCAGCCACAGACCCAGATCGTCGAGTTTGACAATGCCCGCCACCAAACCGTAAACGCCCACGGTCATGACGATGGCGATGCCGGACATGACCACCACCTGCTGGGTCAGCGAGGCGTCGGCCACGGTGCCGAGGGTGATGGCGATGATTTCCGCCGAGAGGATGAAGTCGGTGCGGATCGCGCCTTTGATCTTGTCCTTTTCATACGCCACCAGATCGGTGGCCGGATCGGCGACGGCTTCGGTCAACTGCGCATGCCCGGCTGCGTCTTCCTCTTTGCTGTGCAAGAACTTGTGCGCAAGCTTCTCGAAACCTTCGAAGCACAAATACGCACCGCCGACCATCAACAGCGGCGTTACCAGCCATGGCACGAAGGCGCTGATCGCCAGCGCCGACGGCACGAGGATCAGTTTGTTGACGAACGAGCCCTTGGCCACCGCCCAGACCACGGGAATTTCCCGCTCGGCGCGCACGCCCGAAACCTGCTGGGCATTGAGCGCAAGATCATCACCCAGCACCCCGGCAGTCTTCTTCGCGGCCATTTTCGTCATCAATGCAACGTCATCCAGAACGGTGGCGATGTCATCGATCAGCACCAGCAAACTGCTTCCTGCCATGAATCCTGTTTCCTTCTGTGTATGAATGTTGCCAAGCATAGCGCGACCGCCAGCCACAGGCTGCATTGTTGAGCGCCGCTCAAGGCCGGTGCTACCATGCGCCACCGCCAGAACAGGCAAGGAACCACCGGGTTTATGAGCACAATCCGCGAGCGAAACAAAGAACTGATCCTGCGCGCCGCCAGCGAAGAGTTTGCCGACAAGGGCTTTGCGGCGACCAAAACCAGCGACATCGCCGCCAAGGCGGGATTGCCCAAGCCCAACGTCTACTACTACTTCAAATCCAAGGAAAACCTCTATCGCGAGGTGCTGGAAAGCATCATCGAGCCGATTCTTCAGGCCTCGACCCCGTTCAACCCGGACGGCGTGCCGAGCGAGGTGCTGAGTGGCTACATCCGCTCGAAGATCCGCATCTCCCGCGACCTGCCCTACGCCTCCAAGGTGTTTGCCAGCGAGATCATGCACGGCGCCCCGCATCTGAGCGCCGACCTGGTCGAGCAGCTCAACAGCCAGGCCAAGCACAACATCGCCTGCATCCAGAGCTGGATCGACCGCGGCCAGATCGCCCCGATCGACCCCAACCACCTGATGTTCAGCATTTGGGCCGCCACCCAGACTTACGCCGACTTCGACTGGCAGATTTCTGCAGTGACCGGGAAAGACAAGCTCGATGAAGCCGATTATGAAGCGGCAGCGCAGACGATCATCCGGTTGGTGTTGAAGGGGTGTGAGCCGGACTGAACAGACTTACCGCTATCGCTGGCAAGCCAGCTCCCACAGGGCTTTGTATTGGTTACAACATCTCAATACGACAGAGAATCCTGCGGGAGCTGCCAGCGATGGCTTTCGATCAGGCGCCAATGATCAGAAGGATATCCTGCTCATTCGCAGTGACCCTTGGCGCTCAAGCCTCCTCCCCCATCAACCAGCGCAGTGCCTGTGGCAGCGAAGTGCTCCAGTCGGCGGGGAAGGTGTGTCCAGCCTCATGGACACGGGATTTGACCTCGTTGCCTTCGCTGAACAATTGACGGAAATCGGCGCTCATCTGCTGATTACGTGGCCCTTCCTCTTTGCCGTTGATGACAAATACACGCTTGCCGCGCGCTTTGCTTTCGGTGGGCGTCGGTTGCATGCCGCCGGGTGACAGCAGCAGCGCGCCGGCGTATTGGTCCGGGTGCTGCGCCAACAGAGCGCCGGCGTGTTGCGAGCCCTGCGAAAAGCCCATGAGGAACACGCGTTTACGGTCGATGCATTGCTGGGCTTCCAACGCTTTGAGCCCGTTCTGCACGGCTTGATGGGTGCCTTCGAAGCCGGGGCCGATCCAACGGAAGCTGTCGACCGCGTTGATCATTTCTGTGCCATTGATCCCCATAATCACTGCGCCGGTGTCGGCCAGCGGTTGGTAATCTTCATCGAGCTCGCCGTTGACGCCATAACCGTGGAGCCAGACCACCACCGGCCGACAGGCTTTGGGGACGGGGATGCTGGCCGACGGATCAAGCACGGAGATCGCGCCAACCTTGCCGACGGCCATTTTGCTGTAGCGCTCCTGAGCGTTGGCCAGGACGCTTTTATAGGTGCCAGATTCGCGCAGATCGGCGAAGTCTTCATCGCCGGCCATCAACGGGCCGAACCACAGGCCGCGGTCATCGGCTTCACGTAGAAAGCGTTCGGCCAATTTGTCATCGCCACGCCGAGCAAACAGCGCCGCGACCTGATAAGGCGCCTGCAATTGTTTGGGGTCTTCACGGGTGGCGGCCAGATACACCGCAATGGCCTGCAACGTATCGGATGATTCGAGCTTTTCGGCACGATCCATCAGTTCCTGGGCATCGTCTGCATTGATCAATGCAGAGACCACCGGGCTGAGCGCATTGAACGCGATTTCGTCGGCGTCAGGTGCTTGCGCCGCATGCAGGGCGGGAGTACAGAGGGTCATGGCCGTGGCCAGAGAGAGGGCAAATAGCGTCTTCACGCGAATCTTCCTTGATACATAAACGAGAGGGGCGGCAGTCTATAGACCCCGCCCCGCTTCGTCATCATTACCACATCAGTCGTGGTGAATTATCTCACTCAGGCCGCTACCCCCGCATCCGCGCGTAACTTCAGCGCCTCCACCGCACTGATCGCGACTTGCTCATCCACATCCGACAAATCCCCACTGATCCCGATCGCGCCCAGCACTTCACCCGCCTGATTGCGAATCAACACACCACCCGGCGCCGGCACAACGCTGCCCTGCCCCATGCTGTTCAACGAAGAAAAAAAGGCCGGGCGTTGCTGGGCGTCCTGGGCGAGCAGGCGTGAGCCTTTGCCCAATGCGATGGCGCCCCAGGCTTTGCCGATGGCGATGTCGGGGCGCAACAGGCTGGCGCCGTCTTCGCGTTGCAGGGCAATCAGGTGCCCGCCGGTGTCGAGCACCGCGATGGTCAGCGGTGCGGCGTTGATGCCGCGCCCTGCATTGATGGCTTCGCTGACCAGGTTGACTGCGACTTTCAAGGTTAAAGCGCTCATGGTGCCGTCCTCATTTTGTTATAGGGAAAGTCGTGGGACTGCGCGTCTGTGCCGCAGTCCGATGCCACAAATAGAACACAATGAGTTATTTTTTTGTATACAATAATTCTCGAAAGGCGCCACATGCGACGAAAAGCCACAGCACAACGGGCTTGCGACGAATGAAACAGGCGCTTGAGAAAATGGATTGACCTGCGCCGTCCGCCGTGAATACACTCTGCGCAAAGCCACTTGTATACAATTATAAAACGTAAAGAGGCACAAAACCATGAGCAAAATGAGAGCAATCGAAGCCGCCGTTCTGGTGATGCGCCGTGAAGGGGTCGATACCGCTTTTGGCATCCCGGGCGCAGCGATCAACCCGCTGTACTCCGCCTTGCAGAAGGTCGGTGGCATCGATCACGTCCTTGCTCGCCACGTTGAAGGCGCCTCGCACATGGCCGAGGGCTACACCCGCACCAAGGCCGGCAATATCGGCGTGTGCATCGGTACATCCGGCCCGGCCGGTACTGACATGGTCACCGGGCTCTACAGCGCCTCGGCCGACTCGATTCCAATCCTCTGCATTACCGGCCAGGCACCCCGGGCCCGTATGCACAAGGAAGACTTCCAGGCTGTCGACATCACCAGCATCGTCAAGCCAGTAACCAAGTGGGCGACCACGGTTCTGGAACCGGGCCAGGTGCCTTACGCGTTCCAGAAAGCTTTTTACGAAATGCGTTCCGGCCGTCCAGGCCCGGTGCTGATCGATCTGCCATTCGACGTGCAGATGGCCGAGATCGAATTCGACATCGACGCCTACCAGCCGCTGCCACTGGCCAAACCGACTGCGACCCGCGTGCAGGTCGAGAAGGCTCTGGCGCTGCTGGATCAGGCCGAGCGTCCGTTGCTGGTCGCCGGTGGCGGCATCATCAACGCCGATGCCAGCGATCTGCTGGTCGAGTTCGCCGAACTGACCGGCATCCCGGTCATCCCGACCCTGATGGGCTGGGGCACTATCCCGGACGATCACCCGCTGATGGTCGGCATGGTCGGTCTGCAGACGTCGCACCGTTACGGCAACGCGACGATGCTCAAATCCGACGTGGTGCTGGGCATCGGTAACCGTTGGGCCAACCGCCACACCGGTTCGGTTGACGTGTACACCGAAGGCCGCAAGTTCATTCACGTCGACATCGAAGGCACGCAGATCGGCCGTGTGTTCACGCCGGATCTGGGCATCGTTTCCGACGCTGCGGCAGCGCTGACCGTGTTCATCGAAGTGGCCCGTGAATGGCAAGCCGCTGGCAAGCTGAAAAACCGCAGCGCCTGGCTGCAGGATTGCCAGCAGCGCAAGGCCAGCCTGCATCGCAAGACGCACTTCGACAACGTGCCGGTCAAGCCGCAGCGCGTTTACGAAGAAATGAACCAGGTGTTCGGCAAGGACACCTGCTACGTCAGCACCATTGGTCTGTCGCAGATTGCCGGCGCGCAGTTCCTGCACGTGTACAAGCCGCGTCACTGGATCAACTGCGGCCAGGCCGGCCCGTTGGGCTGGACCATTCCGGCGGCGCTGGGCGTGGTGAAGGCCGATCCGAATCGCAAAGTCGTGGCCCTGTCGGGGGACTATGATTTCCAGTTCATGATCGAGGAACTGGCGGTCGGCGCTCAGTTCAAACTGCCGTACATCCACGTTGTGGTGAACAACTCGTACCTGGGCCTGATCCGTCAGGCCCAGCGCGGGTTCGAAATGGACTACTGCGTGCAGCTGTCCTTCGATAACCTCAACGCGCCGGAACTCAACGGTTACGGGGTTGACCACATCGCAGTCGCCGAAGGCCTCGGCTGTAAAGCGCTGCGTGTGTTCGAACCATCAGAAATCGCCCCTGCCCTGCGCAAGGCCGAGCAGATGATCGAAGAGTTCAAGGTGCCGGTGATCGTCGAGATCATTCTGGAGCGTGTGACCAACATCTCCATGGGTACCGAGATCAACGCGGTCAACGAGTTCGAAGACCTGGCTCTGGTCGGCAATGACGCGCCGACGGCGATTTCGTTGCTTGACTAACTGCTGACCGCTCTCCCTGTGGGAGCGGGCTTGCTCGCGAAGGCGATATCACCTCCGACATCAATGTCGACTGCCCCACCGCTTTCGCGAGCAAGCCCGCTCTCACAGGGGATCCTCACAAGATTTACGGGAGACCACCATGCCGCGTTTCGCAGCCAACCTGTCCATGCTGTTCACCGAACAGGATTTCCTTGCCCGTTTCGACGCCGCCGCCAAGGCCGGTTTCAGTGGCGTGGAATACCTGTTCCCGTACGACTTCAGCTCGGCTGAAATCAAGGCAAAACTTGAGGCCAACGGGCTGACCCAAGTGCTGTTCAACCTGCCGGCCGGTGACTGGGCCAAGGGCGAGCGCGGTATCGCCTGCCTGCCGGATCGGGTCGAAGAGTTCCGCGCCGGGGTTGATCTGGCGATCGCCTATGCACAAGTACTGGGCAACACCCAGGTCAACTGCCTGGCCGGTATCCGCCCGCAAGGCGTTGACGATGCCACCGTGGAAAAGACCTTCGTCGCCAACCTCAAATATGCCGCCGACAAGCTGCAAGCGGTGGGCATCAAACTGGTGATGGAAGCGATCAACACCCGCGACATTCCCGGTTTCTACCTGAACAACACGGCGCAGGCCCTGTCAATTCGCGAACAGGTCGGCAGCGCCAATCTGTTCCTGCAATACGACATCTATCACATGCAAATCATGGAAGGCGATCTGGCCCGCACCCTGCAATCGCACCTGGGCGAGATCAACCATGTGCAGCTCGCGGACAACCCCGGGCGCAACGAACCGGGCACTGGCGAGATCAACTACCGCTTCCTGTTCGAACACCTCGACCGCATCGGTTATCAGGGCTGGGTCGGCTGCGAATACAAGCCGCTGACCACCACCGAGGCGGGCCTCGGCTGGCTGAAAACTCATAACGCAATTTGATGCAGATCCCCTGTGGGAGCGGGCTTGCTCGCGAATGCGGTGGTTCAGTCAACACGGAGATTGAATGTTCCACCGCATTCGCGAGCAAGCCCGCTCCCACAAAAAGCAGTTCCCCAATTTGCTTGAGCACGACAAAAACAAGAGGATTTTCTCATGGCTAAAATCGGATTCATCGGCACCGGCATCATGGGCCACCCAATGGCGGCGAACCTGCAGAAAGCCGGTCACAGCCTGTTCCTGTCGCAGCACCACGACGCAGCTCCGGCCGATCTGGTCGCCGCTGGCGCCGTCGCGTTGGCCAACCCGCGCGAAGTCGCGCAGGAAGCTGAATTCATCATTGTCATGGTCCCGGACACCCCGCAGGTCGATGACGTGCTGTTCCGTGCCGACGGCGTCGCGGCCGGTGTCGGCAAAGGCAAAGTGGTCATCGACATGAGCTCGATTTCGCCGACCGCCACCAAGGCCTTCGCCGCGAAAATCAACGAAAAAGGCGCGCAATACCTCGACGCGCCAGTGTCCGGCGGCGAAGTCGGCGCCAAAGCCGCGACCCTGAGCATCATGGTCGGCGGCGACGCCGATGCCTTCGAACGCGCCCTGCCGCTGTTCCAGGCCATGGGCAAGAACATCACCCTGGTCGGCGGCAATGGCGACGGCCAGACCGCCAAAGTGGCGAACCAGATCATCGTCGCGCTGAACATTCAGGCTGTCGCTGAAGCCCTGCTGTTCGCTTCGAAAAACGGCGCCGATCCGGCCAAGGTGCGTGAAGCGCTGATGGGCGGTTTTGCTTCTTCGAAGATTCTTGAAGTGCACGGCGATCGCATGATCAAAGGCACCTTCGACCCGGGCTTCCGCATCAGCCTGCACCAGAAGGACCTGAACCTGGCCCTGCAAGGCGCCAAGGAGTTGAACATCAACCTGCCGAACACCGCCAACGCTCAGCAAGTGTTCAGCACCTGCGCGGCCATCGGTGGCAGCAACTGGGACCACTCGGCGCTGATCAAGGGCCTTGAGCACATGGCCAATTTCTCGATTCGCGACGAAAAATAAAGCCTGCCCCGTCGCTCGTTCCCACGCTCCGCGTGGGAATGCAGCCCGGGACGCTCCGCGTCCCTGCCGAAGCGGACGCAGAGCGTCCATTGAGGCATTCCCACGCAGAGCGTGGGAACGATCATCAGCATTAACCAAGAACAATAAGATTGGGAGCCCGCCATGTCGGTCGATCCGCAACAACTGCTGCGCGAGCTGTTTGCCACAGCCATCGACGCGGCGCATCCGAACCAAGTCCTTGAA
The DNA here is from genome assembly GCF_049897785.1 of Pseudomonas sp. TSRC2-2. Lineage (NCBI taxonomy): Bacteria > Pseudomonadati > Pseudomonadota > Gammaproteobacteria > Pseudomonadales > Pseudomonadaceae > Pseudomonas > Pseudomonas sp. TSRC2-2. The sequence goes on from NZ_JAFCWZ010000002.1 coordinate 88,858, forward strand.
GCCCATCTGCCCGCCGACCGCAGCGGTCGCGTCATCGTCATCGGTGCCGGCAAAGCCGCTGCCGCCATGGCGCAAGTGGTCGAGCGCTGCTGGGAAGGCGAAGTCACGGGCCTGGTCGTCACCCGCTACGGACACGGCGCCCCGTGCGAGAAAATCGAAGTGGTCGAAGCCGCGCATCCGGTGCCGGACGCCGCCGGTCTGGCTGTGGCCAAACGCGTGCTGGAACTGGTCAGCAACCTGACCGAAGACGACCGCGTGATCTTTCTGCTCTCCGGCGGCGGCTCTGCCCTGCTCGCCTTGCCGGCCGAAGGCATCACCCTGGCTGACAAGCAATCGATCAACAAGGCCCTGCTCAAATCCGGCGCGACCATCGGCGAGATGAACTGCGTGCGCAAGCACCTCTCGGCGATCAAGGGCGGCCGCCTCGGCAAGGCCTGCTGGCCGGCGACGGTTTACACCTACGCGATTTCCGATGTGCCCGGCGACCTCGCCACGGTCATCGCCTCCGGCCCGACCGTGGCCGACCCTAGCACCAGCGCCGAAGCCCTGGCGATCATCAAACGCTACGGCATCGACATTCCGGCCTCGGTGCGCAACTGGCTGCAAAGCCCCGAGTCGGAAACCGTCAAACCCGGCGACCCGAGTCTGGCTCGCAGCCACTTCCAGTTGATTGCCCGCCCGCAACAATCGCTGGATGCCGCGGCGGTGAAATGCCGTCAGGCCGGTTTCAGCACCTTGATTCTCGGCGATCTGGAAGGCGAATCCCGTGAAGTGGCGAAAGTCCACGCCGGCATCGCCCGGCAGATCATCAACCACGGCCAGCCATTGGCGGCGCCGTGCGTGATTCTCTCCGGCGGCGAAACCACCGTGACCGTGCGCGGCAATGGTCGTGGCGGGCGTAACGCCGAATTCCTCTTGAGCCTCACCGACAGCCTCAAGGGCCAGCCCGGCGTCTACGCGCTGGCCGGCGACACCGATGGCATCGACGGCTCGGAAGACAACGCCGGCGCAATCATGACCCCGGACAGCTACGCCCGCGCCGCCGCCCTGGGCTTAAGCGCCAGCGATGAGCTGGATAACAACAACGGCTACGGCTACTTCCAGGCGCTCGATGCGCTGATCGTCACCGAGCCGACCCGCACCAACGTCAACGACTTCCGCGCCATCCTGATCCTTGAGAACTGCAAATCATGACGCCTGATAAAAAGGTCAAAATCCTCGCCACCCTCGGCCCTGCGGTCGACGGCATCGACGACATCCGTGAACTGGTCGAGGCCGGGGTCAACATCTTCCGCCTGAACTTCAGCCACGGCGATCACGCCGACCACGCCAAGCGCTATCAGTGGATCCGCGAAGTCGAGCGCCAGCTCAACTATCCGCTGGGCATTCTCATGGACTTGCAGGGGCCGAAACTGCGCGTCGGCAAGTTCGCCGAAGGCAAGGTGCAACTGCATCGCGGTCAGGCGTTCCGCCTCGATCTCGACGCGACACCGGGCGACGAGCGTCGGGTGAACCTGCCGCATCCCGAGATCATCGCCGCACTGGAAGCCGGCATGGATTTGCTGCTCGACGACGGCAAGCTGCGTCTGCGCGTGGTTACCAAGTACGCCGATGCGATCGACACCACCGTGCTCAACGGCGGCGAACTGTCCGACCGCAAAGGTGTGAACGTGCCGCAAGCGGTGCTCGACCTCAGCCCGTTGACCGCCAAGGATCGTCGCGACCTGAGCTTCGGTCTGGAGCTGGGTGTGGACTGGGTCGCGCTGTCGTTCGTGCAGCGCCCTCAGGACATTGTTGAAGCCCGCGCATTGATCGGCGACAAAGCCTTTCTGATGGCGAAAATCGAGAAGCCTTCAGCGGTCGAGCAACTGCGTGAGATTGCTGGTTTGAGCGACGCAATCATGGTCGCTCGCGGCGATCTGGGTGTTGAAGTGCCGGCAGAAAGCGTGCCGCAGATTCAGAAAAACATCATCACCACTTGCCGCGAACTCGGCAAACCGGTGGTCGTGGCGACGCAGATGCTCGAGTCGATGCGCTTCTCCCCGGCCCCGACCCGCGCCGAAGTCACCGACGTCGCCAACGCCGTGGCCGAAGGCGCCAATGCGGTGATGCTGTCGGCGGAAACCGCCTCGGGAGAGTATCCGCTCGAAGCCGTGCAGATGATGAGCAAGATCATTCGTCAGGTGGAAAACGGCCCGGATTATCAGACTCAGCTCGACGTCAGCCGGCCGAAAGCCGAGGCGACGGTTTCCGATGCGATCAGTTGCGCGATCCGCCGGATCAGCAACGTGCTGCCGGTGGCGGTGCTGGTCAATTACAGCGAGTCGGGCGCTTCGACGCTGCGCGCATCGCGCGAGCGGCCGAAAGCGCCAATCCTCAATCTGACGCCGAACCTGCAAACGGCGCGGCGCTTGAGCGTGGCGTGGGGGATTCATTCGGTGGTCAATGATCGCCTGCGCCAGGTCGACGAGGTCTGCTCGACTGCGCTGGAAATCGCCCAGGCACAAGGCATGGCCGAGCGTGGCGACACGCTGCTGATCACTGCCGGCGTGCCGTTTGGCCAGCCGGGTTCGACCAACTCCCTGCGCATCGAGACGTTGATCTAGCCCCCCACCATGATCGTTCCCACGCTCTGCGTGGGAATGCGGCCCGGGATGCTCTGCGTCCCAAGAGCAGACGCAGAGCGTCCTTTGAGGCATTCCTTTGCGGCGCGTGGGAACGATCAGCACCGAATGAACTGCCATGCCTGCCAATCACTTCAACACCCACTGCCCCGACTGGGCCGAGGCTTTGCTCAACGGTTTCAGTCAGATTTTCTTCCAGCGCCATCCGCTGTGCGGCCTGCTGTGTCTGTTGGCGATTCTGCTGACAGCGCCGGTGCTGTTTGCCGGGGCGCTGCTTGGTGGCGTTGCCGGTCTGCTCACCGCGCAGCGGCGCAACTACGCCAAAGCCGATCGCCAGGCCGGGTTGTTCAGCTACAACGGCGTGCTGCTCGGCCTGCTGCTGAGCCTGTATTTCCCTTGGTCGCCGTTGCTGCCACCGCTGATTCTCGCGGCAGGCGGGTTGAGCGCGATGCTCACTCAGCAATGGCTCAAACACGTGTACCGCAGTCGCGCTATACCGGCGTATACCTCGCCGTTCGTGGCGATCAGTTGGGTGCTGCTGGTGTTCGCCGAACCCTCCGCGCCAATGGCATCGGTCGACCTGAACACGACAAATCTGCTGGCTGCTGAACTGCGCGGATTTGGGCAAGTGATGTTTCTCGACCATCCCTTGGCCGGGGCGTTGATCGCCAGCGGTTTGCTGCTCGCCGATCGCCGGGCGTTCTGCTGGGCGCTGCTGGCGTCGGCGATCGGCCTCGGCTCCAGTCTGCTGCATCACGAAACGTCCGCCGCACTGCTCGGGCTCGGTGGCTACAACGCCGTACTCGCCGCCCTCGCCTTCAGCGCGCAACGGCAAAATCCGTGGTTGCCGCTGCTCGCAATTGTCCTGGCCTTGCTGGTGACGCCGCTGTTTGCCGCCCTCGGGCTGGCGACGCTGACTGCGCCATTCATCCTTGCCTGCTGGTTGATCCGCGCCGGCATTCAGATGCTTGGCAAAGCGTCGCTTGCGCATGAGTCTTGCGCTCACGAGGAGAATCACCCTAGGCTGCGCTGATCTTCGATTCAGGCGTTATCCATGGACAGCAGCAACAATTGGCGTGAACGGCTTTACGTCATGATTTTCCAGAGCGACACCCCGGCCGGGCGTCGCTTCGACGGCATTCTGCTGTTGATCATCCTCGCCAGTCTGGTGATTGTGATGCTCGACAGTATCGACAGTATCCATCGCAACTACGCCGACGTGCTGGCCTACATCGAGTGGGGTTTCACGGCGATTTTTCTCGGCGAATACATCCTGCGTCTGTACTGCTCGCCCAAGCCGCTGCGCTATGCCTTCAGCTTTTACGGGCTGGTGGATCTGCTGGCGATCGTGCCCGGTATCCTCGCGCTTTATTACAGCGATGCTCAGTACCTGCTGATCATCCGCATCATTCGGATGCTGCGGATTTTCCGCGTGCTCAAGCTCAGTCCGTACCTCAAGCAGGCCAACTACCTGATGTCGGCGCTGCGTGGCAGCAAGCAGAAAATCGTCGTGTTTCTGGTCAGCGTGTGCACGCTGGTCACGGTGTTCGGCACGCTGATGTACGTGATCGAAGGTCCAGAGCACGGCTTTACCAGCATTCCGAAGGGCATCTACTGGGCGATCGTCACCTTGACCACTGTGGGCTTCGGCGACATCGTGCCAAAGACACCTCTGGGCCAGGTGATTTCCTCGCTGGTGATGATCACCGGTTACTCGATCATCGCCGTGCCCACGGGGATTTTTACCGCAGAACTGGCCAATGCCATGCGCGGCGAACAGCTGCAACATGACTGCCCGGGATGTCAGAAAAAGAGCCACGAGCAAAGCGCGGCGTTTTGTTCGCGTTGCGGCAGTCAACTGTTCAAGAAAGTGGAATAAGCACAGAGCTTTTTAATCTTTAAGCGACTATCGCGCGCCCGTTATAGTCGCTGGCAAATCGCCTCACCTTTGACTCAACACCCCCACAGAACAAGGAATGCGCAGTGAAAAAACTCTTTGGCGCCTCACTTCTCGCCGCTGGCCTGGCCTTGGCCAACATCGCTCAGGCAGCACCGACGCTGCTTAACGTTTCCTACGACGTGATGCGCGATTTCTACAAGGACTACAACACTGCGTTCCAGAAACACTGGCAGGCCGAGCACAACGAGAACATCACCGTGCAGATGTCTTTCGGTGGTTCGAGCAAGCAGGCGCGTTCGGTGATCGACGGCCTGCCGGCCGATGTCATCACCATGAACATGGCCACCGACATCAACGCCCTCGCCGACAACGGCAAACTGGTGCCGGAGAACTGGGTCACGCGCCTGCCGAACAACAGCGCGCCGTTTACCTCGGCGACGGTGTTTATCGTCCGCAAGGGCAACCCGAAAGCTCTGAAAGACTGGCCGGACCTGCTCAAGGATGGCGTGCAAGTGATCGTGCCCAACCCGAAAACTTCCGGCAACGGCCGCTACACCTATCTGTCGGCCTGGGGCTATGTGCTGAAAAACGGCGGCGACGAGAACAAAGCCAAGGACTTCGTTGGCAAACTGTTCAAGCAAGCGCCAGTGCTCGATACCGGTGGCCGCGCCGCCACCACCACGTTCATGACCAACCAGATCGGCGACGTGCTGGTGACCTTCGAAAACGAAGCGGAAATGATCGCTCGCGAATTTGGTCGTGATCAGTTTGAAGTGGTCTACCCAAGCGTCTCCGCCGAAGCCGAGCCGCCAGTGTCGGTAGTCGATAAAGTCGTCGACAAAAAAGGTTCGCGCGCGGCAGCTGATGAATATCTGAAGTACCTGTGGTCGCCGCAAGGTCAGGAGATTGCTGCGGCCAACTACCTGCGCCCGCGCGACCCGGCAGTGCTGGCGAAGTACACCGACCGTTTCCCTAAAGTGGATTTCCTTTCGGTGGAGAAGACGTTTGGTGACTGGCGCACCGTGCAGAAAACCCACTTCAACGATGGTGGGGTGTTCGATCAGATTTATAGCGGCCAGTAAAGTTTGACCTCAACAAAAAGGCGACCCACTCGGTCGCCTTTTTTGTCGAGCGCAGATACCGGTCATTACACAACGTAATAACCGTTATCATCCGAAACTGTCTTCTGCCAACCCGCGTTGTCCATTAGCCTTCACCGCTTTCCCTGTGCCCGACCCGAGTAATCCCATGACCACCACTCCTCACGCAATGACCCGAGGCATGGTTCTGCTGTTCGCATTCTGCTGCGGCGCCATCGTTGCCAATATCTATTACGCACAACCGATCATTGGCCTGATCGCGCCAGACATCGGCCTCTCCGACACCATGGCGAGTTTCATCGTCTCGCTGACCCAGATCGGTTATGCACTGGGCCTGTTCTTTCTGGTGCCGCTGGCCGATCTGCTGGAAAACCGGCGGTTGATGATCATCACTACCGTAGTGGCAATTGCCAGCCTGCTGGCGGCGGCGTTTACCGATCAGCCGAATGTGTTCTTGCTGATTTCGTTGCTGGTGGGGTTCAGCTCGGTGTCGGTGCAAGTCCTGATTCCGCTCGCTGCGCACCTGGCGCCGGAAGAATCCCGTGGCCGGGTGGTCGGAGGGATCATGGGCGGTTTGCTGCTGGGTATTCTGCTGGCGCGACCGGTGTCGAGCGTGGTCGCCGATCACCTCGGCTGGCGCGCCATGTTCATGATCGCTGCGGCCTTGATGGCGGCGATCAGCATAGTGCTGGCGCTGACCGTGCCCAAGCGCCAGTCCGATCACAGCGCCACGTATGGCCAACTGATCGGCTCGCTGTGGACTTTGCTGCGCCAGCAACCGGTGCTGCGTCAGCGGGCGTTTTATCAGGGCTGCATGTTCGCCACGTTCAGCCTGTTCTGGACCGCCGTGCCGCTGGAACTGGCGCGCAACCATGGCCTGTCGCAAAGCGAAATCGCGATCTTCGCCCTGGTCGGCGCCATCGGTGCCATCGCCGCGCCAATCAGCGGCCGCCTCGCCGATGCCGGCCACACCCGCATCGCCTCGCTGCTGGCCATGCTCTTCGCCAGCCTGAGCTTCCTTCCCGCCTTCATCCACCCCGCCTACAGCGTCATCGGCCTGGCTGTAACCGGCGTGGTGCTCGACTTCTGCGTACAAATGAACATGGTCCTCGGCCAACGCGCGGTGTACTCGCTGGACGCCAAAAGCCGTGGTCGACTGAACGCCTTGTACATGACCAGCATCTTCATCGGCGGCGCCTTCGGCTCGTCGGTGGCCAGCGCTGTGTATGAACATGGCGGCTGGTTGTGGATCGTGATTGTTGGGAGTGTGTTTCCGCTGTTGGCGTTGTTACGGTTTTTGAGTGCTTCGCAGGGACGCTCACTGGCGACGGTTTGAACCTCAAATCGAACGATTCAAAGATGTCCCAGCAGGCCAGCGGCACGGGGGAGCCGGAATGAAAGAGTGGACGCTAGCGGATAAGGATATGTGGGTGGCGTTTCTGACGGGGCGGACGTCGATCAAGAGTCAAAGAAGACCTTGTCGGTTGGCTTCTGCCCATATGAAGGGCGACATCATTTTTAGATAGTCTTGAGGCAAATTGTATTGAATGTACTCTTGAAAACGCCTGGCACGCATTTCACGACATGTGGCGTCATCGAGCCCAAGTCTTTCAATAGTCTGTTCAATCACCCGTGTCGGGGCCGCCGCCAGCCCTGGTTTAGGGTAAATATGGCCACTCGACAATTGAAGACGAAAAAGATCACTGGCCAGGTAACAAGGATCCAGTACCGTACTGTAATCGCGCTTTCTGCTATTGAGTGTTGAACAAGCGAGGCGATAGTTATCCCACTCGTAAATACCCTGGGCATTGGTAGATTTGGCGATGTAATGGTCGACGCTTAATCCACTCACACGCTCAAAGTAGATTCCCAGATAAGCGCATACACCGCCATAGGCGGCATGTAAATCATCGAGGCTTTCTCTCCAATAAGACGGCGGCTCTGTGCCAGAAGGAAGTCCGAGATGCAAAGCGAATCCGTTTTTCTTCAGATATGCCAGTCCACGGACCCGAACCCTGGCATCAAAAGTCGCTGGCTCAGGTTTCAACTGTACTGGAATCATTTCAACCAGCCCTGCTTCATACCGATGTATCGCCATCGAATCCAGAAAGGATCGGTATCTCCAAGAAGTGTCCGTAATTTCGAATCAAGGCAAATCGCCAACCGCTCATCAATGACTTCTTCCGACAAGATTCTGGAAGCTTCCTCCAGCGCTTTCTCAGCCTCAATAGATCGAGCGCTACCCAAATCAAACGCATCACTGGTCAGCCATCGAGATACTTCGCCCAGACGAACAAATTGACGTTGTTTGAACTGAACTTCGGTTTCTCCGGTTTCCAGATTTTTTGAGAGGTCAAGATCGAACCATGCATCTTGCGAATCATCGAAACGAGGTTCGACGGATGCCATGACCAGTGGAGAATGAGTCACCAGCAGAATCTGCACCTGCGCGTTCGGGGACAACGCCGTCACCACGTCAAGAAGTGCTCCGACGACCGACCGCTGCCACCGGGGGTGAAGATGGGACTCCACTTCATCAATCAGAAAAGTGAGACGAGGAGTTGTCTCCTGCCCGAGCAATGCGGAAGCCTTGACATGCTCCTGCCAACTCCAGACCAACAGATAGGCAATGGCAAGCACGCGCTTCATGCCCGAGGACGCATGCACAACAGGAACGTCCTGACCATAAGGCATTTTCAAAGTCGGAATATCCCGAGGATCATCCAGACTGATACGAGTCAGAGGTCCGAGGACAAGACTTTCGCCTTCCTCAGGAGACAATTTGGCAAGTGCTGCACACAAATGGTCATAGGACTCACCTTTCTCCTTGTACCAGCTAGCCCAATCCGCAATCAGTCCGTTGCATAGCAGACCGCGTTCACTGTCGACCAACCCATCCCAGATTTCCCTGGCGCTGAAAACATAACCTGGGACTCGGTCCTGCACATCGAGATTGCCTTTTTTTAGCCAATAGTTTCTTGCAGGATCCCAGGCAGCGAAACTTCCATCGGCCATTGCATAGAGCACCAGTCCCGGATTAATCGGGCGCCCGGCCTTGCCTGTCCATGCTTGATCCAATGGCGAGAAAGACGTCTTGTAGGAAACATCTCTTGTTTTCGCGGACACGGAAAATTCGATGCTGGCCTTGGCGGGATCAGTGGGGCGAACCATTCCCGCCCCCGTCAACGCACGGTTTAAATCACCAGGCCATTTTCGCGTCAAGGCCCACCATGCGATATCGAGTAGAAAGCTTTTACCTAGCCCATTGTCACCAGTGATCAAGTTCAACCGACTGGAGAACTTCACATCCAATTCAGGAAGAGGTCCAACGTGGCTCAGTTTCAAGCTCTTTAACACAATCCATTCCCCACTTTTCATCCTGCGGATTTAACGCACAGGATAATAGACTCACATCGCGCCACTGTTGCAGCGCTTCACTTAAAACTCAAGCGGGACCGTCAAAGATTCACGGCAAGTGACGCCGCGAGCGCAGATTGCTTTCCCGATGTCACTGAAACTTCTTGCCCAACCCCGGCGGGACGCCGTGGATGTTGGTGTCTTCCCACGGGCCGTTGGGGCTGACCGAGCGGCTCCAGCCGTTATTCCAGCGGTAGTAGGTGCGCTGGCGGTAGAAGGTGTTGGTCTGGTCGTCGAGGACGTAGACGCCGAGTTTCTGATCCCAGTGGCTGTTGCCGCCCGGTGGTGGGGCGAAACTGGCTGAGGTGCGCGGGACGGGTTTTGCCGGTTTCGCCGGGATGCTTTTGCCCGGTGTCGGCGAGGTCGACGGGGTCGGGCTCGGTTGCGACGGCGGGATCGGCGGCAGGCTGGTGGTCGGTTCCGGGCGTTGCACCGCACATGCACTCAAGCCCAGGGCCAGTGTGAGGACTGTGATTCGGGCGATGGTGTGCATGGCGGTGCTTTCCTTGTTTGCCCGATTATTTGTCCGGGCTGTCGATGGTCAGTGTTTGTGGCGCGGTGATGCTGCTGGCCAGTGGGCCGCTGCGACCGATCCACTCACCGGCAGTCGGTTGACCGGCTCGTGAGATGCGCGCAACCAGTTGGACTTCAGGGAAGTTCGACAGTTTCAACTGCGGCATCATTGCATCGGCATCACCCAGTTCGACGGTCACTGGCAGATCCGCCACGGTCAGGCGTTTAGCCGCCAGCGGCGCAGGTGGGCCTGAAGTGGCGCGGGCGAAGATGAACACGCTGTCGCCCGGTTGCACCTTGCCTTTGAGTTCGCTGGCCAGATCGACGCTGACTGTCAGCAACGCAGCTTTCGGCGCCGGAGCCTTGGCAACCTTGCCACCGCTGGCTGTCAGGCGTTCGGCGGCACGCTCGATGCCGCCTTGCAGCGCCGCGCGAGAGTTGTCATCCGGCGGCAGTTGCGCGAGCAGGCGATTCCAGTAATCGATCGCTTCTTGATAACGCTCGCCTTCGAACGCGGCGATGCCGAGAAGACCGAGGCTGGTGACTTCTTTCGGATCGGCCTTCAGCGCTTCGTCGGTCAGTTTCTGAATCTTTTCCGACCACTTTTTACCGTCAGCAAAATACTGCGCCTGCGCCCACTGGCCGAGCAGCTCCGGCTGGCGACCGGCGAGGTTGGCGGCGCGTTCGAACATCTTCGCCGCGTCTGCCGGGCGGTCCTGAGCCATGTAGGTACGGCCGAGGAAATACAGACCTTCAGCAGAATCCGGCTGAGCGGCAACCGCACGCTCCAGACGCTGGGTCATCTCCTCCATCGACTGCGGTGCCTGGGCAAACTCGCGGGTCAGTTCCACCTTGTCGGCGGCACCGAAATGCAGGTACAGACCAAGGCCCAGCAGCGGCACCAACACCGCGGCCAGCAACGGCAACGGTTTGCCCAGGCGCGAGACACGCGGCGCGGCGGCGCCTTCGGTATCGGCCAGCAATTCACGCGCAGCTTCCGCGCGACCGCTGTCCAGTTGCGCCGCGTCGAGCACGCCTTCGGCCTGCTGCGCCTGCAGCTCGGCAACCCGTTCCTGATACAGCGCGACGTTCAGCGCGGTACGGTCTTCTTCCCGCTGGGCACGACGTTCACGCAGCACCGGGATCAGCAGAAAACTCAGGGCGACCAGAAGCAACAGCCCTGCGGCGAGCCAGAAATCAATCATTCTTGGTTTTTATCCAACAGTTGGTCGAGGCGCTGACGTTCTTCGGCAGACAGCGATGTGGGCGTTTCGGCACGTTGCCCGCGACGCCTGCGCACGATCAGCGCGATCACCACAAAACCACCGAGCAACAGCCCGGCCGGGCCGAACCAGAGCAGCGCGGTCTTCGAATTGAGCGCCGGTTTGTAGCGGACGAAATCACCGTAGCGATCGACCATGAAGTCGATGATCTGCTGATTGTCCTTGCCCTCGCCGAGCATGCGAAAAATCTCTTTGCGCAGGTCGGCGGCGATCGGTGCGTTGGAGTCGGCGATGTCCTGGTTCTGGCATTTCGGGCAGCGCAGTTCCTTGGTCAGTTCGCGGAAACGCTCACGGTCGCCCTCTTTGGCAAATTCGTAGGTGTCGATGGCCGCGTGGGCGACACCAGCCAGGCTCAAGCCCAACACCACTGCTGCGAGAAAACGCTTCATGGCTTGGCCTCATCGACCAGCGCCTGATACTTGGCCGCGAGTTTTTCGCGCCAGACCTGCTCGTCGATCACCCCGACGAACTTGTCGCGAATGATGCCTTTGGCGTCGATGAAGAAGGTTTCCGGCGCGCCGTAGACACCGAGGTTGAGGCCCAGTGAGCCTTCGTCGTCACGGATATCCAGCGCATACGGATTGTGGAACTCGGCCAGCCATTTCAACGCGTCGGCGTTGGTGTCCTTGTAGTTGATGCCATAGATCACCACGCCGCGCTCGGCGAGTTTATTCAGCACCGGGTGCTCGACCCGGCAGGAGATGCACCAGGTGCCCCAGACATTGACCAGCGCCGGTTTGCCGAGAATGTCGGCCTTGGTCAAGGTCTTGTCGCCCTGCACGTTCGGCAGGGAAAACTCCGGAAACGGCTTGTCGATCATCGCCGACGGCAGCTCCGCCGGATCCAGATACAAGCCGCGATACAGAAACACCGCCACCAGCAGGAAAATCGCCAGCGGCAACAACATCAACCAACGCCTCATGCCGCCGCTCCTGTCATGCCCAGTGCTTCGCGCACTTTGCTTTTCACCTTGACCCGATAACGTCGATCCAGCGCCGCCAGCAAACCGCCAAACCCGGTGAGCAAGCCACCGAACCAGATCCAGCGCACGAACGGTTTGACGTGTACGCGCACGGCCCAGGCGCCGTTATCCAGTGGCTCGCCGAGGGCGACGTAGAGATCGCGGGTGAAACCGGCATCGATGCCGGCTTCGGTCATCACCGAGTTCTGCACGGTGTACAGACGTTTTTCCGGGTGCAGCACGCTGATTTCCTTGCCATCACGGATGACGCGGACGGTGCCTTTGTCCGAGGTAAAGTTTGGCCCTTCGAAATGCTTGGCACCTTCGAAGACGAACTGATAGCCCGCCAGATCCATCGACTCGCCCGGCGCCAGACGCAGGTCGCGCTCGGCACTGTTCTGGCTCGACAACACCACGCCCAGCGCGCACACGGCGATGCCGAGGTGGGCGATCTGCATGCCCCAATAGCTGCGGGTGAGCGTCGGCAAACCTTTGATCAAGCCCTTGTGGCGGGTCTTGTCGAACAGATCGCGCAGGCCTGCGAGCAACACCCACGCGGCGAGCAGGAATGTCGCAATCACCGCCCAGTTGAAATCGCCATACGCCACGCCGGCCACCACGGCCAGCGCGACGCTGCCGAGCAGCACGGGCGTGAGCATGCTTGCCAGCCATTTCACTGGCGTGTCCTTCCAGCGCACGATCACGCCGACTGCCATCACCAGCATCAACAACGCCATCAACGGAATGAACAGCGCATTGAAGTACGGCGGGCCGACCGACAGTTTGGCGCCACTGATGGCATCGAGAATCAGCGGATACAACGTCCCGAGCAAAATCATCGATGCAGCGACGACCAGCACCAGGTTGTTGCCCAGCAGCAAGGTTTCACGCGACCACAGATTGAAACCGACCTGACTTTTCACCACTGGCGCGCGCAGTGCGAACAGCGTCAGCGAACCGCCCACCACAAACAGCAGGAAGATCAGGATGAAGACGCCCCGCTCGGGATCCGAGGCAAACGCGTGCACCGAGGTCAGCACGCCCGAGCGTACAAGGAAAGTGCCGAGCAGGCTCAACGAGAATGCGGCAATCGCCAGCAACACCGTCCAGCTCTTGAACACGCCGCGTTTTTCGGTGACGGCCAGCGAGTGAATCAGCGCGGTGCCGACCAGCCATGGCATGAACGAGGCGTTTTCCACCGGGTCCCAGAACCACCAGCCGCCCCAGCCGAGTTCGTAATACGCCCACCACGAACCGAGGGTGATGCCGATGCCGAGGAAGGCCCAGGCGACGATGGTCCATGGCCGCGACCACCGCGCCCACGCTGCATCGAGACGTCCGCCGAGCAGTGCTGCGATGGCAAATGCGAATGCCACGGAAAAACCGACATAGCCCATGTACAGCATCGGCGGATGCACGATCAGGCCGATGTCTTGCAGCAACGGATTAAGGTCGCGACCGTCGGCGGGAATTTGCGGCAGGATCCGCGAGAACGGGTTCGACGTCAGAATCAGGAACAGCAGGAAACCGGTGCTGATCATGCCCATCACCGCCAGCACGCGGGCGAGCATGACTTGCGGCAACTGCCGGGAGAACACCGACACCGCGAAGGTCCAGCCACCAAGGATCAACGCCCACAGCAACAGCGAACCTTCGTGGGCGCCCCACACCGCGCTGAATTTGTAGTACCACGGCAGCGCGCTGTTGGAGTTCATCGCCACATAGCCGACGGAAAAATCGTCAGTCATGAACGCATAAGTCAGGCAGCCAAAGGCAAACAGCAGAAAGGCAAATTGCCCCCACGCCGCCGGTTGCGCCAGGCTCATCCACAAGCGGTCGCCGCGCCACGCGCCGAGCATCGGCACCACCGCTTGTACCAGGGCGAAACACAGTGCGAGGATCATGGCCAAATGGCCCAGCTCGGGAATAAACAGTGCGGCGGCCATCGATCAACCCTCCTTCACAGGCGTCGGCGCGGATTGACCGCTGTCTTTCAGCGCTTTGGTCACTTCCGGCGGCATGTACTTCTCGTCGTGCTTGGCCAGCACTTCATCGGCGACCACCACGCCATCAGCGTTGAGCTTGCCGAGGGCGACGATGCCCTGCCCTTCGCGGAACAGATCCGGGAGGATGCCGCGATAGGCGATGGTCACGGATTTGTTGAAATCGGTGACGACGAATTTGACGTCCAGCGAATCCTTTGACCGTTGCAGCGAACCGGCCTCGACCATGCCGCCGGCGCGGATGCGTGTGTCCTGCGGCGCTTCACCGTTGGCGATCTGCGTCGGCGTGTAAAACAGATTGATGTTTTCCTGCAACGCACTCAGGGCCAGGCCGACAGCAGCACCGACCCCGACCAGGATGGCCAGAATGATGATCAGACGTTTTTTGCGCAGCGCGTTCACTGGCCGTTCTCCCGGCGCAGACGACGCGCCTCTTGTTGCAGATAACGCTTGCGCGCCGCAATCGGCGCTACCACGTTGAGGGCCAGCACCGTCAGGCAGATGCCGTAGGCCGACCAGACATACAGGCCGTGATGGCCCATGGCGAGAAAATCGCCGAATGAAGCAAAACTCATCGCGCCGCCTCCAGACTCTGCTGCACTTCAGTCTTCACCCAACTGGCGCGGGCCTCGCGCTTGAGCACTTCAAGACGCATGCGCAGCAACAGCACGGCGCCGAAGAAGCAGTAGAAACCCAGCACCGTCAGCAACAGCGGCAGCCACATTTCCGCCGGCATCGCCGGTTTTTCCGTAAGGGTGAAGGTCGCGCCCTGATGAAGGGTGTTCCACCACTCCACCGAGTATTTGATGATCGGAATGTTGATCACGCCAACGATGGCCAGCACCGCGCAGGCCTTGGCGGCACTGTCACGATTGCTGATGGCGTTGCCCAGCGCGATCACGCCGAAATACAGAAACAGCAGAATCAACATCGAGGTCAGGCGCGCGTCCCACACCCACCACGAGCCCCAGGTCGGCTTGCCCCAGATGGCCCCGGTGACCAGCGCCACGGCGGTCATCCACGCACCGATCGGTGCAGCGCATTGCAGGGCGACGTCGGCCAGTTTCATTTTCCACACCAGCCCGACCACGCCGCACACCGCGAGCATCACGTAGATCGACTGGGCGAGCATCGCCGCTGGCACATGGATATAGATGATGCGAAAGCTGTTGCCTTGCTGGTAATCCGGCGGCGCGAACGCCAGCCCCCAGACCACGCCAACACCGATCAGCAGCAACGCTGCGATGCTCAACCACGGCAGAAACCTGCCGCTGATACCGTAGAACCACTTGGGTGAGCCGAGCTTGTGAAACCAGGTCCAGTTCATACTGTTTCCATCACGGTTGCCGCTCATCATCGCGAGCTGGCAGAGGGTCATGCCTTTCTTCTGTCAGAAGTGGTCAATTTTTGACCAGGCCTCATTATTATTCGCCGACGCTGATCTTCAGGCCAGCGGCTATTGCAAAGGGTGTCAGGGTGATCGCCAGCGCTGTCAGGCTGGCCATCCACAACAGGTAACCGGTCGCCGGCATGCCTTGCAATGCCGCTTGCAACGCGCCGCTGCCAAGGATCAACACCGGGATGTACAGTGGCAGAATCAGCAACGCCAGTAACAGACCGCCGCGCTTCAGACCGACCGTCAGCGCCGCGCCGACTGCACCGAGCAGGCTCAACACCGGCGTGCCCAACAGCAACGACAGCAGCAGTACCGGCAGACATGCGGCCGGCAAACCGAGCATCAACGCCAGCAGCGGCGACAGCAGCACCAGCGCCAGACCGGAGAACAGCCAGTGTGCCAGCACCTTGGCCAGGACCAGAAGCGGCAGCGGGTGCGACGAAAGGACCCACTGTTCCAGCGAGCCGTCTTCGAAGTCACTGCGAAACAATCCGTCCAGCGAAAGCAGGACCGACAACAATGCGGCCACCCAGACTAACCCCGGGGACAGGTTTTGCAAGACTTGAGTTTCCGGGCCGACGGCCAGCGGGAAAAGTGCGATGACGATGGCGAAGAAAATCAGCGGATTGGCCAGCTCCGCCGGGCGGCGGAACAGCAGTCGCGATTCGCGGGCAAGCAGCAGGCCGAAGACACTCATACCGCCCATTTCCCCAGATCGATGTCGCGATAACCGGCCGGCATGCGGCTCAGGGTGTGGTGCGTGGTCAGCACCACCAACCCACCGCGCTCGCAGTGGCCGGCCAGGTGTACTTCCAGTTGCGCGACGCCCTGCTTGTCCAGCGCGGTGAAAGGTTCGTCGAGAATCCACAGCGGCGGGCTGTCCAGATACAACCGCGCCAGCGCAACGCGGCGCTGTTGGCCGGCGGAAAGACTGTGGCAGGGAACGTCTTCGAAGCCGCGCAATCCTACTGCTGCCAGCGCCTGCCAGATCGCCTCGCGTTCAGCGGGATGATGCAGGGCGCAGAGCCAGGAGAGGTTTTCTTCGGGCGTGAGCAGATCCTTGATCCCGGCAGCGTGGCCGATCCACAACAGATTGCGTGCCAGTTCGTTGCGTTGCCCGGTCAGCGGCTGACCATTGAGCAGAACCTGACCGTCGGTGGGTTGCATCAAACCGGCCAGCAGACGTAAAAGACTGGTCTTGCCGCTGCCGTTGGGGCCGCTGATCTGCACCATGTCGCCACTGGCCAGGCGCAATTCGAGGTTTTCGAAAAGCAGCCGCAGGTCGCGTTCACACGCCAGGGCAACGGTTTGCAGGACAGGACTGGTCAAGGGATCACGGGCCTTATACGGTTCAAGTCGGCTCTAGAGTGGCCGTTAAAGAGATGCAGCATAGATGCTTTGATTGCTCGATCTGGCGAGCTGGATCAAACAAATGCCAGGTTTTTTGAACGAAGCGCACGACGCGCGGCATTATACATGCCGTGCCTTACTCCCAAGAGTGCAATTTCCTCAGGTTGTGTCCGCGTATGACAGGCGAAATGAACATCCTCCCGCTGCCGCCCACCGTGCCGGCGAGCGCTCGCCCGCAGATGGGTGAACTGCTCAAGTTGCTGACGCCGGTCGAGGGCTTGATCGGCGCGGGGCAAAGCGCCAAGGCCGAGGTGTTGTCGCTCAAGCAGGCCGATCAGACCTTCGAATTGCTGTTGAAAGTGACCCTCGACAGCGGTCGCCAGACCACCGTGCAGGCCAGCAGCAACCTGCCGTTGCCGCAGGGCACCAACCTGGCGATCACTCAGCCGTCGGCCGGCAATCTGGCGATCACCGTGCAGCAAGCGATTGCCAGCAGCGTCGCCACCCTCACCCGCATCGATACCGCGCAATTGCCCGCCGGCACCTTGCTGCAAGGCAAAGTCGTGACCTCGCAGGCATTGCCACAGACACCGGGACAAGCGGCAGTGTTTCGCTCGATGGTGACCCTGCTTAACACCGCGTTGAGCGGCAGCACCTTGACCGTCGACAGCCCGCAGCCACTGCGTATCGGCACCTTGTTGTCGGCGCAGGTGCAGGATGCGCAGACCCTCAGATTCGTGCCGCTGAGCAGCCGTCAGGAGCAACTGGCGGTCAGCCAGCAATTGCTCGGTCAGCAAAGTCGCCAGGGCTCGCTCGACGGGTTGCTGAAGCTGTTGCAGAACCTGCCGCCCTCCAGCGATCGGACTTCGGCTGATCTGCGCGCGGTGGTCGACAAGTTGCTCGCCAGCCTGCCCGACGTGCAGCAAATGAGTACCGCCAAAGGCGTGGCGCTGGCCTTGGCCAACAGCGGCGCGTTCCTCGAAGCGAAGTTGCTCGGTGGACAAAACCCGACCCTCGCCCCGGACATGAAGGCCGACCTGCTCAAGCTGATCGCGCAACTGACCCCGGGCCTGCCGAGCAACACCAATTTCAACGCGATCATCGCCGCCAACACCTTGGCGCAAGCGCTGCCGAGTTTCGTCCGGAACGCCCTCGGCACCCTTGGCCAGGTCAGCGCCAAACCGGTGCCGAGCAGCTTCCCGTTGCCCGAACGATTGCTGGCGAAGCTGGAAGGCGAAGGTGATCTCGAACAACTGCTGCGCCTCGCTGCTGCAGCAGTGTCGCGTCTGCAGAGCCATCAGCTGTCGAGCCTGGAACAGACCGGCGTCACCGACGATGGCCGCCTGCTGAGCACTTGGCAGCTGGAAATACCCATGCGCAACCTGCAGGACATCGTGCCGTTGCAGGTCAAGTTCCAGCGTGAAGAGGCGCCGGAGCGCGAACCGCAACCGCACGAACGTCGCGATGAGCGCGAAGCCAAACAGCAACTGTGGCGCGTCGATCTGGCCTTCGATCTGGAGCCGCTCGGGCCGCTGCAGATTCAAGCGCAACTGATCGCCGGCAGCCTCTCCAGTCAGCTCTGGGCCGAGCGGCCGCACACCGCCGACCTGATCGAAAACAATCTATTTGCCCTGCGCCAGCGCTTGCTCGATTCCGGGCTCAACGTCGGCGACCTCGACTGCCACCACGGCACCCCGCCGCAAGGCAACCAAACCCGCCTCGAACATCGCTGGGTCGACGAAACCGCATGAACGATTCCACTGCCCCACGCCAGGCCATTGCCCTCAAATACGACGGCAACCACGCCCCGACCCTCACCGCCAAGGGCGACGACGAACTGGCCGAAGAAATCCTGCGCATCGCCCGCGATTACGAAGTGCCGATCTACGAGAACGCCGAACTGGTGCGCCTGCTCGCGCGAATGGAACTGGGCGACAGCATCCCGGAAGAGCTCTATCGCACCATCGCCGAAATCATTGCGTTTGCGTGGAATCTGAAAGGCAAATTCCCTGAGGGACAAGACCCGGACGCGCCGATGGTCGAGAAGGACATCACCGCACGTGGGGATGATTATTGAACCCTTAAAGCAAAAGATCGCAGCGTTCGGCAGCTCCTACAGGGAAACGCGAATCCCGATGTAGGAGCTGCCGAAGGCTGCGATCTTTTGCTCTTGCTTGAAGCTCCTAGCTGCCCTTGTGCAACTTGCGCATCAATTGCGCCTCAGCCTGGGTCAACCCGCACGACTGAGTCAGCTCATCGACGCTGGCGCCCATGCCCACCAGTTTCGCCGCCTGGGCGAATGACAGGCTCGACGGGTCGCGCTGCTCCAGCGCAACGATCTTGTCCGGCAACGGACTCACCACCGCGCGCAACTCGTGCAGGGCTTCGCCCATGCGCACGTTGCCGTTCTGGTAATCGTCGACACGTTTGGCCAGGTCCTTGATGCGCTGATCACGCAGCGCATCGCCCTGGGCCTGCTGCGCAGCGATTACCCGCTGCGCCTTGATGTATGAGACGAACATCGCCAGCGTGCCGGCCCAGAACAGGAACAGAACAATTACCGCAACCTCGAGAATCAAATCAGATGCTCTCCAGTTCCGACCATTCTTCTTCGCTCATCATCTTGTCCAGCTCGACCAGAATCAGCAGCTCGTTGTTCTTGTTGCACACGCCTTGAATGAACTTGGCCGATTCTTCATTACCAACGTTCGGTGCAGTTTCGATTTCCGACTGACGCAGGTAAACCACTTCGGCGACGCTGTCGACCATGATGCCAACGACTTGCTTGTCGGCTTCGATGATGACGATACGGGTGTTGTCGCTGATCTCGCCGCTGTGCAGGCCGAAGCGCTGACGGGTGTCGATCACGGTGACCACGTTGCCGCGCAGGTTGATGATACCCAGCACGTAGCTCGGCGCACCCGGCACCGGCGCGATCTCGGTGTAGCGCAGCACTTCCTGTACGCGCATCACGTTGATGCCGTAGGTTTCGTTATCCAGTTTGAAGGTCACCCATTGCAGGATCGGATCTTCAGAACCTTTTGCATTCGACGCCTGACTACTCATACCCTGACCCCTCGAAAAAACCGCCCTGGGCGGTGTGTGTTCTGTGTGGTGGCATTGAACAATGCCATCGCCTGATAGTTATGTCGGCTGCTAAGTCGGTTTATGTAGCGGCTTGTTGCCGCTCATGTGCTTCGCCCCGCCGCTGGCGATCAACTCGGCCAGCGCGGATACATCAAGCAATGCACACATGTGCTCGATCACGGTGCCGGCAAGCCATGGCCGCTGACCCCGGTGACTTCTCCATTTGATTTCATTCGGGTCCAGGCGCAACGAGCGGCTGACCTGATGCACCGCCAGCCCCCACTCGTAACCTTGTACCGAAATCACGTATTGCAGGCCCTGACGGAAGTCATCGCGGTAGCGATCCGGCATGACCCAGCGGGCGGTGTCCAAAACTTTCAAATTGCCGGCCTGACTCGGCAGAATCCCGAGGAACCACTCCGGCTGACCAAACAGCGGCGTCAGCTCGTGCCCGGCCAGCGAATAAATCGAGCCCAGGCACACCAGCGGCACAGCGAGCGTCAGCCCGGCCACATCGAACAGCAAGCATTCGAAGGCTTCGGCGGCCCAGGCCGGACGCCCATCGGGTTCGATCGGTGGCGGCGGGTTGTTGGGTGGCAGATGCACCTCGACCAGCGGCGGGATAAGCACCTGCGGCTGCGCAACTGGCGGCTCGGGTTCTGGCTCCGGCTCGGGTTCCGGCACGGTCAATAATTGTGTTTGCAGCAGCGGCGCCAGCGTCGACAGCGGCGCGCGCGGTTCATCGATCAGCGCGGCCGGTGCTTTGGCCACTGACGCAGCAGCGGGCGCGGCAATCGGAGTGAAGGATTTCTGCGCGTCACGGGCCTGCTCTTCGAGCACGGCGGCCTGGAATTCGTCCATGGCTTCGGTGCTTTGCACCGCTTCAGGCTGCGCCTGCTCCGCGACTGGCGGCAGCGCTTCGACCGGCGCAGGCAAGTCCTCGGGCAGGTCGAGCAGCAGGTCTTCCAGATAGGACTGCAAGGCCTGTTGCGGACGTGACGTGAGTTTCACTGGGCGGTTCATGCGCGACTCCCTGAAGGAGCTGCCGAAGGCTGCGATCTTTTGATCTTTTCAGGAGCACTGACAGGCCAGATCAAAAGATCGCAGCCTTCGGCAACTCCTACACGAATAAGGATCATGCTCAAGCCACCTGCGGAACAAGTTGCTGCGCGAGCAGGTGCTTGAGCAGCGCTCGATAGGCCAGCACGCCACGGCTCTTGCCGTCGAACTGCGAAGGCGTGACGCCGGCTCGGCTGGCGTCGCGCAGACGGGTGTCGACCGGGATATAGCCGTGCCAGATATCGTCAGGGAATTTGTCGCGCAGCACACGCAAAGTGTGCATCGAGGCTTGCGTGCGGCGGTCGAACAGCGTCGGCACGATGCTGAATGGCAGTGGCTGTTTGCGCGAGCGGTTGATCATCGCCAGCGTGTTGACCATGCGCTCCAGACCTTTCACGGCCAGGTGCTCGGTCTGCACCGGGATCACCAGTTGCTGGCTCGCCGCGAGGGCGTTGACCATCAGCACGCCGAGCAACGGCGGGCTGTCGATGATGGCGTAATCGAAGTCCTGCCACAGCTGCGCCAGACTCTTGGCGATCACCAGGCCCAGACCACTTTGCCCCGGCGACTGGCGCTCGAGGGTGGCCAGTGCGGTGCTCGACGGCAACAGCGAAATGCGTTCGTCGCTGGTCGACAACAGCAATTGCCCCGGCAAGCCTTGCGGCACGCTGCCCTTGTGCAGAAACAGGTCGTAGTTGCTGTGTTCCAGACTGTCGGGATCGTAGCCGAAATAGCTGGTCATCGAGCCGTGCGGGTCAAGATCGACCACAACCACGCGCTTGCCCGCCTCGGCCAGCAACCCGGCTAGAGCGATGGAGGATGTGGTTTTACCGACACCACCCTTTTGATTGGCGACTGCCCAGACTCTCATTCAGTTCGTTCCTCCCGGCCAGATTGGCTGGCCGAGACATGCTTCAGCGTGTTAATGCGGGCGACGGAGAATTGACGGCACTCTCGCGTCCCGGCGTCTTGACCGGGGTCGGTGCAGTTTGTGTGCCAGCGCGCTTCAACGCCGCATCCGGTTGCGCATTGGCGGTACCGGTGCCGGTGAGGCTGCGGCGCACATCAAGATTGCGCGACACCACCAGCACCACGCGACGGTTCTTCGCCCGGCCTTCGACCGTGGCATTGTTGGCCACAGGCTGGAACTCGCCATAGCCCACCGACGCCAGTCGGCCAGGGTTTACGCCCTGCATGGCAAGCATGCGCACGATGCTCGCCGAACGCGCCGAGGACAGCTCCCAGTTGGTCGGGTACTGCGCGGTGCGGATCGGCTGATCATCAGTGAAGCCTTCGACGTGGATCGGGTTGTCGAACGGTTTCAGGATCGCCGCGACCTTGTCGATGATGTTGAACGCGATGTCGCTCGGCATCGCGTCGCCGCTGCCGAACAACAGGCTGGAATTGAGTTCGATCTCCACCCACAGTTCGTTGCCGCGCACGGTCATCTGATTGGAGCTGATCAAGTCACCGAACGCGGCGCTGATGTCATCGGCGATGCTTTTCAGCGGATCACTGGCGCCTGCGATACCGGCGTCGACCTGCTCGGCATCCTTGACCAGCGGCTTGGCCGGGGTCACGGTTTTCGGCCGCTCGTCGCCGATCTGGATCGGTTTGAGCGCGCGGTCGGAGTCTTTGAAGACGCCGACCAGCGCTTCGGAAATTTCTTTGTACTTGCCTTCGTTGATCGACGAGATCGAGTACATCACCACGAAGAACGCGAACAGCAATGTGATGAAGTCGGCGTACGACACGAGCCAGCGCTCGTGGTTAACGTGTTCTTCCTGGTGCCTGCGACGAGCCATGGTCCATTTCCCCCATCAATCCATGAAGCCCTGAAGCTTCAGCTCGATAGAGCGCGGGTTTTCACCTTCGGCGATCGACAGGATTCCTTCCAGCAACATTTCGCGATAACGCGACTGCCGCAACGCGATGGACTTGAGCTTGGCCGCGACCGGCAAGAGGATCAGGTTGGCACTGGCCACGCCGTAGATGGTCGCAACGAACGCCACAGCGATGCCGTTACCCAGTTGCGACGGATCGGCGAGGTTGCCCATCACGTGAATCAGGCCCATCACTGCACCGATGATGCCGATGGTTGGCGCGTACCCGCCCATGCTTTCAAAGACTTTGGCCGCTTCGATATCACGGGATTCCTGAGTGTAGAAATCCACTTCGAGAATGCTGCGAATCGCTTCCGGCTCGGCGCCGTCGACCAGCAGTTGCAGGCCCTTGCGCGAGTAGCTGTCGGGTTCGGCGTCGGCCACGCCTTCAAGACCGAGCAGGCCTTCCTTGCGTGCCGTCAGGCTCCAATTGACCACACGGTCGATGCCGCCGGCGAGGTCGACACGCGGCGGGAAGAAGATCCACGCCAGAATCTGCATGGCGCGCTTGAACGCGCTCATCGGCGATTGCAGCAGCGCAGCACCGACCGTGCCGCCCAGCACGATCAACGCCGCCGGGCCGTTGGCCAGTGCGCCGAGGTGGCCACCTTCAAGGTAGTTGCCGCCGATGATGGCGACGAACGCCATGATGAGTCCGATAAGGCTGAGAACATCCATCAGATACACGCCTCGACGATATGCTTGCCGATATCGTCCAGACCGTACACCGCGTCAGCCAGATCGGCTTTGACGATGGCCATCGGCATACCGTAGATCACGCAACTGGCCTCGTCCTGCGCCCACACCGAACTGCCGCCCTGCTTGAGCAGACGCGCACCTTCGCGACCGTCGGCGCCCATGCCGGTGAGAACCACTGCCAGCACTTTGTCGCCGTAGGATTTCGCCGCCGAGCCAAACGTGATGTCAACGCACGGCTTGTAATTCAGACGCTCGTCACCCGGCAAAATCTTCACCGCGCCACGGCCGTCGATCATCATCTGCTTGCCACCCGGCGCCAGCAGCGCCAGGCCTGGACGCAGGATGTCGCCATCCTCGGCTTCCTTGACGCTGATGCGGCAGAGCTTGTCGAGGCGCTCGGCAAACGCTTTGGTGAACGCCGCCGGCATGTGCTGAATGAGCACGATCGGCGCCGGGAAGTTCGCCGGCAATTGGGTCAGTACACGCTGCAGCGCAACCGGGCCGCCCGTCGAAGTACCGATGGCAACCAGTTTGTAGGCTTTGCGTTTCGGGGCTGACGACGAAGCGCTGGCAGCCGATGCGCGAGCAGGTGCTGGCGCAGGCGCCGGACGCGCCGGGACAGAGCTGCTCTGGCTACCGTAGCTCGACGCTGCCGGGGCAGGCGTCGGTGCTGGCGCGGCGGCAGGCGCCGGCGCGCTGTAGGCGCTGAAACGACGATTGCTGCGCGAGATGCTGTGGACTTTCTCGCACAGCAGTTGCTTGACCTTCTCGGGGTTGCGCGAGATGTCTTCGAAATTCTTCGGCAGGAAATCCACCGCGCCGGCGTCCAGCGCATCGAGGGTCACCCGCGCGCCTTCGTGCGTCAGCGAGGAGAACATCAACACCGGGGTCGGGCAGCGCTGCATGATGTGCCGCACTGCCGTGATGCCGTCCATCATTGGCATCTCGTAGTCCATGGTGATCACGTCAGGCTTGAGGGCCATGGCCTGATCGATCGCCTCTTTACCGTTGGTGGCCGTGCCGACCACCTGGATGCTCGGATCCGCCGAAAGAATTTCCGAGACGCGGCGGCGGAAAAAACCCGAATCGTCCACCACCAGGACTTTGACTGCCATAAACACTCCATTAGGTGCAGCGGCGCGTCATCGCGCCGCCGTCCCGGATTCAAATACGCTTTGTGGCGTAACGCTTGAGCATGCTTGGAACATCGAGAATCAGCGCAATGCGGCCGTCACCAGTGATGGTGGCGCCGGACATGCCCGGAGTGCCCTGGAGCATTTTGCCCAATGGCTTGATGACCACTTCTTCCTGGCCCACCAGTTGATCGACGACAAAGCCGATCCGCTGAGTGCCCACCGAAAGAATCACCACATGGCCTTCGCGCTGCTCTTCGTGAGCGGCGGAGCTGACCAGCCAGCGCTTGAGGTAGAACAATGGCAGCGCCTTGTCGCGCACGATCACCACTTCCTGACCGTCGACGACATTGGTGGTCGACAGGTCGAGGTGGAAGATTTCGTTGACGTTGACCAGCGGGAACGCGAACGCCTGATTGCCGAGCATGACCATCAGCGTCGGCATGATCGCCAGCGTCAACGGCACCTTGATGACAATCTTCGAGCCCTGGCCCTTGGTCGAGTAGATGTTGATCGAACCGTTGAGCTGGGAAATCTTGGTCTTCACCACGTCCATGCCGACACCACGGCCGGACACGTCGGAGATCTCGGTCTTGGTCGAGAAACCCGGAGCGAAAATCAGGTTATAGCACTCGGTATCGCTCAGGCGATCGGCCGCGTCCTTGTCCATCACACCGCGTTTTACCGCGATCGAACGCAGGACATTCGGGTCCATGCCTTTGCCGTCATCGGAGATCGACAGCAGGATATGGTCACCTTCCTGCTCGGCCGCCAGCACCACGCGACCGCCACGGGCCTTGCCCGACGCTTCGCGTTCTTCCGGCGATTCGATGCCGTGGTCGACGGCGTTGCGCACCAAGTGGACCAGCGGGTCGGCCAGGGCCTCGACAAGGTTTTTGTCGAGGTCGGTTTCTTCACCCACCAGTTCCAGGTTGATCTCTTTCTTGAGCTGCCGCGCGAGGTCGCGAACCAGACGCGGGAAGCGCCCGAAGACCTTCTTGATCGGCTGCATCCGCGTTTTCATCACGGCGGTCTGCAAGTCAGCGGTGACCACGTCGAGGTTCGACACGGCTTTGGACATGGCTTCGTCGCCGCTGTTGAGGCCCAGGCGCACCAGACGGTTACGCACCAGCACCAGCTCGCCGACCATGTTCATGATCTCGTCGAGCCGCGCGGTGTCGACACGTACCGTGGTTTCAGCTTCGCTGGCCGGTTTTTCTGCCGGGGCGGCAGCTGGCGCACGGGCCGGCGCCGGTGCAGCAGCGGCGGCCGGTTTCGGCGTCTCGGCTTTCGGCTCAGGCTTGGCCGCAGGTTTCGGCGCAGCAGCGGCCGCCGGAGCTTTTGCCGCTGGCGTGGCGACGCTCGACGCAGAGCCTGCAGTCGCAGCGCTGGCGTCAAACTTGCCTTTGCCGTGCAATTCGTCGAGCAGCGATTCGAATTCGTGATCGCTGATCAGGTCGCTACCGGCGGCAGCGGCTGCCGGTGCAGCAGGTGCTGCCGGTGCCGAAGCGATGGCCGACTCCAGCGCGTCAACGGCGAAGTTGCCCTTGCCGTGCAGCTGATCGAGCAAGGCTTCGAATTCGTCGTCGGTGATGTCCGAGCTGTCGCCTGCAGCAGGCGCGGCCGGCGCTGCTGGTGCCGCCGCAGCGACCGCATCCACCGCAAACTGGCCCTTGCCGTGCAGTTGATCGAGCAGCGATTCAAATTCGGCGTCGGTGATTTCATCGCTGGCCGCCGTGTCGGCAACCGGCGCGGGCGCCACAGCAGCAGCCGGGGCTTCGGCCTGGGCCTTCACGGCATTGAGCGAGTCCAGCAGTTGTTCGAATTCGTTATCGGTGATGTCGTCCGACGCGCTTTCGGCGACCGGCTCTTCGACCACTTCCACCGGTGCGGCCACGGCCTCGTCAGTCGATTGCGGCTCGGCCAGACGCGCCAGCGCGGCCAGCAGCTCCGGCGTGGCGGCAGTGATCGGTGCACGTTCGCGGACTTCGCTGAACATGCTGTTCACCGCGTCCAGCGCTTCGAGCACAACGTCCATCAGTTCTGCATCAACGCGACGCTCACCCTTGCGCAGGATGTCGAACACGTTTTCGGCGATGTGACAGCACTCCACCAGCTCATTGAGCTGAAGGAAGCCGGCGCCCCCTTTTACAGTGTGGAAACCGCGAAAAATTGCATTGAGCAGATCTGCATCATCCGGGCGGCTTTCCAGCTCGACCAGTTGTTCGGACAGTTGCTCAAGAATCTCGCCGGCCTCAACCAGGAAATCCTGAAGGATCTCTTCATCGGCGCCGAAGCTCATTAATGGGGTGCTCCTAACAGGTCTAAAAACCTAAACTTCAAAATCCAAGGCTGGATAGCAAATCGTCCACATCGTCCTGACCGGACACAACGTCTTCTCGTTTATCGGCATGAATCTGCGGACCTTCACCCTGCGAGAGATGTTTTTGTGGATCTTTTTCAGCAAGCATTGCGGCGCGGTCATGTTCGATGCCCGCAAAGCGGTCGACCTGACTGGCCATGAGCACGAGTTTGAGCAGATTGCTTTCGACTTCGGTGACCAGTTGGGTCACGCGCTTGATCACTTGACCTGTGAGGTCCTGATAATCCTGAGCCAGCAGGATGTCGTTGAGGTTGCTCGACACCGCACGGTTGTCCGTGCTGCTGCGTGACAGAAAACCGTCGACCCGGCGCGCCAGTTCGCGGAACTCTTCAGCCCCGACCTCGCGACGCATGAAGCGGCCCCAATCGGCGCTCAAGGTCTGCGCTTCATCAGCCAGACTGTTGACCACCGGCGTGGCGCTTTCCACCAGATCCATGGTGCGGTTGGCCGCGGCTTCCGTCAGCTTGACCACATAGCCCAGGCGTTCGGTGGCGTCGGTGATTTGCGACACCTCCTCGGCTTGCGGCATGTGCGGATCGATCTGGAAATTGACGATCGCACTGTGCAGTTCACGTGTCAGCTTGCCCACTTCCTGATACAGGCCGCGGTCACGGGTCTGATTGAGCTCATGGATCAGTTGCACCGCGTCGCCGAACTTGCCTTTTTCAAGGCTCTCGACCAGTTCGACCGCGTGTTTTTTCAGGGTCGATTCAAAATCGCCCTGGGATGATTCGTTATGCTCCATAGCTCCCCCGCGCATTCATCAGCCGATGCGTTCGAAAATCTTCTCGATTTTGTCTTTCAACGCTTGAGCCGTGAAAGGTTTGACCACGTAACCGTTCACGCCGGCCTGAGCGGCCTCGATGATCTGCTCGCGCTTGGCTTCAGCAGTCACCATCAACACCGGGAGGTGCTTGAGTTTTTCATCGGCGCGCACGTGACGCAGCAGGTCGATACCGGTCATGCCCGGCATGTTCCAGTCCGTTACCAGAAAGTCGATGCTGCCGCTGTTGAGCACCGGAATGGCAGTGGTGCCATCGTCGGCCTCGACGGTGTTGGTGAACCCAAGATCGCGCAGCAGGTTCTTGATGATCCGCCGCATCGTTGAGAAGTCATCAACGATGAGGATTTTCATGTCTTTGTTCAATTCGACCTCCAAGCAGTCTTAAACGCGCCCAGCACCTGGACACGCCACTTCAATCAATCGGCATAGCACTCGAAGTTTGTCTGGAGCACAACGGATCGAGACCGGCGCCGTTCATCACCGCACCAGCCTCGTTTCGCAGTGTCCCCACACTGCCTTCAGCGCGCTCGCCACTCCCCCAAACGCCCCCGCAAACGGGCCGCGCACTGGCTGTGTAACTGGCTGACCCGCGATTCACTGACGCCAAGGACTTCACCGATTTCCTTGAGGTTCAGCTCTTCGTCGTAGTACAGCGCCAACACCAGTCGCTCACGCTCCGGCAAATTGGCAATCGCGTCCGCCAGCGCCGCCTGGAAGCGTTCATCTTCCAGATCGCGTGACGGCTCCATATGAGCACTGGCGCCATCCTCGTGCAGCCCTTCGTGTTCGCCGTCCTGCAACAGGTCGTCGAAACTGAACAAGCGACTGCCCAGGGTGTCATTCAGAATCCCGTAGTAATCGTCGAGACTCAATTGGAGTTCGGCCGCAACCTCGTGATCTTTAGCGTCACGACCGGTTTTAGCTTCAATCGAGCGAATCGCGTCGCTGACCATCCTGGTATTACGGTGAACCGAGCGTGGCGCCCAGTCCCCTTTGCGCACTTCGTCGAGCATCGCGCCGCGGATTCGAATGCCCGCGTACGTTTCGAAACTGGCGCCTTTGCTGGCGTCGTATTTGGTCGAGACTTCGAGCAGACCGATCATCCCGGCCTGGATCAGGTCTTCGACCTGCACACTGGCCGGCAGGCGTGCCAGCAAGTGATAGGCAATGCGCTTGACCAGTGGCGCGTAACGCTCGATCAATTCGTATTGCGCGTCACGCGCCGACTTTTTGTAAAGATTCATGCCACTGGCGGTCATATCACAGGCCCTGCGGTTTGCTGCACGAGACGCTCGACGAAAAATTCCAGATGACCGCGCGGGTTCGCCGGCAGCGGCCAGGTGTCGACCTTCTGGGCGATAGCCTTGAAGGCCAGCGCGCACTTGGAACGGGGAAAGGCTTCGTAGACGGCGCGCTGCTTCTGCACCGCTTTGCGCACGCTTTCGTCGTATGGCACGGCGCCGACGTATTGTAGAGCGACGTCGAGAAAACGATCCGTGACCTTGGTCAACTTGGCGAACAGGTTGCGCCCTTCCTGCGGGCTCTGTGCCATGTTGGCCAGCACGCGGAAGCGGTTCATGCCGTAGTCGCGGTTGAGCAACTTGATCAGCGCGTAAGCGTCGGTGATCGAAGTTGGCTCGTCGCAGACCACCAGCAACACCTCCTGCGCTGCGCGCACGAAACTGACTACCGAGTCACCAATACCCGCAGCGGTGTCGATCACCAGCACGTCGAGATTGTCGCCGATGTCACTGAACGCCTGGATCAGGCCGGCGTGTTGCGCCGGGCTCAGGTGCACCATGCTCTGCGTGCCGGAGGCCGCCGGCACGATGCGAATCCCGCCCGGGCCCTGCAACAGCACGTCGCGCAGTTCGCAGCGGCCTTCGATCACGTCGGCCAGCGTGCGTTTGGGGGTCAGCCCCAGCAGAACGTCGACGTTCGCCAGACCGAGGTCGGCGTCCAGCAGCATGACCCGACGGCCAAGCTCTGCCAGCGCCAGCGACAAGTTCACTGACACGTTAGTCTTGCCGACGCCACCTTTGCCGCCGGTCACCGCGATCACCTGTACGGGATGCATGCTGCCCATGTTATTTCTTTACCTTGTCTTGCATAGACGGAGGCCACATTACTGGCTGCGCGTTCCCGATGGGAACAATGCGTGGCAGACCATCGATGTAGGTACAAAAACTGTTCATGAATACCTCAGCCAACCTGCTTGGTCGGGCTGTGATAGATATCAGCGAACATGTCAGCCATGGCTTCTTCGCTGGGTTCTTCCTGCATTTGCACGCTGACGGCGCGGCTGACCAGTTGATGACGGCGCGGCAGATGCAGATCATCCGGAATCCGTGGGCCATCGGTCAGGTACGCGACCGGCAATTCATGACTGATCGCCAGGCTCAACACTTCGCCGAGACTGGCCGTCTCATCCAGTTTAGTCAGGATGCAGCCGGCTAGCCCGCAACGCTTGTAACTATGATAAGCGGCGGTTAGAACCTGTTTCTGGCTGGTGGTTGCCAGGACCAGATAATTTTTCGAGCGGATGCCACGCCCGGCCAGGCTCTCAAGCTGCATGCGCAACGCCGGATCACTGGCCTGCAGCCCGGCAGTATCGATCAAAACCACGCGCTTGCGTAGCAGTGGATCCAATGCCTGTACCAGCGACTGACCCGGATCGACGTGCGTGACTGGCACGTTGAGGATGCGACCGAGGGTTTTCAGTTGTTCCTGCGCGCCGATGCGGAAGCTGTCCATGCTCACCAGCGCGACGTTCTGCGCGCCGTACTTGAGCACGTAACGCGCGGCAAGCTTGGCCAGCGTCGTGGTCTTGCCCATGCCGGCCGGGCCGACCATGGCAATCACACCGCCCTCTTCCAGCGGCTCGACTTCCGGCACGGCAATCATCCGCGCCAGGTGAGCGAGCAGCATGCGCCAGGCCTGACGCGGCTCTTCGATATCGGTGACCAGTGCCAACAGATCGCGCGACAGCGGGCCGGACAGGCCGATGCGCTGCAGACGGCGATAGAGATTGGCTTGGGCTGGGCGGCTGCCTTGCAACTGATTCCAGGCCAGTGTGCCGAGCTGCACTTCCATCAGCTCGCGCAGGCTGTTCAATTCAAAACGCATCGAGTCCAGCGCACGCGGATCGACACCGGCGGAGGCTTGTGCAGGGGCTGCGGCCGGACGCGCCGGCGCCGCGTGGGTCGGCTCGCTCAACGGCTCGGCAGCGGTCAGCGGCAGGCCTGCGGTCAATGGCAGCCCGGCGAACAACTGCTGATTGGTGTTGCCGTCGGCTTCGCCACGCAGGCTCAGCTCGGCCTGGGCAGTGACGATGCGCGACTGGGTCTTGCGCAGCTCGTCTTCGAGCTCCATGTTCGGAACCCGTGGCGCCAGCGCCGACAATTTGTAATCCAGTGCCGCCGTCAACTCGACGCCGCCGGCGATGCGGCGGTTGCCGATGATGGCGGCATCAGCGCCCAGCTCATCGCGAACCAGCTTCATGGCCTGACGCATATCGGCGGCGAAAAAACGCTTAACTTGCATAAACCACTACCTCAGCCGTTGGGCCCTACTGTCGCAACGATGGTCACTTGCTTGTTGTCCGGTACTTCCTGGTAGGCCAGCACATGCAGCCCTGGGACTGCGAGGCGACCAAAGCGCGAGAGCATCGCGCGAATCGGGCCTGCGACCAGCAGGATCACCGGTTGGCCTTGCATTTCCTGACGCTGGGCCGCTTCGATCAACGAACGTTGCAGCTTCTCGGCCATGCTCGGCTCCAGCAGAACGCCTTCTTCCGAGCCTTGTCCTGCCTTCTGCAGACTATTGAGCAATATCTGTTCCAACCTTGGTTCCAATGTGATTACAGGCAGCTCGGACTCAGTGCCTACAATGCTTTGGACGATGGCGCGCGATACGCCGACCCGCACAGCAGCGACCAGAGCGGCGGTATCTTGACTCTTGGCAGCGTTGTTCGCGATCGCTTCGGCGATGCTGCGAATGTCGCGCACCGGCACGTGTTCGGCGAGCAGCGCTTGCAGAACCTTGAGCAACTGCGACAGCGAAACCACGCCCGGCACCAGCTCTTCGGCCAGTTTCGGCGAGCTCTTGGCCAGCAATTGCATGAGTTGCTGCACTTCCTCGTGGCCGATCAGCTCACTGGAGTGCTTGTACAGAATCTGGTTCAAGTGCGTGGCGACCACGGTGCTGGCGTCAACCACGGTGTAGCCCAGCGATTGCGCCTGGGCACGCTGGCTGATTTCGATCCACACCGCCTCCAGGCCGAAAGCCGGATCTTTGGCGTTGATACCGTTGAGCGAGCCGTAGACCTGACCGGGGTTGATCGCCAGTTCGCGGTCCGGATAGATCTCGGCCTCTGCCAGAATCACGCCCATCAGCGTCAGGCGATAAGCGCTCGGCGCCAGATCGAGGTTGTCGCGGATGTGCACAGTCGGCATCAGGAAGCCCAGATCCTGCGAGAGCTTCTTGCGCACGCCCTTGATCCGCGCCAGCAATTGCCCGCCCTGATTGCGATCCACCAGCGGAATCAGGCGATAGCCGACTTCCAGGCCGATCATGTCAATCGGGGTCACGTCGTCCCAGCCCAGTTCTTTGGTTTCCATGGCGCGAGCCGGTGACGGCAGCAGTTCCTGCTGACGCTTGACCTCTTCCAGCGCCACGACCTTGGCGACGTTCTGCTTCTTCCAGAACAGGTACGCGCCGCCCGCAGCCAGCGCCGCCATGCTCAGGAAGGAGAAGTGCGGCATGCCCGGCACCAGGCCCATCACCGCCATCAAACCAGCGGCTACGGCCAGCGCTTTGGGCGAGGCAAACATCTGGCGGTTGATCTGCTTGCCCATGTCTTCCGAACCGGAAGCACGGGTCACCATGATCGCCGCCGCTGTCGATAACAACAGTGATGGCAATTGCGCCACCAAACCGTCACCGATGGTCAACAAGGCGTAAACCCTGCCAGCATCGCCGAAGCTCATGCCGTGCTGGAAGATACCCACGGCCATGCCGCCGATGAGGTTGATGAACAGAATCAGCAGGCCAGCGATGGCGTCACCACGGACGAACTTGCTGGCACCGTCCATCGAACCGTAGAACTCCGCCTCCTGGGCAACTTCCTGACGGCGCGACTTGGCCTGGTTCTGGTCGATCAGGCCGGCGTTGAGGTCGGCGTCGATGGCCATTTGTTTGCCGGGCATGGCATCGAGGGTGAAGCGCGCGCTCACCTCGGAAATCCGCCCGGCACCCTTGGTCACTACGACGAAGTTGATGATCATCAGAATCGCGAACACCACGATACCGACCACGTAGTTACCGCCGATCACCACCTCACCGAAGGCCTGGATCACCTTGCCGGCGGCTTCGTGGCCGTCCTGACCATTGAGCATTACCACCCGTGTGGAGGCCACGTTCAAGGCCAGGCGCAGGAGCGTCGCCACCAGCAGAATGGTCGGGAACACGGCAAAATCCAGCGGCCGCAGCGCATACACGCAGACCAGCAGGACGACGATGGACAGGGCAATGTTGAACGTAAAAAAGACGTCGAGCAGGAACGGCGGCACCGGCAACATCATCATGGCCAGCATGACCAGCAGCAACAACGGCACGCCCAGATTGCCTCGACTGAGGTCGGCAACGTTTGTGCGAGCAGTGTTGAGTAACTGAGAGCGATCCACCGGTTTTCCCCGTTCCTTTAAAGCAAACTTTTGACGCCCCGAGCGGGCGCAGGGCGGCTATTGCAAGAAGCTTTCCAACTTTTGCCCAAGCAGAAAAGATCGCAGCCTTCGGCAGCTCCTACATGGATTTACGTCTCCTGTAGGAGCTGCCGAAGGCTGCGCTCTTGTTTTAAACGACGAGTTTAAAAGACACCTGCAGACACGGTCTCAAGGCTACAAATCCTTGCGCCATTGCCTACAGCCAAGCCAGAATCCGCCGGCTTGTGCGCTTTGGGGTCGGGTTCTATTGTGGTCCAGTCGCTGACGAATCAGCGATCGGGTCTCGCAGCCCGTCGATCTCTGGACGCACAACATCCGCTACTTATGGCGGCTGTACGTGGGAGACCTTCGGGTCTGCCGGTTCTAGAGTCCCGGTCTGCGACCCGCGTATAGCTGCCACCCATATTCGTCTCGCAGCGAACGTTGGCGGCTCCAATGACTCCAGGAGCTTCACCATGATCAAACCAACACCCAACCCACCCGAATCCGCCCCCACCTCCCCCTACGAATCCCTGGATTCAAAAAAACTCCACCAAGCCGCCGACCGCGCCCTCGACCACTACCTCTGCTCACCCGGCTCCACCCCACCGCCGTTCAGCCCTCGCGCCATGTACGCCGTCACCGCCTACACCAAAAACGAAGACCTGCTGGCCAACGCCTGCGAAACCCTCGCCTCAGCGAAAACCATCGCCCAGGAATTTGCCGGACTGGTGAAACCATCCCAGCGCCGAACCCTGATGGGGATTGCGCAGCTGATCATGCTCGGGGAATTGGCGGTGAATCGGGTGCTGGATAATCTGGAGTTGCCGCACTAGGCCGGCCTAACGCTGATCGCTCCCGCGCTCTGCGTGGGAACGATCACAAAAAAACCGCCACCCCATTCAATCGGGACGGCGGTTTTTGCGTCACATGGGAAGGTCAGGAATCCCGACGCAAATCCGGTGGAATCGGCAAATCATCCTTCAACGGATCCGGACGCTTGCCCTTGCCTGCCTGGTGTTGGCGGATCTGGTAGACGTAAGCCAACACCTGGGCCACCGCCAGATACAGGCCGCCGGGGATTTCCTGCTCAAGCTCGGTGGAGTAGTAAATCGAGCGCGCCAGCGCCGGGGATTCCAGCAGCATGACGTTGTTGGCCACGGCGATCTCGCGGATTTTCAGGGCGATGAAGTCGCTACCCTTGGCCAGCAGCACCGGTGCGCCGCCCTTCTCCGAGTCGTACTTGAGCGCGACGGCGTAGTGGGTCGGGTTGGTGATGACCACGTCGGCTTCAGGAATCGCCGCCATCATGCGCCGCTGCGACAT
Organism: Pseudomonas sp. TSRC2-2; assembly: GCF_049897785.1. Taxonomy (NCBI): domain Bacteria; kingdom Pseudomonadati; phylum Pseudomonadota; class Gammaproteobacteria; order Pseudomonadales; family Pseudomonadaceae; genus Pseudomonas; species Pseudomonas sp. TSRC2-2. Next base: position 123,461 of record NZ_JAFCWZ010000002.1, read on the forward strand.
TTCACGCTGGGTCTGACGGATGCGCTGCTTGACCTCCGGTCGGCCTTCCTGATCCTTGTGTTCGTCGCGCACTTCCTGCTTGGTCATCAGCAGTTTCTTGTGCGCTTCCCACAGCTGCACCGGCACGTCGACGGCGGCGATGATGATCAGACCGCAGGCCAGCCACAGCGTGCTCCAGCCGACCAGCAGCACGCTGTGGATAATCGCCTGATCCAGCGGCTCATGAGCGATGCGCAACAAGTCATCGACGTCGGCCGACAGCACCAGCAGCGCCACGCCGAGAGTGATCAGGAACTTGGCCAGTGCCTTGAGCAGTTCGACCACGGCCTTGAACGAGAACATCCGTTTCAGGCCGGCCGCTGGATTCATCCGGCTGAACTTGGGCGCCAGCGAGCCGGCCGCGAACAGCCAGCCGCCCAGAGAGATCGGCCCGATGATCGCGGCAAGCAACAGGGTGATCATTACCGGCTGGATGGCCAGCAAGGCAATCAGCCCCGACTCCAGCAAAAACCGGCCCATGGCGCTCTGATCCATCACCACTTCGCGGGACAGGGTGAAATTCAGGCGCATCACGTCCAGCAGTTCCTGCGCGAGCATGCCACCGAAAATCAGCAGCGCAGCGGCACCGGCCATCATCACGGCGAGAGTATTGAGCTCTTTCGAACGGGCGATTTCACCCTTCTCACGGGAGTCCTTTTTGCGTTTCTCCGTGGGGTCTTCTGTTTTGTCCTGACCGCTCTCGCTTTCTGCCATGACTCAGCGCGCCCGTGCCAGTTCGCGTAGCAACTGCAAGGCCTCGCTGGCCAGCGGTTGATACTGGTTGAGAATGTCCGCCAGCCCCACCCAGATGATGAACAGGCCGAGCACCAGGGTCAGCGGAAAACCGATCGAGAAGATATTCAGTTGCGGTGCGGCGCGGGTCATCACACCGAAGGCGATGTTGACCACCAGCAATGCGGTGATCGCCGGCAAGACCAGCAGCAACGCCGCGCCGAGCACCCAGCCGAGCTTGCCGGCCAGCTCCCAGTAATGCTCAACCATCAGGCCGCCGCCGACCGGCAACGTGGTGAAGCTTTCGGTCAGGACTTCGAACACCACCAGGTGGCCATTCATGGAGAGGAACAGCAGGGTCACCAGCATGGTGAAGAACTGACCGATCACCGCCACCGAAACGCCGTTGGTAGGGTCGACCATCGAGGCGAAGCCCATGCCCATCTGCACCGCGACGATCTGCCCGGCGACAGCAAAGGCCTGGAAGAACAGTTGCAGGGAAAAGCCGAGCACCGCGCCGACCAGAATCTGCTCGCCAATCATCAGCAGGCCACTGAGGTCGAGGGGACTGACGGCAGGCATCGGCGGCAGCGCCGGGGTGATGACCACGGTGATCGCCACAGCGAAATACAGGCGCACGCGACGCGGGATCAGGGTGGTGCCGAAAATCGGCATGACCATCAGCATCGACGCTACGCGAAACAGCGGCAACATGAACGATGCCACCCAGGTACTGATCTGGGTGTCGGTCAGCTGAAGCAGCGATTGCATGGCTTAGCCGATGACCATCGGAATGTTCTTGTACAGCTGGATGATGTACTCCATGAACGTCTGCACGATCCACGGACCGCCGATGATCAGGGTTACCAGCATCACCAGAAGACGCGGCAGGAAGCTCAGCGTCTGTTCGTTGATCTGCGTGGCGGCCTGGAACATCGACACCAGCAGGCCGACCAGCAGGCTCGGCACCACCAGAATGGCGACCATCACGGTGGTCAGCCAAAGGGCTTCACGAAAGATATCGACCGCGACTTCCGGCGTCATGGCGAGACACCTCCAAAACTGCTCGCGAGGGTGCCGATGATCAGCGCCCAGCCATCGACCAGCACGAACAGCATGATCTTGAATGGCAGCGAAATGATCAGCGGCGAGAGCATCATCATACCCATGGCCATCAACACGCTCGCAACAACAAGGTCGATGATCAGGAACGGAATGAAGATCATGAAGCCGATCTGGAAGGCGGTTTTAAGTTCCGAGGTAACGAACGCCGGGACCAGAATGGTCAGCGGTGCTTGATCCGGTGTGGCTATGTCGGTGCGCTTGGACAGGCGCATGAACAACTCAAGATCGCTGGTCCGGGTCTGGGCGAGCATGAAGTCCTTGATCGGCACCTGCGCTTTTTCCACCGCTTGCTGCGCGGTCAGGGTTTCAGCCAGATACGGTTGCAGCGCGTCGTTGTTCACCCGGTCGAACACCGGCGCCATGATGAACAGCGTCAGGAACAGCGCCATGCCGGTCAGGATCTGGTTCGACGGCGTCTGTTGCAGGCCGAGGGCCTGACGCAGGATCGAGAAGACGATGATGATGCGCGTGAAACTGGTCATCAGGATGACCGCCGCCGGAATGAAACTCAGCGCGGTCATGATCAGCAGGATCTGCAGACTGACCGAATATTCCTGCGCGCCGTCGGCATTGGTGCCCAGCGTGATTGCCGGAATCGACAACGGATCGGCGGCGAACGCCAGCGGCGCGGCCAGCAACAGGACCAGCGTCAAGACGATGCGGAGCGCACCCATTACTTCGTATCCTTTTGGTCCTTGCCGAGAATTTTCAGCAGATGCTGGGCAAATTCCGGCGTCGCTTTTTCGCTGGCCGTGGGGACTTCGACCGGCTCTTTGAGCACATGCAGCGCAGTGATGGTGCCAGGGCTGAGGCCGAGGAGAATCTGCTCATTGCCGACCTGCACCAGCATCAACCGATCACGCGGGCCGAGCGCACGCGAACCGATCAACTCGATCACCTGCCCCTTGCCCGCCGGCCCCGCCTGCTGCACGCGGCGCAACAGCCAGGCGAGCAAGAAGATCAGGCCCAGCACCAACAGCAAGCCGAACACCAGTTGGGTCAACTGACCGGCCACGCCGCTGCTGACCATCGGCGCGGTGGCAGCAGGCGCAGCGGTGTTCGCGTTCGGCTCGGCGGCGAGGACGCTCAGCGGCAGTACCAGCAGAGCCCAGAGAAACCTTTTCACTCAGCGCAGCTTCTTGATGCGTTCGCTTGGGCTGATCACGTCGGTCAGGCGGATGCCGAACTTCTCGTTGACCACCACTACTTCGCCGTGGGCGATCAGGGTGCCGTTGACCAGCACGTCCAGCGGTTCGCCGGCCAGACGATCAAGCTCGATCACCGAACCCTGGTTGAGTTGCAGCAGGTTGCGAATGTTGATGTCGGTGCTGCCGACTTCCATGGAAATCGACACCGGAATATCGAGGATCACGTCCAGGTTCGGACCGTCGAGGGTCACTGGGTCGTTGTTCTTCGGCACGCTGCCAAACTCTTCCATTGGCAGACGGTTGGAGCTGGAAGTACCAGCGTCGGCAGCCAGCAGTGCATCGATGTCAGCCTGGCCGGCGTCACCGGTTTCTTCCAGGGCCGCAGCCCATTCATCGGCCAGTGCCTGATCGTCCTGCGCGTTCATATCGTCGTTCATCATGTGTCCTCGGCGGGCAACAATTCAGTTAAATGCGGGGGTGGAAAGCATCGCCTCAGCGACGCTCGATCGGCTCGATCACTTGCAACGCGAGGTTGCCTTTGTGCGAGCCCATCTTGACCTTGAAGGCCGGCACGCCGTTGGCGCGCATGATCATGTCTTCCGGCATCTCGACCGGGATCACATCGCCCGGTTGCATGTGCAGGATGTCGCGCAGCTTCAACTGGCGACGGGCCACGGTGGCACCGATCGGCACGTCGACATCGAGCACGTCCTGGCGCAGGGCGTTGACCCAGCGCTCGTCCTGATCGTCGAGGTCGGACTGGAAACCGGCGTCGAGCATCTCGCGCACCGGCTCGATCATCGAGTACGGCATGGTCACGTGCAGATCGCCGCCACCGCCATCGAGTTCGATGTGGAAGGTGGAGACCACGATCGCTTCGCTCGGGCCGACGATGTTGGCCATGGCCGGGTTCACTTCCGAGTTGATGTACTCGAAGTTGACTTCCATGATCGCCTGCCAGGCTTCCTTCAGATCGACGAAGGCCTGCTCGAGCACCATGCGCACCACGCGCAGTTCGGTCGGGGTGAATTCACGCCCTTCGATCTTCGCGTGACGGCCGTCGCCGCCGAAAAAGTTGTCCACCAGCTTGAACACCAGTTTGGCGTCGAGGATGAACAGCGCGGTGCCGCGCAACGGCTTGATCTTGACCAGGTTGAGGCTGGTCGGCACGTACAGCGAGTGCACGTATTCGCCAAACTTCATCACCTGCACGCCACCGACGGCAACGTCCGCCGAGCGACGCAACATGTTGAACATGCTGATGCGGGTGTAGCGGGCGAAACGCTCGTTGATCATTTCCAGCGTCGGCATGCGTCCACGGACGATGCGATCCTGGCTGGTCAGGTCGTAGCTTTTGACACTGCCGGGTTCGGCAGCATTATCGGTCTGTACCAGACCATCATCGACGCCATGCAGCAGCGCATCGATTTCATCCTGGGACAGCAGATCCTGCACGGCCATGTCGTGTTCCTACTGCAGTACGAAATTAGTGAAAAGCAACTGTTCGATGACCACTTTGCCCAGCTCTTTCTGTGCCACTTCCTGGACGCTGGCGGTGGCCTTCTGGCGCAACATCTCCTGGCCGACCGGGGTCGCCAGTGTGGCGAAATCCTGACCGGAGAAGAGCATCACCAGGTTGTTGCGGATGACCGGCATGTGCACTTTGAGCGCGTCCAGATCGGCTTGATTGCGCCCCAGCATGGTGATGCTCACCTGCATGTAGCGCTGACGGCCGTTCTGGTTGTAGTTGGCAACGAAGGCCGGCGCCATCGGCTCGAAAATCGCTGGCTGCTTGCCGACGGGCGCTGCGTCGGCGGCCTCGGCAGGCTTGCTCTGCGCGCCATGCATGAAGAACCAGGTCGCCCCGACGGATGCACCAATGGCCACCAGCAACGCCAGCACGATCACGATGATCAGCTTGAGTTTGCCTTTGGTTGCGGGGTCTTTTACTGCTGCAGCTTCGCTCTTCGCCATGCCAATAATCCGTCACTAATCGGGGGTTTCACAGTCGCACGGCAAGGCAAGAGCAAGTGTTATGCCAGAAGTGTCCGGAGGATATTGGATGGCACCGCAAAACAACTGTGGGAGCGGGCTTGCTCGCGAATGCGGTGTGACAGACAACCTCAATGTTGAATGTGACACCGCGTTCGCGAGCAAGCCCGCTCCCACACTGGGTTCTGCGTTACATCAGGCGTAATAGTCGACTGCGCTGGTGCCAATCACGCTTGTTGTTTGAGCGGCGACGTCGGCAATAGCAGCGGGTGCCAATTCTTCATCCGCCGCATCCAGACGCCCGCCCGCGGCGCTGGTGCGACCGCTCTGGCCCTGCTGCGCCTGCTCCTGCCCTTGCCCCTGCCAGCCACGGTTCTGGTCGGCGACGTTGACGTCGACCTGGCCCATGCCCTGCTGGTTGAACATGTCGCGCAGGCGATGCATCTGGCTGTCGAGCGCTTCACGCACGCTCGGGTGCGCGCTCATGAAGGTCACCTGGGTTTGCTGATCAGGGACCATGTTCACGCGGATATCCAGGCGCCCAAGCTCCGCCGGTTGCAACTGAATGTCGGCGGCTTTCAGGTTGGCGCTGGACAGGTACATGACGCGGTTGACCACTTCTTCGGTCCAGCCGCTCTGATGCATGGCGATCGGCTGATTCACCGGCAGCGCATTGGCGGTCTTTGGCGTGGCGGCTTGGGTCAGTGCTGCCAGTCGGTTGGCGAAGTCGTCGACGCGGGTGTCGCTGGTAGCCGATTTCAGATCCTTCAGGCCATCATCGATCAGCCCGCTAAAGGCCTTTTCGCCGCCCTGGCTGGTGCTGTCCTTGTCTGCCTGCACGTCCAGCATGCTGGCCATGCCGGCAGCGAAGTTCTGCGCCGCGGTGAGTTCGCCGTCGGCCTGAGCTTGCGCGGGAGCAGCCTTGGGCTGAGCCTGGCTGGCGGCGGAAATATGCCCGCCCTGCTCCATCGCCATGCGAACGGCTGGCAGCGAGTCAAGCGGGTCAGCCGAAGGATCGAAATCGCTGTCGGTTGCCGCCGGATCCTTGACCATGCCCGGCACCGCGGCCAAGGCAGGTGTTTCGGTTTGCGGCTGGGCTGGCGTTGCGACTACGGGGGCTGGCACAACAGGCGCTGCCACCAGTGGCTGGACGACTTGAGTCAGGGCTGGGTCCAGCGCCGGGTCTGCCGGCGCGGCATCGGCCACAGGGGTTTGTACTGTTTCAGTGGCGTCATCGTCTGCGGCATTCGCGTCTTCGCTCGCCGCCGGTTTTTCGGCAGGCAACGCTTTGCCGCTATCGGCAACCGCTGGCTCAGGCGCGGCAGACTGATCTTTGCCGACGTCCTTTTTGTTGCTGCCGTCTGCGACCTTGTCGCGTGCCGGTTTGACTGAATTGTCAGCACTCACGGCAGGCTTGGCCGGCGCCTGATCGGCGAACACTTTGGCGAAGCTGGAAGCCTTGTCCCCGGCATCTGCGGCCATTGCCGACGATTTGGCAGAGGCTGCTTGAGCCTTGGCCTGAGCGGCGGTCTGAAGAAGAATGTTGGGGGTCGCAGGCATGACACGGTCTCCGCTGCACTGGGATCGTAGGTACAGTTGAGCAAAATGACTGCAAGTGCCGGGCCAGTTTGGCCAGACACCTGCGAAAAGCGCCGGACGACGGATTCAGTGGGTGTGGACGTGGTGCTTTTCGTTTTCGTACACCGGGCGTACGTCGACGAATTCAGAATGGATGTCGGCAACCAGTTGCGCGAGCGCTTCCGGACTTTTGTCCTTGGCGTTCGACTCCAGATCCTGGCACAACGCTGCCAGCCGGATGGCGCCCATGTTGCTGGCGCTGCCCTTGAAGCTGTGGGCGACATCAGACAACGCTTTGGCGCTGGTGCTGTCCTGCAATTCGTGCAGGCGGCTTTCCGAATCTGCCAGAAAAGTCTCCAGCAATTCCGGATAGCCGTCCTCCATCACCTCGCGCAAGGTGTCGAGGACATCGCGATCTACATGTGGGTCAGTCACTTGCTCACTCCTTGATCAAGAATGGGCGGATTATGCCCCAATCTCCCAGAAAAACTCCACGCTGGCACTACGACCTTGGTCCGACCAACTGGCATTGCGCCCTAACTGCCGGACCAGACTGATGCCACGGCCCGACAAGCGGACGTTATCCACGGGCCGCTCCATGACCCGCGCGACATCGAAGCCCTCGCCACTGTCCTCGACCCGGATGACCAGGCGTCCACCCTCACTTTGCGGTTTCACCTGTAGATGCACGCGCACGAAGCCGTCCTGCAGCGCCTCCAGCCGCGCCGCGCGCATTTCATAATAACGGGCAAACCCAGTGGCATCGCGCTTGAGGCTGGAATCCAGCCCGAGTACGCCATGCTCCAGCGCGTTGGAATACAACTCGGCGAGCACGCTATAAAGCGCCCCGCTTTGCGCGCGCAGGCCGTGTACCTCAAGCAGCAACTGCAACAGGAACGGCATCGGATTGAATCGCCTGAGCGTGGCACCGCGAAACTCAAAACTGGCCGACCAGTCAAGCGGGCACGACTGGCCGCTGTCGGAGTACACCGGCGCCGCGCCGTGCGCCTGCGCCGACTCCAGCAGGCTGACCTCGACCATGCTCACGTCATCCCGGGCCTGTCCGCGAAAATCGCGCAACGCCTGCTCGATATCCTCGAACAGCCGATCCGGCTCGCGGTTCGCCGCAAAGACCTGCTGCAGGCGCTCGACGCCGAACAATTGGTCATTGGCATCGCAGGTATCGATGACCCCGTCGGACAGCAGAAACACCCGATCATCAACAGCCATCGGGTACACATCCGTACGGTCATCGAAGGCCTGCGCACCGAGAATCCCCAGCGGCAGATGTCGCGCCGGCAAAGGCACCCGCTCGCCGCTGGCCATGCGGTGCAAGTATCCGTCGGGCATGCCGCCGTTCCACACTTCTACCGAGCGGCTCTGGACACTCAAACAGAGCAACGTGGCGCAGCAGAACATGTCCACCGGCAGGATGCGCTTGAGCTTGGCGTTCATCTCGCGCAGGGTTTCCGCCAACCCGTAACCTTTGGCGGTCATGCCGTAGAACACTTCGGCCAGCGGCATGGCACCCACCGCCGCTGGCAAACCGTGGCCGGTGAAATCGCCGAGCATGACGTGCATGTCACCGGCCGGCGTGTACGCCGCGAGCAACAAGTCGCCGTTGAACAGTGCGTACGGCGATTGCAGGTAACGGATATTCGGCGCACTCAGGCAGCCCGAATGCGCAACCTTGTCGAACACCGCTTTGGCCACGCGTTGTTCGTTGAGCAGATAGTCGTGATGCCTGGCGATCAGGTCGCGCTGTTGCAGTACCGTCGCCTGCAGACGCCGCAAACGATCCATCGCCTTGATTTTGGCGGCGAGGATCACCTGGTTGTAAGGCTTCGCCAGAAAATCGTCGCCACCGGCCTCCAGACAACGGGCCAGCGCTTCGCTTTCGGTCAGCGAGGTGAGGAAGATGATCGGCACCAGCGCTTCACCTGCCAGCGCCTTGATCTGCCGCGCCGCCTCAAAGCCGTCCATCACCGGCATCAACGCATCCATCAGCACCAGATCGGGTTGCTGTTTTTTGAAGGTATCGACCGCTTCGGCACCGTTGGCCGCCGTCAGAACCTGATGGCCCTGACGACGGACGATGGTCGACAGCAGCAGCCGGTCGGCGGCGCTGTCTTCGGCAATAAGAACGGTGAGCGGCTCTTGCGCCTGCATGGGCGTCAACTGATGTCGAAGAGTTTGTCGAAGTTGGAAATCGCGAGGATTTTCTTCACATCGGAACTGCTGTTGACGACGCGGATATCCGACTCGTCGCCGCCGGCATGGTCACGCAGCAAGAGCAGCATGCCCAGCGCCGAGCTGTCGAGGTAAGTGGCCTCTTTGAGATCGACCACGATGGATTCGGGTTTGCGCGGGAGCCGCTCATACGACTCACGGAATTCTTGATGGCGGCCGAAATCGAACCGGCCTTTGACCGCGATGGTCAGCTTGTGACCATCCGGTGAAACTTCTGTAACGACTGACATTGACTGGCTTCCTTGTCATTGACGAACCTGTACAAGGTTTAGCAGCTGGATAGGGTTGGGGCAAGGCGCAACGGTGGAACAAGTGTGGGAGCGGGCTTGCTCGCGAATGCGGCGTGTCAGTCAATATCGCATCAACTGGTCGAATGCATTCGCGAGCAAGCCCGCTCCCACAGGGATTAGCGCTGAGGGTTAGAAGGCATCACGTCGCGGCAAGCGCTGCGACAACTCATCCAGCAGCTTCTGCTCGCGCTTGTCCTCAAGGCGCTGCGCCTCGTCGCGATAGCGCTGCACCAGTTTGCGCAAACCCTCGACGCGGGCAAACGCCTGTTGCCACTCCTCACGCGCCTTGTCGAGCTTGTTCTGGTGCCAGACCAGGCTTTGCCGTTGCTGGTCGACGGCGGTGTCGAGTTGCGCCAGAAAGCCCTGAAAGCCCAGCAGCCATTGCCCGGTGACGCCGGTGCTGCCGCGCACGATCCATTGCTGCGAGTAATCCAGACGAAAGGCATTGAGGTCGGCCAGTTTGCTTTCCGCGACTTTTACCTGACCCTGGAAATAACCAAGCCGTTGCACGGCGGCTTTCTCGGCCTGTTCGGCCATTTCCACCACCGGGGCAAGGCGCGCGGCGCGACTGACGGCCATGGCCGGTTACCCGCCCGCCGCAGGGGCGAACAGGGTTTCCAGATAGGCCTGGCTCTCACCCAGATTGATTTTGTCGTTGAGGCCCTGGCGCTGATACCTGACCAACTGCGGCTGCAGGGAAATCGCCAGGTCGGTCTCGCGATCGCCGCCGGCGACGTAGGCGCCGACGCTGATCAGATCGCGGCTCTGCTGATAGCGCGACCAAAGCTGCTTGAAATACTGCGCACGCTGCATGTGATCTGGCGAAACCACCGCCGGCATCACCCGGCTGATCGACGCTTCGATGTCGATCGCCGGATAGTGGCCTTCCTCGGCCAGGCGCCGCGACAGGACGATGTGGCCATCGAGTACACCGCGCGCCGAGTCGGCGATCGGGTCCTGCTGGTCATCGCCTTCGGACAGTACGGTGTAGAACGCCGTGATCGAACCACCGCCCTTCTCCGCGTTACCCGCGCGCTCAACCAGTTTCGGCAGTTTGGCGAACACCGAGGGCGGATAGCCCTTGGTTGCTGGCGGCTCGCCGATGGCCAAAGCGATTTCCCGCTGGGCCTGGGCGAAACGAGTCAGCGAATCCATCAGCAACAGAACGTTCTTGCCCTTGTCGCGGAAATACTCGGCGATGCGCGTGCAATACATCGCCGCGCGCATACGCATCAGCGGTGCATCGTCCGCCGGCGAGGCGACCACCACCGAGCGCTTGAGGCCCTCTTCACCGAGGATGTGCTCGATGAATTCTTTAACTTCGCGACCACGTTCACCGATCAGACCAACGACGATAATGTCGGCCTCGGTGAAGCGGGTCATCATGCCCAACAGCACCGATTTACCGACACCGGTACCGGCGAACAGACCCAGACGCTGGCCACGGCCGACCGTCAGCAAACCGTTGATGCAACGGATGCCGACATCCAGCGGCACGCTGATCGGATCACGGTTGAGCGGGTTGATTGTCGGGCCGTCCATCGGCACCCAGTCTTCGGCTTTCATCCCGCCCTTGCCGTCCAGCGCACGCCCCGCGCCGTCGAGAACACGGCCGAGCATGCTCATGCCCATCGGCAAACGACCGGTGTCGGCCAACGGCACCACGCGGGCGCCCGGGGCGATACCGGCGACACTGCCGACCGGCATCAGAAAGACTTTGCTGCCGGAAAAGCCCATGACTTCTGCTTCCACCTGAGACGGGTGATAGCTGTCGTCGTTGATCACCATGCAACGGGTGCCCATGGCGGCGCGCAGGCCTTCGGCTTCGAGTGTCAGGCCGACCATGCGCAGCAGCCGACCTTCAAGGATCGGCGCGCCGGCAATCTCGGTGGCCTCGGCGTAGGTGCTCAGGCGCTTGGCGAAGCTGGTGCGTTCAAGGCGCATCGCTGGCGTCCGCGCGCGGCTCGTCAGAGTCGACAACCGCTGGGGTGTCTTCGGGAATCTCCAGACTCAAGTCCGGCGCTGCCGGGTGCAGGGCCTGCTCATGCAGCTGGTCGAACAGCTTGGCCATGACCTGGGTCACCCGCGACTCCACACTGGCGTCGATGCGGCTGTGCTCGGTTTCAACCCGGCAGCCGCCCGGCAACAGCGACTCGTCTTCGACGATGCGCCAGGTTTCTTCGTGGCGCTCGCGCAGGGCTTTGACCTGGGCGAAATCCTGCGGATTGACGTACAGGCGCACGTTTTCCACACCCAGCGGCAACAGCTTGAGGGCGTCGCGCATGACGTGTTCGATCTGGCTCGAATCGATGGCCAGTTCGCGCTTGATCACCTGTTTGGCAATGTGTTGCACGAGGTCGACCAGCGACTTTTCAATCTGTGTGTCTTGCTCGGCGATCGGTTCGAAGAGGTTGGCCATCAACAGCTCAAGGCTGGCGACTTTCGCCGCCAGTGCTGTTTCAGCTTCCTGACGCACCTTCAGCGTGGTGCTGTGAAACCCTTCCTTTTCGCCAATGGCGAAGCCCTCGTTGTAAGCCTCCTGACGGATGCTTTCGAGTTCTTCCAGAGTCAGTGGCTGGACTTCTTCCAGCGGCACTTCTTCCATTTCCGGCGGCTCGGGCTCCGGTTCCGGCTCAGGCTCAGGCTTGGGCGGGTCGAAGCTGGGCAGCGCCCAGGATTCGAAACCACGAACATCGCGGGCGCGGATCAGATCCGTCACAGACTCGTCAGGCTTGTCCATGGGCTTAGATCATTTCCTCGCCGCCCTTGCCACCGAGCACGATCTCGCCGGCTTCGGCCATACGACGGGCAATGGTGAGGATTTCCTTCTGCGCGGTCTCGACGTCGCTGACGCGCACCGGGCCTTTCGCCTCGAGGTCGTCGCGCAACAGTTCGGCAGCACGCTTGGACATGTTCTTGAAGATCTTTTCCTTGACGCCTTCGTCCGAGCCCTTGAGCGCCAGTACCAGCACGTCGGACGACACTTCGCGCAACAGCGCCTGAATGCCACGGTCGTCAACATCGGCGAGGTTATTGAACACGAACATGAGGTCTTCGATCTGACCGGACAGGTCTTCGTCGACTTCGCGGATCGAGTCCATGAGCTGGCCTTCGATCGAGCTGTCGAGGAAGTTCATGATGTCGGCCGCACGCTTGATACCACCGAGTGTGGTGCGCGAGGCGTTCGAGTTGCCGGAGAACTGCTTCTCGAGAATCTGGTTGAGTTCTTTCAAGGCTGCCGGCTGCACGGTGTTCAACGACGAGACGCGCAGGATGATGTCCAGACGCACCTTGTGGTCGAAGTTGCCGAGCACTTCACCGGCCTGATCCGGGTCGAGGTACGCGACCACGATCGCCTGGATCTGCGGGTGTTCGTAACGGATGACGTCGGCGACCGCGCGCGGCTCCATCCATTTCAAGCTGTCGAGACCGCTGGTGTTGCCACCGAGCAGGATGCGATCGATCAGGCCGTTGGCCTTGTCTTCGCCCAGGGCCTGAGTAAGCATTTTGCGCACGTAGTCGTCGGAACCGACGCCGAGGCTGGTCTGATCGCCGACGATGTCGACGAACTCGCTCATCACCTGCTCGACCTGTTCGCGATGGACGTTGCCCATCTGCGCCATGGCCACGCCGACGCGCTGAACCTCTTTGGGGCCCATGTGGCGCAGCACTTGCGCAGCATCGGTCGAACCGAGGGACAGCAGCAGAATTGCGGCTTTGTCGACCTTGGTCAGTTTGACGGTGGCGGCTCGGTTATCACTCATCTGCGTTAATCCACTCTTTCACGACCTGAGCCACGCGACCCGGGTCTTCAGCTACCAGACTCTTGATTGCATTCAGTTGCGCGTCATAACCCTCGCTCGGGCTCGGCAACAGAATGCTCTGCGGACCACCGAGGCTCACGCGGTCGTTGGCCAGTTCGCCGTCCAGGCCGCCCATGCCACCGAGTTCCACGTCGCTGCCCAGACCGGCCAGCTCCTTGCCTTTGCCACCGCCGGTGATGTTGTTGAGCACCGGACGCAGCACACCAAACACCAGCACGAGGATGAACAGCACACCCAGCACTTGTTTGACGATGTCCCAGAACCATGGCTGGGAGTAGAACGGAATATCGGCAATCACTTCGCCGCGCTCGGCGGAGAACGGCATGTTGATCACGCTGACGCTGTCGCCACGGCTGGCGTCGAAACCGACGGCGTCCTGCACCAGTCGCGTGAAGCGCGCCAATTCGTCGGCGCTCCACGGCGCGCGGCTGGTTTCACCGTTGGCCGGGTTGATCTTGACCTGATCATCGACCACCACCGACACCGAAAGGCGATTGAGACGGCCCTGCTGCTGCTTGGTGTGGCTGATCGAACGGTCGAGCTCAAAGTTCTTGGTGGATTGTTGACGCTTGTCGGCCGGGTACGGCGCGAGCATTGGCTGGCCGGTGGCAGGGTCCATGATCTGCTGACCGTTGGCGTCAACCAGTGGCTGACCCGGCTGGATCATGCCGGCCGCTGCAGCGGTGCCGCCGGTGGTCTGCGGCGCCGAGGCCGGCGACGGTGGCTGGTTGCTCAGGGCACCCGGCACACCTTGCGGGCCATTGCTGGCGGTGCGCTGTTCATTGACCGATTGTTCGCTGCGCAACGCCGGCTGATCGGGGTTGAACTGCTCGGCGGTCGATTCGACGGCGCTGAAATCGACGTCGGCCGAAACTTCAGCCTTGTAGCGATCGTTGCCCAGTACCGGTTGCAGAATGTTGTGCACGCGCTGGGTGAGCATGCTTTCCATGCGGCGGCTGTAATCGAACTGCTTGCCGGCCATGGTCATCTCGGAGTTCTCCGCCTGATCGGAAAGCAGGTTGCCCTTCTGATCGACGACGGTGATCTGCGATTTGCTCAATTCCGGAACGGAGGTCGCCACCAGATTGATGATCGCGACCACCTGCCCCGGCTCCAGCGAACGCCCGCTGTACAGCTCGACCAGTACCGAAGCGCTTGGCTTGCGCTCGTCACGGACGAACACCGAACTCTTCGGAATCGCCAGGTGCACGCGAGCACCCTTGACGTTGTTCAGGCTGGAGATGGTCCGCGCGAGTTCGCCTTCGAGGCCGCGACGATAACGGGTCGCTTCCATGAACTGGCTGGTGCCCAGACCCTGTTCCTTGTCGAGGATTTCGAAACCGATATTGCCATCGCTGGGAGTGACACCAGCGGCAGCGAGTTTCATCCGCGCACGGGACAGGTCGTCGGCCTTGACCAGCAAGGCGCCGGAATTGGGTTCTACGTTGTAAGGAATGTCAGCGGCGGCCAGGGTTTCCATGACCTGCTTGGCGTCCATGCCGGCAAGGCTGCCGTACAGTGGACGGTAATCCGGCTGCTGCGACCACAGCACCACGGCAAAGCCAATCGCCACGCTTGCAGCCAGACCGACCAACAGGCCGACCTGACGCAGCACGGTCATCTGGGAAAGATTATCCAGAAAGGACAGGCCGAACAGCGGCGGTTTGCCGTCGATCGGGGTGGCCTTGGCCGGAACGTTATCAGCGACTGCATCTGCCATGACTTAATTCGCCCTTAAACCGGCATCTGCATGATGTCTTGGTAAGCCTGGACCAGCTTGTTGCGCACCTGGGTCAGAGCCTGGAACGACACGCTGGCTTTCTGCGACGCGATCATCACGTCGGTCAGGTCGACACCGCTCTTGCCGATCTCGAAAGCATTGGCCAGTTGAGTCGACGCCTGTTGGGTATCGCTGACTTTATTGATCGCCTGACCGAGCATGTCGGAAAAGCTGCTGCCGGCAATTTCAGGGACAGCGGCAGTCGATTTACGCGCAGACATGGCATCCACTTTCATGGCCTGCATGTCCATCATCAACCGATTAAATTCAATACCTTGGCTCATGGTCTACTCTCTTGGGCGGCCCGCAATTTTTTGACACTTCACTCGGCGGGTACACAGGTATTAGCAACAAGGGTGCCAGCTAATGGGCACCCCTTTGAGAAAAGCAGTTTGATTGTTCTCGCGATCAGTCAGGTAGCGAACAGATAGCCTTCGACGTCCATCCCGGCATCGCGCATCTGCGCCAGCTTGTAGCGCAAAGTGCGCGGGCTGATGCCAAGCTTTTCGGCGGCTTCCTTGCGCCGGCCACGCTCGGCGCGCAGGGTGTCGATGATCATCTGAAACTCCCGGCGGCGCAGGTCCTCGCCCAGTGCGCCAGAGGAATCCGCCTCGATTTCCACGTCGCGGATTATTGGCGCCGCGACGGGCAATGGTGCAAAAGTCACTGCACCGGTCAGGCAGAAATCCTGCGGCTGGATCAAGCCGCCCTGCTGCAGGATCAGCGCGCGCTGAATGGCGTTGTCCAGCTCTCGCACATTACCCGGCCACGGATACGCGGTCAGGCACGCTTGCGCTTGCGGCGACAGCTGCGCCGCGGTGTGCTTCATTTTATTGACGTGTTTGGCCAACAATTTTTCTGCCAGCGGCAGGATATCGGCAGTGCGCTCGCGAAGTGGACGCCAAGCCAGAGGAAAAACCGACAAGCGGTAAAACAGATCCTCACGGAAGCGCCCCGCTGCAACCTCGCCAGCCAGATCGCGGTTGGTCGTGGCGACCACGCGGATATCCAGGCTGATCGGCTTGCGCGCACCCACGCGCTCGACCTCACGCTCCTGCAGTACGCGTAACAGTTTGGCCTGCAAGCCCATCGGCATTTCGGAAATTTCATCAAGCAGAATGGTGCCACCGTCCGCCTGTTCGAACTTGCCGGCCTGCGAGGCGATGGCGCCAGTGAAAGAGCCCTTCTCATGACCGAACAGTGTCGCTTCGAGCATGTTGTCCGGGATCGCCGCGCAATTGATTGCAATGAATGGCTGACTGGCTCGCGGCGATTGCTGGTGAATGTAGCGCGCCAGCACTTCTTTTCCGGTGCCGGACTCGCCAGAGATCAACACAGTGGAGTCACTGCGCGCCACCCGTGCCGCCAGCTCAAGCAACTGCGCACTGGCCGGTTCAACGGCGACAGGGCCGTCCCCTTCGCCTGAGTCGATGCTGCCCAGCGCATGCCGCGCAACCAGATCAAGCAGCGCTTTGGGTTCGAACGGCTTGACCAGATAATCCGCGGCGCCCTGGCGCATCGCATCGACCGCACGCTCGACCGCGCCATGGGCGGTCATCAGCAGCACCGGCAATTGCGGTTGACGCGCGCGCAGCAAGGCGAGCAATTGATGCCCGTCCATGCCCGGCATGTTGACGTCGCTGACCACCAGGCTGAAGGCATGCTGCGCGACCGCCGTCAGCGCCTCTTCGGCGCTGCCGACGGCGTGATAGTCGTGGCCGGCGAGCAGCAGCGTATCGGCCAGCGCTTCGCGCAACGAACGATCATCCTCGACCAGCAACACCTTGATGCCCATGACGATTATTCAACTCCCTGTGCAGCGGAAAACAGTGGCAGGCTGACCTGCGCGCAAGTGCCGCGCCCGACTCGCGAACGCAGGGTCAATTCTCCCTGGTGCGCACGGGCCACCGCTTTGACCACGGTCAGGCCAAGGCCGGTGCCGGTGACTTTGGTAGTAAAAAAAGGCTCGCCGAGGCGCGCCAAAACTGTCGGCTCAATGCCGCTGCCGCTGTCGCTCACGCACAGACGCAGGGTGTTGCCTCTGGTGTAGCAATGCACTTTCAGGCGCGCTTCGCCGGCGCTGGCCTGAATGGCGTTTTCAAGCAGATTCAGCAACGCGCCAACCAGCGTGTCGCGGTTGCACAGCAGCTCGCCGGCATGACTGTCGCACTGCCAGCGAATCGGCAGGTCCTGAACATGGGTCAGCGCCGCTGCCTGCAGCGATTGCATCAAGGCATTGGGCGTTACGCGATCGGTCAGCGGCAGCTCGCCACGGGCGAACACCAGCATGTCGCGCACTTGATGTTCCAGTTCGTGCAGGCGCTCCTTGAGCCGCCCGGCAAAACGCTGCTGGGTTTCCAGCGGCAATTGCTGCTCTGTCAAATGACTGGCGTAGAGCAAAGCGGCGGACAGCGGCGTGCGAATCTGATGCGCCAAGGACGCGACCATGCGCCCCAGCGAAGACAAACGTTCATGGCGCGCCAGTTGATCTTGCAGATGACGGGTTTGCGTCAAGTCGTTGAGCAGCACCAATTGCCCCGGCTCGGCGTCCAGCGAGCGGGTGGAAATCGACAGGCGTCGACCGTTTTTCAGGGAAATTTCGTGACCGTCGTCTTCACGCGGGGCGAAGCAGCGTGCGATGACATGGCGCCAGAGCTCGCCTTCGAGTGGCGAGCCGAGCAAGTCGATGGCGGCCGGATTGGCTTCGCGCACCAGACCGTGGCCATCAATGACGATGACGCCGCCAGGCAGCAAGTCGAGGAGGTTTTGCAGGCGATTGGCCAAGCGTTCTTTTTCCGCCAGCTCCTGCATGCGCTGGGCGCTGACGACGGCCAGCTCACCCTTGAGCTCGGTGACCCGCGCTTCGAGCAGGCTGTAGGAGTCGGTCAACTGGCTCGACATCTGGTTGAACAGCTGGAAGGCCTGCTCAAGACCCTGACGACTTGCCTGCTCTACGGACGAGGGATGCCCCACGATATTGGAGGCAGAAGAGATCTGGGCGGCTTGGGGCATTGGGCTCTCTCGCTTGGCTGACCGTCAGTGAAACGGAACGTTGCGAGGGCTATAGCAATACCCGTGCCTAAAAAAAACAGCTTATAAATGAAGCGGTTGGAAAACAGGCGTCAATCATCCGCCTGTTCATCGCCTCCGGCCCGGCTCATTCCGTACTTGCGCATCTTCTCGACAAGCGTGGTGCGACGAATGCGCAGACGCTCAGCGGCACGGGCAACAATGCCATTGGCATCGTCCAGCGCCTGCTGGATCAGGCCCTGCTCAAGACCGCCGAGATAATCCTTGAGATCCAGACCTTCCGGCGGCAACAGCGCATTGGCGCTGAAGTCAGGCGTATGGCCGTTGATGGCCACGCGCTCTTCGAGATCGCTGCGCAGGCTGTCAACCATCTGCTCATCTTCGTCGTCGACGTAGCGGAATTTCTTTGGCAACTCGACCACGCCGATCACCCCGTACGGGTGCATGATCGCCATGCGCTCGACGAGGTTGGCCAGCTCGCGGACGTTGCCCGGCCAGCCGTGGCGGCACAGCGACATGATCGCAGCGGAGTTGAAACGGATCGAACCGCGCTTCTCGTGCTCCATGCGCGAGATCAGTTCGTTCATCAACAGCGGGATATCTTCGACGCGCTCACGCAGTGGCGCCATCTCGATCGGGTACACGTTCAGGCGATAGTAGAGGTCTTCGCGAAACGAACCGATCTCGATCATGCTTTCGAGATTTTTGTGGGTCGCGGCAATGATACGCACGTCGACACTTTGGGTCTTGTTGCTGCCCACGCGCTCGAAGGTACGCTCCTGCAGCACGCGCAGCAGCTTGACCTGCATTGGCAGCGGCATGTCGCCGATTTCATCAAGGAACAGCGTGCCGCCGTTAGCCAGTTCGAAACGCCCGGCACGGCTGGTGATCGCGCCGGTGAAGGCGCCCTTCTCGTGGCCGAACAGTTCGCTTTCCAGCAACTCTGCCGGGATCGCCCCGCAGTTGACCGGCACGAACGGCGCGTCGCGGCGCTTGGAGTGGTAATGCAGGTTGCGCGCGACCACTTCCTTGCCGGTGCCGGACTCGCCGAGGATCAACACGCTGGCATCGGTGTCGGCCACTTGCTGCATCATCTGACGGACGTGCTGAATGGCACGACTGGTGCCGACGAGGCTGCGGAAAAGGTTGGGTTCGCGATGACGGCCGCGTTCGCGGGCCTGGTCGTACATTTCGCGATAGACCTGGGCGCGGTGCAGCGAATCGAGCAATTTGCTGTAGCTGGGCGGCATCTCCAGGGTCGACAGAACCCGGCGACGCTGGTCTTCAGGCAGGTCAACGGAAGAATTATCGCCCATTAACAAAACCGGAAGGAACTCATCCCAGGTTGCGAGTGTCTTTAGCAAGCCCAAAAGCGCGCCAGGAGCATTAACCGTCCCGATCAGTACGCAAATGACTTCACGACTAGACGACAAAGAGCCGACAGCCTGCTGCCAGTCATGGCTGCCGCAGGGTAAATTTTCTTCGCCAAGAAAATTCAGAATCACCGCCAGGTCGCGGCGGCGGACGCTATCGTCATCGATCAGCAGAATTTTGGTTTCACGCCACATGCAATAGCAACTTCCCTAGTCAACTCAATGCCCGAAAAATAAGGCAAGCGAGACGCTTGCAGGACACCATGTGCCTGTAGACGCCCTAAACCTGATAATAGCCACTAGTTAAGTCAAAAAACCGTGCACAGTCAAATTTATGGCGCAGTGGTTTTACTAATCGGCCCGCTTTACGTGAACAAATGGTAGATGTTTGCGGCATTTTTCGCTTGGCGAATCTTTGCCATCTCATCGACTATTGTTTGACGCTCTTCACACGCCACATCAATCAGCTGGCGGTACACGTCGAGCAGATCTTGCAGACTGCTGCGCACACTCTGCTCATTGTCCAACGTTTGCGCAAGCACATCCTCGACGCAAACGCGGCAGCTCAGATCAAGTTCGGTGATGGTTCCCCAATCACGACTCTCCAGCGCCCCGAGCAGTGCGTAACGGGTTTGTTCGATACGTTCGAGCACAGCACTCATGGTGTTCTCCTAGGCGTCGGGAACCTGATCACCAATTGCATCCCACCCCTCTTTCAAGGTAATCAGCAGGCGCGCTACCTCATTGAGGATCTCGGGGTCATTTTTAATGTTGGCTTCGACAAGGCGTTTGCTCATGTAGGCGTAGAGTGAATCGATGTCCGCCAGGGCTTCGGCCTGATTTTCCAGATCGAGCCCTTCACGCAGGCCGCCAACGATACCGATGGCCTTGCCGATCAGGATACCTTTCTGGGCGGCATCATTACGCGCAATGGCGCCCTTGGCCTGCGCGATACGATCCAGGCCACCCTGCATCAGCATCTGTACCAGGCGGTGCGGGCTCGCCTCGGAGGTTTGAGCCACGCCGTTGACTTTCTGGTATTGCCGAAGGGCCAACATAGGATTCATGTTCTACCTCATTACAACGAAAATGTTCATATTGCCTTTATCGTCTGCGCAGCAAAAAACTTTAGCGCACAAACGCGAAAGCCCGGAGCGCCTGTGATGGCTAGCCGGGCTTACAACCTGTCACGCGGTCAGGAATTCTTCTGCTGCGCCTCGATGGAGTTGAACATCGAAACGATGTTCTTGCGTTGCGCCTCAAGCTTGCCGACCAGGGTGTCCATGGCCACGTAGCGCTTGGTCAGCGTCTCGGTCAGCGCGTCGATACGACGACCCAGCGCCAGTTGCTGGTTAGTAAGGTCGGTTTGCAGCTTGTCCAGACCGTTCTTGCGCGTATCGAGAATACCGCCGGTTTGCAGATAGGGTTCGATCGCCTTGTTCATGCGCTCGAAGACACCATTGGTGCCGCTGAAAAGCTGCTGCACATCGGCGCCCAGCTTTTTCTCTTTCATAGCAGTGTCATATTTGACACCGTTGAATTCAAGCGTACCGTCCTTCTGTGTATTGATGCCCAACTGGCTAAGGCTAGTGAGTCGGTCACCGTTGCTCTCCGTGGCAAGCTGCTTGCGCAGATCCGAAAGCAGTGCTCGCGTAGTCGGGTCGTTGGTCAGCGACCCCAGCACCAGATTGCCTTCTTCGTCCTTCGAGGTAGCCGTCAGGTTGTTGGCGGTCTTGACCAGTGTGTTGTACGCATCAACATAGGCCTGAATCGATGTTTTCAAACCCTCGGTGTTTTCACCCACGGTGACCTTGATCGCCTTGCCCGGGTCAGTTCCGGTCTCCTGAAGCAGATCAAGACTGATACCACTGATCGCGCCAGTGACGGTGTTGGTCTTGCTTGAGACCTTGATACCGTCCACATAGATCAGCGCATCCTCGGCCTTCTCGCCGACATAGCCAGCACCGTCACCGACCATTTCCTGTCCAGCAGGGATTTCTAGATCGGCAATGCCTCCAACCGATATATCGGTTTCTTTACCGGTCATCGTGGAACTGAATACCAGGCGCGAACCGTCCGCACCGCTTACGATGTTGGCGCTGATGCCTTTCTCGGCGAGCGATGTATTGATGGAATCACGCACCGATTGCAAGGTCGCACCGGCGCCAATCTTGACAGTGTGGGTCACGCCGTCCTGCGTAATCAGCAAGTCACCCTCAGCGATCGGGGTACTGGACCCCGCTTCGAAGTTCTTGGTGGCGACTTTCGACGAAGTGGCGAGATTTTCGACACGAACCATGTAGCTACCCGGCACCGCCGTGTTATCCGACGTGGCTTTGACCGTAGTGTCACTGCTGGACGTTGCCGTGTATGCGCTAAACGAAGGGGCTGCGGTGTCGTTGAGTTTTTTCATCGCCGCCTGATACACGGACAGCGCACTCTTGAGCGACGCCACACCTGAAAGCATGGCGGTGTTATTGGCGGTCTGGCGTTTGATCTGGTTGGACTTGGGATCGGTCTCGGCCGCAACCAGTGTTTTCACAATGGCGTTGATATCAACGCCGGAACCCAGACCCGTGCCTGGTAAAATCGTACTCGCCATTGCTATTCCCTCTTGAGTGCATGCCGCCCCTAGTCGGTAAAAGACTAGCGAACTTGCCGCTCGCCCGCCACCGTCAGACCTTGGCGTCGAACAACAGGCTGTTTACATCGCTCAGACTGTGAGCAATTCTCAACGCCTCTTCCGAAGGAAGTTGGCGGATCAGCTCTCCAGTCTCACTGGCGATGACTTTAACTACAATTCTGCCGGACTCTTCGTCCGTGGAAAATTCGAGGTTACGACGCGAGGTAGCGAGAAATGTCTCGATATCCTTGAGCGCCCTTTTGACTTTCTCAGCTTCGGTAAGACCGGTGTCGGCCTCGTCCTGTGCTGGCTTGATGGGCTCAACAGCCCGAGAGGGCTTGACCACAGGTGATTCGGCGGCCTGCTCGACCGGCTTCGTGGCCTGGTAAGACAGGTTCAGCTTGACGCTCATATCCATACCAACCACCTCTCAATGTAAAAAGCGGAGGAGCACCACAAGTGCGCTCCCCCGCCGACAATCATCAGGCGATTACTGAAGCAGTTTCAGTACGGCCGATGGCAGTTGGTTGGCCTGGGCCAGAACCGAAGTCGACGCTTGTTGCAGAGTCTGCTGCTTGGTCAGCTGGGCAGTTTCAGCGGCGAAGTCGGTGTCTTGTACACGACCACGTGCAGCTTCGGCGTTTTCGTTGATGTTCTGCAGGTTGGCGATGGTGCTGGTCAGACGGTTCTGAACGGCGCCGAGGTCAGCACGGGTGGTGTTGATGTTTTTCAGCGCTTCGTCGATGGCGGTCATCGCGCCACTGAAGTTTGCTTCGATAGCGGAAGCAGCACCAGTGATAGCCTTGCCGCTCAGTGCGCTCAGTGCGCCGGTAGTGTCCATCGCGTCAGTCAGCGTGATGCTGATCTGGTTGTCGGAACCGGTGTTGGAGCCCACCTGGAAAACCATCGCGGTGGTAGTGCTACCGTCGAGCAGGTTCTTGTTGTTCAGCTGGGTGCTGGCAGCGATACGATCCAGCTCTTTGGTCATCGACTGGAATTCTTTGTCCAGTGCATCACGGTCATCGGTAGTGTTGGAGTCGTTTCGTGCCTGGAGAGCCAGTTCACGCATACGCTGCAGGATGTTGGTCTGCTCTTGCATCGCGCCTTCAGCGGTCTGCGCGATGGAGATTGCATCGTTGGCGTTTTTGATTGCCATGGTCTGACCGCGGATTTGCGAAGTCATACGGTTGGCGATCTGCAGGCCAGCAGCATCGTCTTTGGCGCTGTTGATTTTCAGGCCGGACGACAGACGGGACATCGAAGTGCTGAGAGCGTCGGAAGCACGGTTCAGGTTTTTCTGAACGCCCAGGGAGGTGGTGTTGGTGTTAACAGTCAAAGCCATGACGAATTCCTCGTTGGTTGGGTACTACGGCTTCCGGCCTTGGCAATTCGCCGGGTGTGGCACAGAGAACCTTCGTAATAGTTATCGTCGTCATGGCACGTTGCTTTAGCTGATTTTTTAAAAATAATTGGTGGCATCCCGCCAGCCCAGCAAACGCGGGGATTTGACGCCAGAAATCAGCACGTCATCAAACATGACTCAAGGTGTTTCAGCAGATTTACACCCCAGCGAACAGAATCCTGCGCATGGCAGCTCTCGTCGCTCGAACGGAGCGCAAGATATGGATGGTGAAAATCCACACACAAAAACGCCGCCAGGGTAAGGCGGCGTTCTTTAATGCAACCGGCAGTCAGTCAACGCGTTCAATGATCGCCGAGCCCCACGACAGGCCG
Source organism: Pseudomonas sp. TSRC2-2 (assembly GCF_049897785.1). Classification (NCBI taxonomy): domain Bacteria; kingdom Pseudomonadati; phylum Pseudomonadota; class Gammaproteobacteria; order Pseudomonadales; family Pseudomonadaceae; genus Pseudomonas; species Pseudomonas sp. TSRC2-2. The sequence goes on from NZ_JAFCWZ010000002.1 coordinate 146,979, forward strand.
ACACCAAAGCCGCTCAGGGCGACGCGCTTATGCTGTGAACCCATCACGTGCTTTTCAAGCAGCAGCGGAATACTGGACGATACGGTATTGCCTGTCTCGGTCATATCCTTGACAAAACGCTTGGGGTCACCGCCCTCGAAACGCTGGGATACCGCATCAACAATCGCCGCGCTTCCCTGGTGCAAGCAGTAAAGGTCGATGTCCGTGGCTTGCAATTGGCTTGCATCAAGCAATTGCTGCAAGTGAGCCGGCACTTTGACCAAAGCGAAATTGTAGACCTGACGACCATTCATGAAGAACTTGCCATCGGTGGTACGCAAAAATTCCGCGCCTGCGCCATCGGTGCCGAAAAGCGAATTGCCCAACTGCCAGTGCGCACCTTCGCCCATCCAGGTCACCGTTGCGGCATCACCGAACAGCATGGTGGTGTTGCGATCTTCAGGGTCGACAATCTTGGAATAAGGGTCGGCAGTGATCAGCAGACCGTTTTTCAGCCCGGCAGCCTCCATGAAACCCTTCATGGCATACAAGCCGTACACGTAGCCGGAGCATCCCAAAGAGATGTCGAAGGCGGCGATATGGGTCGGCAGACCGAGCTTGTGCTGAACGATCGCGGCAGTGTGCGGTAAGCCTTCAGCATCGCCGTTCTGAGTGACAACGATCACAACGTCGATTGAGGCCGGGTCCAACTCAGGGTTACCGGAGAACAGGGCATTGACGGCCTCGACACACAAGTCGGAGGTTTCCTGTCCGGCGCTTTTGCGGGGCAAGAACGTCGAACCGATCTTGCCGAAGATGAATTCCTGATCCTTACCGAATTTCGCGCCTTGCGCGTAATTGTCCAGCCCTTCAGCCGGCACGTAACTGGCGATACTTTTAATGCCAATCATATGGCTTCCCAATTCAGAAAAAGCAAAATGCCCACCAGGCACCACGAATGCGCGCCAGGCAACAAACGCCTGACAACACCGTTCGCCGGCTTAGCTGTCCCGGTTGCGGGAATGATAACAGTGAAGATGCCCGCCGTGACTTCCGAGTCACGCGCTTTTATCGAATCGGTTGCCGACAGGGCCAAAAACGGCACGAGGCGCATCCGAAGCCTGGGGCGACCTGCTCACTGATTGGGGTGGGTTTTGCAAAGGCAGTTTCATCCGCCATGACTGAAAACCGCCACGAATGGCGGCTGGTGAAAACTTCTGGCTGGAGGTTTTCCTGTTTCCCGGGCCGAAGACCTTCAGGCCTTCAAGCAAGATCGGCCAGGGCTGCAGGGCCCTGGCCTTTGGTGAATTCGTGAAGCTTTTCCAGGACATCATTGACGATGGCCTCACGACCTTCCATCGCGCTCAGTCGTTGAACAGCTTCGTTCAATCGCCGAATGTCTTCGGGAAACTCAAAATAGCTGAAAATCTGCTCACTTCCGGAAACCTTGCCATTCTCAAACTTTGAGATCGCTTTGATCATTCGGTTCGGATGCTGGCGTATGCAGGCTTCGTCTTTGACGAAAACGGCGAGGAAGTCGCTCCATACATCCTCATGCTGAGGGGTGATGAAGGACTCCAGCAACGCGGGGTTCATACCTTGACGCTTGGCCCAGGTGACCAAGGCACTCCCTGCGTCAGGGTAGAAACGCCAGCAGTCGACCGGATAACGGTGAAAGGCGCCGTTAGAGGGCACGTTGATGAACATAAGGCCATCCGCCTTTAGAACCCTCAAGCACTCCGTGAACGACAGCCAGAACATTTCTGAGTGCTCAAGGCAGGAGGAGCTGACGATCACATCGACAGACTCACTCTCGAACGGAAGGCTGTACGGGTCGGTCAAGACGACGTCGACCCCTTTTCCGACGACGAAGTCAACCCCAATGTAGTGCACGCTGGACGGCGCGACTTCCCGAAGTGACCCGTTCACGTTTTGTGCGCCAATCTCGACGACCACGCAAGTTGAGTCTTCACCCAGATAGGTATCGAAAAACAATTGTCCATTTTGCATTGCGGTGGGGTGCATATTTTCAAATTTCCAATCGGAATGAAGATAAGGTGTCGACGCAGAACATCAACCTGCTACAGCCCTGAACACGTACTGCAACGGTAACGCATCCTGGACAGCCATCTCCGGATCCCTCCCCGCCGCCGCAGCCATCGCATGGATCACTGGCAGAAATCTCTCGCGCTGAGGCTCTTCAAAAACGCGTGGCACGCCCGCTTCGACAGTCAAACCGGCCTGGTTGAACATTTCGAGCATGGTGGTCAGCGTAAACCAACGAATATGTGTTCTGTCGAACAGACCGGAGTCTTCATAGCGGAAATCACCCACACTGAGCCGCGCCTGAACACTCCAGTGCTGAGCATTTGGAATGCACGCGACGACACAGCTGCCGGGGGCACTCGCCTCACGGATTCTCTGCAAGAGCTGCCATGGGTCGTAAAGATGTTCAAGCACATCCCCGAAGACCCAGCAGTCAGCGGCCAGATCGCCGGCAAGCAAATCATCGCTGGCCGTTTCGATATTCATGTCAAGCACACGATCACAGTGCTCGCGTGCCAGTTGCGCATAGCCTGCATCGATCTCGATCCCGGTGTAATGAACATCGGGGTTCAGTTTTCTGTATTCGCGCGCCAGCGCACCCGAGCTGCAGCCGATCTCCACGACACGCTTGGCATTGGCAGGCATCAGCTTGAGTAAATCCGGGTTATGGAACTGATGGACCGGCGTTTGTTTCTGCACAGTAGCCTCCTGAGGCTTTCGGGTGTCTGTAACGGCATACTTTTCCTGATAACGGCGAAAGCTCTCGCGCCACGCAGGCGTACCGAACGCACCTGCGCTTTCATGGACAACGCTCAACGGCCACGTGCCCATGCTCATACCGTTCAATTCAGCCGAACGACAAAAATCCATGTCATAGAAATGAAACTCGAATTGCTCGTCAAAGCGCACTCCGGCCTGTTCCAGGCGCTCGCTGTCCGCCGCAAGCAGCAGCCCGTCGAGCAGTTTGCAAGGTTGTGGCACAGGCCCGAAATTGGAGACGACACAGGGGAAACTATTGCCGTGCCCGACCATACCACTCAGGAAGCACGCCTGATCCCAAGTGAACCGGTCATCAATGAAGGCCCACGCGGGTTGCCCCTCAACACGCCGTGTGTTGCCTGCAAGCCCGACAATATCGAACGCTGCAACGCCTTCGCGTATCCGCTCGCTCCACAAGAAGTCACACAGGTGCACATCGTCATGAACGAACACCAGAATGGCAGGATTGTCCCGGGCTTCATCAATGACGCGGTTGTAAATAGTCGAAAGCCCCTGCGTATTCTCGGCAAAAAGCCTGATTTCAACGGGATTGGCCGACTGGTGGATCAACAAGGAGCGGCCAAGAGCAGTCTCGGTGGAGAACTCCTGCTCAGACACGCGCGTTCCACATACGATTCGAATAGGTTTCATGCGGGCACTTCGTTATTGAATTTGGACAAGGACACACGACGTCGCGGTATCTCGCGCCTTGGCTACCCCCGTGAGTCACAACGTGAAGCCGCCCCCCTGACCAGGGAGCAGCCGCACTTAACCGGTAATCACGCCAAGGCGCTTACAACATCGCCATCCAGGCCAACTCGCCAACGGTGTCAGGCGTCTTGTCAGATGCCGCCCCGGTGAAAGCCTGTGGCCAACGCTCGGCCAGCGCCTGCGCCACACCGGCGTCAGGTGCCGAGAAGTCTGCAACGCTGATCTGAGCCTGCGGCGTCCATACCACCGTAAGGCCCGCGTCCTTTGCCAGCAGGCACAACTCGATATCCGCACCTGGCAGCGCCTGCATACCGCCGCACTGCTCGAACAGTGACTTGTGCATCATCAGGCAATCCCCGGAAACAGCCATGCAACCACGCACTGACAATGGCCATTGATCAGCGGTGCCCAGCCAAGGCGAGTCAATTTGTGGGCCGCTCAATAAACCATAACCGGCATGCGCCAAGGTTGAATCAGCGCCATACAGCGCGCCCCCGACAACGCCGACTTCAGGGCGTTGTGCCTCGTTGAGCAAGCCTTCAAGCCAGGCAGGGCTGATGACCTCTGCGGTGGCCGACAGCATTACCAGATATTCGCCCTTGGCCTGGCTCGCCGCCAAATTGAGCAAGTCGTTACGCGAAGCACCGGACTCTGCGTTCAACACCCGCACACGGTTGCCCACTCCACGGTGCTCGCCCACTTCGTCAGCGCCACTTTCACCCGAGCACGCCACGATCACTTCATAACGTGGATAGCGCGTACGTTGCAGCACGCTGGCCAGGCACGCCTGCAACGGCGCTGCACCCTCCTCGCTGGCCAGCAGGATGCTGACCAATGGCGTGGCGGCATGACGAAAATCGATCTGCAACACGCAAGTGCCGTCGTCACTGACATGACCACGATAGCCCAGTAGCCTGAGGTGACGTTCCAGCACTACCTGGGCTTGGGTCATCAATGCCTGCGATGACTCTTCGCCGAGCACCAGGTAGTCATCCAGATGAGCAAGGCAGGCCACGCCCTGCGATTCCACCAGACGCAGCAGCAGGTCAAGCTCGACGGCCTGAGGCTGGGCATCGCCGAAGCCTCCCAGGTCGAGCACGGCCTGACGTCGTATCAGCCAGTGGCGAGACATCAGGGCAGGTTGACCGCGCAGCAGATCGAGATCGGCACCTGGTCGCACGACGCTCTTCAAGCGCCCGTGGCTATCGCGTTGCACTTCGTTGGCGCAGATCGCCTGGCAGGTTGCTGCATGACTCAGCTCCAGCGACAAGTGCAGCAATCCGCCAGCGAGCAACTGCTCACCGGCCTTCAGCAGCAGCATCCATTCACTCTGCAATTGGCGCACGGCCTGATTCAGGTGGGCGACCCAGTTGCCCTCCGTAACCTGAATGAAGTGCAGGGTGTCACGCGCAGTGGTGATCACCGGCGGCTTACCGGCCTTGAGCACCAGCAGCTTGAAATTGCGTACGCCACTGGCAAGCAGACTGTCGAAGGTGGCTTGCAAGGCGTCGTCATCGTCGGCGAGATCGAGCACAACGAATGCAATTTGCTCACCGGGCGAGCGCGCCAGATGCGCAGACACACGTTCACGCGCGAGCTCATCCGGCGTCGCTGCCGCCAGCGTCGCCAGCACTTGGCCCGAAGGGGTAGCGGCCAGGCTCTGCTGCGCATCATAAGACGGGATCTGCGCCAGCCGCTGGAGCCAGGCATTGAGCTCACTGGCAATAGCTTCGTCGTCTTCGCTGGTCAAGGACGAGACCAGCCGTTGGCAAACCTCGCGATTGAACCGGCCCAACTCCAGCGCCTGCCAGTAACGATGCTGGAGACTTCCGCGGGTATCGTTGGGGTGAGTCAGCAAGAGTTCGCGTTGGCGAACCCAACTACCCTCCAAGGCCTGGAACTGCTGCCCGCCCGCCGGCCAGGCATGACAGAGAAACTCCAGCGAGGTCAGGTATTGGAACACTGACCCGCTGTAGTACGGAAGTTCGACGAACTGACGCGGCTCGAATACCCGCTCCGGATCCTCTTTGACACTCGTCCAGGACGAAGTGAACAGCAGCGGCTGCTCCAGCGCGGCAAAGGTGTTGCGGACAAAACGGTTGAGCAGTGCAAAACCTGCCTCCCCCGTGCACAGGCCAAACCCGGCCGCATCCCACTCAAGCAGTGCGCGAACGGCCTGGGTGAAGCGCTCTTCCTGAGCGGCAACGGGCAGCGTGCAAGGCGCGTACTCACAAATCACATCGGTCTGCTCAATGGATTCGATCCCGCCCTGCGCCAGCAGTGCATAGGACAGTGCTACGCGCCAGCCGGAGAAATCCAGGTAACCCGGCACTTGCGCCAGTGCGCTCTGCAAGGCCTCGACTCGCAGTACCGCTCGCCAGGCAGGCTGGGCCGCCTCGGCGTACTGGCGCAAACGAGCAGTGGCGCTGACTTCGGACATGGGTGCGCGGACAGAGCCGACTTTGTGATAAGCCGCTTGCCCATTGCCTAGCGCATAAGCCAGTGCGTAACCCTGAGCCCCTATGGCGTGCGAGGCTGCCTGCAAACGAACAGCGGCAGCGTCCAGAGCTGCGGGCAAGATGAAGTCGCAGTCCAGCGCGAGGACCACCAATGGTGTCGTCACGTTATCCAGCGCGTGGGCCAGCCGCTGGCTGCACAACGTCCCGCTGCCGGCATGCAACGACTCCAATGACAGAAAGGAGACTTCGTTCTGATCGTAGAAGTGCTGTGTCCGTGCTCGATAGCCCGCCTGTTCATGCCCGAGCAGAACGACCGTAACATCACTGCGCGACCCGGTTGCGATTGCGTTCATAGCGTACCTGTTTCAAATAATGGGTTCAGCGCCCGGCTTGGCCGGGCGTCAGGGTTCAGTCCGCCAGCCAGGCATTCGCCCAGTGCTGCAGATGACGCGGTGTAAGCAAATAGTCTCGTAACACCACTTCACGCAGGGCATCGCCTTGACGGTAGCTGGCCTGGGGATCCGACAAGTGCATGCGAATCGCCTCCAACCACTGCTCAGTCGAGTTTTCGCGCACCCGCGTGCATGGCAAGTACCCCGCATAGGCCTTGGTGTCGGTGCAAATCACAGGAAAGCCGCAGACGCCATACTCCAGCAGGCGCAGGTTGCTCTTGCAGTCGTTGAACAGATTCTGCTCAAGCGGAGCCAGGGCCAGGTCGAGATTGAGGCTGGCCAGCTTCTGCGGGTACTGAGCCAGCGGTACGCCTCTGTGGAACTCTTTTACGTAGGGACGAAGAATGTCGGGGCACATGCCGAAGAAGACCCAGTCGACTTCATCGGCCAGGCATTTGACGACATCCAGCATCAACTCAAGGTCACCACGGTGACTGGTTCCCCCCGCCCATCCGACCCTCGGCTTGATACTCGTCTGGCGCTCGCTGGTCAGCCCGGCCCACAGCGAGGCTGCAAGCATGTTGGGTACCACACGAATATCCTGATGCATGTGTGACAGCGCATCGGCCAATGGCTCGGTAGAAACGACGAGCCGATCACACAGACCTATGGCCTGACTGAGTTTTTGCGCGGTGTCAGCCGGCCAGTTTCGGACATGGTCGTTCTTTTTCGGCGGATCGATGATGTAGTCATCGATCTCGAAGATTCGGCGGGCGTTGGAGAATTGCTTGAGCCGTGCGATCTCCTTGCTGCTTTCGTTCGCATAGCGAAGCTGGATGATAATGACATCCGGCTTTTCCCGTTCTGCCTCGACAGGTTTCGGCATGCTGTAGCTCAGACGCCCCTGAATCCAGCCGGCGCGTTCCAGCTCACTGAATGGCTGAATGACGCGGTAGTGACCGACACCGGACGCATTGAACGGCAAAGCCAGCACTGAAGGCATCGCGCGGTCGATGAAAGGATCCCAGCCAGTGCGCAGACCGGGTTCAAGGTTGAAGCTTCCCTGGGTCAGGCTCAGGTTTCGATTGTAATTGGGGTCACAAGCGACCTTGGGCAGCCACCGCTGATAGAAGGCTTGCTGGTCGGCCTCCTGATCGATGGCCGAGGCAGCGCTTGCCATACCCAATCGCGCCACTTTGGAAAAAGGCGTCCAAACGACCAGGTAGCCAAGCTCGTGTGCCCGCAGACACAAGTCCGCATCGAGCCAACTCTGTCGCAACGAATCAGTGTCCAACCCTTGCAGCTCACGGAACAGCGTCCGGCGAACCATCAGGCAATTCAGACTCAGGGCGCTCCAGTTCTGCACCACATTCAAACGATCGAGATAACTGCTATCGACACAACCCACAAACGGGTTACCTGCCAGCCCCCGCAGGCCCAATACCAAAGCACCCGCAGCGACCGTGCCATCACGGCCGAACAGCTTGGGCCCGACGACGCCCACTTCAGGACGCTGGGCTTGTAGCATGAGTTCATCAAGCCACTGCGCATCGAACAGTGCACACTCCGCATCCAGCAATAAAAGGTAATCACCCCGCGCCTGCTCGCTGGCTTGATTCAAGCTCTCTGCTCGAGATCGCGATTGCACGCCAACGACCCGCAACTGATCGCCGCCCAGCCCTTCCATCGCCTTTAACCAGTCTTGCACCTCGGCTGATTCATCACCGTTGGCGATCAGCAGTACTTCATACGCGCCATAACGGGTGTGCTCGAACAAAGATTCGACACAACGGCGCAAGGTCAGCAAGTCTGCACAGACCGGAATCAGGATCGACACACTGGCCGACTGCGGGTGCTGATAGCGCACCCGGGTTGTTACGCTATTGGGCGTACTGTCGACCTGGGCCAAGACGCCCAGACGTTGCAGATGCGCGCGCACTACCGGTGCGGCCTGGGCCTGAATGGCGGGATCACGCATCCAGTCGGCGTAACTGTACTGACTCTGCACGAGCACTTCAGGGATATGCTCAACCACCTGCAAACCGTGGGTTTCAACCAGACGCCAGAGCACATCGTGTGACGCCAGTTCCGCGTACTGTTCGTCAAACCCGCCGATCGACGATAACGCCTCACACTTGAACGCCAACTGCCGCCCCACGTAAGGCAAGCTGCGCATCAGATCGAGATTGAAATCGGGCTTGAAAATCGGCATCGAGGGCCCTCGCCCATCGTGCGTCCCTTCATCGCTGTACAGGCATAGCATGTCCGTTCGCAAGGCCATGCGTTCGGCCATTATGACCAGCGCATGAGGGTGTAGACGATCACCTGCCTGCAGCAGAAGTATCCAGTCCGCCTGAGCGTCATTGGCCAGCAAGGTATTGATCTGGCCAAATCCGTCACCCCGCAGAACCTCATATTCCACCCCGGCAACGGCCGGTGACGTTGAACCGGCAGGCCCCAGCAACAGAATACGGCTGGCAGCGTAAGACTGCGCCGTCAGACTGTCCAACGTCGCGCGCAGCGCAAGCTCGTCATCTTCATGACAGAACACCACAGGCATGATGCGCGGCTGACAGGGCCACTGTTCGATGCGCTTGGGCAGCAGACGCTGCTGTCCCTCAGACAAACTGCGACACTCCAGCCATTCGGCATACAACGCAGCGAAATCAAGGCTGCTCGTACCCACCTGCTGGTTGAAAGTCGCGATCTGTTTGGTCAGGAAGTTTCGGAGATCCAGTTCTTCCCACACCGGGTCAGCACCGTGATACGAAACCAGCGGCAGATAGCGCACGTAGCCTTCGGCAGGAGCCTTCTCACTGGTGCGCGCAGCCAGCATCTGCAGCAGCCACTCACTCTCGCAGGCAAACACTTCAGTCATTGCCACCTGATGGCTGAGCCGGCCCGGATGCATGCGCTCAAAGCTCAAGAGTTGATCCAGGCTGGCGAGATGTCCGCGACGCAGCAAACAAATATAAAGGGCCATGTCCAGGCGTGCGACAAAACCCTTTCCATCCTGCACCAGCGAGCCAAGGTATTCCTCGACTTGAGCGCGACGGAACAGGGCATGGCTGATGCCACCGAACAGGTTGACCGTATTATCGGCGACACACGCCAGCAGGTCGGTACCGTGGAGCACGGCGCTTGTGGGCGAGATCAGGCAGTTGAGCAAACGAGAAGGAAGCAAGATGTCGTCAGCATCGCAAAGCAATCGCTGACCGATCACTATGCTCAGTTCCTCGTTTTCTTGCAGCACGTTGGCCTGGCGACTGATGCAATGGTGGACCAGGGAGTCATCGTCGCAGAGGAACTTGATCATTTCGCCCGATGCGTGATTCAAGCAGGCCAGCAGGTTGCGGGCAAAACCCAAACGCTGGTGATTACGCACATAACGCAGGCTCGCTGACGATGTCTTGGCTAACTCTTCGCAGATTGCCTCGATTTCCGGACCGGAGCTGTCATCGCATATGACGATTTCCAGATGCGGATAATCCTGATTGATCGCACTGAGGAGCGCGCCACGAAAAAATTCAGGATTGAAGGCAGGAATAGCAATGCTGACAAGGAGCCGATCGTTCATTTGGGTAACCTGGAAAGAACGCCAGGTGACGATGGCCGTCACCTGGGTGCGTGCAGCGTGGAGGGTCTATCAGAGCCGGTTGAACAGGCCGAGCGAAGCGATTTTGCTGAATGCCAATTGAGAGGCTTGCAGCATGTTTTGCTGCAGGGTCAGCCGCGTCATGACTTCTGCAGGGTCAGAGTCACGAATGGTCGATTGCGTCTGTGAATTTGCCAGCACCAGCGCTTCGTTGGATTCGATTTGATTGTCCAGCGCCGCACCGCGACCGCCGATCGAGCTGATACTGACAGAGACCTGATCGAGACCGCTGGCGAGGTTGGCCATGCCGGCGGTCATCGCCGCTTGCTGCTTTTGGGTAGCGACAGCATCACCACTGCTCGGCGTGTTGAGTGCGGTTTTCAACTGGCTCACGGTGTCCAGAATGTTCTGGGTTTCGTGGGTATTGACCGCAATATTGAACTGATCACCGTTCTGCAAAGGGTTGGCTACGGTGTCGTTCAAAGTGAACTCCACCCCGGATGCGGTAGCGGTATTGCCTACCATCGTGCCGCTGGAGACCGGTTGACTGTCGGCAGTAACCGGCGCCGCGTACAGATCGAACGTCGTGGCGCTGGTGAACTTCAGCACCGCCGAGCCACTCGGGAAGCTGGCGTTGTAAGCGGCCTGATCGGTGATACGGGTGCCAGTCGCCTGCACCGCACTTGGGTTACCGGGGCCACGGGATACGTTGAAGGTGTCCGGCTTGCCTTCAAGCGTGAACGTGCGGCCCGTCAGCGGGGCGGCAGGGTCATTGATGTTCAGGGCCAGATCGACGCCGCGAAAACTGATGCTCTGCCCCTTGGCGTTGCTGATCACGCCGCCCTGAGAGGCCTCATTGGTGACGTCGTTGCCCAGGCCGTCAGTGATCTTCAACTGCGTACCGCTGACAAACTCCACGGTATACGGCTCCCCGCCGCGAAATTTGCCGTTGTACGTCACGTTCGAACTGACCTGACCGTCGGACAAGGTCACGAGACCGTCATTGATCGAGCCAGTGACCTGGGTGCGACTGGTATTGATCGCCTGCTGGAACACTTCCCAACCGGTACTGTTGGTGGCCATCGACATGCTGTCGCCAACGGGCAGATTCAAGGTTACCTGGTCGCCGTTGTAGCTGTAGGTCCCATCAGAGTTGCGAGTGAACGGGACGGTGTCGCCCTTGGAGCCGGCAAAAATGTATTTGCCGTTTTCGTCCTGGCTGTTCATCAAGCTCAGCAGCTGGTCTTCGATCTTTCCCAGTTCCGAGGCATTGGCCTGACGGTCGGCATCGGTAAAACCGGCGTTATTGGCACCAATGGCCAGTTCCTTGGCCCGTTGCAGGACGTTGGTGATGCTGGTCATCACGGACTCGGCCTGACCCAGGGTGGCCTTGATGGTGTTGGAGTTGATCTTGTACTGGGCAAGCATCGAGGCCTGCTGGCCCAACTGCAGCAAACGCGAAGCGCCAACCGGATCATCGGCCGCGGTGTTTACGCGAACGAGGCTGCTCGCCTCTTCGCTGCTCTTGACCACATTGGCGAAGTTTTTCTGATAGTTGGCTGCCGAGGAGGCGTAAAACTGGCCGGTGGAAATGCGCATGGGCTACGACTCCTTAAAGACTGCTGATCAGTGTGGCGAAAGTTTCTTGCGCAGCCTTGATGATCTGCGATGACGCGGTGTAGTACTGCTGAAACTTGACCAGGTTGCCGGTCTCTTCGTCCAGATCGACACCCGAGAGCGAATCCCGGGCGCCTTTGGCATTGGCCAGAATGGCATCGGTGGCAGCGCTGTCGAGTTTGCCCTGCGCCGCTTTGGCGCCGACTCCTTCAACCAGCTTGCCGTAGGCGTCCGTCAGGGAAATACCTTTGCTCGCCGAGCCGGTATCCACGGTTTGCCTGGTCTGCAAACCGGCCAGGATGCTGCCGTTGCGGTTGTCCAGCGTGCCCGGCTCACTGAGGCTGATGTTGATCGCCGTACCCTTGCCAGGCGCGCCGGCCACGGTCATGTCGAAACTGGCGGTGTATTGCGTAGCCGGCGCCGGCGGAATCGGTGCGCCGGTCGAATCCTTGAGCGCGATGGTCAGGTTCAGCGTGTTGCTCTGACCCGGCTTGATGGTGCCGCTGCTCAGCACGCCACCCTTGGCGTCCAGCAATTGATATCCCTGGCTGGTGCCATCGGCCGACGGATCGCCAAACACTACCTTGACCGGTGTCGAATACTTCAAGCCGTTCTGCATTGCAGTGGCCGTCGTTGCGTCGTAGATGTCGAATTTGGTCGTCAGGGTCGGCTGACCGCTGGCCGGGATGGTCAACGTGCCGCTGGCACCCGAAGCAATGGCTGCACCCAGCGGCGCCGCAATGGCCAGACGTTTGGAGTCAGTCATTTCGGTCTTGATATTGGTCGCTGCATTGCGCGTCGGGGTGATTTTGAACGTGTCACCCGCCGCTGCCGTGCCGTTGGTGAGTTTCAACGAAAAACCGTCGATCACCGGTGGCGGGTTGGTGGTGGTGCTGAATGCGCCAATGGCGGTGCCTTCCGGCAGACGCTGTACGGTGTAGTCCGTGGCGCTGGTGAAGGTCACTCTGTAATCGTTGATGGTCAGCTTGCCGCTGTCTTTGATCGTGACTTCGAAATTACCCGAACCCACGCTGTTGCCATCGGTGGCAATGCTGCGCTGGGCGATGTTGGCGGCGCTGTTGATGCTGTTGAACAGGCTGCCGCCAAAGTCACCGTTCTTGTCGATGCCCTGCGCCTGGATCGTGTTCATCTGATCGGCAACGACAAGCGCTACGCGACCCAGCTCGTTCATCGCCGGATCGAGCACGGTGCTGCGATAGCGCAGCAGGCCGCCGATCTCGCCGCCGGTGATGTTCGCCGTCATGTCAATGACACTGGAGCCGTAGTTCAACACAACACCCAAGCGGGAAGGATCGGTTTTGCTAGGGGTCATTTCCAGTTTGCTGGAGGTTCCACCTATTACCAGCGGCTGACCGTTGCCCAGGTAAAGATCCATGTTGCCGTCACGCTCGACCACCTGCGCGCCCGTGAAAGTGGACAGCTGGCGGATGGTCTCGTTACGCGCATCGAGCAGCTCGTTCGGCTGGCCGCCGCTGCTGGAAATCTGGGAAATCTTCTGGTTCAACTGAGCGACGGTAGCCGCCAGCTTGTTGACCTGATCGGCCATGCTCGTCAGGTTGCCGTTAATGTCAGAGTTCTGTGCGTTCAACTGGCTGGAAACCGAGTTGAAACGAGCACTCAGGGCTTGCGCATCGCTGAGCAGCAATTGCCGGGAAGCATCATCGCCCGGCTTGGCATTGACGTTCTGCACCGAGGCGAAAAACTTGGTCAGCGCGCCATTGAGGCCGGTACCGCTGTCGGACAGCAGCTTGTCGAGCGGTGTGACCTGGGCCTGGTAGGCGGCCGCGTCGCTGTTGAGCGAAGTGCTGGTCTGCAACTGCGCATCGATATAGCTGTTGTAGACCCGACGCACATCCGCCAGGGTGGTGCCGCTACCGATCCAGACGTTGCCGTACTGGTTTGAGCCCTTGGTGTTTTGCACGGTTTGCTGACGGGAATAGCCGGCGGTATCGACGTTGGCAATGTTGTTACCGGTTACCACCAAAGAAGATTGGCTAGCGGATAAACCCGACATCCCGATATTGAGCAAACTCATGGTTCAGACCTTATTACCTGTGCCTTATAAAGGCGTGGTGGAGACACCCGCCGCAGCGTAGTTTTCAAAACTGTTCATCTGCTTGGCAATTTGCGAAATCTTCGTCGCGTAGTTCGGGTCGGTGGCGTAACCGGCCTTCTGCAACTCGCGTACAAACTGTTCTGGGTTATCGGCTGACTTCAGCACTTCTTGATAGCGATTGTTGCTCTGCAGCAACGTCACCAGATCGTGGAAGCTGTCCTTGTACGAGGCGTAGGAACGGAACTCGGCCGTCTCCTTGACCATCGCGCCATTGCGGAACTCGCTGGTGATCGCCCGGGCCGAATCGCCCTTCCAGTTGCTGCTCGCCTTGATGCCGAACAGGTTGTGGCTGCTGCTGCCATCCTGGGCGCGCATGACCGATTTACCCCAGCCGGTTTCCAGTGCCGCTTGCGCCACCAGATAACGCGGGTCGACGCCGATGCGGTCGGCGGCTTCCTTGGCCATCGGCAGCATGGTGTTGACGAATTCGTCAGCGGAACTGAAGGCCTTCTTCGCCGGCGCCAGCGGAATCTGCGCCATGGCGCGGCCGTAGACCTGCATCTGCCCGCCAGCGGCTTTCTGCTCTTCGGCACGGGCCAGCCAGTCGCCGTTGTACAACGCGCCGGAGCCGCTGACAGCAGCGGTCGGGGCCCGTTGCGGCAAGGCGCTGGTCGCAGCTGCCGACGTGTTGGCAGTGGCAGCACTCGGTGCCGACGGCACCAGACCGGCGAGCAAGCGATCAGCCAGTTTTGGCGGCAGAGCCAGGCGACGCTGATTGATCAATTGCATGTCGTTGCGGTGAGAAATATCGGTGTTCGGCGCATTCACCGAACGCGACGCCCACAACGGCCGCTCGCCGTTCACGCGAGACAGCGGACCGTGGGTGGCAACGGTGCCGGCGGCAATCGGCGTCGGCACGGCGGCGGCCTTGGCCAGCGCTTCCTGCTGCTTGGCGGCGGACGCGGCGGCAGCCTCGCCCGGAGCCATCGGTTTGTTCTTCGACATCTGCCGGATCAGCACGTCGGCCAGGCCGATACCACCGCCCTCCCGGGACATGGAAACCGCCAGTTGCTGGTCGTACATTTCCTGATATTGCTTGGCCGCCGGCGTGTTCAGCGGGTTGTCCTGGCCGAGCGCTTCGGTGGCCGAACGCATCGACTTGAGCATCTCGCCAAGGAACAGCGATTCGAATTCCTGCGCAACCTTGCGCATGTTTTCGTCGCTGTTCTTGTCGCCGACCTTGAGCTGGTTCAGACGATTGAGGTCGGAGTACGAACCCGAATCGCTGCTGCTGACCAGACCACTTTTGCGCATATCCATGGTGGCCGGCCTCAGATCACGATCAGGTCGGCTTGCAACGCGCCGGCCTGCTTCAGAGCTTCGAGAATCGCCATCAGGTCACCCGGCGCTGCGCCGACCTGGTTCACCGCACGGACGATCTCGTCGAGGGTGGTGCCCGGGCCGAACTTGAACATCGGTTTGGCTTCCTGCTCGGCATTCACCCGCGAGCGCGGCACGACGGCGGTCTGGCCGTTGGACAGCGGACCCGGCTGGCTGACGATCGGGTCTTCGGTGATGGTCACGGTCAGGCTGCCGTGGGTCACGGCGGCCGGCGACACTTTCACGTTCTGGCCGATGACGATGGTGCCGGTGCGCGAGTTGATGATGACTTTCGCCACCGCCTGACCCGGATCGACTTCGAGGTTTTCCAGGATCGACAGGTAATCAACGCGCTGGCTCGGATCCAGCGGCGCAGTGACACGGATCGAGCCGCCGTCGATGGCTTGCGCAACGCCAGGGCCGAGCATGTCGTTGATCTTGTCGACGATGCGCTTGGCGGTGGTGAAGTCGGAGCGGTTGAGGTTCAGCGTGAGGCTGTTGCCCTGGTTGAAACCGCTCGGCACCGAGCGCTCCACCGATGCACCGCCAGGGATACGACCGGCCGACGGAACGTTGACGGTGATCTTCGAGCCGTCACGGCCTTCGGCATCGAAACCGCCGACCACCAGGTTGCCCTGAGCGATCGCATAGACGTTGCCGTCGATACCCTTGAGCGGCGTCAGCAGCAAGGTGCCGCCACGCAGGCTCTTGGAGTTACCGATCGAGGACACGGTGATATCGACCTGCTGACCCGGTTTGGCGAACGCCGGCAGATCGGCACTCACCGACACCGCCGCGACGTTTTTCAATTGCACGTTGCCCGATCCCGGCGGCACCTTGATGCCGAACTGCGAGAGCATGTTGTTGAAGGTCTGCAAGGTGAACGGCGTCTGCGTCGTCTGGTCACCGGTGCCGTTAAGCCCGACCACCAGGCCGTAACCGATCAACTGGTTGGAACGCACGCCGGAAATGCTGGCGATGTCTTTCAGCCGCTCGGCGTGTGCGGTGAACGCCGCAGACATCAATAACGCGGCCACCATAAGGCTTTTCAGATTCAACGTAGCCACCTAGAAAGGGAACAGCGGGCTGAGGAAGAAACGGTCGAACCAGCCTGGCTGACTCGTATCGGCAAACGCGCCGGTACCCGAGTAGGTGATGCGCGCATCGGCGACACGGGTCGACGACACGGTGTTGTCGGTCGCGATGTCATCGGCGCGGACCATGCCGGCGATGCGCACCAGTTCGTCACCGGTGTTGAGCGTCAGCCACTTCTCGCCACGCACCGCAATAATGCCGTTGGGCAGCACGTCGGCCACGGTCACGGTGATCGAACCGGTCAGGCTGTTGCTCTGCCCGGACTTGGCGTCACCCTTGGTCGAACGGTCGGCGCTGTAGCCGGCGTTCAGGCTCAGGTCGCCGCCACCGATCGGGTTGTTGGTGGTCAGGCTGGAGCCGAACAACGAGGTCAGACCGATGCTGTTGTCGCTGTTCTTGTCCATCTGGGAGTTGGCATTCTTGCTCGCCTGGGTGCGCTCGTTGAGGGTGATGGTGATGATGTCACCGACCCGGAACGCCTTGCGGTCGCTGTACAGGTTCTGCTCGAAACCGGCCTGATAGATCGATCCGTTGTTGGCGGCAGCCGGCAACGGTGTGCGCGGCAACACCGGGGCGTAATACGGGTCATTGGGCTTGGGCGTCGGAGCGACGCAGCCCGCGAGCGAGACGACCCCACTCAATGCCAGAACAGATACAAAGCGATTCATGACCCTACCTCACGGTGTTGCTGGCGACCTCAGGCCGCCCCAAAGACTGGATTACAGATTCTGCGTTACGAACGAGAGCATCTGGTCGGCGGTGGAGATCACCTTGGAGTTCATCTCGTAGGCGCGCTGAGTGGTGATCATGTTGACCATCTCTTCAACGGTGCTGACGTTGGACGTTTCCAGGGTGTTCTGCAGCGTGGTACCAAAACCGTTCAGGCCCGGAGTGCCGATCTGCGGCGCGCCGGAAGCAGCGGTTTCCAGGAACAGGTTGTTGCCCACGGCTTGCAGGCCGGCCGGGTTGATGAAGTCGGCGGTCTGCAGGTTGCCGATCACTTGCGAGGCCGGGTTGCCGGCGATGGTGATCGACACGGTGCCGTCACGGCCAACGGTGAAGGTCTGCGCGTCGTTCGGGATGATGATCGCCGGTTCCAGAGCGAAACCGCTGGCGTTGACGATCTGGCCATTGGAGTCGAGGTGGAAAGTACCGTCACGGGTGTAGGACGTGGTGCCGTCCGGCTGCAGGATCTGGAAGAAACCGCGACCGTCGATGGCCATGTCCAGCGGCTGCTCGGTGGTTTGCAGGCTGCCGGCGGTGAAGTTTTTCTGCGTGCCGACAATGCGCACACCGGTACCCACTTGCAGACCCGACGGCAGTTCGCTGTCCTGGGTCGATTGGGCGCCTGGCTGACGCTTGATCTGATACAGCAGGTCCTGGAACTCGGCACGGTCGCGTTTGAAACCCGTGGTCGAGACGTTCGCCAGGTTGTTGGAAATGGTGGTCAGGTTAGTGTCCTGGGCGGACAGACCGGTTTTGGCAACCCATAGAGCCGGAAGCATTCGATTCTCCTCGTGCGCCTGTTTTACGGCGCGACGTTCTGATAATTAGCTGATCTGCAAGACCCGAGCCATGGCCTGGTCATCGTCTTTGGCGGTGTTCATCATCTTGACGTGCAACTCGAACTGCTTGGCCAGGGCCAGCACCGAGGTCATCTCTTCCACGGCGTTGACGTTGCTCGACTCGAGGAAACCCGAGACCAGTTTGACGTTGGCGTCGGCTTGCGCCGGCTGGCCGTCCTTGGTGTAAATCGAACCGTCGAGGCCTTTGTTCATGTTCTTGATGTCCGGGTTGACCAGTTTGATCCGGTCGACTTCGGCCATGACACGCGGGCCTTCGCCCATCGCGCGAATGCTGATGGTGCCGTCTTCGCCGACTTCGACCTGCTGCTCGGGCGGCACGGCGATCGGGCCGCCGTTACCGATGACGGGCATGCCGTTGCCGGCACGCAGTACGCCGAGGGCGTCGATGTTCAGGCTGCCGGTGCGCACGTAGCTCTCGCCACCGTTGGGGTTTTGCACGGCGATGAAACCGTTGCCTGATACTGCGACGTCGAGTTCACGCCCGGTCTGCACCAGCGAGCCCGGCGTGAAGTCGGTGGCAGGACGTTCGCTCATGGCAAACGCGCGCGCCGGAAAGCTGTCACCAAACACCGGCATCGAACGCGCCTGCTCAAGGTCGCGCTGGAAGCCGTTGGTGGAAATGTTCGCCAGGTTGTTGGCATGCGCCCGCTGCGCCAGTGCGTTCTGGCTGGCGCCGGTCATTGCCACATAAAGGTACTTGTCCACACTGTTTCCTCTGCATGCCGGACGTTTGCCGCCCACCGCTGTACTGCTCAGCCATAAGCAATTTGCAGACCAACTTTTTATTGGCAGGCGAAGGCCCGGTAAACAAAGGGCTTTAGCGAATTACGAAGGGAATTTGAAATGTGCAGAAGACGAAAAACCGGCGGTGTCATGCCGCTTCGCGGCAAGAGATCAAAAGATCGCAGCGTTCCGCAGCTCCTACAGGAAACCGCGTTCCAAATGTAGGAGCTGCCGAAGGCTGCGATCTTTTGATCTTAAGCTCCGCTGTCTTTACCCACCTCATACTCACGCAACTTGTTGGCAATGGTCGTGTGCGAAACACCCAGCCGCTTGCCCAGTTGCCGACTGCTCGGATGCTCGGAATACAACCTTTCCAGCACCGCTTTCTCGAAGCGCCCGACGATCTCGTCGAGATTTCCGTCCAGGGAAAAATCGCCAAGCGGCTGACGCACGCCGTAATCCGGCAGGCGGATATGTTCAGCCTTGACCTTCCCACCGTCGCACAAGGAAACCGCCTGGAACAGCACGTTCTCCAGTTGCCGCACATTGCCCGGCCAGTGGTAATGGCTGAGACGATCCATCGCCGCCGGGGCCAGTTTCGGCAGCGGACAGCCGATCTGCCGACTGGCCTGATCGAGGAAATGTTCGACCAGCGGCGTCAAACCGTCGAGGCATTCGCGCAGCGGCGGAATGTGCAGCGACAGCACGTTCAAGCGGTGATAAAGATCCTGACGAAACTCGCCCCGCGCGCATAGTTCGGACAAGTCCACCTGGGTGGCGCAGATCACCCGCACGTCGAGATAGACCTCTTCATCACTGCCGACGCGACGGAAGCAACCGTCCTGAAGAAAGCGCAGCAGCTTGACCTGCAAGCGCGGGCTCATCTCGCCGACGCCGTCGAGAAACAACGTACCGCCAGCGGTCAACTCCAGCAGACCGAGCTTGCCTTCGGCCCGCGCACCTTCGAACGCGCCGGGGCCGTAGCCGAACAATTCGGTCTCGGCCATCGACTCCGGCAGCCCCGCGCAGTTGAGCGCCATCAGCGGTGACTGGCCACGCGGACTGGCGAGGTGGCAGGCGCGCGCGAGCAGTTCCTTGCCGGTGCCGGTTTCGCCTTCTATTAATAGCGGCGCATCCAGCGGCGCCATGCGTCGTGCCTCGCGGACCACGGCGGCCATGATTTTTGAGCTTTGGAAGATGCTGTCGAAGCCGCGCAACTCTTGCTTGCGCACATTATAGATACGCTCGCCGACGCGGTCGGCGCGGTGCAGCGTCAACACTGCGCCGGCCATGGCTTCGCTGTCGTCGTGCTCCGATTGCAGCGGCGCGATGTCGGCGAGAAAGATGTCGCCCTTGACCTTGACGCGCATGCCGTTGATTCGAGACTTGTTGGCGCGCACCAGTTCCGGCAAATCGAAATCCTCGGCGTACCGCGACAGCGCAATCCCCGGCACCTCGTCGACGCGCACTCCAAGCAACTGCGCCGCCGCACGGTTGGCCGCGACGATCGAGCCGCCCATGTCGATCGACAGCACCGGAAACTCCAGTGCACCGAGCAACGCGTTCAACTCCATGTGCCGACGCTCGCTAGGCATGAGGCCGACGCGCTTGACACCGAAGACCCCACCAATTGCCTCGAACTTGGGGCGCAACGCCTGGAACTGGATGTTGATCAGGTTCGGGCAATGCAGATAGATCGCATTGCCGTGCTCACCGCCAACCTCGCCGCGCGCAACGTTGATGCCGTACGCGACCAGCAGATTGAGAATGTCGCGCAGGATGCCGATGCGGTTCTGGCAATGGACTTTGATGCGCATAGAAAAAGGCCCGATAGAAAATGAAGTGCCATGCACGCACCGCTGTGGGAGCGGGCTTGCTCGCGAAGAGTCCCTGTCAGTCGACATTTATGCAACTGACCCACCGCATTCGCGAGCAAGCCCGCTCCCCAAGGGATAATGCCGGGCCGAATGGTGTGCGCTGCCGAGGCTTTTCTGCCAAGGCACGCAGATAATTGTCAAGATTATGTGACAGCTCCCGCGCTTTTCAAACCCGCTAATCGCCGCAAATGCGCATTACCCGACAAAGCGTAACGATAACTTTACGAAAGTCGCCGAATTTTCCTACGTGCACGCGCTTAAACATGCTGCACGCCCCGCCACTCTCCGGTATTCCTTTTCCCATCGCTGGATATAACAAAAACCAAATCCCTTAGCAGGAGAGCAGCATGAAGCAGACGCAATACGTGGCTCGCGAGCCCGATGCGCAAGGTTTTATCGACTACCCCGCCGAAGAACATGCGGTGTGGAACACGCTGATCACTCGCCAGTTGAAGGTGATTGAAGGTCGCGCGTGCCAGGAATACCTGGACGGTATCGAAAAACTCGGTCTGCCCCACGACCGTATCCCGCAACTGGCCGAGATCAACAAAGTCCTCGGCGAGACCACGGGCTGGCAGGTCGCCCGGGTGCCGGCGCTGATTCCCTTCCAGACCTTTTTCGAATTGCTCGCCAGCAAGCAATTTCCTGTCGCGACGTTCATCCGTACCCGCGAAGAACTCGACTATCTGCAAGAGCCAGACATTTTTCACGAGATCTTCGGCCACTGCCCGTTGTTGACCAACCCGTACTTCGCTGAATTCACCCACACCTACGGCAAGCTTGGCCTGCAAGCGACCAAGGAAGAACGCGTGTACCTGGCGCGGCTGTACTGGATGACCATCGAATTCGGCCTGGTCGACACCCCGCAAGGCAAGCGCATCTACGGCGGCGGGATTCTGTCCTCGCCGAAAGAAACCGTTTACTGCCTGTCGGACGAGCCCGAGCATCAGCTCTTCGATCCGCTGGAAGCCATGCGCACGCCGTATCGCATCGACATTCTGCAACCGCTTTACTTTGTCCTGCCCAACCTCAAGCGCCTGTTCGATGTGGCCCATGAAGACATCATGGCCATGGTCCGCCAGGGCATGCAGTTGGGCTTGCACGCGCCGAAATTTCCGCCGAAACCCAAAGCCGCCTGAACCGCGACTTTTGCTGACAATTGCGTCTGTGCGTCGCCGCCACTTTGCTTTAGCGTGACGGCATTGACGGCCTATGCGCTTTAATAAAAAACACACTCGTATTCAGGAATACACCATGTCGACTTTGAACCAAGCCCACTGCGAAGCCTGCCGCGCCGATGCGCCACAAGTCAGCGACGAAGAGCTGCCGATCCTGATCAAGCAAATCCCTGACTGGAACATCGAAGTACGCGATGGCGTCATGCAGCTCGAGAAAATTTTCCTGTTCAAGAACTTCAAACATGCCCTGGCCTTCACCAATGCCGTGGGTGAGATCTCCGAGGCCGAAGGTCATCACCCGGGCCTGCTGACCGAGTGGGGCAAAGTCACCGTGACCTGGTGGAGCCACTCGATCAAAGGCTTGCACCGCAACGACTTCATCATGGCGGCGCGCACTGACGAAGTGGCCAAGACCGCAGAAGGACGCAAGTAATGCACTTCGACGCCATCGGCCGGGTCCCCGGCGACCCCATCCTCGGGTTGATGGAGGCCTATGCGCAGGATGCCAATCCGCGCAAGTTCGACCTCGGCGTTGGCGTCTACAAGGACGCTCAGGGCCTGACGCCGATCCCCGAAGCGGTGAAAATCGCCGAAGCGCGGCTGGTCGAAAGCCAGGACACCAAGACTTACATCGGCGGCCACGGCAATCCGCTGTTCGCCAAGGTCATCAATGAGCTGGTGCTCGGTGCCGACTCACCACTGATCGCCGAACAACGCGCCGGCGCCACGCAGACGCCGGGCGGCACCGGTGCCTTGCGCCTGGCGGCTGATTTCATCGCCCAGTGCCTGCCAGGCAAAGGCGTATGGCTGAGCAACCCGACCTGGCCGATCCACGAAACCATTTTCGCCGCCGCCAAGGTCAAGGTCAGCCACTACCCGTACGTGGGCAGTGATAACCGCCTCGACGTCGAAGCGATGCTCGCCGTGCTCAGGGAAGTGCCGAAGGGCGACGTGGTGCTGCTGCATGCGTG
Organism: Pseudomonas sp. TSRC2-2; assembly: GCF_049897785.1. Taxonomy (NCBI): domain Bacteria; kingdom Pseudomonadati; phylum Pseudomonadota; class Gammaproteobacteria; order Pseudomonadales; family Pseudomonadaceae; genus Pseudomonas; species Pseudomonas sp. TSRC2-2. The sequence continues at coordinate 169,424 of NZ_JAFCWZ010000002.1, forward strand.
CTGCCACAACCCGACCGGTTTTGACCTGAGCCATGACGACTGGAAGCGCGTGCTTGACGTCGTACGCAGCCGCGATCTGTTACCGCTGATCGACTTCGCTTATCAGGGGTTTGGTGATGGGCTGGAACAGGATGCATGGTCGACTCGCCTCTACGCAGCCGAAGTGCCGGAGCTGCTGATCACCAGTTCCTGCTCGAAGAATTTCGGGCTGTACCGCGACCGCACCGGCGCGCTGATCGTCTGCACGAAAAGCGCTGAAAAACTCATCGACATCCGCAGCCAACTGGCCAACATCGCCCGCAACCTGTGGTCGACGCCGCCGGATCACGGCGCGGCGGTGGTCGCGACCATCCTCGCCGATCCAGAGCTGAAGGCGCGCTGGGCCGATGAAGTGGAAGCCATGCGCTTGCGGATCGCGCAGCTGCGCAGCGGTCTGGTCGAGGCGCTGGAACCGCATGGTCTACGCGAGCGTTTTGCGCACATTGGCGTGCAACGCGGGATGTTCTCCTACACCGGCCTGTTGCCGGAGCAGGTGAAGAATCTGCGCGAGCGGCACAGCGTGTACATGGTCAGCTCCGGCCGGGCCAACGTCGCCGGCATCGACGCCACCCGCCTCGCATCGCTGGCTGACGCCATCGCTGACGTCTGCAAGTAGTCAGACACTGCAATAACCTGTGAATGATCGTTCCCACGCTCTGCGTGGGAACGATCAATAACACCGCGCTCTCTCGCCCTGCGGCCATCTGTCGCATTATTTTCAATTAAAAGTCTGATTGTCATTTTTCCTGCTGTATCCTGCGCAGGCTTTGTAAAAGCGCGGAGCACCTGATCTATCAACAGACTTAGCGAGGAGCGCAACCATGCACGAGATTCCCAATCTCCCCTTCCCAAGCCTGCACGTACCTGAGCAGACGACCCCGCAACACGCCGGCGCCGATAAGCCCGAGCCGCAAGAAGCCGCTGACAGCCGCAAAGCCGACAGCGAAGCGTAAGACCCGCCGTACAGACCGTGTGGAAAGCGCTAACATGCGCTTTCCACACTGCCTGAAACCCGAGCCCGCCATGACCGACGAATTTTCTGAAAGCCAAGCTGCCGTGCTGATCGGCGCCACCGAGAAAATGATCGACATCTGGAATCGCCTCTCGCCCGAGAAACAGGCTGCCCTGCTCGAACGTTTCGGCAGCGAAGAAAACGCCCTCGCCGCCCTGGTCACCACGCAACTGGTCGCTCCGGCGAAATCCTGAAAGCGCCGCCCGGCAAATAGTTTTACTTTTCCCCGCCCCTGAACGGTTCACGCCGGTATCATGAGCAGCCTATCTAATCTGCTGCTCCCGTGGATCGTTACCCATGTCGTCCTCTATACCCGAACCCCAGCGCCCACTGGCGGTTACGCTGCAAGTCGTTTCCATCGTCCTTTTCACCTTTATCGGTTACCTGAACATCGGCATACCCTTGGCGGTGTTGCCCGGTTACGTGCACAGCGACCTCGGATTTGGCGCGGTGATCGCCGGGCTGGTGATCAGCGTGCAATACCTCGCCACCCTGCTCAGCCGCCCGTATGCCGGCAAGATCATTGACAACCAGGGCAGCAAACGCGCGGTGATGATTGGCCTCGCTGGTTGTGGCTTGAGCGGTGTGTTCATGCTGATTTCGGCGTGGACGCCGAACCTGCCGCTGCTGAGCCTGATCAGCCTGTTGATCGGCCGTCTGGTATTGGGCAGCGCGGAAAGCCTGGTCGGCTCCGGCTCGATTGGCTGGGGCATCGGTCGTGTGGGTGCGGCGAATACCGCCAAGGTGATTTCCTGGAACGGCATCGCCAGTTACGGTGCCCTGGCGATCGGCGCGCCGTTCGGCGTCTGGCTGGTGAGCCGACTGGGCTTGTGGAGCATGGGCGTGAGCATCATCCTCCTCGCCCTGCTAGGCCTCGCGCTGGCATGGCCGAAAACCGCCGCGCCGATCGTCGCCGGCGAACGCCTGCCGTTCATGCATGTGCTCGGCAAAGTCTTCCCGCATGGCTGCGGGCTGGCGCTGGGCTCGATCGGTTTTGGCACCATCGCGACTTTCATCACCCTGTATTACGCGACCCGGCATTGGGATAACGCCGTGCTGTGCCTGAGCCTGTTCGGTGCCAGTTTCATTGGCGCGCGGCTGCTGTTCGGCAACCTGATCAACCGCCTCGGCGGTTTCCGCGTGGCGATTGCCTGCCTGACGGTCGAAACGTTGGGGTTGCTGCTGTTGTGGATCGCACCGGATGCGCACTGGGCATTGGCCGGCGCGGCACTGAGCGGCTTTGGTTTTTCGCTGGTATTCCCGGCATTGGGCGTGGAGGCGGTGAATCTGGTGCCAGCCTCGAGCCGGGGCGCAGCGGTCGGTGCTTACTCGCTGTTCATCGATTTGTCGCTGGGCATCACCGGTCCATTGGCCGGGGCAATTGCCGCCGGGTTCGGTTTCGCTTCGATCTTTCTGTTCGCCGCCTTCGCCGCGTTGAGCGGGCTCGGTTTAAGCATTTATCTGTACAAGCACACGACAAAATACCGCGAGGTTTAAAAATCCACCTTGCCGCGCCCAGCCTTGATGCTGCCGCGCTTGGTTTTCGACTCCAGCCGACGCTTTTTCGAACCGAGGGTCGGTTTGGTCGGGCGGCGTTTCTTTTCGACTTTGGTGGCGCTGAGAATCAGCTCGACCAGCCGCTCCAGCGCATCGGCGCGGTTGGCTTCCTGGGTTCGGTATTGCTGAGCCTTGATGATCAGCACGCCGTCGCTGGTGATGCGACTGTCACGCAGTGCCAGCAGGCGTTCCTTGTAGAACTCAGGCAGGGATGAGTTGGGAATGTCGAAGCGCAGGTGCATGGCGCTGGAAACCTTGTTGACGTTCTGCCCACCCGCGCCTTGCGCACGGATGGCCGTCAACTCGATCTCGGCATCCGGCAGATGCACGTTGTTGGAAATCACCAGCATGGAAAAGCATCCGTAATCAGAGGGTACAGGATACCGCGAAACCGATACCAAGCCTGAGCGGGAACCATAGTAGACCTGATTGACGAAGGCCTGAGCGCACGATAGCGCCGTCCGGCAGGCACAAACCTGCTTTTCAGAAGCGCCCTACAGAACTCCTCAAATCCCTGTTATAGAATTTCAGGTCGACTAAAGGAGTGTCAAAAATGGCCAACCACGGATATATGTCCATCACAGGTAAAACTCAGGGGTTAATTTCAGCGGGCTGCTCAAGTGCAGACTCTGTTGGCAATAAATATCAGGCAGGACATACAGACGAAGTTATGGTGCTGTCTTACAGCCACAACATGGCCAATATAGGAAACATTGACAAGCCGACACACAGCCCTCTCATCATAACTAAAAACATCGACAAATCTTCACCACTTCTCGCTCAAGCACTGTCAACCAGAGAAAAAATAGACTGTACGATTAACTTTTATCGCGTGTCCTCGTTTGGCATACAGGAAAAATTTTATTCCATCTCGATTACTGGCGGTGTTATTGCCGATCTGACGCTTGAGATGCCTCACTCGATCTTGCAAAACGATGCAGAGCCGCAGGAACACCTGGCTATTCGCTACAGGGAGATCACTTGGGTGCACCACTCAGCTGGAACCAGCGGCCACAGCACCTGGGGAAACGAGACATGAAACCGATAAGTGAATGCAAACCCGGTAGTTGCGATTATTGGCTTGTCAGCGAAGCTGCAAGAAGACTTGGAAGCCAAGCCTGCACACTGGGTGCCAGGTACATCAAGGACGGCACGCTACGTTTGCAATTTGGCCGAGAGGTTTCTTACTACGCCAAAAGCATTGTTGATGCGGTTGCGCAAGGTGAAAAAAGTCCCGAGCAGGCTCTGAATGATCTCAAGAACGAACAGAGCAGCCTTTTAAGCCAGTCAATGGAGATTGCTCAAAAAGGTGTTGGAGTAATCGCTGGAGCATTTCAGTTCGCAGCAGGGGCTGGAATTTGCTACGGTTCAGCCGGAACGTTGTGCTTACTGGCAGGCGCGCCCATGATGGCCCATGGCGGAAACAACATGTATGAAAACGGAAAAAACCTATGGGAAGACCGTAAAGACACAGAGGGGCCCATTAGAAAGGGGTACCAAGAAGTCGCAAAAATGATGGGCAGTGGGCAGCTTGAAGGAAATATGGCATACGGAGCCGTTGACTTGGGACTTTCCGTATATGGAATCCGAAGAATGGTATTAAAACCCGATGCATGGCGCCTATTTAAATATGTTAAAACGGATTACATCCGATCATATAAAATAGCTGGTAAAAAGACACTTACCCTCGAGGGAATCAGTGACAGCCTCACGGGAAGATCCATGTATAGAGAGTACAAAGAAAAACAAGAAAACAAAATCAACCTATGAATAATTTATTTATTTCAGCTTCATACTTTACGCTTTCGATGCTATTTTTTTTAGCTTCTTATTTCCTATCCAGGTACTTTTCTGGAAAAAAATTTAGATGGAAATGGTTTTATATTTTACTTATCTCAGCTTTCTTTTTTGGCTCCTTCCATATGAGCACAGTCAAATATGGATACGACATCCTTTTTCCTACATTAAAACCAATACTTAAGGGCAATCAGATGGTAGGCTGGATCTCGTTTGTAAGCATCTTTCTTCATACATGCTGCATTCCGACCCAAGATGAACCAAGACGCTGGTTTTCACGAAAATAATATACAACTACACAATCTCGTCGATCATATTGCGAAATAGTCGCCACCAGTGACAATCCATACCAAGAGCCCAAGCCCCGCCAGAAACACAGTCCCTCTCATCGAACCAGCCGCAGCGCTCCCACAGAATCTGATTTCACTTGAGAGCCACACTTCCAAACAACAAACCCGGCACTTGGCCGGGTTTGTTGTCTCTGCATCTTGTTTACTTCGCGGCCGAACCCGCCGCGTTCAACGCGGGCTGAGCATTGCGCTTGTTCTTGATCACGTAGCAGACCCACATGAATACGACCCACACCGGAATCGCGTACACCGAGATCTGAATCCCCGGAATCAGCAGCATCACGCCGAGGATGAACACCACAAACGCCAGGCAGACGAAGTTGCCGTACGGGTACCACAGCGCCTTGAACAGTGGCGTTTGTCTGGTCTGGTTCATGTGCTGGCGGAACTTGAAGTGCGAGAAGCTGATCATCGCCCAGTTGATCACCAGTGTCGCAACCACCAGCGACATCAGCAGTTCCAGCGCATGTTGCGGGATCAGGTAGTTGAGCAGCACCGCGACCAGGGTCACCGCTGCCGACGCGAGGATCGAACGCACCGGCACGCCGCGCTTGTCGATCTTCGCCAGGCCTTTCGGTGCATCGCCCTGCTCGGCCATGCCCAGCAACATGCGGCTGTTGCAGTAGGTGCCGCTGTTGTAAACCGACAACGCGGCGGTCAGCACGACGAAGTTGAGGATGTGTGCGGCGGTGTTGCTGCCGAGCATCGAGAACACTTGCACGAACGGGCTGCCGCTGTAGGAATCGCCCGACGCGTTAAGGGTTTCCAGCAGGCTGTCCCACGGAGTCAGGGACAGCAGGATCACCAGCGCACCGATGTAGAAAATCAGGATACGGTAGATCACCTGGTTGATCGCTTTCGGGATCACGGTTTTCGGCTTGTCGGCTTCCGCTGCGGTGAAACCGAGCATTTCCAGACCGCCGAAGGAGAACATGATGATCGCCATGGCCATGACCAGACCGCTCACCCCGTTGGGGAAGAAACCGCCGTGCGACCACAGGTTGCTCACCGAAGCCTGCGGGCCGCCATGGCCGCTGACCAGCAGGTAGCTGCCCAAGGCAATCATGCCGACGATGGCCACGACCTTGATGATCGCGAACCAGAATTCAGCTTCACCGAAAACTTTGACGTTGGCCAGGTTGATCGCGTTGATCAGTACGAAGAAGGCCGCAGCGGAGACCCAGGTCGGGATGTCCGGCGCCCAGTAATGGATGTACTTGCCGACCGCTGTCAGCTCGGACATGCCCACCAGAATGTACAGAATCCAGCAGTTCCAGCCGGAAAGGAAACCGGCGAAACCGCCCCAATACTTGTGCGCGAAGTGGCTGAAGGAGCCGGCCACCGGCTCTTCAACGATCATTTCACCCAACTGGCGCATGATCATGAAGGCGATGAAGCCGCAGATGGCATAGCCGAGGATCATCGACGGGCCGGCGGATTTCAGCACCCCGGCAGAACCGAGGAACAATCCGGTACCGATCGCACCACCGAGGGCGATCAGTTGAATATGGCGATTTTTCAGGCCGCGCTTAAGCTCGCCTGATTGCGAGGGTTGTCCACTCATGAAAAAGGTCTCACGCAAGGTTTGATGATGTTCAGTAGACGTTGCTGCAAGGTTGCGATTTCAGGCAGCCCCGATCAAACCCCAGCGCAGGCACCAGGAGTTCAGCTCATTTACAACGGTCATGCGTCACCTGTTTGTTTTTATCTGTGACGAAATCGAACCCGGCACGCTTGTGGCGCGGCGGAGTGAGCAAGGCGGATAGCCTCGGGATTTTTGCGATTACGCAGAGGGTCACAGTTAAAACGCGGCGCATTGTACACCGCTAACCCCCTGCTGCCAGACCCGCCTGATCAGCGTGTCGGTTGCCGGGATTGCGCGTGTCCGCCTCGACAGTCTCGAGCGGCTGCAAAATGTGAGTCAGGCCTTTGCAGGCCATCGACGGGGACGAGGAGAAAACCGTCCCACGGGGAGAAGTGGAAATCAGTCGCGGCGTTCATTGCGCCTCCTTCTTGTTATGGGCCTGCACGACAGGCATACCGCGCATCACACCTTGCCTGATCCTCGGAAACAAGCGCGCCAGAGCCTTGCCTGGCGACCGGTATGGCTGGTTTCGGAAGCTTTTCCTTACAGCCAGGTGGCATGGAAGAAATCACCCAGTCAGCTGCGCCATTTCGTCAGTTTTTTTTTACAACCTGTAACGTAAACTTTCCGAATCAGTAATTTCTGAAGGACGTCTGCCTATCGGCGGGAGCGGGCTTGCTCGGGAAGAGGACGGCCACAGAGAAAAAAAACCACTTTCACCAGACGAAAAAAAACGCCAATCCCAAGATTGGCGTTTCTGCTTCAGCTTGCAGCTAGAACTTGCAGCTCAAGGCTGCCTCATTCAGGCTTCTTGCGACCAAACCCTGGGCGCTGACCGGAGCCGGCCGGGGCGCCGCGGCGTTTGCCCGAGGGCTTGTCGCCGTCGACCAGTTTGATGCCCGGACGCTTCGGCGCCGGTTTGGCCGGACGCTTGTTGTTGGTGTCGGCTGGACGATCCGCTACCGGCGTACCGCGACCGGCAGGAGCGCCGCGTTCGCCACGCTCGGTACGTCCATTGGCCGGACGCGGGGCGCGCTCGCCGTCACGGGCAACCGGCTTGCGACCTGGACGCTCGCCTTCGATCTGCGGCTCACGGCCCGGGCGTGGCCCGGTCGGTGCACCAGCGGCAGGACGCAGGGTGCGCACGCGCTCGGTCTTGGCCATCGGCCGCGACGATTTACGCTGCATGCGTTCCAGTTTGTCCTTGCTCTTGGCGTTCAGCTGCGGCATTGCCACTGGCGTCAGGCCGACTTCGGCGCTGAGCACGTCGACTTCGTACTGGCTCATTTCGCGCCAGCGGCCCATCGGCAGGTCGGAGTTGAGGAACACCGGACCGAAACGCACGCGCTTCAAACGGCTGACCACCAGGCCCTGCGATTCCCACAGACGACGAACCTCACGGTTACGCCCTTCCATGACCACGCAGTGGTACCAGTGGTTGAAGCCTTCGCCACCCGGCGCCTGCTGAATGTCGGTGAAACGCGCCGGGCCGTCTTCCAGCACCACGCCGGCCTTCAGGCGTTCGATCATTTCGTCATCGACTTCACCGCGTACCCGCACGGCGTACTCGCGGTCCATCTCGTAGGATGGGTGCATCAGGCGGTTGGCCAATTCACCGTCGGTGGTGAACATCAGCAGACCGGTGGTGTTGATGTCGAGACGGCCGATGTTGATCCAGCGGCCTTCTTTCGGACGCGGCAGCTTGTCGAACACGGTGGGACGGCCTTCCGGGTCGTCACGGGTGCAGATTTCGCCGTCGGGCTTGTTGTACATGATCACGCGGCGCACCGATTCGGCAGCCTCTTCGCGCTTGATCACCTTGCCATCGATGGTGATGGCGTCGTGCATGTCGACACGCAGGCCGAGGGTGGCGTCTTTACCATTGACCTTGATGCGGCCCTGGCTGATCCAGGCTTCGACGTCACGGCGCGAGCCGACGCCGATACGGGCGAGGACTTTCTGCAGCTTTTCGCCTGCTGGGCCGATTTCCTGGTCGTCTTTCTGATTGATGTCACTCATCTGGGCACCTCCCGGTGTGGTCTGTTCAGGCGGCGCCTGAAGCAATGGAATCTGGTATTCGGCCGAAGGGATCGGCGAAGGGTCGCGAATCATACGCGGATGTGCGCCGTCGCGCATCAGAGACTAGCTGATCGATTGCCGGTTATTTCTTTTTCCGCCGACCGGCACCGCCGAGTTTGATCAGGCGCAACGCGGCTTGCGCCAGCACGGTGCGCTTGTCGTCCTTGTCGAGTTTCTTCCAGGCCTTGATCTCGCGTTTGCTGCGGCCACAGCCGAGGCAGATGTCGTCGGAGAATTTGCAGAGGCTGATGCAGGGGTCTTTCGTTGAACTCATCATCCTCTCCAGCTTTTACGTGGAAATGTGGGAGCGGGCTTGCTCGCGAATGCGGTGTATCCGACGTGACTGCATGCCCTGACACAACGCATTCGCGAGCAAGCCCGCTCCCACAGGGTCTGGGTCAGTCGTCGAACTCACGCCGTTCGGCTTCGATCGCTTCGGCCAATGCGCGAGCCTCGGCTTCTTCTTCGCTGAGTTCCGGCTGTTCGAGGGCGGCAACGGCGGCCAAGAGTTTCTCGCGGGCTTCGGCGACACCGAGAATGTCTTCTTCCGGTTCGGCATCAGGCGCGGCTTCATGTTCAACTTCAACAGTCGGCTCGATAATCTCAGGCTCAGAGACCGGCGCTGCGCCATCCACCGCATCACGCAGCAAGTCGTCGAAGTCGGTTTTGATGCCCTCTTCCATGCTGTCCAGCTCCAGCAGCAACGAATGGAAACTGGTTTCTTCCTTCTCCTCCTCCGGCTCGGCACTGGCATCGGCCAGTTCCTGCAGACTCTGCGGCACCGGCGCATCGTCGAAGTCGAGCACCGGTTCGGCTTCCATTTCGCGCAGTTCGGCCAGCGGCGGCAGGTCTTCGAGATTTTTCAGGTTGAAGTGATCGAGAAACGCCTTGGTCGTGGCGAACATAGCCGGTTTGCCCGGCACGTCGCGGTAACCCACCACGCGAATCCACTCACGTTCGAGCAAAGTCTTGACGATGTTGCTGTTGACCGCGACGCCACGCACGTCTTCGATTTCGCCACGGGTGATCGGCTGGCGATAGGCGATCAATGCGATGGTTTCCAGCAACGCGCGGGAATAGCGCTGCGGGCGCTCTTCCCAGAGACGGCCGACCCACGGTGAAAACTTCTCGCGGATCTGCAAGCGATAGCCCGACGAGACTTCCTTGAGCTCGAAGGCACGGCCCTCGCAGGACTTGCCGAGCAGCGTCAGGGCTTTCTTGAAGACCGCCGGCTCCGGCCGCTCGCCTTCTTCGAACAGTTCAAACAGGCGCTCAAGTGATTGCGGCTTTCCCGAGGCCAACAGAAAGGCTTCAAGCAGGGGCGCCAGCTCGCGGGGTTCAGTCAGGTTCATACAGGGACTCGTTATTCGGCTCGGGCTCGCACGTGGATCGCGGCGAACGGCTCATTCTGCACCAGCTCGACCAAGGATTCCTTGACCAGTTCAAGGATCGCCATAAAGGTCACCACTACACCCAGGCGCCCCTCTTCGGCGGTGAACAGCTCGACAAACGGCACGAAACCGCCGCCCTTGAGCCGTTCCAGCACATCGCTCATGCGCTCGCGGGTGGACAGCGCTTCGCGGCTGACCTGGTGACTTTCGAACATGTCGCCACGGCGCAACACTTCGGCCATGCACATCAGAATCTCTTCCAGCGCCACGTCGGGCAACAGCTTGCGCGCCCGCGCCTCCGGGGCATCGAGCTTGGGCACGATCACATCGCGACCGACCCGACTCAGGCCGTCGATGCCTTCAGCAGCAGCCTTGAAACGCTCGTATTCCTGCAAGCGACGGATCAGTTCGGCGCGCGGGTCGTCTTCCTCGTCTTCGACGGTTTCGGCGCGCGGCAGGAGCATGCGCGATTTGATCTCGGCGAGCATCGCCGCCATCACCAGATATTCAGCGGCCAGTTCCAGACGCACCGACTGCATCAACTCGACGTAGCCCATGTACTGGCGGGTGATTTCTGCCACCGGAATGTCGAGGATATTGATGTTCTGTTTGCGGATCAGGTACAGCAGCAGGTCGAGCGGGCCTTCGAAGGCTTCAAGGAAGACTTCCAGCGCATCCGGCGGGATGTACAGGTCCAGCGGCATCTCCATGACCGCCTGGCCATAGACCATGGCAAACGGCAGTTCCTGCTGGGCGCCGGCCTGGGGATCGACCACGGTTTCCACTGCCGACATTCAGGCCTCGACCATGAACGGCGTCGGATCGCCGCAACCGACGCGGACCACTTCCGGGTCGTCGCCGGTCAGGTCAATCACCGTCGAGGCCTTGATACCGCCAAAACCGCCATCGATGATCAGATCGACCTGGTGCTCAAGCAACTGGCGCATTTCATACGGATCGCTCAGTGGATCTTCGTCGCCGGGCATGATCAGCGTCACGCTCATCAGCGGCTCGCCGAGTTCGGCCAGCAGCGCCAGGGCGATCGGATGGCTCGGCACGCGCAGGCCGATGGTGCGTTTCTTCGGATGCAGCAACAGGCGCGGCACTTCGCGGGTGGCGTTGAGGATAAAGGTGTAAGGACCCGGCAGGTGCGCCTTGAGGATACGGAAGGTGCCAGTGTCGATCTTGGCGTAATTGCCCAGCTGCGACAGGTCGCTGCAGATCAGCGCGAAGTTGTGCTTTTCATCGAGCTGACGCAGACGGCGCACGCGCTCGATGGCGGTTTTGTCGCCGATCTGGCAACCGATGGCGTAGGACGAGTCCGTGGGATAAATCACCACCCCACCCTTGCGGATGATCTCGACTGCCTGTTTGATCAGGCGCGCTTGCGGGTTTTCCGGATGTATCTGGAAAAATTGACTCACGTTCTCTACCTGTTCAGACGGCGGCAATATCTGTGTCATGTTTGAACCGACACCACAGGGGTGGAAGGTCCTCGGGAACCGGCCGGTACTGGCCGATCTCGGACCAGCCGCCAGGGCCATGGAAGTCACTGCCGGCGCTGACCAGCAGACCGAACTCACGGGCAAGGATCGCCAGGCTGCCCACCTGTTCTGCGGGCTGATGGCCATTGACCACCTCGATAGCATGCCCGCCTGCTTGAATATAGTCGGCAATCAGCTTACGGCGCTTGCTACGGGTGAAATCGTAGTGCCAGGGATGCGCCAGGCTGACCCAGGCACCGGCGGCGCGCAGGGTGCCGACGGTGTCTTCCAGGGTCGGCCAGTGCAGCTTGACGTCGCCGAGCTTGCCGGCGCCGAGCCATTTGCGAAACGCCTCGGCGCGATCCTTTACATAACCTTCACGCACCATCCAGTCAGCGAAATGCGGCCGGGCCGGCGCGTTGCCGCTGTCGCCCAGTTCCTGCTGGAGCTGCCGGGCGCCGTCGAGGGCACCGGGCATGCCCTTGAGGGCGAGCTTGCGGCTTATTTCTTCCGACCGCAGCCAGCGGCCATCGTGCAATTTAGCGATCGCTTCGACCAACGGCGCGGCGTTGACGTCGAAACCGTAGCCCAATACATGAATGGTCGCACCGCCCCAGGTGCAGGACAATTCGACGCCGTTGACCAGTTGCATGCCCAACTCGGTGGCGGCAGAACGCGCTTCGGCGAGCCCCTCAAGAGTGTCGTGGTCGGTCAACGCCAGGACCCGCACGCCGTTTTCGAATGCACGCGCAACCAGAACCGCAGGCGCCAGGGCGCCGTCGGAGGCCGTGCTGTGGCAGTGCAAATCAACATTCACGGGGAGTTGTAACCTCAAATCAGCTGGCGCTATCGCGCGCCCATATGTTTGTTATTATGCCGCCACATCCAGCTTCTGGCTCTCACTGTGAAACAATTCATCGATTTCATCCCGCTTCTGCTGTTCTTCATCGTTTACAAACTTGATCCGCGGGTCGTCGACATTGCCGGCCAGCAAGTGACCGTAGGCGGTATTTACAGCGCCACGGCGATGCTGATCATCAGCTCGCTGGTGGTGTACGGCGCGCTGTTCATCAAGCAGCGCAAGCTGGAAAAGAGCCAATGGCTGACGCTGATCGCCTGTCTGGTATTCGGTAGCCTGACGCTGGCATTCCACAGCGAAACCTTCCTGAAATGGAAGGCGCCGGTGGTCAACTGGCTGTTCGCCGCGGCCTTCATCGGCAGCCACTTCATCGGTGACCGCCTGCTGATCAAACGCATCATGGGCCATGCGCTGACCCTGCCGGACCCGGTCTGGACCCGCCTGAACATCGCCTGGATCGGCTTCTTCCTGTTCTGCGGCGCCGCCAACCTGTTCGTCGCCTTCACCTTCCAGAGCATCTGGGTCGACTTCAAGGTGTTCGGCAGCCTGGGCATGACCGTACTGTTCCTGGTTGCACAGGGCATCTACTTGTCGCGCCATTTGCATGACACCGATACCACAACGCCAAAAACCGAGGACTGACATGCTCTACGCCATCATCGCCACCGACGTTGCCAACTCGCTCGAAGCTCGCTTGTCCGCGCGCCCGGCGCACCTGGAACGCCTGCAAGCGCTCAAGGGCGAAGGCCGCATCGTGCTGGCCGGTCCGCACCCGGCCGTCGACAGCAATGATCCGGGCGCAGCGGGTTTCACCGGCAGCCTGATCGTCGCCGAATTCGATTCCCTGAGCGCCGCTCAAGCCTGGGCCGACGCCGATCCGTACATCGCAGCCGGCGTCTATGCCAATGTGATCGTCAAGCCGTTCAAGCAAGTCCTGCCTTAAGCCCTGCCACGCGATGAACCTTCTCGGTTCATCGCGCTCTCAATCGCTCATTATTCTCGTTTGCCTGCCGACAACCTGCCCAATATCCATTTGGAAACAGGTGTCGCGATGCGCAAGGGTCCGTTGTGTCTGATGTTGCTCACGTTGTCGATCATGGCGCCCGCCCATGGTGAGGAAACCAGCGAAGGCAGCAGCTCCACGCCATTGTCGCTGAGCGCCGGCAGCCAGATCACCGAACTGCAACAGCGGCTCAAGGCCAGTGAACAGCAGCGTGAAGAACTGAACAAACAACTGCAAAATGCCGACAACGCGCGTGAAAGCACCCAGCTCGCCCGGTTGCGCCAGGAGAACCAGCGCCTGAAGCTGCAACTCAAGGAAGCCCAGGCCAGCCCGTTGCCGCGTTTGCTGACCGATCAACAGCAGTGGTTCGTCACCGGCGCCGGGGTAGCGCTATTGGCGCTGCTCTGCGGTATCTTTGCCAGTGGTGCAAGCCGAAAACGTCGGCAATGGCTAAATTGAGTGAGTCATGAGCGAGCTGTTATTGATTGATGATGACCAGGAGTTGTGCGAACTCCTGAGTAGCTGGTTGAGCCAGGAAGGCTTCCAGGTGCGCGCCTGCCACGACGGCCAGAGCGCGCGCAAGGCGTTAGCCGAAGCCGCGCCGGCGGCGGTGGTGCTGGACGTGATGCTGCCCGACGGCAGCGGTCTGGAATTGCTCAAGCAACTGCGCAACGACCACGCCGACTTGCCGGTGCTGATGCTTTCGGCGCGCGGCGAACCGCTGGACCGTATCCTGGGCCTCGAACTGGGCGCCGACGATTACCTGGCCAAGCCTTGCGATCCGCGCGAACTGACTGCACGCCTGCGTGCGGTGTTGCGTCGCAGCCATCCCGCCGCCGTGTCGACGCAGCTGGAACTGGGCGATCTGAGTTTCAGCCCGGTGCGCGGCGTAGTCAGCATCGACGAAAAAGAACTGACCCTGACTGTCTCCGAAAGCCGCCTGCTCGAAGCCCTGCTCAAGCAACCCGGCGAGCCGCTGGACAAACAGGAACTGGCGCAACTGGCCCTCGGCCGCAAGCTGACCCTGTACGACCGCAGCCTCGACATGCACGTCAGCAATCTGCGCAAAAAAATCGGCCCCCACCCGGACGGACGCCCGCGCATCGTTGCCCTGCGTAGCCGTGGTTACTACTACAGCCTCTGAATCTCTTCCCTGCCCTGATCATTCCCACGCTCTGTGTGGGAATGCAGCCAGGTACGCTCCGCGTCCCATCGTCTGAAGATCACAGCCTTCGGTGGCTCTTTAACGATCATTCGGGCATCGAACGAATAATGTCGGCCAAATCATTCCTGGTTATTTCCCTTGCACTGATGGCGGCAGCAACGTCTTTTTTGGACAGTGGGAAACGCTTGAAGATTTCCCTCAAAGTGTCCGCATCAACATCTGCCAGCCAGAGCGGGTCAATGAAAGGACCGCCATATTCAGGTTTCATGGCTACTTCGTCGTAAGCAACCGGACCTTTATGGTTGAAATACACCACATAACGATCATGCCCTTCAGGAAAGCTTTTATCGCGATATAGCGTCGTACCCTGCGGCAGCACGTAGTAATTCTCGCCGCCATTTGGGCCCTCGATCAGCAATGGCTCTTTCGTTTTGATCATCTTCATATCGTGTCCTTTCGAACCATGATCAAAAATCAGCAAAGCCAAAAAAACCGCATTGATCGATAAAGCTGCCATCAGCCATGGGCCGAGTTGCCTGATAAACGTTTTCCTTGTCATAGGGGATCTCGGTATTGGCTTTGTTTAGGCACGCAGCCTTTGTTCTTTCGCTGAGCGGCAATACCGTCCAAATGAGCGATCACCGCCTCGGCGCTTGCATTATCCAAGAGATTGCAGCCTCCGGCACCTCCTGCACAGGATATGTGTAAGGCCGGGAGCGAAGCGTCTTTACCCAAGCTTTACGCTGCGCTGACCGCCGCTGACCTTGATCTGCGTAATCTGCACTCATCCGGAACGTACCGGGAACGAGACAAGGAGATACACCATGCGCAAGACTCTTATCGCTCTGATGTTCGCTACCGCTCTGCCAACCGTAGCCATGGCCATGCCGCAGGATGGCGGCCCGATGGGTGGCCCGCTCGACGGTCCGCGCCACGGTGGTCAGATGCACGGCGGCATGCACGGCAAAGGCCCGTACAGCCAGCTTGATCTGACCCGCGAACAGCGCGAGCAGATCCGCAAGATCATGGGCGAGCAAATGCACGAGCGTAAGCAGGTGGTCGACAAATACCTGGAAAAACTCTCGCCGGCCGATCAGAAAGCCATGAAGGACGAGATCGCGGCCAACCACAAGAAAGCCGAGTCCGATGTCCGCGCGCTGCTCAAACCCGAGCAACAGAAGCAGTTCGACGAGATCCAGAAGAAGCGCGCCGAACGCCGCGCCGAATGGGCCGAGTTCAAGGCCTGGAAAGCGCAGCAGGCGCAAAAGGCGCAATAATGGCTTGACCCTGGGCCCGACGACTCACCTCGTCGGGCCTGTTCCATTCAAATCGAATGTGGGAGCGAGCCTGCTCGCGAAGGCGGTGTATCAGCCAGCGATGGACTGACTGACACTACGCCTTCGCGAGCAGGCTTGCTCCCACATTTGAACAGTGTGATTTTCGAGGAGTTTCTGTGCGTTCACTGTTCTGGCGGATTCTTGCGAGCTTCTGGCTGGCCATCGCTCTGGTAGCCGGCCTGTCAATTCTGCTCGGGCACATGCTCAATCAGGACGCGTGGATCCTCAGCCGTCATCCCGGCCTCAATACGCTGGCCAATGAATGGACGCAAACCTACGAAGCCCAGGGCGAAGAGGCCGCGCAGGACATTCTCGAACAACGTAAACGCCAGTATCACATCGACGTTCAGGTGCTCAATGAAACCGGCGACCCGGTGGTGCGCGGCACTTTCCCGCGTCGCGCCGCAGCGTTTGAAGCGCGACAGCACAACGACGACCGCCGCTTGCCGTGGCGGCGCCTGACTGACGAGATCACCAGTGAAAAGACCGGCGACACCTATCTGTTCATCTATCGCATCCCGCACCCGGAACTCGACGCCTGGCACCGCGAAAGCCTGCTCTGGCCGCTGAGTGCGCTGGGCATTGCGCTGGTAGTGCTGACCTTGTTCAGTCTGCTGGTGACTTTCTCGATCACCCGCCCGCTCAGCCGTTTGCGCGGAGCGGTGCATGATCTGGGGCAGACCACTTATCAGCAGAACAGCCTGGCGAAACTGGCCAACCGCCGTGACGAATTCGGCGTGCTCGCTACGGATTTCAACCGCATGGGCGCGCGCCTGCAAAGCCTGATCGGCAGTCAGCGGCAGCTGCTGCGCGATGTTTCCCATGAACTGCGCTCACCACTGGCGCGCCTGCGCATCGCGCTGGCTTTGGCCGAGCGCGCCAACCCGCAAGAACGGGAAAAACTGTGGCCACGCCTGACCCGCGAATGCGACCGGCTGGAGGCCTTGATCAGTGAAATTCTGGTGCTGGCGCGAGTCGATGCCGACAACGCCAGCGCTGAAGAAGTGGACCTGAATGCGTTGCTCGCCACACTGCAAAAGGATGCGCAACTCAGCTCGCCCGAGCAGACCGTACGCCTGCAAGCCGAGCCGCAGCTGAATCTCAAAGGCTGGCCGACGATGATCGAACGCGCCGTGGATAATCTGCTGCGCAATGCCCAGCGCTTCAATCCGCCGGAGCAACCGATCGAACTGCAGGCTGCGCGGCAGGGAGAGCGGATTATTATCAGCGTGCGCGACCATGGGCCGGGGGTGCAGGCGGAGCATCTAAGCCAGTTGGGCGAACCTTTTTACCGGGCGCCGGGGCAGACGGCAGCGGGGCATGGCTTGGGGCTGGCGATTGCCAAACGGGCGGCAGAACGGCATGGCGGCAGTCTGGTGTTGGCCAATCATGCGCAAGGTGGGTTTGTGGCGAGTCTGGAATTGCCGCTCTTACCCGGTGTGACGGTACAACCATGATGCAAATGTAGGAGCGGGCTTGCTCGCGAAAGCGTCGTACTGGTCAAACAAGATGTTGACCATGCCAGCGCTTTCGCGAGCAAGCCCGCTCCCACACGTGATTCTGTGAGGTCAGGCTTTACCGGGCCAGACGCTGACGAACTCGTTCAGATCAACCTTCTCCGCCACTCGCGGCTCTTTCTGCGGCGTGCCGAGATAGAGAAACGCGATCACCTCTTCGCCTTCCGCCAGCCCCAAGCCTTCGGCCACATGCCTGGAATACGCCAGATCCCCGGTGCGCCACACCGCGCCAATCCCCTGCGCGTACGCCGCGAGCAAAATCCCGTGTGCCGCGCAGCCCGCCGTGAGCAACTGTTCAGCCTTCGGATATTTCACGTGTTCCTGCAACCTGGCGATCACCACAACCACCAGCGGAGCGCGCAGTGGGCCGTTGCGGGCCTTGTCGATCATCGCTTCGGTGACTTCGCCGCCCTGCAGGCGAGCCGCCTCGGCGAGCAGCTCGCCCATTTGCTCACGCGCCGCGCCTTCGACGGTCAAAAAGCGGTACGGCTGCAGATGCCCATGATCCGGAGCACGCAAGGCCGCGCCAAACAGCGCCTCACGCTGCTCGGCAGTGGGGGCCGGTTCGACCAGGCGGGGAACGGAAACACGGTTGAGCAACGCGTCGAGAGCCTGCATCGGCCACCTCCTTTGAAAAATGTGCGGCTATTCTAGCTTTAACTGCGCAGCGCCTGCCGGTTTACATGCCCTGCCCCACGGGTAGAATGGCGCCCTTCCCCCATCAGCCCGAGCGGATTTCATGGCGTTGCCGACCTTACGGATCATTGGTTTCATCATCGGCATCTTTTTGATCACCCTGGCGGTGGCCATGGTCGTGCCGATGGCCACGCTGGTGATCTTCGAGCGCACCAGCGATCTTCCTTCGTTCCTTTGGGCGAGCATGATCACCTTCGTTGCAGGCCTGGCGCTGGTGATCCCTGGACGTCCCGAACACATTCATTTACGCCCGCGTGACATGTATCTGCTGACGGTGAGCAGTTGGCTGGTGGTGTGCATTTTCGCCGCGCTGCCGTTTCTGCTGACCCAGCACATCAGCTACACCGACTCGTTTTTCGAAAGCATGTCGGGCATCACCGCCACTGGCTCTACCGTACTCAACGGCCTGGACAACATGTCGCCGGGCATCCTGATGTGGCGCTCGATGCTGCACTGGATCGGCGGCATCGGCTTCATCGGCATGGCGGTGGCGATTCTGCCGCTGCTGCGTATCGGTGGCATGCGGCTGTTCCAGACCGAATCCTCGGACCGCTCGGAAAAGGTCATGCCGCGCTCGCATATGGTGGCGCGGCTGATCGTGGCGGCTTACGTCGGCATCACCATCCTTGGCAGCCTGGCGTTCTGGTGGGCGGGAATGAGCCTGTTCGATGCAATCAACCACGCAATGTCGGCGATTTCCACCGGCGGTTTTTCGACTTCCGACCAGTCGCTGGCGAAATGGTCGCAGCCGGCGGTGCACTGGGTGGCGGTCGTGGTGATGATTCTCGGCAGCCTGCCGTTCACCCTGTACGTGGCGACGTTGCGCGGCAATCGCAAAGCTCTGATCCGCGATCAGCAAGTGCAGGGGTTGCTGGCGATGTTACTGGTGACCTGGCTGGTGCTGGGCACCTGGTATTGGTGGACCACCAAGCTGCACTGGCTCGAAGCACTGCGGCACGTGGCGCTGAACGTGACGTCGATAGTCACCACCACCGGTTTTGCCCTCGGCGATTACAGCCTGTGGGGCAACTTCTCGCTGATGCTGTTTTTCTATCTGGGCTTTGTCGGCGGTTGCTCCGGCTCGACGTCGGGCGGGATCAAGATCTTTCGTTTCCAGGTCGCCTATATTCTGCTCAAGGCCAACCTCAATCAGTTGATCCACCCGCGCGCGGTGATCAAGCAGAAGTACAACGGCCATCGTCTCGACGAAGAGATCGTGCGCTCGATTCTGACCTTTTCGTTCTTCTTCGCCATCACCATCTGTGTGATCGCCCTGCTGCTGTCATTGTTGGGCGTGGATTGGATGACCGCGCTGACCGGCGCCGCCAGCACGGTCTCCGGCGTCGGCCCGGGCCTGGGTGAAACCATCGGCCCGGCCGGCAACTTCGCCACCCTGCCGGATGCCGCCAAGTGGATCCTGTCGTTCGGCATGCTGCTCGGCCGGTTGGAGATCATTACGGTGTTTGTGCTGTGTATTCCGGCGTTCTGGCGTCATTGACCGCGTCCGGCACCTGTAAAAGGCGCGTGCGGTATTCGCCGGGCGTGGCGTCGAACCAGCGGCGGAAGGCGCGAAAGAAGTTGCTCGGGTCGGCGAATCCCAACAGGTAAGCGATTTCCAGCAAGGTCATGCTCGGTTGCGCCAGATATTGCTCGGCCAGTTCACGCCGGGTGTCATCGAGCAACTGCTGGAAACTGGTGCCCTCCTCCTGCAACCGGCGCTGCAATGTGCGCTGCGACAGGTGCAGGGTCTGCGCGACAGTGTCGCGCTTGGGCTCGCCCTGAGGCAGCAAACGACACAGCACCTGACGTGCCCGGTGCGTCACGCGAGTTTCGGAAAACCGCGCCAGATATTCGCCGGCGAAGCGGTCATGCAGCAACGCCATGGCTTCGTTGGCGGTGGGCAATGGTGCTTCCATATCGGCACGTTCGAAGATCAACGCATCGTAAGGGGCATTGAATACCAGCGGGGCGTGGAAGGCTTCTTTATAGGGTTGCAGATAGGTTGGCTGATCGCCCTGGATCAGCACTTTGACCGGATGCAGTGGGCGCCCGGTCAACCAGCCGCACAGCGCCAAAGCGCAGGCCAGTGACGCCTCGGCGCTCTGCCGGGTGGGCGGCAAGTGATCGCCGTGCACGGTGAGAATCAGCGCGTAACCTTCGTCGAGCAGGCGAAAACTCAAGTCGGCGCTTTCGGCAATGATGCGTTGATAGCGCACCAGGCGCTGGAAGCCTTCAGCCAGCGTATTGCTCGACATCAGTGCGTAGCCGGCGACATGGAACGAGGCCGGTCGCACCACTTTGCCCATGTTCAGGCCGATCGCCGGGTTGCCGGAGACCTCTACCGCGCGTTGCCAGAGCCGGGTCATGGAGTCTTGCGGGAAGCGCGCATCCGGATCTTCGAGGGCGCTGAAATCCAGCCCCAGTTGCTTGAACAGAACCCGGCAATCCAGGCCGTCCATCTCCAGTGCTTTGACAATCCCCATCGCCCAGCTTGCAGAAGTCGTTCGTTCGCTCATGGTTGTTATTCTTTTACATGACGGGCTGCAGGTAACCGCCCTATTTGCGAAGGATACTAAAGTGGCGCCGATTGTCACTGGCCCACACCCCTGATCACTCTAGACTCAAATAAGCTGCCCGCCGAACAACTTGACGCCAGAACAATCACCACAGAGAGCGCGGTCGTGGAAAATTTCAAGCAGTTCAACAGCTTCGCCGAGTTCTATCCGTATTACCTCGCCGAACACAACAACAGCACCTGCCGCCGTCTGCATTTCATCGGCACTTCCCTGGTCATCTTCATTCTCGCCCTGAGCATCGCCAAGGGCGCCTGGCTGCTGTTGCTGGCTTTGCCTCTGGCCGGTTACAGCTTCGCCTGGATCGGTCATTTCTTTTTCGAGAAGAACCGCCCTGCGACCTTTCAGCATCCGCTGTACAGCCTGCTCGGCGATTTCGTCATGTACCGCGACATGATTCTCGGTCGCGTGGCGTTCTGAATGAGGATCTGCCCATGAATGTCCAGGCTCGTTTCACCCACATGAAGGACGGCACCGAGGAAGACTGGGCGATCATCGCCGCTGACTTCAGTGCCTATGCCAGACAGCTGCCGTCGCGAATTGTCACGCACCTGAAACTGCTTGAAGGCGATTTCGGCGGTTTCCCGGTCGATCGCCTGACCCACTCGCTGCAAACCGCGACACGGGCCTTTCGCGACGACCGTGACGAGGAATACGTCGTCTGCGCGCTGCTGCATGACATTGGTGACACCCTGGGCTCGTACAATCACCCGGACATTGCTGCAGCGATTCTCAAGCCGTTCGTAAGTGCGGAAAATCTGTGGATGGTGGAGAAGCACGGCATCTTTCAGGGCTATTACTTCTTTCATCACTTGGGCATGGATCGGCATTTGCGCGAGCAATTCAAGGAACATCCGCAGTTTCAGGCGACTGCCGAGTTCTGCGCCAAATACGATGCGGCGGCGTTTGATCCAGCGTATGACACGTTACCGCTGAGTTTCTTCGAGCCGATGATGGAAAGGCTGTTTGCGCAGCCGAAGAGCTCGATTTACAAGGCTGCGATGCAAGAACACAGCCCAGCCTGAAAACACACACACTTCTTAAAGTGGGAGCGGGCTTGCTCGCGAACGCGATGTGCCAGTGAGAGATTTTCTGGCTGACACCGCGCATTCGCGAGCAAGCCCGCTCCCACATTTGGATCTGCGTGGTTCAGGCGATCTCGGCAACGTTGGCCGCTTTCAACTCCGCCTCCCGCGCCTGCGCATCCGCCAGCCGATACAACTCGATCGTGCCGTCCCAATGCTCGATCAACGCCGTGCACGACTCGACCCAATCGCCGCAATTGAGATAGTCCACCTCGCCGACCTTGCGAATCTCGGCATGGTGAATATGCCCGCAGACCACGCCGTGCAATTCGCGCTTCACACATTCGTGGGCAATGGCTTCTTCGAAGTCGCTGATGAAACTGACGGCGGTCTTCACCTTGTGTTTCAGATAGGCCGACAGCGACCAGTAACCGTAGCCATAACGGGCGCGCCAGTGATTGAGCCAGCGGTTGAGCGTCAGGGTGAATTCGTAGGCCGAGTCGCCGAGAAACGCCAGCCAACGGTGATAGCGAGTGATCACATCGAACTGATCGCCGTGAATCACCAGCAAATGCCGGCCATCGGCGGTGACATGCACCGCTTCGTCGACCAACTGGATATTGCCCAGAATCAGATTGGAATAGCGCCGCAGGAATTCGTCATGGTTGCCGGTGACGTAGATTACCTCGGTGCCGCGCTTGCTCATGGTCAGCAATCGGCGGATGACGTTGGTGTGGGCTTGCGGCCAGTACATGCCGCTGCGCAGTTTCCAGCCGTCGATGATGTCACCGACCAGATAGACCTTGTCGGCGTGGTAGCCCTTGAGAAACTGCGACAAATGCTCGGCCTGACAATCCCGCGTGCCAAGGTGCACATCGGAGATCCACAGGGTTCGCACCCGTTGTTTGCGACTGGGGCGGGCGAGCTCGGCGCTGGTCATGGGCAACCCTCTGCGATGTTTTCGCCAGCTTGCGCGCGCCCGGTTAATCGACCATGACAGGCGCGCGTCAGTCGTGTGACAGTGCAGCCTGTGCGCACCGGTGTAGACTGGCGACCACTTCGGAGACAACCTGCCATGCGACCGATCCTTACCCTGCGACAGTACAATCACGACCTGATCGCCCACAGCCACAACCACCCGCAATTGGTGTTCGGGCTCTCCGGTGCGCTGGATTTCGAGGTCGAGGGGCGCGGCAGTCAGGTCCGTCAACGCAGTTTCGTAGTCATCCCGTCCGGTGCCCACCATGCGTGCGGCAGTCCCGAGGGCAGCCAGTGTCTGGTGCTGGATATCCCGGACGACCAGTGGCTGACGAACGCTCTGGGCGATCACGCCGACGCCAGTCGCCGACTGTTCGATCAGGCGGGGCGGTTATCGCTGAATGCGCAGCAGAGCCAATTAATCAGTTGGTTGGCCAACAGCCCGGTCAGCGACCCGGTGATCGCACAGCAAGGCGCGGTGCTGCTGCTGGCCAGCCTCAACCACGCGCGGCCTGCCGAAGTCGCTGCTCGCCGTCTGCCCTATGTCGTGCTGGACGCGCACATCGAGCGAAACGCTGCGTATCCGCTGCAAGTCGCCGACCTGGCGCGGGTCGCCGGGTTGTCGAGTGCGCGACTGCACGCACGCTTCATGGCTGAGTGCGGGCAGACGCCGATGGACTATATCCGCAGTCGGCGCCTGCTTCTGGCCGTGCAACTGTTGCGCGACACGTCGCTGCCGATCGGTGAAATCGCCAGCCGTGTCGGTTATTCATCGCAAAGCGCTTTTTCTGCGGCGATGCTGCGTGAGTTCGGCGCCTCGCCGCGCCAGTTGCGGCGCGACTCCTGCGACAAAAATCGCTAGCCTCGCGACAGACTCCTGGCCATCCCCCGGTTCAATATGCAGTTGAGATTGTGTTTGAGATAAAAGGATTGCAATGACTCCGCGTACCGCCCTCGGCGCCCTGCATATCGGCGCTTTGATGTTCGGCCTGACCGGTGTGTTCGGCAAACTCGCTGCCGCGTCGCCGGCGGTCATTGTGTTCGGGCGCGCCGCTTTCGCCGTGCTTGCCCTGGCCTTCTTCGCTCGATTCGCCAGCCAGAGCGGTTGGCAAAAACTGCAAGCAGTCGACTGGCGACGCCTGGCGCTGAGCGGGGTGTTGCTGGCCGGACATTGGGTGAGTTTTTTCGTATCGGTGAAGATCGCCGGAGTGGCCATCGCCACGTTGGGCTTTGCCAGCTTCCCGGCGTTTACGGTGATACTCGAAGGGCTGATTTTCCGCGAACGCATCCGTGCCAATGAAATCGTCCTGGTCGTGTTGGTAACCATCGGTCTGGTGCTGGTAACTCCGGCGTTCGATCTGGGCAGCGGCGCGACAGTCGGCTTGCTTTGGGCAGTGTTGTCCGGCCTGCTGTTTTCCCTGCTGTCGCTGACCAACCGCGCCAGTTCCGGACGCATCCCGGCGGTGCAGGCGGCGTTGTGCCAGAACGTTGTCGTGGCGTTGTGTCTGTTGCCGGTTGCAGCGCCGCAGTTGAGTGCGGTGCGCGCGCTGGACTGGTTGTGGATCGCCCTGCTCGGGGTGTTTTGCACAGGCGTGGCGCACAGCCTGTTCGTCGCCAGTCTGGCAGTGATCAAGGCGCGCACGGCGGCGGTGGTATTCGCCATGGAGCCGGTTTACGGCATCACCCTCGCCTGGCTGCTGTTCAGTGAAACCCCGACCCTGCGCATGCTCATCGGTGGCGCGCTGATCATCGTGGCGATCGTGGTGTCGGCGCGGATGTCAGGCGCCAGCGACAAAAAAACCGTCGCCGCCGAGGCCGCCTCTCACTGAGCGCGGTCGTTGTGACCGAGGTCGCGGTCAGGATCGATCTGATCACGTACCCGCTGCTTCAAAACCTTGGCTTCGGGGAAGCCACCGTCGGCCTTGCGTTCCCAGATCTGCACGCCGCCACAGGTAATGTGAAACACCCCGCCGCTGCCCGGCACCAGTGATACTTTGCCCAGCTCGTCAGCGAAGGTGCTGAGCAGTTCCTGGGCCAGCCACGCCGCGCGCAGCAGCCACTGGCATTGGGTGCAATAGGTGATGACAACTTCGGCTTTGGCGACGGTCATGATCGCTGAAACTCCTGAGACAGAGGGCGCCGCTATAATAGCCGGCTTTACCGCTTGCCCAGAGACTCACAATGCGCCGTTTGCTGTTCTGCCTGCTGCTTGGTTTCCTTCCCCTGCTGCTTCATGCCAGTGAAGCGCCACGACCGAAAGTCGGTCTGGTGTTGTCCGGCGGTGCCGCGCGCGGGCTGGCGCACATCGGCGTGCTCAAAGCACTGGAAGAACAAGGCATCACGATCGACGCGATTGCCGGGACCAGCATGGGCGCG
This sequence comes from Pseudomonas sp. TSRC2-2, assembly GCF_049897785.1. Taxonomy (NCBI): domain Bacteria; kingdom Pseudomonadati; phylum Pseudomonadota; class Gammaproteobacteria; order Pseudomonadales; family Pseudomonadaceae; genus Pseudomonas; species Pseudomonas sp. TSRC2-2. The sequence continues at coordinate 194,247 of NZ_JAFCWZ010000002.1, forward strand.
GTGGTCGGCGGCCTGTACGCCTCGGGCTACAAGGTCGATGAACTGGAGAAACTCGCGCTGAGCATCGACTGGCAAGCAGCGCTGTCCGACGCACCGCCGCGCGAAGATGTGCCGTTCCGGCGCAAGCAGGACGATCGCGACTTTCTGGTGAAGCAGAAACTCAGCTTTCGCGACGACGGCAGCCTCGGCCTGCCGTTGGGGGTTATCCAGGGTCAGAACCTCGCGCTGTTGCTGGAAAGCCTGCTGGCCCACACCAGCGACACCCGCGACTTCGACAAACTGCCGATCCCCTTTCGCGCCGTGACCACCGACATCGCCAATGGCGAAAAAGTGGTGTTTCGCAAAGGCCACCTGCCCCAGGTGATTCGCGCGAGCATGTCGATCCCCGCTGTGTTCGCCCCGGTCGAGCTCGACGGCCGCCTGCTGGTCGACGGCGGCATGACCGACAACATCCCGCTGGACGTCGCACGGGAAATGGGTGTCGACATCGCCATCGTCGTCGACATCGGCACGCCGCTGCGCAACCGCAAGCAGTTGACCACGGTGGTGGATGTGCTCAATCAGTCGATTACCCTGATGACCCGGCGCAACTCCGAAGAGCAACTGGCAGCTCTGCATGCCGATGACGTATTGATCCAACCCGCGCTGGCCGCGTTCGGCGTGACCGATTTCGGCAAGGCTCAGGAGATGATCGATGCCGGTTACCGCGCCACCCGAATCCTCGATGCGCGGCTGGCACAACTGAAGCCAACTGAAACCCAGGACGCCGAACTCAACGCCGCCCGCCAACCGGGACAGCGCACGCCGATCATCACGGCCATCCGCGTCGAAAACGACTCGAAAGTCGACGATGCCGTGATTCGCTATTACATCCGCCAGCCGATCGGCGCGCCGCTGGATCTGGGCCGCCTGCATTCGGACATGGGCACGTTGTACGGCCTCGATTACTTCGATCAGGTGCGTTACCGCGTGGTGCACAAAGGCCAGGATCACACCCTGGTCATCAGTGCCAGCGGCAAGCGCAGCGGCACCGATTACTTGCGGGTTGGCCTCAACCTGTCGGACGACATGCGCGGCGACAGTGCTTTCAATCTCGGCGCCAGCTATCGCGTCAACGGCATCAACCGACTCGGTGCGGAATGGCTGACCCGGGCGCAAATCGGCGACAAGCAGGAGCTGTACAGCGAGTTCTATCAGCCGCTGGATGTCGGCTCGCGCTATTTCGTCGCGCCGTATGCGTCGTTCGAGGCGCAGAACGTCGACTCGGTGCTGGATAACGATCCGATCGCCCAGTATCGCGTCGAGCGCTACGGTTTTGGCCTCAACCTTGGCCGGCAGATCGGCAACAACGGCGAAGTGCGGCTTGGCGTCGGCCAGGCCTGGGGCGAGGCTGACGTGCGCATCGGCGATCAGGATTTGCCGAGCGAGAGCTTCAACGAAGGCTTCTACACCGTGAAGTATTCGTACGATTCGCTGGACAACGTCTACTTTCCACATACGGGCAAAGAGGTGAGCCTGACCTTCACCCAGTTCGAACCGGGACTGAGCTCGGACACCCGCTATCGCCAGTGGGAGTTGAATTTCGACAAGGCCATGAGCCACGGCCCGGATACGCTGATACTCGGCGGGCGCTACGGCCGCACGCTGGACGATGCCAATGTGGTGACTTCAAGCTTCCTGCTTGGCGGCGCGCGGCAGTTGTCGGGGTTCCGTGAGGACGCGTTGTCCGGGCAGAACGTCAGCTTGATGCGCGCCGTGTACTACCGCCGCCTGACGCCGCGCTCGTATCTGCCGCTGGATTTCCCGCTGTACGCCGGCGCCTCGCTGGAACGCGGTCGGGCGTGGAATAACGACAACGCATTTGACAGCGGCTACATCAACGCCGCGAGCGTGTTTATCGGCTTCGACACGCCGCTGGGACCGTTGAATTTCACTTATGGATTGAATGATGCCGATGAGCAGGCGGTTTATCTGAATCTGGGGCAGACGTTCTGACGTCCTGGCGAACAGGCTCGCTGCCACAAGGACAGCTCATTTCATGGTGGGAGCGAGCCTGCTCGCGAAAGCGGTCCTGGAGAAACCTGTAATCCGTCGGCAGTCAACGAATCCCCGCCAACAACGTCCTCGCTGTTTGCCGCAACGGCTCATCCCCTTCCTTGAGCAATTCGTTGAGCAGCGCGATCGCACTGTCGATGTCGCCGTCGTCGATGCAGGTTTGGGCCTGTTCGAGCTTGCCAGCAGCCTCGGTCTCGCTGGACTCGGGTAATTGCAGATCCAGAGGCTTCAGTGCCGGCGACGGCTCGGGATCGCCGAACGCATTGAGGAAGTCATCGTCGAGCGGCTGGGCGTCGGGTTCGGGGATCCATTCAAGTTCGGCTTCTTCCCCAGATCCAGCTTGTGGAAGTTCGAAGTCGACCGGCAGCACGGACAGGCTTGTGCCCAACTCCGGATCATCAATCGGTGGTGCGGCGGAATCGGTGCGGCTGTCGTTGAGATCCCAGTTTGAATCCATCGACAGCTCACTCAGATTCAATTCGAAATCATCCTCGGGGGCGCCGAGCGTCGATGCGAGGGGCACCGAAACGGTCGCCGCTGTGGCCAACGGCAATTCGGCTGCGATCGGCGATGCTGCGAATGCCGCCGGTGCGGCGCCTGCCAGTTTTGGATGGCGAGCACGCGCCTCAACCAGTGTGCGGTCATCAACGCCGAGTGCCCGCAGGTGTTCCTCCTGCTGTTCATAGGCGGCGCTGTCACCTTGGCGCCCAAGAACTTCCAGCAACTGCAAACCAAGATCGGTGCGCTCAGGCTCCTTGTACAAGGCATCGCGCAGCAGCCCGGCCGCTTCGTTGAGCCGGCCATAGGCCAGATAAATGCCCACGGCTTCCAGCACATCGCCGGCACCGGGTTCGTCGCGATGATCAGTGGCCGCGTGCGAACCGACAGATTGTTGAAGTTCTGGCTCATCGACGTCATCTTCGGCGCTCACCGGCAATAGCGGCAGCGGCGTGCCATCGGCTGTCGAACGTTGCTGACGGCGGCGTAGAAACAATGCCGCCAGCGCACCCAGCAGCACGATCAGCCCGCCGAGCAGTGGCCAGTTCAAACCGTCGTCTGTCGCCTCGACGGGGGCCGAAACGGCCGCCGGAACAGCTGCGACCGCGGCCGGTGGCGGAGCTCTCTGCACTTCGGCCAGACGGGTTTGCAAATCTTCGATCTGCTTCTTGCCGTCGGCTATTTGCAATTGCTGCTCTTGCAGTCTGAGGTTCTGTTCGTCGAGGGTCTTTTGCAGCTGCTGGGTCAGCAACACGCTGGCAGCCAGTTGCTCGGCCTGCGCATCGTTGGCAGGTGCCGCTGGCGTTGGCGGTACGGGCGCGGCAGTGCGTTTGCCTTGGGCAGCCTGGGGCGGTGCGGTAACCGGTTCGACGGTTGGGAATTCGGAGGATTGCGGGCGCGGATCCGGCTCGTCGGTGGCGGGCACGATGCCCGGCGAACCCGGCGGGTCGATCAGCACCGTGTACTCGCGCAGCAGGCGGCCGTTGGGCTGATCGAGCTGCACGAGGAAGTTGAGGAAGGGTTCGTTGACCGGCTTGTTCGAGGTCACCCGGATCATCTGGCGATTGCCATGCAGGATCGGGGTGAACTTGAGGTCGTTGAGAAAGAACACCCGCTCGACGCCGGCCCGGCCGAATTCATCTGCCGAGGCCAGGCTGGCCGAGAGATCGTTTTGCGTCAACGTGCCGACATCGACCAGCGCGATGTCGGCCTTGAACGGTTGATTCAGGGCCGAATGAACAGTGATTTCGCCCAACCCCAACACCATCGACCAGGTCGAATAGCTGAATAGACCGGCAGCGAGCAGCCATTTGGCGCCCCCGCACAGCACTTGCCGACTTGCGAGCATGAGCATCCCTTAAATAAGCAAAACCGGTTTCTATGCGTTCGCACATCCGGTACGAACACGATATTGCCCAGTAGTTCTTATAGTCGGCTCAGAGCGATCTCTCAAAAAATCGGCGTTGGGATGTGCCTCAGGATTTTTCCAGATTGGCCAGAATGTGCCCGTGCACGCGCATGCACACCTTCAAATCCGCCTCGTCGACGCCTTCGAATAATTCGTGGCGCAGTTGCGTGGCAATCGTTTCGATTTGTTCGATCAGAGGTAGAGCGGGTGCGCAGAGCACGATTTTTTTCGCCCGACGGTCTTCCATCACTGACTGGCGTTGCACCAGTCCCTGGTTTTCCAGACTATCGAGCAAGCGCGCCAGAGTCGGGCCTTCGACGCCGACACTTTGCGCCAGTTCGCGTTGGGTCGGCGCCTCTTCAAAGCGCGCCAGATGCAACAGTACCAGCCAGCGCGCCTGCGACAGGCCCAGCCCGGCGAGACGACGATCCAGTTCGGCACGCCAGCCACGGGACATCTGGGCCAGTTGCATACCAAAGCGATGTTGATCGGTTAACGGCATAAAACACTCACGGTTAGACTGAAAATACGGAAAATCTAATTATTAGTCAGCTAAGCATGGGCGGCAGTTATAGGCAAGGGTGGCTCTGTACTGAATCGTTACAACTGAACGGGGCTTGGCGCAAACGTCGCTTCACATCTCGAATTCAGACTGCAACGCCGCCCGCACACAATAAAGCACGCCTTCCGGCACGCGCCCGGCGAACAACTCGGCCACTTCGGCGACGGACGGCAACTCACCCTCGCCATCGAGAAACGCGTCCTGTACTTCGCCCATCAGTTCCTCAGGCAAGTCCAACGCCTGCTCAAGCGACAATTGCTGCTTGCCGATGGCTTCAGCGAGCATCGCGTAGACGTTCTTTTCCGAACACTGCAGTTGCCCGGCGATCTGCAGCGGCGTCATGCCCGCGCGCGCGAGGGTGATCAGTTCGTGACGGACGTCGGCCACCACTTTCGGCGCTTCGGCCTCGCCGCCGAGCACTTCGAGGAAAGCTTCGCCGTAGCGTTCCAGCTTGCGCGCGCCGACGCCGCTGACCGTGGCCATTTCCGCCAGCGAGGTTGGCTGGCTGCGGAGCATTTCCAACAGGGTCGAGTCGGGGAAGATGACGTATGGCGGCACGCCGTGTTCTTCGGCGAGCTTGCGCCGCAACGCGCGCAAGGCTTCCCACTGTTCGCGTTCCTCGCCGCGCACCAGTTGGCTGGCCTGGCTCTTGCTGCCGGTTTTGGCGGTGACTTGTGGTTTCAGGTCGCGGCGCAGTTCCAGTTTCACTTCGCCTTTGAGCAGCGGCCGGCAACTGTCATTCAAGCGCAGACCGCCATAACCCTCGTGATCGACATCGGCCAACCCACGCGCCACCAACTGGCGGAACAGCGAGCGCCACTCGCTCTCGCTCAACGCCTTGCCCACGCCAAACACCGACAGGTGCTGGTGGCCAAAGCTGCGTACCTTTTCGTTGTCCTTGCCCAGTAGCACATCGACCAGATGGCCGACACCGTAACGCTGGCCGGTGCGGAAAATCGCCGACAAGGCCTGGCGCGCCGGCTCGGTGGCATCCCAAGTCTGCACGCCGTCGACACAGTTGTCGCAATGCCCGCACGGCTCGGGCATGTCTTCGTCGAAATAGGCCAGCAATGCCTGCCGGCGGCAGCGGGTTTCTTCGCACAGCGAGAGCATGGCGTCGAGTTTGTGCTGCTCCAGACGCTTGTGCCGTTCGTCGCCTTCGGAGTTCTGCAGCATCTGTTTGAGCATCACCACGTCTTGCAGACCGTAGGCCATCCACGCGTCCGCCGGCAGACCGTCACGGCCGCCGCGTCCGGTTTCCTGGTAATACGCCTCGAGGGATTTCGGCAGATCGAGGTGCGCGACAAAGCGCACGTTGGGCTTGTCGATGCCCATGCCGAACGCCACCGTGGCGACCATGATCAGGCCTTCCTCGTTAAGGAAGCGCTTCTGATGGTAGGCGCGCAGATCATTCGGCAGACCGGCGTGATACGGCAGCGCAGGGAAGCCCTGCTCGCTGAGGAATGCCGCAACTTCTTCGACCTTCTTGCGCGACAGGCAATAAACAATGCCGGCGTCGCTGCGCCGCTCGGCGAGGAACGCCAGCAATTGCTTGCGCGGCTGCTCTTTCGGGACGATGCGGTAGAAAATATTCGGGCGGTCGAAGCTCGACAGGAAGCGCTCGGCATTCTGCAGGTGCAGGCGATCGACGATTTCTTCGCGGGTGCGCTTGTCGGCGGTCGCAGTCAGGGCAATGCGCGGAACGTTGGGGAACAGTTCCGCCAATTGGCCCAGTTGCAGGTATTCGCGGCGGAAGTCGTGGCCCCATTGCGACACGCAATGCGCTTCGTCGATGGCGAACAAAGCGATTTCCAGGCTTTGCAGGAACGCCAGCATGCGCGGCTGGACCAGACGCTCGGGGGCCAGATAGAGCATTTTCACTTCGCCGCGCTTGATCCGCACAGCGAGATCACGCTGCTGCTCAGCGCTCAGCGTGGAGTTCAACGCGGCAGCGGCCACGCCCAGTTCTTCAAGGGTGGCGACCTGATCGTCCATCAGAGCGATCAACGGCGAAACCACCACCGCCAGACCGTCGCGCAGCAGCGCCGGCACCTGAAAGCACAAGGACTTGCCGCCACCGGTAGGCATCAGCACCAGCGCATCACCGCCGCTGGCCACGCGCTCAATGATCGCACCCTGACGGCCACGGAAACTGTCGTAGCCGAAGATGTCCTTGAGGACGCGTTGAGCCTGTTCGAGCATAAAAACTCCAAAAATCTACCGATACATCCCTGCTCAGGCTGGTTCAGAGCAGCCTCGGCTGCTTAAACAAAACGTAAGAACACGTTGCATGACCAGCGCAGCGCCAGCAGGGATCGCAAAACGCGGCAGTATACCCGAGGCCTTTGCCGCAGAGGGTGCCGCTGAGAAGACACTGATAAACCTGCCACGCACAAAACCCGGTGAGAGCGGGCTTGCTCGCGCAAGCGGCGGGTCAGTCGATGCAAAAGTGCCTGACACACCGTCTTCGCGAGCAAGCCCGCTCCCACAGGGTTATTCACCCTTTCCAGTAAGTCCGGTAATTGGGCAAATCTGCCAAGCGGCTGGCTAGAGCGCGCAAGAAGGCCTAGAATTCCCGCATTGTTTATTCCCCAAGGTAGCCCCGTAATGTCCTTCGCTGAGCAACTGACCCGCCTGCAAGTCTTCCTCGACGCCGACGAGCTGCACGACGAGGCGCTGGATTACGTCGCCGCCCACGGTTACCTGACCGCGCTGTCGATCTGCTCCGAAGACGTCCCGGAGCGCGAGTGGATCGACGCGCTGTTCGCCGAAGAGCCGCATTACGCCGACGAAGCCCAGCGTGCCGAAATCGAAGCCACACTGATCGGCCTCAAAGCGCATATCGCTCGTCAACTGGCCTCGGATGAAGAATTCGAACTGCCTTGCGAACTGGATCTGGGCGAAGAGCCGGACGATTCCGAACTGCGCGGTTGGTGCATCGGTTTCATGGAAGGTGTGTTCCTGCGCGAAGCCGCCTGGTTCGAAACCGCCGAAGAAGAAGTCAGCGAAATGCTCCTGCCGATCATGGTCGGTTCCGGTCTGTTCGACGAGCAGCCTGAGTTCGAGGATATCGCCAAGGACGCCAATCTGATGGACGACATGATCGTACAGATCCCGGAAGCCCTGACCGCGCTGTACCTGCTGTGCCAGGCGCCCGACGAAAAACCGGCGATCCTCAAGCCACGCCACCACTAAGATCCGGCCTATGGACAATCCCATAGGCAACCGCCCCCTGATGTTGCGCTACGTCCTGCTGGCCATCGGCTGGCTCAGCGTGGCATTGGGGGTGATCGGCATCTTCCTGCCGGTCCTGCCCACCACTCCTTTCCTTCTGCTTGCTGCAGCTTGCTTTGCGCGCAGCTCTCCGCGCTTCTATCGCTGGCTGGTCGAGCATCCACGACTGGGGCCATGGATTCGCGACTACCTCGAAGGCAACGGCATTCCGCTCAAAGGCAAGGTCTACGCGATCGGGCTGATGTGGGTGAGCATTCTGTTCTCGTGTTATCTGGTGCCGTTGATGTGGGCGCGAGGGTTCATGCTGACCAGTGCGGTGTTGGTAACGGTTTATATTTTGCGGCAGAAGACATTGCGTAAATCCTGATAAATCGCAGTTGCTCATGCTTGGCGAACTGGCGGTGAATCGGGTGCTGGATAATCTGGAGTTGCCGCAATCGGGATGACAGTCAGCTGAGTCCTGCGGTGTCAATTCCGGCCTCTTCGCGGGCAAGCCCGCTCCCACAGGTTCTGTGGTGTGACAAAAGATTTGTGGCCGCCGCTCATCTCCGTGGGAGCGGGCTTGCCCGCGAAGGCTGACTGACAGGCAATACATGCCTACACACAGAAAAAACCCGCCGTCCCTCCAACCGGGGCGGCGGGTTTGCTGTTTCAGACCTCAGATCAGACGGTATCGACTTTCAACGAATGATCATTGAGCATGCCGCTGATGATCGTCGCCGTGTCGTGGCCGCTGGCAATCATGCCGCCTGCGCCCGGGGTCACGCCGTAGTGGCTGGCAAGGTTGACGCCAGCGAGATCGATGGTCTGGTTCGGCGTGGCGCCGGCCATGGCGCTGACGTCGATGCTGGTCATCACCGAGGCGCCGCTGCCACTGACAGTGAAGTGCAAATAGTCATCCAGCGACGCGGTGCTGGCGTTTTCGCCTTGCAGCAGTTGCGACAGGTCGAGCTTGTCGGTGCCGGGGGTGAAATCGGTGATCAGGTCGTGGCCGCTGTTGCCCTTGAGCCACTGGAAGGTGTCCGCCCCTGCTCCGCCGGTCAGAGTGTTGTTGCCCATGCCACCGATCAGCAAGTCATCGCCGGCGCCACCGTTGAGGAAGTCGTTGCCGAGCCCCCCGTTGATCACGTTGTTGTTGGCGTCGCCGGTGAGGCTGTCGTTGAAGTTCGAGCCGAGCAGGTTTTCGATGCCGGTCAGGGTGTCGGTGCCGGCGCCGAGGGTGTTTTGCGCACCGAGCAGGTCGAGGTTGACGGTGACCGCGGCTGTGGCATGGGCGTAGCTGGCCGTGTCGCTGCCGGTGCCGCCGTCGAGCAGATCATTGCCGGCGCCGCTGTAAAGCAAATCGTTGCCGGCGCCGCCGTGCATTTCGTTATTGCCGGAGCCAGCGCTGAGCACGTCATTGCCGTCGCCGGCATTGACCACGTTATTGCCGCTGCCCGCCACCAGCACATCGTCGCTGGCGGTGCCGGTCAGGGTGTGGCCGTCCTGATAGCTGATGCTGAGACTGGCCGTATCGCTGCCGCCGTGGTTGTCGTTGGCGGTGTAGGTGCCATGGTAGTCCGGCGTGATGTCGTGGGCCCCGGCGTAGTCAAGGGTCATTGTCAGTTGGTAGTTCTCTGCGGCGTTGGGGTTGCCGCCGCCGTTACCAATATTGGTGATGTGGATCTGGTAGATGCCGTCCGCCGAGGCGGTGAGCGTTTGCCCGTCCGCCAGCGCGGCGTAGGCGCCACCGTTGAGCGAGTACTCCATGCTGATCTTGCCGGCACCCAGATTGTGATCCAGATTGAGGGTTTCGCCCTGACGCAGATTGACGGTGATGCGATCTTCATCATTGGCATTGCTGTTGCTCACCATGCCGAGATAACCGCTGACTACCAGCACGGCGGTCATCGTCGCGGCATTGGCGCTGAAGGCGCTGCGCACGTTGGACAGGTTCTGGTTGGCCGCATTATTGGGTTGCCCGGTGAAACCGATCAGACCGGTGCCGGTGAAGTCCGCTGCTTTCGATACCCAACCCGTATTGAAGCTGGTTGGCGTGGCGTTGAGTGCATCGCCGTTCGGATCGGTGTCATTGGCCAGCAGCAGCTCGCCCGGCACCACGATGTTGCCGGACAGCACATTGGTGATGACGTGATCGTCGATCGCCACCGGCGGCGCGTTGGGGATCACTTTCACCGTCAGCGTGGAGCTGGCCAGATCGCCGTCGTTGTCACTGACGGTGAAACCGATGTTTTCGGTGATCACCACCGCCGTGGTTTTCTGCGAGGTGTAGCTGTATTCGCCGGTGTCGAGGTTGACCACCAAGGTGCCGCTATTGTTGGTGGCGATGCTGACCGTGTTGTTCGCCGTGTTGAAGGTGCCGTGGTTGGCGCCGCCGCTCGCGGTCAACGAACCCTGGCCGCTGAGGGCCTTCGGATCGTAGGTGTAGGTGGTGCCGTCGACGACGATGGACTTGATGAAACCGCCATCGGCACCGAACGAACCGCCCTCGCCCAGCAGCGAACCGGTGACCGGCGCGCCCTGCACGGTGCCGGACAATACCGAGTTGAGCTGATTGAGATCGGTGACCACCACCGCATTGGTGTCGGTGTGATTGATGCCGTCGTAGGCCAGCGGATCGAGGTTGGCGTTGCTCACGCCACTGCCCAGTCCAATGGCGTAGTTTTTGATGTTGTTGGCGTCGAGGAAGTTTTTCAGCGCGGCTTCGTCAGCCGTGCCGATGTCACCCTCGTTGGGCTTGCCGTCGGAGAAGAAGTAGCCGACGTTCTGCGCCCCGGTGAGTTTGCCGGAGGTGTTGAACGCGGTCTGCATCACCGCCACGGCGGCGTCGTAGTTGGTGCCGCCGCCGGCATTCAGACCCGCGAGCAGCGTCTTGGCGGTGGCCACATCCACCCACACGGTGGTGCGGTCGGCAGCATTGCTGCTGAACGTCACCAACTGCACTTTCACATCGCCCAGATCATCGTACTTGTCGAGCAAGGCACCAATCGCCTGCTTGGCCAGCGCCAGCCGCGACAGGCCCTGCACGCCAGAGGCATCGGCCATGCTGCCGGAAATGTCGAGGACGATGAGGATGTTGGAATCGATCTCCACCGCCGTCACCGAGCGATCCGAAGCAACGGCTTTCGGTACATCGTCAACGATGTTGATCACAAGGGTGCTGGTGGTGCTGTTGCCCAGTGCATCGGTGGCTTGGTAGGTGAACGTTTCGCTGAGGGTATTGGCCCCGTCGTTGGCGTTCGGCGCGGTTTTCGGCGCGGAGGTCAGCGTGTAGGTGTAGGTGCCGTCGGCGTTGAGCTGCAGTTGTCCGTAGCTGCCGGTGGCGTTGCCGACCAACGTATAAGTGATCGCGCCGCTGCCGCCACTGAGGGAACCCACCAGCGTGCCGCTGGCGGTTTCGCCGGTGTTGCCCGGTTCGCTGCCGGTGACCGTGCCGGGAGCCAGATCGGCGCCATCCTTGCTCAGGTCGAGGGCTTTTTCGTAAACCGTGACGTCGGTGTCGCCGACGGCGACCAGGCAGCTGTTGTGCACATCAATGGTGAGGGTGGTGGTGCTGTCGTCGCCATCGGAATCGCGCACGGTGTAGGTGAATACGTCAACCGCGCCCGGGGCGTTCACCGCGTTGGGATTGCTGTGATAAACGGCGTTGCCGTTGGCATCGAGGGTGAGGTAGCCGTAGCTGCCGTTGATTTGTGAGTTCAAACCGCCAATGGCAGAAGTAGACGTATCGGCGCCGGCACGCACGCCGATCACGGCACCGGAAACTGCCGGGCCGTCAGCCCCGCCTATATCGTTTTCGAGCACGTTTCCACTGACGGTTCCGCCCTCCTCCACCGAAGTGGCATCTGCGTGCGCTGTCGGCAGGTCATCAACGATGTTGACGTTGATCTGACCGCTGGCCGTGCTGCCGTCGGTGTCTGTGGCGACCACCGCGAAATTCTCGCTGAGGCTGTTGGCACCGTTGGCGTCTGGATGGGCTTCGTTGTCGACCAGGGTGTAGCTGTAGCTGACCACGCCGGTGGCCGGGTCGTAACCGGTGATGGTGAACGTACTGCCCAGCGGCGAGACCACCGACTGTGGCAAACCGGCGGCGACGCCATTGCTGACCACGGCAATGCCGCCGACCGTCAATGTTTGCAGGCCATCAAGCGCGGTGACGGTGAAGCTGCCGCTCTGGGTCAGCGCCGAGGTGTTGGGGCTGCTGCCGTCGCTGAGGTTCCTCTCGTAGACGGTGAGTTCGCCGCCCTTCACGTTGAGGCCGTCGAGACACACCGGGTCGTCGTTGTTGTGAATGTTCAGCACAAGGTGGGCGGTGCTGGTGTCGCCGTCGGAGTCGGTGATCGTGTAGGCGAAGGTTTCAGTGCCGTTGCCGCCGCCGTGAAGGTTGTTGAAGTCGGCGTCGTTAACGTCCAGCGTGTAGGTGTAAGTGCCGTTGGCGTTAAGTACCAGCGTGCCGTAAGTGCCAGTGAAAGTACCGGCGGTCACCGGGCCGCTGGCGACGCGATCGGCGCCTTGCACGTCGTTGTCGAGGACATTGCCAGTCAGGGTCAATTGCGCTTCGGTCGCGTTGTCGGCATTGCTGTCGTTCAGCGCTTTCGGCACGTCATCGACGATGCTCACGACAATACTGCTGGTGACGACATTGCCCAGCGAATCGGTGGCCTGATAGGTGAAGGTTTCGCTCAGGCTGTTGGCGCCGTCGTCGGCGTGCGGCGTGGTGGTCGCCGGCGAGGTCAGGGTGTAGGTGTAAGTGCCATTGGCGTTGAGCACGATCTGCCCGTAATTGCCGGTGGCGCTGCCGACCAGCGCATAACTGATCGCGCCGACCGCGCCGGTAACCGAGCCGACCAGGGTGCCGGATGCGGTTTCGCCGGTGCTGCCCGGATCGCTGCCGACCACGCTGCCCGCCGCCAGATCCTGGCCATCCTGGTTCAGGTCGAGGGCTTTTTCATACACGGTCACGTCACTATCGCTGACCGCTTTCAGGCAGCTGTTATAGACGTCGATGGTGATGGTCGTGGTGCTTTCATCACCGTCGAAATCGCGCACCGTGTAAGTGAACACATCCACCGCGCCCGGGCCGTTCACCGCGTTGGGATTGCTGTGATAAACGGCGTTGCCGTTGGCATCAAGCGTGAGGTAGCCGTAGGTGCCGTTGATCTGCGAATTGAGCCCGCCGATGGCCGAGGTCGAAGTGTCGGCACCGGCGCGCACGCCAACCACCGCGCCAGTAACCGCCGGGCCATCAGCGCCGCCGACATCGTTGTTGAGTACATTGCCGCTGACAGTGCCGCCCTCCGCCACCGAAGCCGCATCTGCATGCGCAGTCGGCAAATCATCAACGATGTTGACGTTGATCTGACCGCTGGCGGTGCTGCCATCGGTGTCGGTCGCGACGACGTCGAAGTTCTCGGTGAGGCTGTTGGCGCCGTTGGCGGTTGGATGGGCTTCGTTGTCGGCCAGGGTGTAGCTGTAGCTGACCACGCCGGTCGCCGGATCATAACCGCTGATGGTCAGGGTGCTGCCCATCGGGGTGACGATTGATTGCGGGAAGCCTGCGGCCACGCCATTGGTGATGACGGCGATGCCGCCGACCGAGAGGGTCTGCAGACCATCGAGAGCACTGACGGTGAAAGTGCCGTTCTGGGTCAGCGCCGGGGTGTTGGGGCTGGTGCCGTCGCTGAGGTTTTTTTCGTAGACCGTCAGTTCGCCACCGTTGACGTCAAGGCCATTGAGCAGCACCGGATCATCGTTGTTGTGAATCTGCAGAACCAGATTGGCAGTGCTGGTATCGCCGTCGGCATCGGTGATCGTGTAGGCGAAGGTCTCGGTGCCGTTACCGCCGCCGGTCAAGGCTTTGAAGTCGGCGTCACTGGTGTTGAGCGTGTAGGTGTAGGTGCCGTCAGCGTTCAGAACCAAGGTACCGAACGTGCCGGTGAAAGTGCCGGGCGTAACCGGTCCGGTGGGTACGCGGTCGGCGCCTTGTATGTCATTGGTGAGGACGTTGCCGGTCAGGGTCAGTTGGGTTTCTGACGCCGTGCCGTTGCTGTCATCGTTGGCGTTCGGCAGGTCATCGACGATGTTGACGTCGAGGGTGCCGGTGGCCGTTGTGCCGTTGTCGTCGACGGCGGTAACCGCGAACTGCTCAGGCAGACTGTTCGCGGCGTTGGCGTTCGGATGCGTTTCGTTATCGGCCAAGGTGTAGCTGTAGCTGACCACGCCGGTGGCAGCGTTGAAACCAGTAATCGTCAGCGTGCTGCCCAGTGGCGTGGTGATCGATTGCGGGAAGCCTGCGGCAACGCCATTGGGGACCACGGCGATGCCGCCGACTGTCAGCGTGGTCACGCCGTCCAGTGCGGTGATGGTGAACGTGCCGTTTTGCGTCAGTGCGCCAGCGTCAGGGGCGCTGCCGTCGCTGAGGTTTTTTTCGTAGATAGTCAACTCGCCACCGGCGACGTTCAGTCCGTCGATGGTGACTGGATCGTCGTTGTTGTGGATCTGCAAAACGAGATTGGCAGTGCTGGTATCGCCGTCGGCATCAGTGATCGTGTAAGCGAAGGTTTCGGTACCGTTGCCGCCGCCGGTCAAGGCTTTGAAATCGGCATCGCTAGTGTTCAGCGTGTAGGTGTAGGTGCCGTCGGCGTTCAGAACCAAGGTACCGAACGTGCCGGTGAAAGTGCCGGGCGTAACCGGGCCTGTTGCTACGCGGTCGGCGCCTTGTATGTCATTGGCGAGGACATTGCCGGTGAGGGTCAGTTGATTTTCCGAGGCGGTGCCGTTGCTGTCATCGTTGGCTTTCGGCAGGTCGTCGACGATGCTCACATCCAGCGTGCCGGTGGCGGTTGTGCCGTTGTCATCGACTACCGTGACCGCGAACTGCTCAGACAAATTATTCGCGCCGTTGGCGTTCGGATGCGCTTCGTTATCAGCCAAGGTGTAGCTGTAACTGACCACACCGGTTGCAGCGTTGAAACCAGTAATGGTCAGCGTGCTGCCCAGTGGCGTGGTGATCGATTGCGGGAAGCCCGCGGCAACGCCATTGGTGACCACGGCGATGCCGCCGACTGTCAGCGTGGTCACGCCGTCCAGCGCGGTGATGGTGAACGTGCCGTTTTGCGTCAGTGCGCCAGCGTCAGGGGCGCTGCCGTCGCTGAGGTTTTTTTCGTAGATCGTCAACTCGCCACCGGCGACGTTCAGTCCGTCGATGGTGACTGGATCGTCGTTGTTGTGAATTTGCAGAACGAGATTGGCGGTGCTGGTATCGCCGTCGGCATCGGTGATCGTGTAGGCAAAAGTTTCGGTGCCGTTACCGCCGCCGGTCAAGGCTTTGAAATCGGCATCGCTGGTATTTAGCGTGTAGGTGTAGGTGCCGTCGGCGTTCAGAACCAAGGTACCGAACGTGCCGGTGAAAGTGCCGGGCGTAACCGGGCCTGTTGCTACGCGGTCGGCGCCTTGTATGTCATTGGTGAGGACGTTGCCGGTCAGGGTCAGTTGGGTTTCTGACGCCGTGCCGTTGCTGTCATCGTTGGCGTTCGGCAGGTCGTCGACGATGTTGACGTCGAGGGTGCCGGTGGCCGTTGTGCCGTTGTCGTCGACGACGGTAACCGCGAACTGCTCAGGCAGACTGTTCGCGCCATTGGCGTTCGGATGCGCTTCGTTATCAGCCAAGGTGTAGCTGTAGCTGACCACGCCGGTTGCAGCGTTGAAACCAGTAATGGTCAGCGTGCTGCCCAGTGGCGTGGTGATCGATTGCGGGAAGCCTGCGGCAACGCCATTGGTGACCACGGCGATGCCGCCGACTGTCAGCGTGGTCACGCCGTCCAGTGCGGTGATGGTGAACGTGCCGTTTTGCGTCAGTGCGCCAGCGTCAGGGGCGCTGCCGTCGCTGAGGTTTTTTTCGTAGATAGTCAACTCGCCACCGGCGACGTTCAGTCCGTCGATGGTGACTGGATCGTCGTTGTTGTGGATCTGCAAAACGAGATTGGCAGTGCTGGTATCGCCGTCGGCATCAGTGATCGTGTAAGCGAAGGTTTCGGTACCGTTGCCGCCGCCGGTCAAGGCTTTGAAATCGGCATCGCTAGTGTTCAGCGTGTAGGTGTAGGTGCCGTCGGCGTTCAGAACCAAGGTGCCGTAAGTACCAGTGAATGTACCGGGCGTGACTGGACCGGTGGGTACGCGGTCAGCGCCTTGGATGTCATTGGTGAGGACATTGCCGGTCAGGGTCAGCACGGTTTCCGAGGCAATGCCATTGGCGTCATCAAACGCTTTGGGCACGTCGTCGGTGATATTCACGTCCAGCGTGCCAGTGGCGCTGTCGCCATTGCTGTCGGTGGCGATCACGGTGAACTGTTCGCTGAGGTTGTTCACGCCGTCGCCGGCCGCGTGGGTCTCGTTGCCGGTGAGGGTGTAGCTGTAGCTGACCGTGCCAGTGGCCGCGTTGTAACCGGTGATGGTCAGGGTGTTGCCCAGTTGCGTGGTGATCGACTGGGGAAAGCCGATCGGCACGCCGCCAACGATCACGTTGATGCCGCCGATGCTCAGGCTGTTCAAGCCATCCGCTGCCGAGACGGTGAAGCTGCCACTTTGCGTCAGCGCGCCCGGATTGGCCGCTGTACCGTCAGGCAGATTGGCTTCATTGAGGTTCAGCTCGCCGCCCGCCGCATCGAGACCGTTGAGGATGACCGGGTTGTTCACCGGCGTCGGTGGCACCACGACCGGCGCCGGCGTGTCGTCGCCATTGTCGTTGTCCGCATCGCGGCGATACTCGGGAAATTCGGGAATGCCGTTGAAGCCGGCGGTGGGGAAGCCGATGCTCGGATCGACTCGGCCGCCGACTTCGGTCAGCAGCACGAAGCTGTGCCCGCCGCCCAGTTCACCGGTATTGCCGGTGGGCGCGTTGGGGCCGGCAGCGGTGGCTTCGGCAGTTTTGCTGGGGTCTTCACCGGCGGCGATTGCTTTCTGGATTTGCTCGACATCGGTCAGTTGCGCCTGGCTCGGGGTCTGCGCTTCAGCGACGTTCACCGGCACCGCCTGGTCGGCCAGCAACTGCCCGGTCATGGTGATGCTGCTGCCCCGGCCGAGGGTCAATTGCTCGCCGTTTTGCAGTTTCACCGCCACCGCACCTTCCGCGCCGGTGATCAGTTGATCGCCGGCGTACAGGCGATCGCCCTCGAACAGCGGACGCTTGATGCCGTCGCCCGCCTGGGCGAACACCTGACCAATGACTTTTGTGACCGTACCGATGAGCGCTGCCATGTGAAATCCTCCGCTGCCGACCACCGTCGGCACAGGTTCGCGAAGCAGCCCATGGCTCAATCGGGTTGCCGGGGGCGACGCTCGCACCCTCGGCAGTTCGTTTCGCAGGTCGGATCAAGAGAATTACCAGCGCTATCAAGCACTTGCCAACCCTGTTCGATTCATCGACCCACTAGCGCTACGTAACGGCGGTGAATCACCAGAGTGACAAAAATCTGTCGCTCATTTGCCGTGACGCGTCCCTCCCCTTCAGCAGTACTTCGCAGTGTCTCGCAAAGTGAATGGAACTTTCCTCAAGCCTTGTGGAGCTCCCTAAAGCGCATAAAACAAAGGCTTTCGAGCTGAACAATGTGCTGCTTTTGAAAAACCGCATAAGTTTTTTTTGGAATAAGGCTTATGAAAATTTTTTCTTGGCTACGCTCTAGGATGTTCTTAGCTCTGTTGTTACAAGAGTGAAACGCTTACACCCTAAAATTACGTCAAATATTTGGCGACGGTAACACAACATTGAGATCCAGGGAGATGCACCCATGCGCGTTTTGACCCCCCTCTGCAGCGCGGTTTTGCTGGCCATGGCTTGCACTTCCCAAGCCCAGGCGATGAACCTCACCGAGGCGATCCAAAGCACCATCGCCACTCACCCGGAACTGGCGTCGCGGGTGGACGCGCGCCTGTCAGCGGACGAACAAGTGAAAGTGGCCAAGGGCGGGTTCTATCCCTCGGTCGATTTGAACGCTGCCTACGGTCGCGGCTACAGCGACAACACCAACACTCGCGCTTTCGGTAATCACAACACCGAGATTCTCAACTACACCCAGTCCGAGCTGCGCCTGCGGCAGATGATCTTCGACGGCTTCAACACCGCCAACGAGGTCGAGCGCACCAAGGGCGTGTCCAACTCGCGCGCCTACTACGCGCAAGGCACCGCGCAGGATCTGGCCCTGCGCACCATTGAGGTCTACCTTGAAGTGCTCAAGCGTCGTGAACTGGTGACGCTGGCCAAGAACAACCTGCAGGCGCACTTGCGCGTCAACGATCAGATCGGCCTGCGCACCGAGCGCGGCATCGGCAGCACCGCCGACTCCGACCAATCGGTCGCCCGTCGTGCACTGGCGCAGAACAACCTCGACACCGCCGAAGTTGATCTGGCAGACGCCGAATCGAATTTCTACAGCGTGGTCGGACGCATGCCCGACGAGCTGGAAACCCCGGCCTCGACCCGTGGCGAACTGCCGCCGGACCTGCGTGAAGCGCAGCAGAGCATGGTCGACAACAACCCGTACCTGAAATCGGCCCAGGCTGACGTGCAGTCCGCCGAGAGCCAGTACGAAGTGGCCAAGTCGCCGTTCTACCCACGCTTTGACGCGGAAGCGGCGGTCGGCGCCAACAACAACGTGCAGGGCGACGAAGGCCACGACAACGAATGGCGTGTCGGCGTGGTGATGAACTACAACCTGTTCCGTGGCGGCAGCGACAAGGCTCGTCTGGCGGCGAATGCCCACGACATCAACCAGGCGATGGACATCCGCAACAACGCCTTGCGCCAGCTCAACGAGAATATTCGCCTGGCCTGGAACGCCATGGAAAACGCCAAGAAGCAAACGCCGACCGCCCGCGAATACGCCGAAACCACCAAACGCGTGCGCGCCGCTTATCAGGACCAGTTCGGCCTCGGCCAGCGCACCCTGCTCGACCTGCTCGACAGCGAAAACGAGCTGTACAACGCCAACCGTCGCTACACCGAAATCCGCTACACCGAGGAATACTCGATGTACCGCGTGCTGGCGAACATGGGCCAACTGCTGAGCAAACAACGCGTGGTGTTGCCGGCTGATGCGATTGCCACCACCGAAGTGAAAAACCAGGCGCGCCTGCCTGAGCTGAAGTAACCCACATGGGCGCCGTGGACACTTGATCGTTCCCACGCTCTGCGTGGGAATGCCTCAAGGGACGCGCAGCGTCCAGTGACGCGCAGCGTCGCGGGCTGCATTCCCACGCGGGAGCGTGGGAACGATCCGATAACCGAGCCCGTTCAACAGAGGCAATCACTATGACCAGCATGGAACCCGGCGTTACCGGGGTCGATCCGCGCCTGAGCTTCGACGACCCGTTACTCGACGGCCTGCTGATCCTCTGCAAGCTGCACGGCGCCACGGTCAGTCGTGCCAGCCTGAGTGCCGGGCTGCCCCTGAACAAGCAACGCCTGAGCCTCGATCTGCTGCCCCGCGCAGCAGCGCGGGCCGGTTTGCAGGCGCGGTTGTTGCGCCGTGACTTGAAAGACATTTCGCCGCTGAACCTGCCGATCCTGTTGCTGCTCAACGACGGCCGCACCGCCGTGCTGCGCCGTTTTGGCGAGGACGGCAAAGCCCTGCTGCTGCCCAGCGAAGCCGACGGCGGCGAGCAATGGGTCAGCCGCGAAGAGCTCAGCGAACACTACAGCGGCCAGGCCTTGTTCGCCCGCCCGCGCCATGAACTCGAAGACCTGCGCGCGCCGCTGGTGCCACGGGTAAACGCGTGGTTTCGCGACACTCTCAAACTGTCGAAATGGCTGTACAGCGATGCGATCCTCGCCAGTTTCCTGATCAACCTGCTGGGCCTGATGGTGCCGCTGTTCGTCATGCAGACCTACGATCGCGTGGTGCCCAATCAGGCGACCTCGACGCTGTGGGTGCTGTCGATCGGCCTGTTGATCGGCACCGGTTTTGAACTGGTGCTGCGCGTGGTGCGTGCGCACCTGCTCGACACCGCCGGCAAGAAAACCGATGTGATCCTCTCGGCAACGTTGTTCGAGCGCATCACCGGCATGTCGATGAAAGCGCGGCCGGCGACCATCGGCGGCTTTGCCCAGAGCATTCACGACTTCCAGGGGCTGCGTGAGTTTCTCACCGCCGTGACCCTGACCAGTCTGATCGACTTGCCCTTCGTGGTGTTGATGCTGGTAGTGATCGGCCTGCTCGGCGGCTGGCTGGTGGTGATTCCTCTGTTGGCGTTTCCGATCACCATCATCTTCGCCATGGCGATTCAGGTGCGCCTGCGTGACACCGTGCAAAAAAGCCTGAGCCTCGGCGCCGAGCGTCAGGCGGTGCTGATCGAAACCCTCGGCGGTCTGGAAACCCTCAAGGCCTGCGGCGCCGAAAGCGAGCGCCAGCACAAATGGGAAAGCACCCACGGCGCCCTCACCCGCCTCGACAGCCACGCGCGCAACCTGTCGGCGCTAGCCACCAACGGCACGCTGTTCATCCAGCAGTTTTCCGGGATGGCGACGATCGTCGCCGGGGTCTACAGCATCATCGCCGGCAACCTCAGCGTCGGCGCGCTGGTCGCCACTTACATGCTTGGCAGCCGCGTACTCGCCCCGCTCGGCCAGATCGCCGGGCTGATCACCCGCTATCAGCAAGCGCAACTGACCATGAAAAGCACCGACGCGCTGATGGCCCTGCCACAGGAACGCGACGGCAAACAACGGCCGCTGGAACGCACGCAGTTGCAAGGTGCGCTGGACGTCAGCGGCGTGACGTTTCACTACAACGGCCAGAATGCGCCGGCGCTGTGCGAAGTCAGCTTCAGCCTGAAACCCGGCGAGCGGGTCGGCATCATCGGTCGCAGCGGCTCGGGCAAAAGCACATTGGCGCGGCTGGTCATGGGTTTCTACGAAGCGGAACAAGGCCAGTTACTGCTCGACGGCCTCGACCTGCGCCAACTGGACGTGGCTGACCTGCGCCAGCAGATCGGTTATGTCGCCCACGACTTGCCGCTGCTGGCCGGCAGCCTGCGTGACAACCTGACCCTGGGCGCGCGTTACATCAGCGACTCACGCATGCTTGAGGTTGCCGAACTGACCGGCGTCACCGAACTGGCGCGGCAACATCCGCAAGGCTTCGACCGACCGGTGGGCGAGCGCGGGCAATTGCTTTCCGGCGGCCAGCGCCAAGCCGTGTTGCTGGCGCGTGCGTTACTGCTCGATCCGCCGATCATGCTGCTCGACGAACCCACCAGCGCCATGGACAACAGCAGCGAAGACGCGCTGCGGCAGAAACTGCATGGCTGGGTGCAAGGCAAAACCCTGCTGCTGGTCACCCACCGCACCTCGATGCTGAGCCTGGTGGACCGGTTGCTGGTGCTGGACAACGGCCGGGTCGTCGCGGACGGCCCGAAAGAAGCAGTCATCGATGCACTGCGCAAGGGCCGTGTCGGCTCGGCGGCGGTCTAGGAGTTACGCCATGCCTGCTTCCTCCGATAGCAACAAGCGCGGTTACTTCGACAGTTTCGGCAAAAGCGCCGAAGCCGAGTTCATGCCGGAAACCGCCGGCGCAGCGTTGCAGGATTCGCCGCGCAAATCGCGAATTACCGTGTGGCTGGCGGCAGCGCTGCTGATCGCAGCACTGGTATGGGCCAAATTCGCCGTGCTCGAAGAAGTGACCATGGGCGAAGGCAAGGCGATTCCGTCGAGCAAGGTTCAGGTGATCCAGAACCTCGAGGGCGGCATCGTCACCGAGATTTTCGTTCGCGAAGGTCAGATGGTCGGCAAGGGCGACACCCTGCTGCGTCTGGATGACACGCGCTTTCGCTCGAACAAGGGCGAGAGTGAGGCCGACCGGTATGCGCTGACCGCGCAAGTCGAACGGCTGTCAGCGGAGGCCGAGGGGCGGCCCTTCAAGCTCTCCGCTGAAGTCATCGCCAAGGCGCCGCAAGTCGCCGAAGACGAGCGCTCGCTGTACGAGCAACGGCAACGCCGCTTGGCCAGCGAACAGCGCACCCTCAGTGAACAGCTGCGGCAGAAAACCCAGGAGCTGGCGGAATTTCGTTCCAAGCAAGGCCAATTCAGTTCCAGCCTGGCGCTGCTGCAGCAAGAGATGAACATGTCGGAACCGCTGGTGAAAACCGGCGCGGTTTCACCAGTGGAAATCCTCCGGCTCAGACGCAGCGCGGTGGAAATCCGTGGTTCGCTGAACGCCACCACGCTGGCCATTCCCCGCGCCGAATCAGCCATCGCCGAAATCCGCAGCAAGATCGACGAGTCGGAACAGACCTTTCGCTCTGAGGCCGCCAAGGAGCTCAACGAGAAACGCACCGACCTGTCGAAAATCACCGCCTCGAGCATCGCCATCGATGACCGCGTCAGCCGCACCACGGTGACTTCGCCGGTACGCGGGGTGATCAAGCAGATGAAGGTCAACACCATCGGCGGCGTGGTCCAGCCGGGCAGCGACATGGTCGAAATCGTGCCGCTGGAAGACAACCTGCTGATCGAAGCCAGGGTCCGCCCGCAAGACGTGGCATTCCTGCATCCGGGCCAGAAAGCCATGGTCAAGTTCAGCGCCTACGACTACACGATTTATGGCGGGCTGAGCGCCAAACTCGAGCTGATCGGCGCCGATACGATTACCGATGACAAGGGCAACAGCTTCTATCTGATTCAGGTGCGCACCGACAAGAATCACTTGGGGGGCGATGTGAAACCGCTGCTGATCATCCCGGGAATGGTGGCGACAGTGGACATTATTACTGGCGAGAAAAGCGTACTGGATTACCTGCTCAAACCGGTGCTGAAAGCGCGGACCGAGGCGATGCGCGAGCGCTAGGCATCATCCGGACGCTGGGGTGATGGATCTGGCGCTTTCGCGAGCAAGCCCGCTCCCACAAGGGGAATGCATATCCATGTGGGAGCGGGCTTGCTCGCGAAGAGGCCAGCACAGACAACGCCTATCTATCGCCATGATTGCGCTGAAAAGTCTCCTCCCCCATCGCCGCGATCTGCCCGTCGATCAGCGCTTCAAAAGGTTTGAGCAACGGCGCAAACGTCGACGGCGCTTCAAGGGTTTCCAGCGCCTGCACGATCGCCTCGATAGTCGACAACGCCCCTGGCCCCGGTGCCTTGCGCAAGCGATAGCGCGACACCCCGCCTTCAGCCAAAGTCACCCGTGGCAACGCGGCCAACAGAGGATTGAGATGCAACATCTTGCGTGCCTTGCGCCAGGTGCCGTCGGGCACCACCAGCAACACCGGTTCATCGGATTCATCGTAAGCCTGCAACGGCTGCGCATCCTCTGCCGGGAACAGCAAGCGCGCCCGATAACCCGGCCGGTTCAACAGCGTCGGCAAATCGTCGAACACCTCACCAACAATCAGCTCGGCATTGCTCAGCCCCAACACCGCCAGTCGCGCCGTATTGAGCGCGTGACTGACCTCGCTCGGATGCTGCAGCAGCAATACTCGGGTGCGGCTGTCGAGGTGCGGAATCAGCGCGCACAGGCAATGGGTCTGGGGGCGCAGGCAGCGCGGGCATTGGGCTCGGGACATGATGGGTTACGCCTGATTCAATTGCGCTTTGAGCAAATCGCGAAAGGTCTGGATCAGCGGCTCGCGACTGCGGCCCCTGCGCATGATCATCGAAAACGGCGCCTGATAACCGAAGGTCGCCGGCAGCAAAACACGCAGATCACCCTTGTCGGCCCAGGCCTGCGCGTAGTGTTCCGGCAGATAACCGATGTACGCGCCGGAGAGCACCAGAATCAGCTGAGCTTCCATGCTTTCCACGGTCGCGGCGCTGTGTTTGAAACCGTGCCGGGCCAGTTCCGCCTGGCTCCAGTAGCCGCGCCCGACCATGCGTTGCTGAGTGATGACCTGCTCGGGGATGCGCCGCTCGTTGAACAATGGATGGCGGCTGCTGCAATACAGCCAGTGCTGCTCGCGGTACAGCGGCATATAGACCAGACCGCTCATGCGCGTGGAAAACGCACCGATGGCCAGATCGAGGCGATTGTCCTGCACGCCGAGTTGCAATTCATAAGGGCTCATCACTGACAGGTGCAAATGCACCGCCGGGTGCTCTTGACTGTAAGCGCCGATGGCTTCGGCAAATGGCAGGGCCTTGTCGCTGACCGTGGAATCGATCACCCCCAGATTGAGCGTGCCGCGCAGTTCGCCCTTGAGCGCGGCGGCGTATTGCTCGAAGCCTTCGAGCTCGGCGAGCAGGCGCAGGGTTTCCTGATGGAACAGCTCGCCCTTGCTGGTCAGGCTGAACCCGCCACGCCCGCGATGGCACAGCACCAGACCCAACGCGGCTTCGAGCTGGCTCATGTAAGTGCTGATCGCCGAGGTCGACAGGTTGAGTTCCTGCTGCGCATTGGCAAAACCCTGATGGCGCACGACGCTGACGAAGATGCGCAGGAGTTTCAGGTCGGGTAAAGCGTTGGCCATGCGGCTCTCCAAACGTCGGACTTCTCCCCTGTAGGAGCTGCCGAAGGCGGCGATCTTTTGATCTTTGTTTATAGGGTCAAAATCAAAAGATCGCAGCCTTCGGCAGCTCCTACAGGGATATTTCAGTACGTAAGAGTCTATCCCCGGCCTCGGCATTAGTTTAGAAAAATCTGAACTAAGTTTTTGCCCGTAGCGATTCTTCCCCGCCACTACATTTCGCATCATCGGCCCCACAGCGGCGTCCGAACCTGTGCTGCACGGCGCGCCGGCATAAATAAAACAAAGACGATGAGGCCCTACCCGTGGACAAGATTCTTCACCAACCACTGGGCGGCAACGAAATGCCGCGCTTCGGCGGCATCGCCACCATGCTCCGACTTCCCCATGTACCTACCGCTGCCGGTCTGGACGCTGCCTTCGTTGGCGTGCCGCTGGACATCGGCACTTCGCTGCGCCCCGGCACTCGCTTCGGGCCGCGCGACATCCGCACCGAATCGGTGATGATCCGTCCGTACAACATGGCCACCGGCGCCGCGCCGTTCGACTCGCTGTCGGTGGCCGATATCGGTGACGTGGCGATCAACACCTTCAACCTGCTCGACGCCGTGCGCATTATCGAAGAAGCCTACGACAACATCCTCGAGCACAACGTCATTCCGATGACCCTGGGCGGCGACCACACCATCACCCTGCCGATCCTGCGTGCGATTCATAAGAAGCACGGCAAGGTTGGTCTGGTGCACATCGATGCGCACGCTGACGTCAACGACCACATGTTCGGTGAGAAAATCGCCCACGGCACCACGTTCCGTCGCGCCGTCGAAGAAGGTCTGCTCGATTGCGACCGCGTGGTACAGATCGGTTTGCGTGCGCAGGGTTACACCGCTGACGACTTCAACTGGAGTCGCGACCAAGGCTTTCGCGTGGTCCAGGCCGAAGAGTGCTGGCACAAGTCGCTGGCGCCGCTGATGGCCGAAGTGCGCGAAAAAGTCGGTGGCGGTCCGGTGTATCTGAGTTTCGACATCGACGGCATCGACCCGGCCTGGGCGCCCGGCACCGGCACCCCGGAAATCGGCGGCCTGACCACCATTCAGGCGATCGAAATCGTCCGCGGCTGTCAGGGCCTCGACCTGATCGGCTGCGATCTGGTAGAAGTCTCGCCCGCTTACGACACCACCGGCAATACCTCGCTGCTGGCCGCCAACCTGCTGTACGAAATGCTCTGCGTACTGCCTGGCGTGGTTCACCGCTGAGGGGCCGGTCATGCACGCACGTGATCAGGTTTTGCACGCGGCCGCCGAGTTGGTTGCCGCGTTTGCGCGTAACGATCGCGAAGCTTACTTCGGTGCATTCAGCGCCGATGCCAGCTTCGTTTTCTACACCCTCGAACAGCCACTGCTGTCGCGCGATGCCTATCAGGCGTTGTGGGATCGCTGGCGCGCCGAGGATGGTTTCGAGGTGCTGTCGTGCACCTCGAGCAACGCCTTTGTCAGCCTGCAGGGTGACGTGGCGATTTTCATCCATGACGTGGCCACCGAGCTGCGCATGCAAGGGGAGCAACACTTCAGCCAGGAGCGCGAGACGATTGTTTTCCGCAAACAAGCGTCAAGCCTAGAACAACAAGGCCTATGGCTGGCCTGTCACGAACATTTGTCCGCAATGCCGGAAGGGCTGCCACCCCCTTAGCCAATGGTGACGCTCACGCACGATGAGCGCGCCTGATGATCGGAGCAGATCATGAATAACAACAACAACGAAAAAAGCCTTAGCAGCATCGAAACAAACGGGGTCGAACAGATCCCGGATCATGAGCGCGACGCCCGACCCAGCGACCTGTTTCGCTTGATCTTCGGCGGCGCCAATACGTTTGCCACCGCTGTGCTCGGCAGTTTCCCGGTGCTGTTCGGCCTGTCGTTTCAGGCCGGTGTCTGGGCGATTGTGCTGGGTGTGGTGGTCGGTGCGCTGATCCTCGCGCCGATGGGCCTGTTCGGCCCGCTCAACGGCACCAACAACGCCGTGTCTTCCGGTGCGCACTTCGGCGTGCACGGGCGTATTGTCGGGTCGTTCCTGTCGTTGCTGACGGCAATCGCGTTCTTCTCGCTGTCAGTGTGGAGCTCGGGTGATGCGCTGGTCGGCGGTGCCAAACGCCTCGTTGATCTGCCGGAAACCGACCTGACCCTGGGCCTGGCCTACGGTCTGTTCGCGCTGCTGGTGCTGACCGTGTGCATCTACGGTTTCCGCATCATGCTGTGGGTCAACCGCATCGCCGTTTGGGCCGCGAGCCTGTTGTTCCTGCTGGGTATCTTCGCCTTCGCCCCTGCCTTCGACAGCCAGTACGCCGGCAGCGTGGCGCTGGGTCAGGCCGGGTTCTGGGCAGCGTTCATCGGCGCAGCGCTGGTGGCGATGAGCAACCCGATTTCCTTCGGCGCGTTCCTCGGCGACTGGTCCCGCTACATCCCGCGTGAGACACCCAAAGGCCGGATCATGCTGGCGGTGATCGCCGCGCAACTGGCAACGTTGATCCCGTTTCTGTTCGGCCTCGCTACCGCGACCATCGTCGCGATCAAGGCACCGGACTACATCGCCGCAAACAACTATGTCGGCGGCTTGCTGGCCGTATCGCCGAGCTGGTTCTTCCTGCCGGTGTGCCTGATTGCGGTGATCGGCGGCATGTCCACCGGCACCACGTCGCTGTATGGCACCGGGCTGGACATGTCCAGCGTGTTCCCGCGCGTGTTGTCGCGGGTCAAGGCGACGTTGCTGATCGGCGTGCTGTCGATTGCCTTCATCTTCATCGGCCGTTTTGCTGCGAACCTGGTGCAGAGCGTGTCGACCTTCGCCGTGCTGATCATCACCTGCACCACGCCGTGGATGGTGATCATGATCATCGGCCTGCTGGTGCGGCGCGGCTTCTATTGCCCGGATGATCTGCAAGTGTTCACCCGCGGCGAACAGGGCGGACGCTACTGGTTCAACCACGGCTGGAACTGGCGCGGTCTCGGCGCATGGATTCCGAGTGCGCTGGTGGGCCTGTGCTTCGTCAACCTGCCGGGGCAGTTCGTCGGCCCGCTGGGCGAACTGGCCGGCGGCATCGACGTCAGTTTGCCGGTGACCTTGAGCCTGGCGTCGGTGGTGTATCTGACGCTGTTGCGCCTGTTTCCCGAACCTGCAGAAGTGTTCGGGCCGAAGGATGTGCGCAGCGAAGCCGCCATAAAACCCGAACTGCGTCAGGCCGCCTGATGCAGTTCGAACCCGTGGGAGCGGGCTTGCCCGCGAAGACGGCAGCACATCCACCATTGATGTGACTGACCCACCGCTTTCGCGAGCAAGCCCTCTCCCACCGGGATCTGAACTCAGCCTCACCATAAAAAAGACAATTGGAGACACGCCATCATGGCTTTGGATTTATTCGTCGTACTCATCTATGCCGCTGCGATGCTGATACTCGGCTACTACGGCATGCGCAAGGCCAAGACCCATGAAGACTATCTGGTTGCCGGGCGGAATCTTGGGCCTTCGCTGTACATGGGCACCATGGCGGCGACCGTCCTCGGTGGCGCGTCCACCGTCGGCACCGTGCGGCTGGGTTACGTGCATGGCATCTCCGGGTTCTGGCTGTGCGCGGCACTGGGTTGCGGGATCGTCGCGCTGAACCTGTTCCTCGCCAAACCGCTACTGAAGCTGAAGGTATTCACCGTCACCCAGGTGCTGGAGAAGCGCTACAACCCGATGGCCCGCACCGCCAGCGCAACCATCATGCTCGCTTACGCGTTGATGATCGGCGTGACCTCGATCCTGGCGATCGGCACCGTGCTGCAAGTGTTGTTCGGCCTGCCGTTCTGGATTTCGGTGTTGCTGGGCGGCGGTATCGTGGTGATCTATTCGACGATTGGCGGCATGTGGTCGCTGACCCTGACCGACATCGTCCAGTTCGGCATCCAGACCGTCGGCCTGATGTTCCTGCTGTTGCCGATTTGCCTGTACCGCGTCGGTGGCTGGGATCAACTGGTCGCGCAATTGCCGGCGGCCAGCTTCAACTTCACCAGCATCGGCTGGGACACAATCATCACCTACTTCATGATCTACTTCTTCGGCATCCTCATCGGCCAGGACATCTGGCAGCGCGTGTTCACTGCCAAAAGCGAGAAGGTCGCCAAGTATGCCGGCACCTCGGCCGGGATCTACTGCATCATCTACGGTCTGGTTTGCGCGCTGATCGGCATGGCTGCGCATGTACTGATTCCGGATCTGGACAACGTCAACAACGCCTTCGCCGCCATCGTCAAAGTCTCGCTGCCGGACGGCATCCGTGGCCTGGTGATCGCTGCTGCATTGGCGGCGATGATGTCCACCGCCAGCGCCGGACTGCTCGCCGCCTCCACCACGCTGACCGAAGACCTGCTGCCGAAACTGCGTGGCGGCAAACAGTCGAACGTCGCCGTCAGCCGTCTGTTCACCCTGCTTACCGGGGTGGCGGTGCTGGGCATCGCTCTGGTGGTCAATGACGTGATCAGTGCACTGACGCTGGCTTACAACCTGTTGGTCGGCGGCATGCTGGTTCCGCTGATGGGCGCGATCTTCTGGAAACGCGCGACCACCGCTGGTGCTATCAGTGCGATGACGCTGGGCTTCATCACTGCGCTGGTGTTCATGGTCAAGGACGGCATGGACGCGAATACGCCGATCTATTACAGCCTCGGTGTCAGCCTGGTGAGCTTCGTGCTGGTCAGTCTGTTCTCGCCGCGCCCGGCGGCTGTGGCGCCTGCGATCTGAACTTGGTGTAACGACTTGTTGCTTTCTTCAGCGGGTGTGGCGTCGGTAGCCACACCCGTTTTTTTTTGCCTGATAAAAAACAAAAGATCGCAGCCTTCGGCAGCTCCTACACTTTGTAGAAACTGCCGACGGCTGCGATCTTGAAATCTCTGATCGCAGGTATTAACGGCGACGTGGCTGGCGGCGGCGCTGCTCGTCATCGGTGCGGATCGGCACAGGTTGCATTGGCGGTTCGATCAAGCCGAGCGCAACACCCAAATCGTGCAGCCAGTTCTGAATTTTCTCTTTCATCGTCATGCCCCCTTCAGGGTGGTGCTGAGCGGCCGGAATTCTGAGGTCGCTTCGCACTGATAATAGTCCGAAGTCCTACGCAATGCTCGGCCAAATCCGCAATGATCTGTTACTGAATTGAACAGAATCTGTGGCCATTGGTTCATGCTGTTTCACGCACTTCATTCAAAGCCACGGGATAGACCGCTTGCTGCACGTCGATCCAGGCATTCAGGTTGGCCCCGGCCATGCCCTTGCGCCACATGAGCCACGTTGTCGCACCCGCGAACGGCTCGGCCAGCGGGTGCACCGCAACGCTCTCGCGACCTGGCAGGCTGACGAGCATCGACTCGGCCATCAACGCCACACCGCTGCCGGCAATCACGCAGGCGAGCATGCCCTGATACGACTCGATCTCCATCGGCCGCCCCATCGCTGCGTGGTAATGAGAAAACCACGCTTCCAGGCGCATGCGATATGAACAGCCCTGACGAAAGGTGAACACCGAACGCCCTTCCACGTCCCGCGCGCTGCGTACCGGCGGATGATCGATTTCCGTGATCAACACCAAGCGCTCCTCGCACAACGGCACGCCATCGAGCCCGGCCAGTTCCAGCGGGCCGTCGACCAATGCGGCGTCGAGGCGGCCGGTGAGCAACCCTTCGAGCAATTCCCCGGTTGGCGCCGATTGGACCTGCAAATTCACCATCGGGTATTGCTTGTGATACCGCGCCAGCAACGCCGGCAGATGGATCGCCGCCGTGCTGTACATGGTGCCCAGCACGAAATCGCCGGCCGGTTCCCCGCCCATCACCGCCGCGCTGGCTTGATCGCGCAGCGCAAAGAGTTTGCCGGTGTAGTCGAGCAACACCTTGCCCGCCGGCGACAACTGCAAGCGCTGCCGTTCGCGGACGAATAGCTCTACGCCTAACTGCTCTTCGAGCTGTTTCAGGCGGGTCGACAGATTCGAGGGCACGCGATGCAGGCGCTCGGCGGCGCGGGTAATCGAGCCTTCCTCGGCGACTGCCTGAAAAATCCGCAGTTGGCTGAACTCCATCTGCTTTCTCCTCAACAGAACAAGTTGCTCACTATTATTCAATTTTAAAGAAAGTCAATCGATCCTAGCCTGACGGTCATTGTTCCTTTGCAGGAAGCCCGACCATGTCGCCACTGACACGTTTATCCGCCTGTTTTGTTGCCCTGATGATGGCCATGGGCATCGGCCGTTTCGCCTTGACGCCACAGATGCCGCACCTGCTCAGTGAAGGGCAGATCGACCTCACCGCCGCCGGTCTGATTGCGGCGGCCAACTACCTCGGCTATCTGCTTGGTGCGCTGGATGCGATGTTCGCGCAGCGTCCGCAACAAGTGCAGCGACGCCTGCATGGCGGGTTGTGGCTGTGCGTGGTGCTGACTTTGGCGTCGTTCTGGGCGAACGGTTTCTGGTCGCACCTGCTGCTGCGCTTTGGTACCGGTGTGGCGAGCGCCTGGGTGCTGGTGATGATCACTTCGCTCAGCCAGCCGCTGGCGGCGGCAGCGGGTCGTCCGCGCTGGGGGGCTCTGGTTTTTGCCGGACCGGGTATGGGGATTTTTCTGACAGGGTTGCTGGCGCTGGTCTCACATCGTTTGCAGCAGACATCGGCAACCCTGTGGCTGATTTATGCGGCCGCCGCGTTGCTGATGATGCTAAGCGTCTGGCGGTTGTTGCCGCAGCCCACGGCGGTCACGAAGACGGCGATCGCTCCCGCAACATCAGCCAGCCGAGGCATCGGCCGGCTGGCGCTGGTGTATGCGCTGTACGGCGTCGGTTACATCATTCCGGCGACCTTTCTGGCGCAGATGGCTAATGCGCAATTTCATGGCCAGTGGCAGGCCGATCTGTTCTGGCCCTGCTTTGGCCTCGGCGCGGCGATCGGAGTGTGGTTGGTGAGCTTGCGCCGACATGATCCCGAGACCACGCGGCACTGGCTGATGGCGACGTTGTGGCTGCAAGCGGCCGGCGTGTTCGCCTGTCTGCTGGGCAGCGGCCTCGGCCTGGCGCTGGGTGTGATGCTTTGCGGCACGCCGTTTCTGGCCTGCATGCAACTGGTCATGCAGCGCTCGCGGGAACTGGCGCCCCACGCCATTCAGCGTAATGCCGGCATGCTCACCGCGTGCTTCGCCGTCGGCCAGCTCTGCGGTCCGTTGCTGGCGGCGCTGAGCAGCCATTTCAGCGGCGGTCTGCAGCCGGCGCTGCTGATCGCCGGCGCAGGCCTGCTGGCGGCCGGCGCGCTGGCGATCCAGGCCAAGGCTACTGACCCAGCGCCTTGCGCAAACGCCGACGCAACCACTGCTCGGCGCTGACGAAAGTGATGCCGAGCAGCACCAGCACAGCGCCGATGATGAAATTCACACTCAGTTCTTCGCCGAGCAGCAGCACGCCGAAGGTCACGCCGAACAACGGCGTCATGAACGAGAACACCGCAAGGTTCGCCGCCAGATAACGGCGCAGCAGCCAGAACCACACCAGGTAACTGAAGAACGACACCACCAGGCCCTGAAACAGCACGCTGGCCACCGCCACCGTGGTCAGACTGACATGGGTGATCTGGCCACTGAACAACGCGATCAACAGCAGGCCGATGAAACCGACCATCAATTGGTAAAACAGGGTCAGCGTTACCGGTGCTTCCGACAATCGCGAGGCACGCACCACGACAGTCGTCGCGCCCCAACAGGCGCCCGCCAGCACGCCGAAGGCATCGCCCAGCAGCATGCGCCGATCAAGGTTGTCCCACGACACCCCACCGGCGAAGGCAATCGCGATGCCGATGAAGGCCAGCAGAATCCCCAGCCATTGCAACGGTCGCAGGCGCTCACTGGCCAGCAGAAAATGCACGCCCAGCGCTGTGAAAATCGGCGCGGTATAGAGAAATACCGACATGTGCGCGGCGGTGGTCAGTTGCAGACCTTCGGCGATGAACAGGAACTCCAGACCAAACAGCGCACCGGCCAGCAAGCCGCCGCGCCAAGTGCTGCCGACCTGATCCCAGCCGCCCTTCCAGCAGATCAGCAAACCGACCAGCAACGCCGAGATTCCTGAACGCCCCGCCGCTTGCATCACCGGCGCGATGTCCGTCGCCGCCCATTTGATCAGGACTTGCTGCACACCCCAGATCAGGCACAGGCCGATCATCACTTGCAGGGCAAACCCGTCGGCATTACGCCGCTCGGCACTCACCGCAACACCTCGAACACACACAACATGGCAGGCCATCCAATGGTCAGAAAACAATGTCGGAGATTATCAATCAGACGCGCGGAAAAAGCCGTCTGGAAAAGACTTTCAATTTGCCTGCAGCGGCAAAATTGAATGGCTGCCGGCTGCGCCGTCATTCGCGGGCAAGCCCGCTCCCACGGGGGATTTGTGGTGGAAGTGGAATTTGTGAACGACGGGAATTCATTGTGGGAGCGGGCTTGCTCGCGAAGAGGCCAGCATTGCCGACACAACTGCCGGACCAGCTCACGCAAACCGCTTCGCCACCAAATAACCCACCGTGCAAGCAACTGCAGTCGCCACCGTTCCCCACGCCCAATCCATCAAACTCACCTGCACCGACCACTCGCGCAGGGTCGCCCAATTGGTCAGGTCATAGGTGCCATAGGCCACCAGCCCCAACAGCGCACCCAGCTTCGCCGCCCGCTGCCAGCTCAGCGCCGGCAACACCACAAACGCCACGCAGCCGATAACGTACAGGCAATAAAAAACCGCTGCGGGCAACAGCAGCGGTTTTTCCAGCATCAGCGAACCGAGCAGTTCGCGATAGGTCGGCGCCATCAGCAGCCCGAGCCAGAGACCATCGAGCAGCAGAAACGTCAGCAGTGTAGCGACGTAAGCGATCAGCGCCTTTTTCATTTGCCCTTCCCTCTAAATGCAGGAGCTGCCGAACGCTGCTCCTGCATGGGCCTGCGGGGAGTCAGGTTAGTTCAATGCGATCGGCGTGAATGACGATCTTGCCTTCCTTGTACAGCGAGCCGATGGCTTTCTTGAAATTGCCCTTGCTGACGCCGAACAGGCTGCTGATCAACGCCGGATCACTCTTGTCACTGACTGCCAGGGTGCCATCGTTTTCACGCAACTTGCCAAGGATCTTTGAACTCAGGCTGCTGGCCGCTTCCTGGCCAACCGGTTGCAGGCTCAGGCTGATCTTGCCATCGGCGCGCACTTCCTTGATGAAACCTTTCTCGCGCATGCCCGAACGCATGAACTTGAAGATCTCGTTCTTGTGAATCAGGCCCCAATGCTTGTTGTTGATGATCGCCTTGAAGCCCATGTCGGTGGCCTCGGCCACCAGCAGATCGACTTCCTGGCCCGGGCTGTAAGTAGCCGGGGTCTTGTCCAGGTAACGATCGAGGCGTGCGGTGGCGGTGATGCGGCGCGTGTGTTTGTCGAGGTAGACATGCACCACGCAATATTCGCCAGCGGTCATCTGGCGCTTTTCTTCCGAGTACGGCAGCAACAGATCCTTTGGCAAGCCCCAGTCGAGGAATACGCCGATGCTGTTGACTTCAACCACTTTCAGACTGGCAAATTCGCCGACCTGAACTTTCGGTTTTTCCGTGGTGGCGAGAAGTTTGTCTTCGCTGTCCAGGTAGATGAATACGTTGAGCCAGTCTTCATCTTCGCTGGGAATATCTTTGGGGATATAACGGTTGGGCAAAAGAATTTCGCCATCGGCACCGCCATCCAGATATAAACCGAAGTTAGTGTGTTTAACCACTTGCAAACTGTTGTAACGCCCGACTAAAGCCATTTCCGAAACCCTCAATACGTGGGCGGCATTCTACCCGTTTTTCCCGATAACGGCGGGCGACAGATCTTCGCACCGGGCCGATCGGCGTCAATGTGTTGATTTTCCTCGGTCAGTGCTCGGTGAGGCGCCGCTCGTCAGTTCGGCCAAGCGGCTTGGGAGTGCGCCCAAGTTTCTCGTCGAGAGCAAATGTTCTCATTTAAAACAGCAGCTTAGGGGCATAGTCAAAATATCGAACCGCCAATAATGCAGCGCTGCGGTTGGTTATTCCGGGGGATATTTACCAAGCTATTGTCAAGTTAATCCTGTACGATGCCTGGCCGAGTTACTTTTCTACAGGTTAATGGCCGCCATGCGTGTAAAAGCATCCACCAGCAAAGCAAAGCCAGCTCCAGCCGTTGAAACCAGCGAATCGATCAACGATCAGATCGCAGCGTTCCTGAAGTCCGGCGGCGAAATCCAGCAAATTGCCAAAGGCGTCAGTGGCCAGACGTTCGGCCCGTCCAAGCAGATCAGCCTGGGCAAAAAGTAATACCGGTTTCACCCCGTCCAAAGGCGCTTTGAGCTTCGAAGCGCCTGGACTGGCATTACACCCCCCCTCCTTCGTTCCAAACAAAATCCCTGAAAATCGACGAACGGCCATCAATGCCGCGCATTCGCCGGTATCCTGCACGCGTCTAGATCAAGCGTTTCAGCAGGCCTTCGCCCTGCGCTCGCGGTTCATGGAGTGACGCATGCGCCCATTTCCCTGTTTATTGTTCGTCAGCCTGCTGTCAGGCACGGCCGCGCACGCGCAGGTTTTCCAGGGTGAGCTGGGCGACTTCGATCTCAAGCTCGGCACCACGCCCAGCCGCAGCATGGCCCAAGGCCTGGTCAAACCGGCGGCGGTAGGTTCGTTCCACGGCGGCCTCGATCTGAGCCACGACAGCGGCGTGTATTTCGGCCAGTACGCGCCGAGCATGGGCATCACGCCGGGCAAGAACCTCGAGATCGATTCCTACGTCGGCTTCAAGCAGCCTTTCGATCAGGTGCTCGGCTATGAAGTCGGGATGATCCATTACAGCTATCCCCGCCTCGACACGCTCGACAGCCAGGAGCTGTTTGGTGGCCTGACCCTGCTCGGCAGTCGCTTTGGCATCGCCCTGAGCAACGACCCGGATAAACAGAACAACACCTTGTTTGCCGACCTTAGTGGCAATCAGCCGTTCGGCATTGGCGTGAGCATGAAATACACCACGCACCAATTGAATACACCGGCGGCGGTGGACGGTGGTTACATCAGCAGTTTCACTGACTGGTCGGTGAAACTGTCGCGCCCCTTCATGGGTGTCGATCTTGATCTGATCTACAGCGACTCCAGCCTCAGCGGCAGTGATTGCTCGGCCTATTCCGGGCACAACAGCGAGTGCGACGGCCTCGTTACCCTCAAGGCCGTGCGCACGTTCTATTGATCGGCTGAACTGCCGCCCGCATCCTGCATCACATAAGAATCAGATTTCCGACGCCAGGCTCTCGCAAGGATTTGCCTATGTCTCGCTGGTTCAAACAGATTGCCACCCTGCTGATCTTCACCCTCGCCCTCGGCGCCTGCAGCCGCGTAGGCCTGGCCTACCGCAATCTCGATGTGATTATCCCGTGGTCGCTAAGCGACTACGTGGACATGAACGGCGAGCAGAAAGACTGGTTCAACGACCGGCTCAAGGAGCACCTGAGCTGGCACTGCACCACGCAGTTACCCGGTTACCTGGACTGGCTCGACCGTTTACAGGCCATGGTCGAAAGCAATCAGGTCACCGACGCCGCCCTCCAGGAGCGCACCGCCGAAGCCAAACAGGCCATCGCCGACACCGCCCGGGAAATTACCCCATCGGCCATCGAGTTGCTCCAGGGGCTGGACGATAAACAGGTCGCGGAAATGAATGACGCCTTCGCCAAGGACTTGCGCAAACGCCAGCAGGAATACGTGAAACCGCCGCTGGCCCAGCAGCTCAAGGAACGTGGCGAACGCATGGAAAAACGCCTGAACGACTGGCTGGGTCCGCTCAGCGACTCACAGAAGCAGCGCGTCGTGGCCTGGACCAACGCCTTGGGCGACCAGAACACCCAATGGATCGCCAACCGTGCGCACTGGCAACAACAGTTCAGTGCGGCCGTTGCGCAACGTAAAAGTACCGAATTCCCACAACGCATCGAGACACTTCTGGTCAACCGCGAGCAGTTATGGACAGCGGATTACCGCAAGGCCTACGCCAATACTGAGGCTCAAGCGCGCGCGCTGTTTGTCGACCTGATGGCCGAGAGCACGCCGCAACAGCGTGAGCGCTTGCTGAAGAAGATCGAAGGGGTACGCAAAGACTTCAATGACCTGAAGTGTCTCAAAGCCGCACAAAAATCCTGAGATCACTCGGCTCACGTGTGGGAACGGGCTTGCTCGCGAATGCGGTGTGTCAGGCAGTTCAGATATCACTGACAGACTGTATTCGCGAGCAAGCCCGCTCCCACAGCTTTGCTTTCAGCTGGCCTTCAACAAAATCAGGCGATTTGGGCTTTTGACGCCACTTCATCAAACGTCAGCTCATCCAGCGCATCCTCCTGCTCATCCAGCACCTGGCGCGGATGGTCATTGCCCGGAATGCTGCTGTCGATCAGGCTCAACAGGCTGGAACCGCGCGGCGTGAGAATGAAATTGTTGCCGGTGCTGCCCTCATGATCCGGACGCGGCTCGATGAATCCGCGTTCAAGCAGGAGCTTCTCGTAATCACAGGCGAGGGTTTTCAAGTGATCGAGATTGTCGATCGGCTCGCCAGCGCTGGCTTTCTCGGCTGCATGGTCTTCGGCATAAGCGCGCGGGGCAAAGCTGTGACCAGCGCTGTTCTGCACTTCGTGCAGCAAACGTTCAATCAAATCCCAGTTATAAGTCGTCATCCTGATCCAACCTCCGGTGCGGGTGATGTGTGCCGCGTTCAAGGTTGTGACCGAAGCGCTGCGCAGCCGTTCAGCCGCATATTCATGCGCCGACCGACCGGCGGTGTGTCGATTCCCCTGGCTGTTGAACGACTAGTCTGAAACAGCCGGTTCAACCCGCAGGAGACATGGTCATGAACGTTACGCACCATCCGGTGGTATCACGCCAAGAATGGCTCGCCGCCCGTCAGCAGCATCTGGCCCACGAAAAAGCCTTCACCCGGGAACGCGATCGCCTCAGCGCCGAGCGCCGTGCTCTGCCTTGGGTGAAAGTAGACAAGGACTATCACTTCCAGGGCCCGAACGGTGAGCTGAAGCTTATTGATCTATTCGGCACGAACAGCCAGTTGATCATCTACCACTTCATGTTCGCCAAGGGCTGGGAGGAAGGCTGCCCGGGCTGCTCTTTCCTCAGCGACCACATCGACGGCGCCGACCAGCACCTGGCCCACCACGACGTTGCCGTAGTCGCAGTTTCCCACGCGCCGTTCTGCGAGTTTCAGCCGTTCAAAAAACGCATGGGCTGGAAGTTCGACTGGGTGTCGTCAGAAGGTTGCGATTTCAATTACGACTTCGGCGTCTGCGCCCGGGCTGCAGACGTCGCTGAGGGCAAGGCTACGTACAACTACGAAAAGACCGACAGCGCCGAGGAAGAAATGCCGGGGCTGAGCGTGTTTTATCGCAACGATCAAGGCGAGATTTTCCACACCTATTCAACTTACGCGCGCGGCCTGGACATGCTGGTTGGCGCTTACCACTACCTTGATCTGACACCCAAGGGCCGCAACGAGGACGAGATCATGGAATGGGTGCGGCATCACGATCGGTATGACGGTGCGCCGAAGCAGGGCTGCTGCCATGCCGATCGAGCGCAACAACGTTGATGTCATGGTTTCTGAACTTTTGCCAGGCTTCAGCCCTCAACCGCTTGTCTGCCTTAACCGGAACTGAGGCCTGCCCATGAAAACCCTGATCAAGCTGTCTCTCGCCGCCACCCTTGCCTGCGCCCTGCCCGTCTGGGCCTGCACGCCGGAAGAGGCGACGATCAAACGCGAACAACTGGCCAAGGAAGTCTCGAAGCTCACCGAGCAGAATCCTGAAAAAGCCAAAGAGATCAACGCCGAGTTGCAGAAGATGGATCTGGGCACGGCGAGCGCCGATCTGCCGGACAAGTGCCAGTTGATCGATCAGCGTTTGAAGGAACTGGGTTCGGCAGAGAAGAAGGCCGACAGTTGAGGCGAAAAAAAACCGGATGATGTCCGGTTTTTTTATCCGCGCAGCTAGAGCTTACTCAGCCGCAGGCTCGGCCGGTTTGCGGCGCTTGAGCGGGGCCATACCGTCGCTGCTCACCAGAGAATCCGGCTTCGGACGGTTGACGCTCTTGCGCTTGGTCGGTGTCTTGGCGGCAGTTTTCTTCTTGTCGCCTTTGGCGTCGGTCTTTTTCTTCTTCACGCCGACGGCTTTGCCCGAGGCCTTGACCTTTTTCGGCCCGCCGTAGGTGCCTTTGACTTCCTTGATGGTGCGGCGCTCGAAGCTCTGCTTCAGGTAGCGCTCGATGCTCGACATCAGGTTCCAGTCGCCATGGCAGATCAGCGAGATCGCCAGACCGTCGTTGCCGGCGCGGCCGGTACGACCGATGCGATGTACGTACTCGTCGCCGCTGCGTGGCATGTCGAAGTTGATTACCAGATCCAGACCATCAACGTCCAGACCACGGGCCGCGACGTCGGTCGCGACGAGGATCTTCACCCCGCCCTGCTTCAAACGATCGATCGCCAGTTTGCGATCCTTCTGGTCTTTCTCGCCGTGCAGCACGAATGCCTTGTATTCCTGCGCCACCAGGCGGCCGTAAATGCGGTCGGCCATGGCGCGGGTGTTGGTGAAGACGATGGCCTTCTGGTAGGTCTCGTTGGCCAGCAGCCAGTTCACAATCTGCTCTTTATGCTGATTGTGGTCGGCGGTAATGATTTGCTGACGGGTGGTCGAGTTCAGCTGGCTGACCGCGTTGAGCTGCAAATGCTCCGGGTTGTTCAGGACCTTGGCGATCATCTCGCGCAGACCCGAACCGCCGGTGGTGGCGGAGAACAGCATGGTCTGCTGACGATTCGGGCATTCATCGACCAGACGCTGCACGTCTTCGGCGAAACCCATGTCGAGCATGCGGTCGGCTTCGTCGAGCACCAGCACTTCGACTTCCTTGAGGTCAAGGTTACCGGCGTTGAGTTGCTCGATCATCCGGCCCGGGGTGCCGATGAGGATGTCCGGCACTTTGCGCAGCATTGCCGCCTGGACC
Source organism: Pseudomonas sp. TSRC2-2 (assembly GCF_049897785.1). NCBI lineage: Bacteria > Pseudomonadati > Pseudomonadota > Gammaproteobacteria > Pseudomonadales > Pseudomonadaceae > Pseudomonas > Pseudomonas sp. TSRC2-2. The sequence goes on from NZ_JAFCWZ010000002.1 coordinate 233,549, forward strand.
TTGAAGTCTTCGCCGCCGGTGATCAGGCCGGACTTGATGAAGGTGAACTGCGCGAAGCGTTCAACTTCCTTCAAGGTCTGCTGGGCCAGTTCGCGGGTCGGCAGCAGGATCAGCGTCTTGATGCTGACGCGAATCTTCGCCGGGCCGATCAGGCGATTGAGAATCGGCAGAACGAAAGCGGCGGTTTTGCCGCTACCGGTTTGCGCCGTCACCCGCAGATCACGCCCCTGGAGCGCCAGCGGAATGGCCGCGGCTTGCACAGGCGTTGGCTCGACAAATTTCAGCTCGGCCACGGCTTTGAGCAGGCGTTCGTGCAGGGCGAATTGGGAAAACACGGGTGCTACCTCGAAGATATGCAAAAAAACAGCTGCATAGGTTACCGGTTTCGAGCGCTCAGGCCGAGTTTCTTTGTGCAAACGGCGACAATCAGTGATTTTTTGTTGCCCGATTTGTCACTCGCTGCAATACACAGCGTCTTAAATGCTCTAATCGGCCCTCGCGTCTTACAGAAGAAACGTTTCGCTCATGGATATCAAACAGCTCTGGCTCAAAGCTCAGGATCTCTGGGGCACACTCGAAGAACACCCGCTGCTGCAATCGGGGCTGGCATTGCTGGTGTTGCTGGTGATCGCGCTGGTGCTCGGACGAGTGGCGCGCTACCTGATCCTGCACGCCAGCCGCATGCTCGGCCGCCAACCCGCGTTGCACTGGATCAACGACTTGCGCCACAACAAGGTGTTTCAACGGCTGGCGCAGATGACGCCGTCGCTGGTCATCCAGTTCGGCCTGCACCTGGTGCCGGAGCTGAGCAAAACCGCGATGAATTTTCTCGGCAATGTCGCGCTGGCCTTCACCATTCTGTTCATGCTGTTGGCGGTCAGCGCCCTGCTCAATGCCTTGCTCGACATCTACGCGCGTACCGAACATGCCCGCACGCGCTCGATCAAAGGCTACGTGCAGTTGGCGAAAATGGTCTTGTACGTGTTTGGCGCGATCATCATCGTCGCCACGCTGATCGACCGCTCGCCGCTGTTGCTGCTCTCGGGTCTGGGTGCGATGTCGGCGGTGATCCTGTTGGTCTACAAGGACACGCTGCTGTCGTTCGTCGCCAGCGTACAGCTGACCAGCAACGACATGCTGCGGGTCGGCGACTGGATCGAAATGCCGCAAGTCGGCGCCGATGGCGACGTGGTCGACATCACTCTGCACACGGTCAAAGTGCAGAACTTCGATAAAACCATCGTCTCGATTCCGACCTGGCGGCTGATGTCCGAGTCGTTCAAGAACTGGCGCGGCATGCAGCAATCCGGCGGTCGGCGGATCAAGCGCAGCCTGTTCATCGATGCCAGCGGCGTGCGTTTCATCCGTGACGACGAGGAGGAAAAGCTTTCACAAGTGCACCTGCTGACCGACTACATGGGCCGCAAGAAAGCCGAACTCAAAGCCTGGAACGAGGCGCAAGGCAATGTCGCGGCCATGTCGGCCAACCGCCGGCGCATGACCAATATCGGCACCTTTCGCGCTTACGCATTGGCGTATCTGAAGAGCCATCCGGAGATTCAGCCGAACATGACCTGCATGGTCCGCCAGATGCAGACCACCGCGCAGGGCATTCCGCTGGAAATCTACTGCTTCACCCGCACCACGGTGTGGGCCGATTACGAGCGGATTCAGGGGGATATTTTCGACTATCTGCTGGCGGTGCTGCCGGAGTTTGGCTTGAGCCTCTATCAGCAGCCGAGTGGCGGGGATTTGCGCGCCGGGCTGCTGCCAGCGGTATTGGGCTCGGCGAGTCTTGCTGAGCCGGAAAAACATGTCATGTAACCCTCCACAAAACCAAAAATGCGGGAGCGGGCTTGCTCGGGAAAGCGGTGGGTCAATCAACAAGGATGTTGCCTGACCTGACGCCTTCGCGAGCAAGCCCGCTCCCACAGGGGATTTATCAGCCAGACGTTATGCGGTGGCCGTGGATTTGCGGATGCCCAATCGGCTGATCCACACGGCAGCCAGAATCACACTCCCTCCAAGGAACAATCGCCCCAGTTCCTCATGCTGATTCCAGATCAACAGATTCAACAACAACCCCACCGGCACATGCAGGTTGTTCATCACCGCCAACGTGCCGCCGTTGACCATGCACGCGCCCTTGTTCCACCAGTACAAACCCAACGCCGTCGACACCAGCCCGAGGAACAGCAACACCGCCCATTGCAGCGGCGCTTCCGGAAGAAAGTTCGACTTGCCGAACAGCAGAAACGCCGGCAGCACCACCGCCAGTGCGCCGAGATAGAAATAGCCGAAGCGCCGGTAATGCGGCAGATCACTCGGATGTTTTGCCACCAGATGCTTGTACAACACCTGCCCGGCAGCGTAGGTGAAGTTGGCCAGTTGCAGCAGCAGGAAGCCTATGAAGAAGTCGGGACTGATGCTGTCGAACCGAATCACCGCCGCACCGCCGACTGCGACCAGCGCAGCAATCAGTGCCCACGGATTGAAGCGGCGGTTCAGTGCGTCTTCGATCAGCGTCACGTGCAGCGGCGTGAGAATGGTGAACAGCAAAACCTCCGGCACCGTCAGCACGCGGAAGCTCAGGTACAGGCAGACGTAAGTCACACCAAACTGCAGCGCGCCGATCAGCAACATGCCACGCATGAACGCTGGCTCCACCGAGCGCCAGCGCGTCAACGGAATAAACACCAGCCCGGCCAGCACTACGCGCACCAGCACCGCGAAGTAACTGTCGACATGTCCGGCCAGGTATTCGCCGATAAGACTGAAGGAAAACGCCTGGATCAGCGTGACAAAAAGTAGATAGCCCATGCTCGCCTCGAAAATCGAATGGCGGCGACGATAGCGGGTTTTATGGTTGATCGCGAACCCTGCGCCAAGACTGCCTGCATGGGAACGCTGCCGAGCGTCCCCACAGGGTCTCGGAATGTCAGCTTTTCACGCAGTTTTCCATGCCGTGACCGCCGCCTTCGTACTCAGGCCCATAATAATATTTGCTGAATGCGGGTTTGCCGTCGGGATCCGCTGTCATCCTGGCAATACCCACCCCGTAATCTTTCAGGACTGGGTCAGTGTGAGCAAAGTAAATCGCCAGAGAATCTGCATGGGCAGCGGCAAAACCGTTGTATATCGATTTGTCCGCCAGGGTCAGCCTGAAGCGATAAGCGCCGTAAGGCCCCGTGCTTTGCTTGGCATCGAGTTGCATGTCGACGGTGCCTTTGAACTCGCCAATGTGGCTGTCCATGCCCGTGCAGTTATAAACCCCGCTGTAGTCGGTGCCGGTAAACGGCGGCTGACTCGCCCAGGCGGGCGCCGAAATGAATGCAACCGCAGCAACTACTTTCTTGAGCATCATGATCTTCCTGTGTGTTGTATAGGTCTGTCGGTGCAAAGCTCGTCAGGCGGTGCTCGTGATCGCCGACTCCCCAGGTGGCGCAAAAGCCTAGGGACGCCACTTCCGACAGACAACCTGAAAATCATGTAGGAATTTTCTGTTCTGCTCTTCAGGAAAAAGACAGGCAAAAAAAAGCCCGATCTCGCTAAAGCGTTCAATCGGGCTACAGCACTCAGGAGCAAAAGTGCAAAGGGAGGTTCGATGCGCGTGGGACCTTGAAGGGGTTGCGCCAGGTCACTTAAACAATCGGCGATTATCTGGCGATTAACATATCAGGCGACTTGGGACAGCTTGGCGTTGGCCTGATTCAGGCCCTTCTCCTGGAAGTCGCCACCCAGATTCATGCCTTCGGCGTGAATGAACGTCACGTCATTGATGCCGATGAAACCCATCACCTGCCGCAGGTACGGCTCCTGATGATCCGCCGGACCACCGGCATACACACCACCACGCGCAGTCAGCACAAAGGCACGTTTGCCGCCGAGCAGGCCTTGCGGACCGGTCTCGGTGTACTTGAAGGTCACGCCGGCACGCAGTACATGGTCAAGCCAGGCCTTGAGCGTGCTCGGAATAGCAAAGTTGTACATCGGTGCCGCCATTACCAGCACATCGGCGGCGAGCAGTTCATCAGTCAATTGGTTGGAGCGATCCAGCGACGCTTGCTCGCTGTCGTTGCGCTGCTCGGCGGGTTTCATCCAGCCACCCAGCAGGTTGGCGTCCAGATGCGGCACAGGGTTCACGGCGAGGTCACGCACGGTGATCTGATCGGCAGGGTGCGCGGCTTTCCACTGAGCGATGAACGTCTGGGTCAGTTGACGGGAAACCGAGTCTTGCTGGCGGGCACTGCTTTCGATGATCAGAACGCGGGACATGCTGTGTAGCCTCCATCCGAATATGTTGTAGGTCGATGGAGTGAAGGTTAACCAGAGCCCATTCGATGAAAAAGCGCAAATATCCGCTGTAATCCATCGATTAATTCGTTTATAAGCTAAACCTATGTTCCCGTGTGGGCGCGGGCTTGCTCGCGAAGGCGACGTTTCAGCCACATCATCTTTGAATGACACACCGCCTTTGCGAGCAAGCCCGCTCCCACAATAAATCCGGTGTCGTTCAATGGATCCGGTGTTATTTCGGGGTGCAAGTCAGTTTGATCCGCAGTTTGATGATCTCGCGGGTGAACTTGGCCGTGGCGTTTTTATGTTTGCCCGCCGGGACATCGATGCTGCGTGTGCGTGGCGCTTCCGGCCCATTGCTGAACACCGCACGGCAGGTCGCATCGACATCACCGTAGTTGGCCACCCGGATCGAGCCGATGTCGTTGTCGGTATCGAACGTCTCGTAATCGATCTTCATGCCATTGAGATCCTTTTGCACATCGATCGGATAGGCAAACGCGGTCAACGGCAGCAGCGCCAGCAGCACACAACAGAATTTTTTCATTCGGCAGTCTCCATGAGGGACGGCCAGCTTAGGACAAGAGGAGCTATTGATGAAAGCGCCCCGCGTGACCCTTGATCAATGGCGAACGTTGCAGGCCGTGGTCGACCACGGCGGTTTCGCCCAGGCCGCCGAGGCCCTGCACCGTTCGCAATCGTCGGTGAGCTACACCGTGGCGCGCATGCAGGATCAGCTCGGCGTGCCGTTGCTGCGCATCGACGGCCGTAAAGCCGTACTCACCGAGGCCGGCGGCGTGTTGCTGCGCCGTTCCCGGCAACTGGTGAAACAGGCCAGTCAACTGGAAGACCTTGCCCATCACATGGAGCAAGGCTGGGAAGCCGAAGTGCGGCTGGTGGTGGATGCGGCCTATCCGAGCGCGCGGATCGTCCGCGCTCTGACCGCGTTCATGCCGCAGAGTCGCGGCTGCCGCGTGCGTCTGCGCGAGGAGGTGTTGTCGGGCGTCGAGGAAGTGCTGCTTGAAGGCGTGGCGGATCTGGCTATCACCGGCCTGAGCATTCCGGGCTACCTCGGTGCGGAGTTGAGTGATGTCGAGTTCGTCGCCGTCGCCCACCCTGATCACCCGCTGCACCGGCTCAATCGCGAACTGAGCTTTCAGGATCTGGAAACCCAGATGCAAGTGGTGATCCGCGACTCCGGCCGCCAGCAGCCGCGTGATGTCGGCTGGCTCGGCGCCGAACAGCGCTGGACCGTCGGCAGTCTCGCCACCGCCGCGACCTTCGTCAGCAGCGGCCTGGGTTTTGCCTGGCTACCGCGACACATGATCGACCGGGAACTGAAGGATGGCTCGCTCAAGCTGCTACCGTTGGATCGGGGCGGCAGTCGCAACTCCAGCTTTTATCTGTATTCGAACAAGGACAAACCGCTGGGGCCGGCCACACAAATCCTCATTGAGCTGTTGCGCACCTTCGACACCTTGCCGCTGGACGCACCGTTCGCCGCCCCCGAACAAGCCTGACACGGAGCTCACCGATGGCGTATTTCGAGCACGAAGGTTGCAACCTGCACTACGAGGAATATGGCCACGGCGCGCCGTTGCTGCTGGTTCACGGGCTCGGTTCGAGCACACTGGACTGGGAAATGCAGATCCCCGCGCTGGCCGCGCACTACCGGGTCATCGTCCCGGACATTCGCGGCCACGGGCGCTCGGACAAACCCCGCGAGCGCTACAGCATTGCCGCATTCAGCGCCGATTTGTCGGCCTTGATCGAACACTTGCGTCTCGGTCCGGTGCACTACGTCGGGCTGTCGATGGGCGCGATGATCGGCTTTCAGCTGGCCGTTGATCAGCCGCAAGCGCTCAAGAGCCTGACCATCGTCAACAGCGCACCTGAGGTCAAATTGCGCAGCCGCGACGATTACTGGCAGTGGTTAAAACGCTGGAGCCTGATGCGCCTGCTCAGCCTGGAAACCATCGGCAAAGCCCTCGGCAGCAAACTTTTCCCCAAACCGGAACAGGCCGACCTGCGAGGAAAAATGGCCGAGCGCTGGGCAAAAAACGACAAACGTGCTTATCTCGCCAGCTTCGATGCGATCGTGGGCTGGGGCGTTCAGGAACGACTTTCCCGGGTGTCCTGTCCAACGCTCGTCATCAGCGCCGACCGTGATTACACACCGGTGGCGTTAAAAGAAACCTATGTAAAACTGTTACCGGATGCGCGGCTGGTGGTCATTGCCGACTCGCGTCATGCCACCCCGCTCGATCAACCCGAACGTTTCAATCACACGCTGCTGGATTTTCTCGCCACAGCCGACCTTCACTCTCAGGATCACTGACCCATGCTGAAAAAACTCGCCCTCGCCGCTGGCTCCGTACTGTTTGCCGCCAACCTGATGGCTGCCACCCCGGCCAAGGCGCCCCATGTGCTGCTGGACACCACCAACGGCCAGATCGAAATCGAACTGGACCCGGTCAAGGCACCGATCAGCACCAAGAACTTTCTTGAATACGTCGACAGCGGCTTCTACAACAACACCATTTTCCACCGTGTGATCCCGGGCTTCATGGCTCAGGGCGGCGGATTCACCCAGCAGATGCAACAAAAAGAAACCAAGGCGCCGATCAAGAACGAAGCCAGCAATGGCCTGCACAACGTTCGCGGCACCCTGTCGATGGCGCGCACCTCCAACCCTGATTCGGCGACCAGCCAGTTCTTCATCAACGTGGCCGACAACGCCTTCCTCGATCCGGGTCGCGACGCCGGTTACGCGGTGTTCGCCAAAGTGGTCAAGGGCATGGATGTCGTAGACGTCATCGTCAATTCGCAGACCACCACCAAACAAGGCATGCAGAACGTGCCTGTCGACCCTGTGATCATCAAGTCGGCCAAGCGCATCGACTGAGTTTCGCCGGGCATATCGAGCGGCGCCGGGCTGAGCCTGCGCCGCTCGCACTGATAAAAGGAGAGCCCGGATTCCGGGCGGTTATCTGATGCTCTATCGCCGTTTCGAACAACTGATCGATATCTTCCGCGACGCCCCGACGGCGTCTCCTCCAGACCGCGTCTGGCCCTTCTACGTTTATTACCTGAAACAGGTCTGGCCGAGTTTCGCCGCCCTGCTCGTCATCGGCTTGTTTGCCTCCCTGATCGAAGTGGCGCTGTTCAGTTACCTGAGCCGCATCATTGACCTTGCACAAGGCACGCCCAACCCGAATTTCTTCAGCGACCACGCCCTCGAATTGACGTGGATGCTGGTGGTCGCCCTGGTGCTGCGACCGATCTTTTTCGCTTTGCACGACTTGCTGGTACACCAGACTCTGAGCCCGGGCATGACCAGCATGATCCGCTGGCAGAACCACAGTTACGTGCTCAAGCAGAGCCTGAATTTCTTCCAGAACGACTTCGCCGGACGCATCGCCCAGCGCATCATGCAGACCGGCAACTCGCTGCGTGACTCTGCCGTGCAGGCGGTGGACGCCCTGTGGCACGTGGTGATCTATGCGATCAGTTCGCTGGTGTTGTTTGCCGAGGCCGACTGGCGCCTGATGATCCCGCTGCTGACGTGGATCGTCGCCTACATCGGCGCGCTGTATTACTTCGTACCCCGCGTCAAAGAACGCTCGGTGGAAGCCTCCGATGCGCGCTCGAAACTGATGGGGCGCATCGTCGACGGCTACACCAACATCGCCACGCTGAAACTGTTCGCCCACACCAACTTCGAACAGCACTACGCCAGGGAAGCCATCGAAGAACAGACCGTCAAAGCGCAAATGGCCGGTCGCGTGGTGACCAGCATGGACGTGGCAATCACCACCATGAACGGCTTGCTGATCGTCGGCACCACGGCGCTGGCGTTGTGGCTGTGGACGCAGTCGCTGATCACCGTCGGCGCGATTGCCCTGGCCACCGGCCTGGTGATTCGCATCGTCAACATGTCCGGCTGGATCATGTGGGTGGTCACCGGGATCTTCGAAAACATTGGCATGGTTCAGGACGGTCTGCGCACCATCTCGCAACCGGTCAGCGTCACCGACCGCGAACAGGCCAAACCACTGGCCGTGACCTCGGGCGAAGTCCGTTTCGAGCACGTGGATTTTCACTACGGCAAGAAGAAAGGCATTATCGGCGACCTCAACCTGACCATCAAACCGGGCGAGAAAATCGGCTTGATCGGCCCGTCCGGCGCCGGCAAATCGACCCTGGTCAACCTTCTGCTGCGCCTGTACGACGTCGAGGGCGGGCGCATCCTGATCGATGGCCAGAACATCGCCGAAGTCGGCCAGGAAAGCTTGCGCGAACGGATCGGCATGATCACCCAGGACACCTCCCTGCTGCACCGTTCAATTCGCGACAATTTGCTCTACGGCAAACCCGACGCCACCGACGCCGAGCTGTGGGAGGCGGTGCACAAGGCGCGCGCCGATGAGTTTATTCCGCTGCTGTCCGACGCTGAAGGCCGCAGCGGTTTCGATGCGCATGTTGGTGAGCGCGGGGTGAAACTGTCGGGTGGCCAGCGCCAGCGCATCGCGATCGCGAGAGTGCTGCTCAAGGACGCACCGATCCTGATCATGGACGAAGCGACCTCGGCCCTGGATTCGGAAGTCGAAGCGGCGATTCAGGAAAGCCTCGAAACGCTGATGCAGGGCAAAACCGTGATCGCCATTGCCCACCGCCTCTCGACCATCGCACGCATGGACCGCCTCGTGGTGCTGGAGAACGGCCGGATCGCAGAGAGCGGCACCCACGCTGAACTGCTCGCCCATCGTGGCCTGTATGCGCGATTGTGGGCGCACCAGACCGGAGGCTTTGTCGGCATCGATTGAAGCCTTCAAGATCGAAAGATCGCAGCCTTCGGCAGCTCCTACACCGGTTCCTGTAGGAGCTGCCGAAGGCTGCGATCTTTCGCTTTATGTTTGGCGATAAGGCAACGCCGTTCTCGCCTCTTCGGCATACGCCAGAACCCCGGCGCGCTCTTGCTGAAGGAAATCCTTCACCGCCGCTTTCAAACCCGGGTGGCGCAGGTAGTGCCAGGAATGGGTGATCACCGGTTCAAAGCCGCGAATCAACTTGTGCTCGCCCTGCGCCCCGGCGTCGAAACGCTGGATACCGTGGGCAATCGCGTAATCCATGCCTTGATAGAAACACGTCTCGAAATGCAGCCGATCGAACTCGGCCAGGCATCCCCAGTAGCGCCCGTAGAAACTGTCACCACCGACCAGACTGAACGCCATCGCCACCGGCCGTGAGCCCTGTTTGGCCAAGACCACCCGAATCGCCTCGGGCATGCGTTCGGCCAACAGGCTGAAGAATTCACGCGTCAGGTACGGCGCCTGACGCCGCACCGCGTAAGTATTGGCATAGCAGGCGTAAACGAAATCCCACTGTGCCTCATCCAGTTCACGCCCTTGCAGCCATTCAAAGTCAAAGCCCTGCCCCGCCACCTGCTCGCGCTCCTTGCGCATCTGCTTGCGCTTGCGTGAACTGAGGGCGTCGAGGAAATCCTGAAAATCGCGGTACGCACGGTTCTGCCAGTGATATTGACAGCCGATGCGCTGCAGCCAGCCCGGCTGCTCGGCCATCGCTGCATCGGTGAAGGGATCGGTGAAATTGATGTGCGCGCTGGTCAGTTCTTCGATCTGCAGATACCCGGGCAAGCTCTTGAGCAGTTCGAAACCGTCCTCGACCTGCGCCGCCAGCAAGCGCGGACCGCTGACCGGGCTGAAGGGCACGGCAGTCAGGAGTTTGGGGTAGTAATCGATGCCGGCACGGGCGCAGGCGTCGGCCCAGCCGTGATCGAAGACGTACTCGCCGTAGGAATGCCACTTGCGATAACTGGGCAGCGCGGCAACCAGTCGATCACCTTCGATATGCAGCAAATGCTCGGGTTGCCAGCCCGAGTGCGGGCCGACACTGGCGCTGTCTTCCAGCGCGCTGAGAAAGGCGTGACGCAGGAACGGCTGGTTGTCCGGCACCAGCGCATCCCAAGTGGCCGGGGCGATTTCCGACAGGTTTTGCAGACGTTGCAACGGCATTCACTGGCACTCCACAGCTTGGCGACAAAGCCCGGCGAGTATCGCTGATCGCGACCCCGTTGCACACGCTCAATCGGCCGACAGTGCTCTAACTCAATAGTTCACGCCTGATACGCATCGTCATCATCTTGCCATCACCGTGCCACCGCTCTGTCATAAACCATCGCGATACTGGCGCCTGTTTTTAGAGCGTCGGGTTCTAACCCGGCCACAGTTTTCCGACCTTCGTGTCGGTTGTGCCCAGGATGGTTCAGCCATCCCCTTCATCTTCGGAGATTGCTATGCGTCTTGCTTCCACGAAAACTGCAGCGGCCCTGTGCGGCGGCTTGTTGCTGGCCATGAGCGTTCCGGCCAGTGCTGCAGTCGACGCCAAACTGCTCGACATGCTCAAGGCCAACGGGTCGATTTCCCAGGCGCAGTACATCGAGCTGCAAACAGAACTGGCCAAGGATCAGAAGGCTCAGCAGATCGCCCAACAGGCGCAGCAGGAAACCAACGAACAAGTGGCGGCGGTCGCCAAGAAGAGCAACGAACAGAGCCTGTTCGACCAGAAACTGGCCTGGGCGGCCAAGACCCAGTTCAAGGGCGATGTGCGCATCCGTCAGGAAACCATCAAGATCGACGGCGAGCCGAACAACGGCGGCCGCGACAAGGATCGCCAGCGCATCCGTGCCCGTCTGGGCGCCTACACCGAAATCAACCCGCAAGTCGACACCGGCATCCGTATTGCCACCGGCGGCGGCGACGATGCCCGTTCGACCAACCAGGACCAGGACAACTACTTCGACAAGAAGCAGATCTGGCTCGACCTCGGCTATATCGATTACCACCCCGACCAGATCAAGAACCTGCACATCATCGGCGGCAAGATGCTGCAACCGTGGGTCAGCATGGGCGACGTGATCTGGGACAGCGATATCAACCCGGAAGGTCTGGCCGTCACCTACAAGTATCCATTGGGCGGCAGCGCCGAGCTGTTTGGTAGCCTGGGTAACTACAACCTCAAGGACAACGTTGACGGCGACGGCGTGCAATTCCGCCACGACCTGCGCCTGACCGCTGGCCAACTGGGCAGCCGCTTCAACATCACTGACAACCTGAAAATGACCGTAGGCGGCAGCGTTTACGCTTATCAGAACGACGAAGACAGCCGTTGCACCGGCACCTCGACGCCGTGCGCCCTGGCCGTCAACGGCAACTCGGCCAACAATGAATTCCGTCTGTATGAAGGGTTCAGCCAGGTCGACATTGGCGGCCTGCCGATGCCACTGTCGTTCTACGGTCAGTACGTGAAGAACAATGATGCCGTGACCGATCAGGACACCGCATGGTTGCTCGGGGCCAAGTCGAAAGTGTTCGGTTTCAACCTCGATTACAACTATCGCGATGTACAGCGCAACGCCGTGGTCGGCGCCTTCACCGACTCCGACTTTGCCAACGGCACCACCGGTTCGCGCGGGCACAAGTTCAAGGTCGGTTACGACATCGACAAGAACTTCGCCGTCGGCGCTACGTACTTCCTGACCAAGGCCGACTTCGCCAGCCGCAGCCAGCGCGATGCAGATGCCAACACCCTGCAGCTGGATGCTGAAGCGAAGTTCTAAAAAGTGATAGCCCGGTGCGGGCGGGACGATCCCCATCATCCGTTCGTTTCGTTCGCACTGGGTTATTTCTGCAGGATGCAAAAAACCCCTGTAGGCGCTGCCGAAGGCTGCGATCTTTTGATCTTGATCCTGAAAACAAGATCAAAAGATCGCAGCCTCGTTTCACTCGACAGCTCCTACAGGGGGTTGTCTTTTCGTCGTTGCTCAGCCAGGCGTTCAGCCAAAGCATCGACGTTCTCGTCCGCTTGTTCCGGCAGCGCCTTCAGGGTTGCCTGCATCAAGCGCATCTGCCGCATGAAACGCCGGCAATTGGGGCAGAACATCAGGTGATGACGCACCATCAGTTTTTCCCGAAAGCTCAATTGGCCGTCTAGATAATCGCTGGATCGTGCCACTTGCTCCTTGCAGGTCAACATTCCCCTGTCTCCTCAAAATGTTCCACGGTTGCAAAGACCTTCAAGCGTGCCCGGTGCAGCAGCACGCGGACATTGGAGAGCGAGATCTCCAGAAGATTACAGATCTCTTCCAGCTCCAGGCCTTGGCGTTCGCGCAACAGCAAGACACTGCTCTGCAAGTCGGAAAGACTCAGCAATGTATGCTCGAGGCATTCGCGCAGTTCGTTTTCAGTCAGGAGCGCTTCGGGGGTGTCCTGGTGCCAGGCGAACGGCGCGACCAGCCAGTGACCGTCGCGCGAAGAAAACCGCTCGTCGTCGATAGAGCCGTGAGGAGATGGCAGGTCATCAAGCAGTACTTCCCGGCGATTGAGCTTGTAGCGACTTTTGGCCGAATTGGCGGTGATGGTCAGCAGCCAGGTCTTGAGGCTGGAGCGGCCCTCGAAACTGGCCAGATGGCGCACTACCGACAGCCAGGCATCCTGCACCACTTCTTCGACATGCCGCTGGCCGACAATCGCATAAGCCACTGCGCGCATGGCGCTCTGATACTGGACGACCAATTCCTTGAAAGCCTTTTGCTCACCCGCCAGCAAGCGTTCGAGCAGTTGGGTGTCGTCAGCCGCCATCCATCAATCCTCTTGTGCGGATTTCGAAAATGAACGCGGCAGGTATTTACCTGCCGCGATTTCCGAAAAATTACAGCGTTTCAGCCGCTTCGAATCCAGGAAAGATCGACGCGATTAAGAGGAAATTAACGTGTTTCAACGTTTACGCAGCAACACGCTGCCAATTGAGTAGCCGGCGCCGAACGAGCTGAGCACCGCCAGCGAACCGGAGGCCAGGTCATCCTGATATTTGTGGAAGGCAATCACCGAACCGGCCGAGCTGGTGTTGGCGTAGCTGTCGAGAATCACCGGCGCTTCTTCTTCGCTGGCTTCGCGGCCGAGCAGCTTGCGCACGATCAGGTGGTTCATGCTCAGGTTGGCCTGGTGCAGCCAGAAACGCTTCACGTCGCCGACGTTGAGCTGGTTCTCTTCCAGGTGCTCGCCAATCAGCTCGGCGACCATCGGGCAGACATCCTTGAACACCTTGCGGCCTTCCTGCACGAACAGCTTGTCGCGGGCACCGATGCCCTCTTCCGCCGCTCGGTTGAGGAAGCCGAAGTTGTTGCGGATGTTGTTGGAGAACTTGGTCAGCAATTTGGTGCTGACCACATCGAACTGGTACTTGGACGTCGCCAGATCCGCCCGCTCGATGATCACCGCAGTGGCGGCATCGCCGAAGATGAAATGGCTGTCGCGATCACGGAAGTTCAGGTGCCCGGTGCAGACCTCCGGGTTGACCATCAGGATCGCCCGCGCCTGACCCAACTGCACGCTGTTGGCGGCGGCCTGGATGCCAAACGTCGCCGAAGAGCAAGCCACGTTCATGTCGAAGCCGAAACCTTCAATGCCCAGAGCTTCCTGGACTTCGATGGCGATGGCCGGGTAGGCGCGTTGCAGGTTGGAGCAGGCCACGATCACGCCATCGATGTCGGCGGCGGTTTTGCCGGCCCGTTGCAAGGCTTGTTCAGCCGCGCCGACGGCCATCTGGCAGAGCACCGACCACTCGTCGTTGGAACGCTCCGGCAGGCGCGGGGCCATGCGTTGCGGATCGAGGATGCCGTCCTTGTCCATGACAAAACGGCTTTTGATGCCCGAGGCTTTTTCTATGAATGCCGCGCTGGATTCGGTCAGGGCCTGGACTTCACCGCTGGCAATGGCCTCGGCGTTGTCGGCGTTGAACTGGGCGACATAGGTATTGAAAGACTGCACCAGCTCTTCGTTGGAAATGCTGTTGGCCGGTGTGTACAGGCCGGTGCCGCTGATGACGACGTTATGCATGGTCGTTTCTCTAATCTGTTCAGGCAGAAAGTGCTGGAACCGTCGTACCAACACGCAAAGGGTCTATTCCCATCCGGGGGACGCAAACCTGGCATCGTTTTATTGCGCGGCGCGACACGGCCAAAGGCTCTGGGTCGCGAAACCGGCGTTTATGGTGGCGAAGTTTGCCATAAACCCAGCGTTTTGGCGCCATTCTCCTGCTCATCGCGATCCCTGTAGGAGCTGCCGAAGGCTGCGATCTTTTGATCTTGATCTTTAAAAAGCAAAATCAAAAGATCGCAGCCTTCGGCAGCTCCTACAGGATCGTTGCAAGGCGCGAAGTCAGGGTTCGACCTGGCTCCACTGTTTGCTCAGGCGTTTGTCGGAGATCGGCACTTTCGTCCCCAACTGCTGGGCGAACAGCGACACGCGGTATTCCTCCAGCCACCAGCGGTACAACTCCAGTTGCGGATCGCGCTTGCCTTCCTGCGCATGCTTGGCCGCGCGGGCCTGGTATTGCGCCCATAGTCCCGCGAGTTCGCCGCTCCAGACCCGATCCTTCTGCACTTGCGCACCGAGTTTCTCGAAACGCTGCTCGACCGCTTTCAGGTAACGCGGCAACTCCTTGAGCCATTGCATCGGCGTCTCTCGGACGAAGCCCGGATAGACCAGATTGCCGATCTGCTGCTTGATGTCGTTGAGCGCAACCGCCTGGGCGAGATCGATCTTGCCCTTGAAGCGTTTTTGCAGGCCGTGCCAGATCTTGAGGATTTCCAGGGTCAGACGCGCGACACGCTCGGCGTGTTCGGTCCAGTTGCCGCGTTTGCGCTCGGCCAATCCCGCCAACCCGGCGCCGTCACGGGGCAACGGCTCTTCGCCTTCGAGAATGCAACTGTCGAGGCTCGCCAGCAGAATGTCTTCGACCAGCGCATCGACGCGGCCCAGTTCGCGATACAGCAGGCCCAGTTCAGTCTGCCCCGGCAACTTGCCACGCAGGAATTTAGCCGGCTCGGCCAGTTGCTGCATGAGCAGGCGCTGCAAGGCGCGACGGTGCTGAAACTCGGCTTCGGCCGGGGTCGAGAAGCGCCCTTCCTTGACCGTGCCGCCCTCTTCCACCAGCGCCGGGTACACCGTCATCGACAACCCGGCGATCTTTTGCTGGGTCTTTTCTGCCACCGGCGCGAAGACTTTTGCCTCGACCGGTTGCTGACTTTTCGCGCTCTGTGGCACCGCCAGCGCGGCTTGGCTGGCTTCGGCGAAGCGTGCGGTCAGCTCAGCCAGATCGCGACCTTCGCCGAGAAACTTGCCTTGGCCGTCGACGATTTCCAGATTCATGCGCAGGTGGCTTTCGACCTGCTGCGCGGCTTCCGCCCACGCCTCATCACTGACCCGCGCGCCGGTCATGCGCAGCAACTCGCGACCGAGTGCTTGCGGTAGCGAACCTTCGGCGAAAGTCATGCGCTGCAACGCGGCTTTGATGAAGTCCGGCACCGGCACGAAATTCTTGCGCAGGGCTTTTGGCAGGTTGCGCACGAGGGCAATGCACTTGGCCTCGATCAAGCCTGGCACCAGCCATTCCAGACGTTCCGGCGGCAGCATCGGCAGCAGCGGCGCCGGCACGCGCAGGGTTACGCCATCGCGCGGGTGATTGGGTTCGAAATGGTAAGTCAGCGCCAGCTCCAGATCGCCGATGTGCAGCGTGTCCGGGTAATCACGGGCGGTGACTTCACTGGCCTCGCGGGCCAGCACGTCTTCTTCGCGCATGATCAGCAGCTGCGGGTCTTTCTGGCTGTTGACCTTGTACCAACTGTCGAACGTCGCGGTCTGATGGATCTCCGCCGGCAGACGTGCATCGTAGAACGCGTAGAGCGTTTCTTCGTCGGCGAGAATATCGCGCCGGCGAGCCTTGGCTTCCAGTTCGTCGAGCTGCTCGAGCAGTTGTTTGTTGGCTGTGAGGCACTTGGCCCGCGACTGAATCTCGCCGCGTACCAGACCTTCGCGGATAAACAGCTCACGCGAGACCACCGGATCGACCGGGCCGTAATGCACCGGGCGGCGACCGACGACGATCAGCCCGAACAGGGTGATCTGCTCGAAGGCCACGACCTGGCCGCGCTTCTTTTCCCAATGCGGTTCGAAGTGGTTTTTCTTGATCAGATGCCCGGCCAGCGGCTCGATCCAGTCGGCGTCGATCTTGGCGACCATGCGTGCGTAAAGCTTGGTGGTTTCCACCAGTTCGGCGGTCATCAACCACTGCGGGCGCTTCTTGCCGATGCCCGACGACGGATGAATCCAGAAGCGCCGCTGCCGCGCGCCGAGGTAATCGCCGTCTTCGGTTTTCTGGCCGATCTGGCTGAGCAGACCGACCAGCACCGCTTTGTGCAGCTTCGGATAATCCGCCGGCTCTTTATTCAGGCTCAACTGCATGTCGCGGCAGATCAGGCTCAACTGGCGATGCGAATCACGCCACTCGCGCAAACGCAGGTAATTGAGGAAATTTTTCCGGCACCAATTGCGCAGCGGGTTGGCGGTCAGCGCCTGGCGCTGCTCTTCAAAACCACGCCACAGATTGACCAGTCCGGCGAAATCGGAATCCGGATCCTTCCATTGCGCGTGGGCCTGATCCGCCGCTTGCTGACGCTCCGGCGGACGCTCGCGCGGGTCCTGAATCGACATGGCGCTGGCGACAATCAGCACTTCCTGCAGACTGCCAAGTTTGGCTGCTTCCAAGAGCATGCGGCCCATGCGCGGGTCGACCGGCAAGCGCGCCAACTGGCGACCAAGCGGCGTCAGCTGACTGTTGCGATCGACCGCCGACAATTCTTGCAGCAGGTTGAAACCGTCACTGATCGCCTTGCCGTCCGGGGGTTCGATGAACGGGAACGCGGTAATTTCGCCGAGGCGCAGATGAAGCATCTGCAGGATTACGGCGGCGAGGTTGGTGCGCAGGATTTCCGGGTCGGTAAATTCCGGACGCCCGAGAAAATCCTCTTCGCTGTACAGACGCACGCAGATGCCCGGCTCGACCCGCCCGCAACGACCTTTACGTTGATTGGCGCTGGCCTGGGAAATCGCTTCGATCGGCAAGCGCTGGACCTTGGCCCGATAGCTGTAGCGACTGATGCGCGCGGTGCCGCTGTCGATCACGTAGCGAATGCCCGGCACGGTCAGGGAGGTCTCGGCAACGTTGGTCGCCAGCACCACGCGGCGGCCCGGGTGCGACTGGAAAATCCGCTGCTGCTCGGCCGGCGACAGACGCGCGTACAGCGGCAGGATTTCGGTGTGCTTGAGCTGGGCTTTGCGCAACATGTCGGCGGCGTCGCGAATCTCGCGCTCACCGGGCAGGAACACCAGCACGTCGCCGGGGCTGCGGCGTTCGCTGCGCTCGTGCGTGGCAATTTCGTCAAGGGTGGCCAGGATCGCCTGGTCGACGGTGAGGTCGTCCTCGACCCGGTTGCCTTCTTCGTCCTGCTCCAGCGTCAGTGGCCGGTACCAGGTTTCCACCGGGAAAGTGCGGCCCGATACTTCGACGATCGGCGCGTCATCGAAATGCCTGGAGAAGCGCTCAAGATCGATGGTCGCCGAGGTGATGATGACCTTCAGGTCCGGGCGCCGGGGCAGCAGGGTTTTCAGATAGCCGAGGAGGAAATCGATGTTGAGACTGCGTTCGTGGGCTTCGTCGACGATGATCGTGTCGTAGCGTTCGAGGTAGCGGTCGTTCTGGGTTTCCGCGAGCAGGATGCCGTCGGTCATCAGCTTGATCAGGGTGTTGGCATCGCTCTGATCTTCGAAGCGCACCTGATAGCCGACCAGCGACCCGAGCGGTGTGCCGAGCTCTTCAGCAACGCGACTGGCGACGCTGCGCGCGGCGATCCGGCGCGGCTGGGTATGGCCGATCAGGCCGTGCTGGCCACGGCCGATTTCCAGACAGATCTTCGGCAACTGGGTGGTTTTGCCCGAGCCGGTTTCGCCCGCAATGATCAGCACCTGATGTTGCTCCAGGGCCTTTTTGATCTCGTCGCGCTTGGCCGCGATCGGCAAACTGTCGTCGTAACGAATCACCGGCAGGCTCGCGCGGCGCGCCAACACTTGGTCACAGGACGCCTGCATCCGCGCCACCCACTGTGCCAGTTTGGCCTCGTCAGGTTTCTTGCGCAGCTCAAGCAACTGCCGCCGCAGCCGGTGACGGTCGGCGAGCATGGCGTGATCGAGGTTTTTCAGCAGTTTGTCGATGGAGGGCGATTCGTCGGTCATCGGGTAGGCAATTCGGTCGTCTATTTGTGCAGGGGGCGATTGTCGCAGATTTGCCTGCAGTTGACCTGCTTCCCCTGTAGGAGCTGCCGAAGGCTGCGATCTCTTGATTTTGCTTTTGAAGATCAAGATCAAAAGATCGCAGCCTTCGGCAGCTCCTACAATGGGTTGTTACTCGTTATCGCGGCCCTTGCGCCGGTATGGAAAGACGTCGATGACCTTCCCGGCCCGAATCGCTTCCTGCAAACCCTTCCAGTAATCGGCGTCATACAACTCGCCATGCAGCTGATCAAACAATTTGCGCTGCCCCGCATCGGCGAACAGAAACGGCGGAAACTCTTCGGGAAACACATCCAGCGGCCCGATCGAGTACCACGGCTCGGACGCCATTTCATCTTCCGGCGTGCGCGGCGCGGGGATGTGGCGGAAGTTGGCTTCGGTCAGGAAGCAGATCTCGTCGTAATCGTAAAACACCACCCGCCCGTGACGGGTGACGCCGAAATTTTTCAGCAGCATATCGCCGGGAAAGATATTCGCCGCTGCCAGCTGCTTGATCGCCAGACCATAATCCTCCAGCGCTTCGCGCACCTGCGCGTCGTTGGCGTTTTCCAGATACAGGTTGAGGGGGGTCATCCGGCGCTCGGTCCAGCAGTGACGGATCAGCACGGTTTCGCCTTCGACCGAGACCGTGGACGGCGCCACCTCAAGCAATTCCTCCAGACACGCCGGATCGAACTTGCTCAGTGGAAAACGGAAATCGGCAAACTCCTGGGTATCGGCCATGCGCCCGACCCGGTCGACGCTCTTCACCAGGCGATATTTTTCGATCACCGTGGCGCGGTCGACGTTTTTCGAGGGTGAGAAACGGTCCTTGATGATTTTGAACACCGTGTTGAAACCCGGCAGGGTAAACACGCTCATGACCATGCCGCGCACGCCCGGCGCCATGATGAACTGATCGTCGGTGTTGGCCAGATGATTGATCAGGGCACGGTAAAATTCGGATTTGCCGTGTTTGTAAAAACCGATCGAGGTGTACAGCTCGGCGATGTGCTTGCCCGGCAGAATCCGCCGCAGGAAGCCAATAAATTCGGCCGGCACCGGCACGTCGACCATGAAATACGAACGGGTGAAAGAGAAGATGATCGACACATCGGCTTCGTCGGTAATCAACGCATCGATCTGAATGCCCCGACCTTCGCGGTGCAACAGCGGAATCACCAGCGGCCATTGCTCATCACGGGTGTAGATGCGCCCGACCAGATACGCGCCCTTGTTGCGGTAGAGCACCGAGGAAAACAGCTCGACGCTCAGTTCCGGGTCCTTGCAGACCCAGTCCGGCAGGTTTTCGCGCAATTGCGCTTCGAGCCGCAACAAGTCGGCAGGCAAATCGGCGTAATTCTCGCTGAAGCGGTAGTCGGCAAACATGCTCGCGAGCATGGCCGACAACTGGCCCTGCGGCTTGTAGGTGCGGGTCTGCGCGGCGCGTGCACGGCGCAGGCTCGGGCGCGTGGTGTGGATGAACATGCAGCCGTCACTGATCAGGTCATGGCTGAACAGCCCGCAGAAAATCGAGTTGTACCAGGTTTCGGACAGCTCATCGTCGAAGCGCAGGTCAATCACACTGATGTAGGCGCTTTTCACCAGGGGCCAGCAACTGACGTTCATCAGGGTTTCTTCGTCGAAATACTCGCGCAGGCGAGCGACGGTTTCGCCGACCTTTTCTTCATACAGACTGATCCGCGCCGCTGACGCGGCCTGCGCCTCCTGCCAGCGCGCCTGTTCGAAGCGCTCCCGCGCGCCATCGGTGATACGGCGGAAATGCTCGCGGTAGTCGTCGAAGCCGGCGAGGATCATCCGGGCGATCTCGGTGGCTGGCCATTGCTGCGACATAGGTGAAACCTCGGCGGGAATTCGGTTCGTCTGAGCTTAGTCACTGAACCACTCGCAGGAAAAGCGCAATTTCTGCCAAAACCGATACAGGGCTGACCGTTGACGCGCTTTCTCGTGCCGACACCCCGGCAGGCAGAATTAAATGCCTGATTAGCGGTTGCCATGATCCGGACGCTCGGCAACACTCTCGTCCCGATCAAGGAAGGAGCCCGCCGTGAGCCCTGTCGATATTTTCCGTATGTTGTCGCTGGCCGCTATCTGGGGCGCGAGTTTTCTGTTCATGCGCATCATTGCCCCAGTGATCGGCACGATCCCGACCGGTTTTTTTCGCGTGTCCATCGCGGCGGCCGGACTGCTGGTGATCCTTGGGCTGATGCGCATCAGCTGGGATTTCAAGGGCAAGCTGAAAACCGTGATGTTGCTGGGCGTGATCAACTCGGGGATTCCGGCGACGCTGTATTCGGTGGCCGCACAAGTGCTGCCGGCTGGGTATTCAGCGATTTTCAACGCCACCACGCCGCTGATGGGCGTGCTGATTGGCGGGTTGTTCTTCAGCGAAAAGCTCACAGTCGCGAAGCTCGGCGGCGTATTTCTCGGCCTGTTCGGCGTCGGCGTGCTCACGCGCGCCGGTCCCGTAGCATTCGACCTGCAATTGCTGATGGGCGCGGTCGCCTGCCTGCTGGCGACGACGTGTTATGGCTTCGCCGGATTTCTCGCACGGCGTTGGCTGGATCAGGCCGGTGGGCTGGACAGCCGTTTATCGGCACTGGGCAGCATGCTCGGGGCCACCTTGTTTTTGCTGCCGCTGTTCGCCTTCAGCGTGATCACTGCGCCGCCGGCCAGTTGGGGCGGCTGGCAGGTCTGGCTGTCGCTGCTCGGTCTGGGTCTGGGCTGCACGGCGTTTGCCTACATCATTTATTTCCGCCTGCTCAGCTCGATCGGTCCGGTGAAATCGATGACCGTCACCTTCATGATTCCGCCGTTCGGCGTGTTATGGGGCGCGCTGTTGCTGGATGAGCCGTTGTCGATGGCGCACATTTATGGCGGGGTGCTGATTGCGGCAGCGTTGTGGCTGGTGTTGAAGCCGGCGGTGGTGAAGCCTGCCGAGATGGTAAATCGGTAATCCGCTTTGTTGGCAAAATCGCCATCGCGGCAGGCTCATGCCTACAGGGGAACGCATTCCGGTTGTAGGCATGAGCCTGCTCGCGATGGCGACGCAAGAGTCACCGCTTGTCTTTCTGTTATCCGGTCTTACGGAACACAAACACCAATCCAACAATGATCAGCAGCATTCCCAACACACTCAACGCCGCGAGCCGATTACCAAAAATCAGGTAATCCATCACCGCCGTCACCGCTGGCACCAGATAGAACAGGCTGGTGACATTCACCAGATTGCCCCGCGCGATCAGCCGATACAGCAACAGTGTCGCCAGCACCGAGACCACCAGGCCCATCCATAACACCGGGACAATGAAACCTGCGCTGTGCTCGAAGTGAAACGGCTGGAACGGTACGAACATCGCACACAGCAACAGGCCGGCCAGGTACTGCACCGGCAGCGTGCCGAGCGGGTTGTCGGTGATGCGTTTTTGCATGATCGAACCGAGCGTCATGCTCGCCAGCGCCAGCAAACCGAACAGCATGCCGGCCCAGGACATCCCGGCCAGACCGATGCCCTGATAAACCACCATGATCAGCCCGGCCAGCCCCAGCGCCAGACCGAATATCCGGCTCGCCGAGCGCTGGCGCTCCATCAAGACCACGGTGAGTATCGGCTGAACGCCCATGATCGTCGCCATCACGCCCGGTGTGACTTTGCAGTCCAGCGCCAACAGATAAAAAATCTGATAGGCGCCCAACAGCACCACACCGGTGGCGATCGCGAACAGCATCGGTTTGCCACCCTTGGGCAGCTTCAATTTCAGCAGCGGCGCCAGCAACACCAGCCCACACAGGGCGATGGCGAAGCGAATCAGCAAAAAGGCAAAGGGCGAAGCATGGGCCAGGCCCCATTTGGAGAAAATCGCCCCACTGCTCCACAGCAGAACGAACAGGCTCGTGGACGTCGCCGCGAGCGCGGATTGTTTCGAAAGGACAAACATGAATACCACCTGTAGTCAGGCAAGAAGCCAACTCAGCCGAAGCTGAAATCCAGTAGGTTTTTCTGGCGGACGCAGGGTCAGCAGAAACTGCCGTTCAGCCCCGGACGCCAACGCCCGGCGGCGATACGACTGCGCACACCGGCGTGCTACTGACAGGTGGAGGGTAATGACTGATCTGCACCGGCTGCTGATTCCCGCACGGCACGACGCCAGCGTTGACCGCTGAATCGACTACCGCGTTGATGAGGGATGCAGGCATTGATGCGGATCTCGTTGGGAGGAACGTGAATCGCCTGATTCACGAGCGCCGACTATAACCAGCGCGTGACACAGATTGCAATGACTTGGGCAAAGGGCCGCCAGCGATAGCGCGGTGCCGGGTGATTAGGGTAATTGGCGGTGGCAACGGATTGTCAGGAGACAGGGAATGCAAGAGATCATATGCCAAGGGAACGGACGTATTTGCGGTATCAGGTTTATCGGTCGGAGGCGAGGAAGCGGGCCGCAGTTACATTTGCGAAACTACACAGCGAACTCGAGGCGCGCGCAATTGTTGACGTTGATTATTCCAGGGTTCGCTTCAAAGCTATTGATGCGTCCGCCATGAAAGCTTATGAGCAATGGCTCGATCCGTATTTCTGCCGGGAGGAAATTGGCCGATGGAAAGCCAAAGAACCAATGAGCTTCGATTTGGCAATCTGATTTGATCGTGAACTGTGCGGACTTTGTTTCGCCAATCCGAATCAAAGCCGATTCGGCAGCCAGCAAATCGAAATTCAGGAGCCTCTTTCAGGAGCTATACCTCTATACCGTCCAAGCGGCGTATTAGCCGGATCGTCATTTTCCTTCCGCTAATAAAAAACCGCTCTCAAAGAGCGGTTATTGTCTGATCGAGTCTCACCCAAATAACCAATACCCCAGCAACGTCAGCACAACCACTGCCAGCACCGGGCGCATGACGCGGTAGGCCTTGGGATGGCGACGTTTCCACTGTTTGACCGCGCCGCTGAAACGGTCACTGAAGCTCTTGCTCCAGGCGTAAGCCTGGTTGATCCCACCGACGCGTTCATCATCAAGGTTCTGCGGCGCGGTGGCGCGGCCAAGCCAGCCGCTGATGAAGCGGTTGATGCGGGTCATCAGGCGGTTGCTCAGCGGACGCTCGATGTCGCAGAACAAAATCACGCGAGTCTGATCGGTTTCATTCTTGACCCAGTGCACGTAGGTCTCGTCGAACATCACGTCATCGCCGTCGCGCCAGGCGTAGACCTGACCATCGACAAAAATCCGGCAATCGTCGGAATTGGGCGTCGACAGGCCGAGGTGATAACGCAGCGACCCGGCGAACGGGTCGCGGTGCGGATTGAGATGACTACCGCCCGGCAACAGCGCAAACATTGCGCCCTTGACGTTGGGAATGGCACTGACCAGCGCTACGGTTTTCGGGCAAAGGGCTTCAGCCGATGGCAGCGGTTTGTCGTACCACTTGAGATAGAAACGCTTCCAGCCTTTCTTGAAAAACGAGCCGAAACCGGCATCGTTATTCTTCTCGGCGGCGCGAATGTAGCCTTCGTCAAACAGGTGCATCGCTTCGTCGCGAATGGTTTCCCAGTTGTCGCGCAGTACATCCAGTTCCGGAAACTTGCTGCGATCCAGATAGGGTCTGGACGGCACGCCGGAAAACAAATACATCAAGGCGTTATACGGAGCGAACAGCGCCGAGTGGTTGACGAACTGACGCAATACCGGCAAACGCGCCTTGCCGCGCAAATGCACATAGAGCGTGCTGCCCAGAAAGAGCAACAGCACAAACGCCTTGGCGGCAAACGAAACGGTCATCAACAACTCCTTGAATAAAGACAACGCTGCGCAATGCCCTTTACCCGGCATGGCAGCCGGCCATGATAAACACTACCGGCCTGCGGAAAAACCGCCCGACACAAGATTCAGTGTTAAGCATTACGCAACAAAGCCTTTATTAACATGCTGCACCTGAACCCTGGCTGACCTGAATCAACCGGGTTACTGCTGGTTCTCCTGCTCGGTGAACAGGTCACTGAACAACATGCTCGACAGATAACGCTCACCCGAATCCGGCAGCACCACGACGATGGTTTTGCCCTGCATTTCCGGCGTCTCCGCCAGCCGCACAGCCACTGCCATCGCGGCACCGCAGGAAATACCGCACAAAATCCCTTCTTCCTGCATCAGGCGCAAAGCCATGGCTTTGGATTCTTCGTCGGTTACCTGCTCAACGCGATCGACCATCGACAGATCAAGGTTGTTTGGCACAAAACCGGCGCCGATGCCCTGAATCTTGTGCGGGCTAGGCTTGATCTCGGCACCGGCCAACGCTTGCGTAATCACCGGCGAAGACGCCGGCTCCACGGCCACCGACAGAATCGGTTTACCGGCGGTGTTCTTGATATACCGCGAAACACCGGTAATGGTTCCGCCCGTTCCGACGCCAGCCACCAGTACATCGACGGCGCCGTCGGTGTCGTTCCAGATTTCCGGGCCGGTGGTCTTTTCGTGAATCGCCGGATTGGCGGGGTTATCGAATTGCGCCGGCATGAAATATTTGTCGGCATCGCTGGCGACGATTTCCGCAGCTTTCTCGATGGCGCCCTTCATGCCCTTGGCCGGCTCGGTCAACACCAGCTCCGCACCCAGGGCTTTCAGGACCTTGCGCCGCTCGATGCTCATCGACGCCGGCATGGTCAGCATCAATTTGTAGCCACGCGCAGCGGCGACGAAGGCCAGACCGATGCCGGTATTACCGGAGGTGGGCTCGACGATGGTCATGCCCGGCTTGAGTTTACCGCTGCTTTCGGCGTCCCAGATCATGTTGGCGCCGATTCGGCATTTGACCGAGTAGCCGGGATTGCGCCCCTCGATCTTGGCCAGGATGGTGACCCCGCGCGGCGCAATGCGGTTGATCTGGACCAGCGGCGTATTGCCGATGGAATGGGCGTTGTCAGCGTAAATACGGCTCATGGCTGGGTCCTTATGCAGCGTTGAATTCAGCCTTTCAAGGTAAGCCTGTTGCCGATCACAGTCCAGTCGGGTCGAACGTCTGCAAACGCGCGCAGTCAATCGGATTGAACCCATGCAACCCTCATCAGGGAACACTGTTCAAGGAAACACTCTCATGAAGCGTCGTTACAGCTGGCCGCTCTGGACCCTGGCGGGTGTCGTGGTGCTGCTGGTCGCCCTGCATTTCGCCCTGCCCTATCTGGTGCGCGACTACCTCAATGACAAGCTCGCCGACATGGGCGATTACCGTGGACAGATTACCGACGTCGACCTTGCGCTGTGGCGCGGCGCGTACAAAATCAACGGCCTGAAAATCGTCAAGGTCGACGGCAAGGTACCGGTGCCGTTCGTCGATGCACCGTTGATCGATCTGTCAGTGAGCTGGCATTCGCTGTGGTACGACCATGCCGTGGTCGCGCAGGTGCAATTTCTCAATCCTGAAATCAACTTTGTCGATGGCGGCGCCAACAAACAGAACTCCCAGACTGGTCAAGGCACCGATTGGCGGGAGCAACTGGGCAAACTGCTGCCGATCACCCTCGATGAAGTGCAGATCAACGATGGCCGCATTACCTTCCGCAACTTCAACTCCAAGCCGCCGGTAAACATGAATGCAAGCAAGGTCAATGCGAGCATCTACAACCTGACCAACGTCGTCGACAAGGAAGGCAAACGCGACGCCCTTTTTGAAGGCAAGGCTTTGCTGTTGGGTCATGCCCCTGTCGAAGTGACTGCTACGTTCGATCCGCTGAGCGATTTCGAAGATTTCGAATTTCGCCTGCGTGCCCGCGACATCGAGCTCAAACGCATGAACGACTTCGCGTCGGCTTATGGCAAATTCGACTTCAACGCCGGTCACGGCGATGTGGTCATCGAAGCGAAGGCAGAGAAGGCCCGGCTCACCGGTTACATCAAGCCCCTGCTGCGCGATGTCGATGTTTTCAACTGGCAGCAAGACGTCGAGAACAAAAACAAAGGCCTGTTCCGCTCGATCTGGGAAGCGCTGGTCGGCGGCACCGAGACCGTGCTGAAGAACCAGAACAAAAACCAGTTCGCCACCCGCGTCGAACTCAGCGGCAATGTTCACCAACAGGATGTCAACGCGTTCGAAGCTTTTTTGCAGATTTTGCGTAATGGATTCATCCAGGCCTTCAATGCCCGGTATGAACGGCCGAAGCCGGATGAGGGCTGAGTCACCATGTGACGCTCCATTCAGAGACTGAATAAGCCGTCTGCGTTCACAGTCGACCGGCGTGCGCGTTATAGTCGGCCATCCGATTATTTCGCCCCTTCCTGCCCGTAAGGTCAGCGTTACCGTTCGAGGATTTGCAGATGAAGTTCGAAGGCACCCAGGCCTATGTCGCCACCGATGACCTGAAGCTGGCGGTCAACGCCGCCATCACCCTGGAGCGGCCGCTGCTGGTCAAGGGCGAACCGGGCACCGGCAAGACCATGCTCGCCGAGCAACTGGCCGAGTCGTTCGGCGCCAAGCTGATCACCTGGCACATCAAGTCGACCACCAAGGCCCATCAGGGTCTGTATGAATACGATGCGGTCAGCCGCCTGCGTGATTCGCAACTGGGCAATGAAAAAGTCCACGACGTGCGCAATTACCTGAAGAAAGGCAAGCTCTGGGAAGCCTTCGAGTCCGAGGAGCGAGTGATTCTGCTGATCGATGAAATCGACAAGGCCGACATCGAGTTCCCGAATGACTTGCTGCAAGAACTCGACAAGATGGAGTTCTACGTTTACGAGATCGACGAAACCATCAAGGCGAAGAAACGCCCGATCATCATCATTACTTCCAATAACGAGAAAGAGCTGCCGGACGCGTTCCTGCGCCGCTGCTTCTTCCACTACATCGCCTTCCCTGATCGCAGCACCTTGCAAAAGATCGTCGATGTCCACTACCCGGACATCAAGAAAGACCTGGTCAGCGAAGCGCTCGACGTATTCTTCGACGTGCGCAAGGTACCGGGCCTGAAGAAAAAGCCTTCGACGTCGGAACTGGTTGACTGGCTGAAGCTGCTGATGGCCGACAATATCGGCGAAGCGGTGCTGCGCGAGCGCGATCCGACCAAAGCCATCCCGCCGCTGGCAGGCGCCCTGGTAAAGAACGAACAGGACGTGCAGCTACTTGAGCGCCTGGCGTTCATGAGCCGGCGCGGCACCCGCTAAGAGGCTGCTGCCATGTTGCTCAACCTGTTCAACGAAATGCGCGCAGCCAAGGTGCCGGTGTCGGTGCGCGAGCTGCTCGACTTGATCAACGCGCTGAAACAGCGCGTGACCTTCGCCGACATGGACGAGTTCTATTACTTGTCGCGGGCGATTCTGGTCAAGGATGAACGCCATTTCGACAAGTTCGACCGGGCCTTCGGCGCGTACTTCAATGGCCTGGAGAAACTAGACGACCACTTGCAGGCGCTGATTCCCGAGGATTGGCTGCGCAAGGAATTCGAGCGCGCGCTGACCGACGAAGAGCGCGCGCAGATCCAGTCCCTTGGCGGGCTGGACAAGCTCATCGAAGAGTTCAAAAAGCGTCTGGAGGAACAGAAAGAACGTCACGCCGGCGGCAATAAATGGATCGGCACCGGTGGTACCAGCCCGTTTGGCTCGGGCGGTTTCAACCCCGAAGGCATTCGCGTCGGCGATGCTGGCAAACGCCAGGGCAAAGCGGTGAAAGTCTGGGATCAGCGCGAGTACAAGAACCTCGACGATTCGGTGGAACTGGGCACGCGCAACATCAAGGTCGCCCTGCGTCGTTTGCGCAAGTTCGCTCGCCAGGGTGCGGCGGAAGAACTCGACATTGACGGCACGATCGACCACACCGCCAAAGATGCCGGCCTGCTCAATATCCAGATGCGTCCGGAACGGCGCAACACCGTCAAGCTGTTGCTGCTGTTCGACATCGGCGGTTCGATGGACGCGCACGTGAAGATTTGCGAGGAATTGTTCTCGGCCTGCAAGACCGAGTTCAAGCATCTGGAGTACTTCTACTTCCACAACTTCATTTATGAATCAGTGTGGAAGAACAACATGCGCCGCACTTCCGAGCGCACCTCGACGCAGGATCTGCTGCACAAGTACGGTGCCGACTACAAAGTGATCTTCATCGGCGACGCCGCCATGGCGCCTTATGAAATCACCCAGGCCGGTGGCAGTGTCGAGCACTGGAACGAAGAGCCGGGCTATGTCTGGATGCAGCGTTTCATGGAGAAGTACAAGAAACTCATCTGGATCAACCCCTATCCGAAAGATACCTGGGGCTATACGTCCTCGACGAATATTGTCCGCGATCTGATTGAGGATCAGATGTATCCGCTGACGTTGCGCGGGCTGGAAGAAGGCATGAGGTTTTTATCCAAATAAACACCGGATCGTCCCCCGTTCTGCGTGGGGACGATGCAGAAAACCGGCAGCCGTTACCAGCCTAGTTTGATGTAGGACTTGCAAAGCCTGTCCATGAACTCGCGGTCATCTGTTTCGCAAATGACCGGAGGTTGCACACCTCGCCGTTTTGCCACCAGCGCCATTTCTATCCTCTTCTGGGCCTGCAGCTTTCGCCGTTTTTTTCGTTCCAGATCGGTTTCAGCTGTAAGTAACTCTTCGTGTTTGAGTTCGCCATCTGCAGCAAAAAAGCGAAACAGGACATCCGTAGCAGCGTCCGCTGCGGCGTGGCCCCCGGCAATCAGCAGCATGGATTTGCCGTTCTGATTTCCATGGTGATGCCGGTCAAACATGCGTGTCATATCCAGTCTCGCCCTGGATATGAATTGTTCGAACATGGGCGCGAATCCTTCGAAGCCGAGCTTGTCGATGCTCAACTTCTGCAGATTGCCAAAACGATCCACCTCGACTTTATAAATCGCATCACTTTCGCCGGACTCATAGAACTCGACGATATGACGTTCGACCTTGGCCGCGCCTTCAACGCTAACCTGAACACTGACTTTCATATAACGCATCTGAAACTTCCTTGTGAGAGATGAGGTTCGATGATTTCACACATCGCCGAAAACCAATGTAGGGCAATGTCCTCGGGCTCAACGAATCGTCTCGGTTTTCAGTCCGAAGTTTGGACGATCACAAGTAGGACTTCAGATAGTTGTTATGAGCTTGCCATGCACGGTCCTGCATGACCGGAGCGAAGCGAATCCTGTCTCCCGGCAACTGTTGCGCCAGGCGCGCCATTGCCAACGGCGTCAGCGCCCCCAACCTTGGATAACCACCAATGGTCTGACGATCATTGAGCAGCACGATCGGCTGCCCGTCCGGCGGTACCTGCACCGCACCCAGCGGAATGCCTTCGGAAATCATGGGTTGCCCCTGATAGTGCAAGGCATTGCCCAACAAGCGAATGCCCATGCGGTCGGCACGACTGTCCAGCGTCCAGGCGGTGTTGAATGCATCAAACAGACTCTGGCCACTGAACTGGCCGATCTGTGCGCCAAGCACCAGATCCAGCGGTGCCTTCGATTGCAGATCCGGCCGCAGCGGCAACGGCACTTCACGCAGTAATCGCGATTCACCGCTATAACTCAGCGCCCCGCCCCTGGCCAGCGGTAATCCCATGCCATCAGGTCCACCCAGTTCTTCGCGGACCACCGTGGCGCTACTGCCCAGCACCTGGCGTGCATCAAAACCGCCGGGGGCTGCCAGATAAGCCCGGGCACCGAGCAAGGGTTGCGTAAATTGCAGTTTCTGTCCTTTGTGCAACTTGAAACTGCGCCATGGCGCCAGCGGCAGTCCCTCAAGCTGCGCGCCGAGATCCGCTCCGGCCAATGCCAGCAGGCAATCCTCCTCAGCCACCACGGCAAACCCGCCGAGGGTGATCTCAACCACCGTCGCATTCAGCGCATTGCCAAGCAGCCAATTGGCCCAGCTCATCGAACACCAGTCCGCCGCGCCGCCCTGTGTTACGCCGAGATGGCGTACACCAAAACGTCCGGCGTCCTGCAGCAGGCACAGCGCCGTACTCGCGGTAATCGTCAATCGGCTCATGCCAGCGCCTCCAACGGTGTGTCGTCGCCGCCCAGACGAACGAATTCAGCGTGATCCACGGCTTCGAAGCGCACTGTGTCGCCGGGCTGCATCAGGCTGTAACCGTCGCGATGCCGATCGAACAGTTTTGCCGGGGTGCGACCGATCAGGTTCCAGCCACCGGGTGAGACGACCGGATAAGCTGCGGTCTGCCGCTCGGCGATACCGACGCTGCCGGCGGCGACTTTCTTGCGTGGCGTGCTCAGGCGTGGCGTGGCGAGAATCTCTTCGACCAGGCCCATAAAAGCAAAACCGGGCGCAAAACCAAGGGCGAACACCTGATATTCACGTGCGCAGTGGCGACGAACCACCTCCGCCACCGGCAGCCCGCTGCGTTCAGCCAACAGGCTCAACTCCGGGCCGACGCTGAGGTCGTACCAAACCGGCAAGACGTGACAGTGCCCAGCACTGCGCGTACTCGGCGCCAGATCGACCAGCGCGTCGGCGATCCTTTGGCGCGCTTGAGCCGGACTCGAAAGCGTCAGATCGAAATGCACCATGAGCGTGGTATAGGACGGCACCAGATCGATCAACTGTGCGCCAAACGCCGTGCGCAATCGCTCGCTGGCGGCGAGCATCCACGGCATGTTGGCTTCGGCGATTTCATCGAACAGACGCAGCATCAGGCAATCGAGGGCTACCACTTCAATCCTTGGAGTCATGACGCACTCGACTGCTGCAAGGCTTGGCGAATGCGCTGCACGGCGGCTACCGAACTGGCGTTGTCGCCGTGGACGCACAGGGTGTTGGCGCGCAGGATCAAGGCGCTGCCATCGCTGGCAATGAGTTCGCCGCCACGGGCGATGGTCAACGCTTGCTCAATGATTGTCTGCGGATCGTGATGCACGGCGCCCGGCAACTGCCGCGAAACCAGCCGGCCGGCGCTGTCGTAGGCGCGATCGGCAAAAGCCTCGAACCACAGGGTCACGCCATATTCATCGCCGATTTGCTGCGCCGCCGCGTTGTCCCGGGTTGCCATCAACATCAGCGGCAGGTCGCGATCATAGGCGGCCACGGCCTGCACCACCGCACGCAGTTGCACCGGGTTGGCCATCATGTCGTTGTACATCGCGCCGTGAGGTTTGACGTAACTCACGCGCCCGCCCTGCACCTTGCAGATGCCGTCGAGGGCGCCGATCTGGTAATGCAGGATGTCTTGCAGCTCTTGCGCAGAACAGGCCATGGAGCGTCGGCCGAATCCGACCAGATCCTGATAGGCCGGGTGCGCGCCAATCTGCACGCCTTGTTCGAGGGCCAGCGCCACGGTTTTGCGCATGATGCTCGGGTCGCCGGCATGGAAACCGCAGGCGATGTTGGCGCAATCGATGAAGGGCATGACCTCGGCATCCAGACCCATGGTCCAGCTGCCGAAGCTCTCGCCAATGTCGCAATTCAATAGCAGGCGGCTCACGGTGAACACTCCTGTAGCTGCTGGTCTTTTTATCTGTAGGACAGTGCCGCGCAGGGTATCAGTTACTGCGCGTCGAGTTGCTTGCCCCGGGTTTCCGGCAGGCTCAGCGCCGCCAGAATCACCACGCCGTAGGACACCGCCGCGAAGGCACCGATGCCCATGCTCAGCGGGACTTTCTGGCTGAGCAGGCCGATCAGCAGCGGGAACAACGCCGCCAGCGCGCGGCCGATGTTGTAGCAGAAACCCTGACCCGAGCCGCGAATCCGCGTGGGAAACAACTCAGTGAGAAACGCGCCCATGCCGCTGAAAATCCCCGAGGCGAAGAAGCCCAGCGGAAAGCCCAGCCACAGCATCACGCCATTGCTGACCGGCATCTGCGTGTAGAGCAGAACGATGGTGAACGAGCCGACCGCGAACAAAATGAAATTCTTTTTGCGCCCCAGCAGGTCGGTCAGATAAGCACTGATCACATAACCGACGTAGGAACCGACGATCACCATCGCCAGATAACCGCCAGTGCCGAGCACGCTCAAACCGCGTTCGTTCTTGAGAAAAGTCGGCAGCCAGGAGGTGATTGCGTAGTAACCGCCCAGCGCACCGGTCGTCAGCAAGGACGCGCGAAAGGTGGTGAAGAGCATGCCGGGGGCAAAGATCTCGTAGAACTTCGCCGGATTCTCTGGCGTTTGCGCGGCTTTGGCTTCGCGATAGATTTCCGGATCTTTCACCAAGCGGCGGACAAAAATCACGAATATTGCCGGCACGATGCCGAGGATGAACAGCGCCCGCCAGGCATCCTCCGGTGGCAACAGCGAAAACAGCACAGCATAGAGAATCGCCGTCAGGCCCCAGCCCAACGCCCAACCGGACTGCACCATGCCCACCGCTTTGCCGCGGTCTTTGGCGCGGATCACCTCGCCGATCAACACTGCGCCAGCGGTCCATTCACCGCCGAAACCAAAGCCCATCAAGGTACGGGCGATCAGCAGTTGCTCGTAGTTTTGCGCGAAACCGCACAGGAAGGTGAAGAAGGCGAACCACAGCACCGTCAGTTGCAGGGTGCGCACGCGGCCGATGCGGTCGGAGAGAATCCCGGCGACCCAGCCGCCAATCGCCGAGGCGATCAAGGTGCTGGTGTGGATCAGCCCCGCTTCGCCCGTGGTGATGCCCCACATCGCAATCAATGTCGGCACGACGAAGCTGAGCATCTGCGTGTCCATGCCGTCCAGACCGTAGCCGATCTTGCAGCTCCAGAACGTGCGGCGCTCCTGCTGGTTGATGTTGCGATACCAGTCGAACGGCCCGGGACGCGCCGCTGGCTTGGATAAAGGAAGGGTGTCGGGAGCACTCATGGCAAATCTCCGCAGGGCTTTTATTGGTCTTGTTCGAAGCTCCGACGACGCCTATCGTGGGAACCGGATGCGCCGATTTTTCGCCGCCCAGCCCTGTGCCGTCCAACGAATAAAAACCCGCCTTAGGCATAAGAAAAATTTGTCAGCCGAGCCTTGCCCATGAACCTGAAGTTTCTCGAGACCTTTGTCTGGGTCGCGCGCCTGAAGAGTTTTCGCCTGACCGCCGACAAGCTGTTCACCACCCAGGCATCGATTTCCAGCCGCATCGCAGTGCTTGAAGGTGAGCTCAAGGTGAAGCTGTTCCTGCGCGATTCACGCGGTGTCAGCCTGACCCCGGAAGGCCTGAAAGTGCTCGACTATGCCGAGCAGATGCTCGACACCATGGCGGCGCTGAAACAGTCGATCGAGACCCGTTCGAGCAAGGTCGGGCGGGTGCGCATCGGTGTCATGGACACGGTCATCCATACCTGGCTGAGCCCGTTGGTGGCGCAGATGACAGACGCGTACCCACGGGTGGAAATCGAATTGGTGGCAGACACTGCGCTGAACCTCTGTGATCAGCTGCAAAAAGGCTTTCTCGACATCATTCTGCAGACCGATCTGATCCGCCATGAAAGCGTGCGCAGCCTGGAACTGGCGAGCCATCCGCTGGGCTGGATCGTCGCGAGCAATTCGATCTACAACCGCGACTACACCGACCTCGCCGAACTGGCGCAGGAGCGGATCATCACCTATTCGAAAAACTCACGACCGCATCAGGATATCGTCGCGCTGATGCAGGCCAGCGGCGTGCTGGCGCCCCGCTTGAATTGCGTGAATTCGGTGTCGGCGATCACCCGATTATTGCGTGACGGCTTTGGCATCGGCGCCCTGCCGCCGGTACTGGTAGCCGAGGAGCTGGCGCGCGGCGACTTGACCTTGCTCGACATCGGGCAGCGACCGGCGAATCTGCCGGTGGTGGTGTCGTGGCGGGTCGGGGTTGAGTGGGTCGAGGAGGTAGTGACGTTGTGTCAGCAGGTGCTGGCGGGGTATGCAGATAAAGTGGGCGACAGTTACATTGTCTTGAACGCCTGAAAAGCAGAAGATCGCAGCCTTCGGCAGCTCCGACAGGGGTGGTGCAGGAGCTGCCGAAGGCTGCGATCTTTTGATCTTCGGTTTACAAACCGCGCACGTCGCGATCTTCGATCGGTCGGCTCTGGCGCAGGCGGCGACCGCCAAGCACAACCCAGTCGATCAGGCGAAACAGGCATTCGATGCCGAAAGACAGCAGCAACGCGCCGCTCATGCCCCAGATCATTGCCTCTGGCGTCAGCAGAATCTGATAGCTGTAGCCGTTCCAGGTTTCCTTGCGAATATCCGGATCAGCCGCCAGCACCACTTGCAGGAAACGCACATACCACGGCCCTTGCATCGCCTGGAATTGCTTGTCCAGCGCAACCTGACGGGTGAGCAAGGTGTTCAGGCTGTCAGCATCGCTGCGGAAAATCGGGTCTTCGCTGGCACGATAATGCGCGACCAGCGCCTGCATATCGCCCTTGAAAAACTGGTCGGCCGTGCCTTGAAAACCACGCAGACCGGTCTGCGCTTCGATCAGGTGCGCTTCGACACGCTGGGCGTAATCGTTGATGAACCCCGGCACCTGAACACCGATCAACAGGCCCGCCGCAAACAACACCAGCCGTAGATAACTGAGCAACATGGATGCAAATCCTTATTCGGTCTTGCCCTGGCTTACGCATTCGCCGCGTCGCCACAGGCTCCATTGGCCCGGCTCGTAGCGGGACCAGGTTTCATTTTCGGTCAACGGCTCGGTGGCAATCACGGTGACCACATCGTTGGGCGTGGTTTCGGCCTGGAAGTCGACAATCACGTCGACATCCTTGAGTCGCGCCGGGCCGAACGGTGCGCGCCGAGTGATCTGGGCCAGTTTGGTCGAGCAGTAACAGAACAGCCAGTCGCCGTCGCTGAGCAGGCAATTGAACACACCCTTCGTGCGATATTCGGCGCAGGCGGCGACCAGATCCGGCAGCAGCACTTCGATATCGACCGGTTCCGGAAAGGCTGCGCGGACACGGTTGAGCAAATCGCAGAACGCCGCTTCGCTGTCGGTATCGCCGACCGGGCGGTAGAAACTCTTGATTGGGGTGAATTCGGCGAGTTGGCCGTTGTGCGCAAAGCACCAGTTGCGTCCCCACAGTTCGCGGACGAACGGGTGCGTGTTGGACAGGCAGACCTTGCCGACGTTGGCCTGGCGGATATGGCCGATGACCACTTCGCTTTTGATAGGATAACGCTGCACCAGATTGGCCACTTCCGACTCGCTGCTTGCCGCCGGGTCCTGGAACAGGCGCAAGCCGCGGCCTTCGTAAAAAGCGATGCCCCAGCCGTCGCGGTGCGGGCCGGTACGACCGCCGCGCTGCATCAGGCCGGTGAAGCTGAACACGATGTCGGTCGGCACGTTGGCACTCATGCCCAGTAATTCACACATGTGCGGACTCTCGGATTACAGACGCGGCTCGACCCGCATGCGCTGCGGATTGTTCGGCACTGGCGGGCGGCCGTAGCGGTCGTCACCGGCGCCGCCGAACGGTTGATCGTCGTCGCGTTCCTCAGCGCGGGCCGCGGTTTTGGCGGCCTCGGCCCGTTCGCGCCGCGCGGTCGCGGCACGCTCGATCGGCAGGCGGATCAACACGAAGACCAGATAAACACCGAACGCGATCATGCCGTACATGAACAGGTCGGAAACCGCGCGCCAGGCGTTGTTGCCAACCTTGAACAGCATGTCCAGTGCGGTAATGGCGATGGCCGGCGCAACTTTGGCTTTCACCGGATCGACGATGGTCGGGCTGAACAGCAACACCGCCATCAGCACACGCAGCGGCTCGCGCAGCCAGCGCCACATCCAGGTGGTCAGGCGCATCCATACCAGCAGGCAGCCTACGGCGGCAAAGGCGTAAACGCCCCAGGCGATCAGATAGTCGTTCTCGGTCATGGTGTCCATGGCAAGGCAGGCAAAGAGGCGCTTATAGTAACGACTTTTCGCCCATGCGGCTTGTCCCAATACCAGACGGCCAGCAGCCGACCCTGTGGAAGCGAGCTTGCTCGCGAAAGCTGTAGGTCATTGCAACAAAGTCATCTGCCACGACGCCTTCGCGAGCAAGCTCGCTCCCACAGGCGTCTGCGGCGGTTTCAAATTGCGCGAAACCTTTATTCGAATATTGTCCGAGAGCCTTCCATGCCCCAATCCGCCCATGTCATGACTGCCCCGATAGCCCACCGGGCGCCCGGCGCCGACCCGTATGCCTGGCTGCAGGAGCGCGATACCGACGCGGTGCTCGACTACCTCAAGGCAGAAAACACTCATCAAGAGGCGCAAACCGCCGACCAGGCCGAGCTGCGTGAAAACCTGTTCAACGAGATCAAGGGCCGGATCCTCGAAACCGACCTGTCCCTGCCCTCGCCTTGGGGCCCTTACCTGTATTACACGCGCACCACTGCCGGCGACGAATACGCCCGGCACTACCGCTGCCCGCGTCCGGCCGACGACAGCCTGACCCTCGATGAAAGCCGCGAGCAACTGCTGCTCGACCCGAACACGCTGGCCAATGGCGGCTTCTTCTCGCTGGGCGCCTTCAGCATCAGCCCCGACCACCAGCGTCTGGCCTACAGCGTCGACACCTCGGGCGACGAGGTCTACACATTGTTCGTCAAGGAGCTTTCCAACGATCGGGTCAGCGAACTGGAATTCGGGGACTGTGACGGCAGCATGACTTGGGCCAACGACAGCCTGACCCTGTTCTTCGGCGTGCTCGACGACACCCACCGCCCGCATAAACTGTTCCGCTATCGCCTCGATGGCACTGCCGCTGAAGAAGTCTTCCACGAGCCGGACGGGCGCTTCTTCCTGCATTGCTACCGCGCCAGCTCCGAACAGCAATTGCTGCTGTCGCTGGGCAGCAAGACCACCAGCGAAGTCTGGGCGCTGGACGCCAATCAGCCGCATCTGCCGTTCACCTGCCTGGCGCCACGGGTCGAAGATCACGAATACGACGTCGACCACGGCCTGCTCGATGGCGTCTGGACCTGGTTCATCCGCACCAACCGCGACGGCATCAATTTCGCCCTGTATCAGGCCCCGGACACCGGCGTGCCGCCGAGCGAGGCCGACTGGCAGAACCTGATCGCGCACAACGAAGACGTGATGCTCGACGGTGTCAGCCTCAATACCGAGGCGATGACCCTGAGCCTGCGCGAAGGCGGCTTGCCGATCATCGAGGTTCACCCCCAGGGCCAGGCGTCGTACCGCGTGCAATTGCCCGATGCGGCCTACAGCCTCCATGTGCAAAACAGCCTGGAGTTCGAGAGCGACCGCATTCGTCTGCGCTACGAAGCATTGAATCGCCCGGCCCAGGTGCGCCAGTTGATTCTCGCCACGGGCGAGCAAACGGTGCTCAAGGAAACCCCGGTGCTCGGCCCGTTCGATGCCGACGCCTACGTCAGCCAGCGCCTGTGGGCCACCGCCCCGGACGGCACGCAGGTGCCGATCAGTCTGGTGATGAAGCGCGAGATGGTCGGCAAACCAGTGCCGCTGTATCTGTACGGTTACGGCGCCTACGGTTCCAGCCTTGATCCGTGGTTTTCCCATGCACGCCTGAGCCTGCTCGATCGCGGCATGGCATTCGCCATCGCCCACGTACGCGGCGGCGGTGAACTGGGCGAGGCCTGGTATCGCGCCGGCAAGCAGGAATACAAACACAACACCTTCAGCGACTTCATCGCCTGCGCCGAGTTTCTGATCCTCAACGGCATCACCACGGCGCAGAAACTGGCGATCAGCGGCGGCAGCGCTGGCGGGCTACTGATCGGCGCAGTGCTCAACCAGCGCCCGGATCTGTTCGGCGTCGCGATCGCCGAGGTACCGTTCGTCGACGTGCTCAACACCATGCTCGACCCCGAACTGCCGCTGACCGTCACCGAATACGACGAATGGGGCAACCCGCAAGAACCGGACGTCTATGATCGGATCAAGGCTTACGCGCCCTACGAAAACGTCACCGCGCAGGCTTATCCGCCGCTGTTGGTGATCGCCGGTTACAACGACAGCCGTGTGCAGTATTGGGAAGCGGCCAAGTGGGTGGCGAAATTGCGCGCGAGCAAGACTGACGACAATATGCTGCTGCTCAAGACCGAACTGGGCGCCGGACACGGTGGCATGAGCGGGCGCTATCAGGGATTACGTGACGTAGCGCTCGAATATGCATTTGTGTTCAAGGTTTTGGGCATTGCCTGAGGAACTCTGTGGGTGGCCTGGGTCTTAACAGCAGACCCAAAGCCTTCACCGATTCCCTGTGTAGGAGCTGCCGAAGGCTGCGATCTTTTGATCCTGGTTTTGAAGGACAAGATCAAAAGATCGCAGCCTTCGGCAGCTCCTACACAGGGACCGCGTGCCCCCTGGAAACAGTGATAACAAAAAGACCGCACCGACATGTCAGAACCGACCTTCCTGAACAACGAAATCCGCGACTGGCTGATGGACTGTGGCCTGTTCGATCAATTGCAACTGGCCGATTTCGCGGCCGCTTCCGGCTACTTCAGCATCAGCACCGTGGCTGAAGGCGAGGCGATTTTCCGCGAGGGCGATGCGGGCAGTTTCATGTGCATCATCCACACCGGTCAGGTCGCCGTGCAGAAAACCGGCGCCGACGGCCAGGTGATCACCATGGCCACCCTGCGCAGCGGCCGTGCCTTCGGTGAAATGGCTGTGCTCGATGGCGAGCGTCGTTCGGCCACCTGTATCGCGGCGAGCCATTGTCAGTTGCTCAATCTGGGCAAGGACTCGCTGGAAAAAATGCTCAACGACGCACCGAAAATCGCCGCGAAGATCATCCGCGCCCTCGCCGTCTCGCTGTCCAAACGTCTGCGCATGGCCGACGGCCAACTCGCCGCGCAACAGGTTTAACCACCGGGGGATTTGACCTTGTTGCCGTTCGGCTCGATGCCCGGCACCGGTTGATCCTTGCTCGGCGGGCTGGGCATTTCGATCGGCACCAGCGGCGGGCTGCCGCTGCCGGCGCCCGACTTGGGCAAGGTGATTGGAGTGATCTGCGGATACGGCGTCGGCGTCGCGGTGCCGGGCGAGCCAGGTTGCGGCGTCGGGCTGACCGGAACGCTCTGCTGGGCCTGAACTGCAGTAATCGCGAGCGCGGCCAGGGTAATGACCGTTAGAATGGTGCGCTTCATCAAGGGCTCCGTTTGGCCTTTAGTCTGTGCTCAGGCTACTCCCAACGCGTCTGCTTGCCTTCCCCCCTGTAGAGATTTCCATGAAACGTTTCGTTCTGCTCGACACCACCCCGATCCCTGAAAACGGCGGTGCCCTGTGCCTGTTCGAGTATGGCGAGGACTTCGTCATCAAGATTCAGGGCGGCGATGGCGGGCAGTTGATGAACACGCGCATGCACGGTTCCGAAGACGCACTGGCCGAGATTCCCTGCCGCAAGGTCGCCGGCCGGCCGAATTCGCGGGTGTTGATCGGCGGCCTGGGCATGGGCTTCACCCTCGCTTCGGCACTCAAGCATTTGGGCAAGTCGGCCGAAGTGGTGGTCGCTGAGCTGGTGCCCGGCGTGGTCGAGTGGAACCGCGGCGCCCTCGGGGAGAAGTCCGGGCGGCCGTTGCTAGATCCGCGCACGGTGATCCGCATGGAAGACGTGGCCAATGTGCTGCAAAGCGAGCCGAACGGTTTCGACTCGATCATGCTCGACGTCGACAACGGCCCCGAAGGCCTGACCCAGAAGGCCAACAGCTGGCTGTATTGCGCCGCAGGCCTGAATGCCTGCGCCAAGGCGCTGCGTCCCAAAGGCGTACTGGCCGTGTGGTCGGCCAGCGCCGACCGGCAGTTTTCCGACAAATTGAAGAAGGCCGGCTTCAAGGCCGAAGAAGTCCAGGTCTTCGCCCACGGCAACAAGGGCACCCGCCACACGATCTGGATTGCCGAGAAGCTCAAGGGCTGAGCTAAACTCTGCGCATAACCGTCATCAGTCTTTCTGCAAAGGTGAACCCATGAGTTCGTCCACCCCCACCAACACGTCGAAGCTGGACCGCATCCTCGCCGACAACCAGCGCGACAAGGAAATGGGCTACCGCGACAAAGCCCTGAAAATGTACCCGCACGTCTGCGGCCGCTGTGCCCGTGAGTTTTCCGGCAAGCGCCTGAGCGAACTGACCGTGCACCACCGCGACCACAACCACGACAACAACCCGCAGGACGGCTCGAACTGGGAACTGTTGTGCCTGTACTGCCACGACAACGAGCACTCGCGCTACACCGACCAGCAGTATTTCGGCGACGGCTCGCTGAGCACACCGAAGATCGCCAAGGCCACGCACAATCCGTTTGCGGCCCTCGCTGGCCTGATGAAAAAAGAAGATTAAAAGCAAAAGATCGCAGCCTTAAGCAGCTCCTGCACGGTGTACGCCATTGCACTGTAGGAGCGGCCGAAGGCTGCGATCTTTTGATCTTATCCCCGTATAATCGTCGTCTTTTTCCCGAAGGCACCCCGCTCGTGGCAGACAAACGGTACAGCTGCATTGGTTTGTATAACCCCAAATCACCGGAGAACGTCGGTTCGGTGATGCGCGCCGCAGGCTGCTACGGCGTAGCGTCGGTGTTCTACACCGGCAAGCGTTATGAACGCGCCGCCGACTTCGTCACCGACACCAAACGCGTGCACTACGACATTCCATTGATCGGCATCGACGACCTGAAAAAAATCCTCCCGCTCAACTGCGTGCCAGTGGCGGTGGAACTGGTCGAAGGCGCCCGGCCGCTGCCGGAATACACCCACCCCGACCGCGCGCTATACATATTCGGCCCGGAAGACGGCTCGCTGGACAAAGAGATTCGCGACTGGTGCGAAGACGTCGTGTACATCCCCACCACCGGCTGCATGAATCTCGCTGCAACGGTCAATGTCGTGCTCTACGACCGCATGGCCAAAGGCCTGAATACTCGCTCCGGGCCGAAATTCCGCTGAAGCGTTGCACATTCGATGGAACAAGCTGACCGCCACGGCAGTCAGCTTATCTATCAATCGCACCCTGCCTGGAGATAGATCATGAGCGAGCTCAAACGCGTAGAACGCATCGAATCCACCCCGTTCCAGTCCCCTGCGCACAAGAACGTGCACGGCTGGGAGCGCGTCGGCTCGTTGACCGGCGGCGTGCTGATGGTCGGCAAGGGCCTGCGCCGTGGCGGCGTGTTCGGCCTGATTCAAGTGGCGCTCGGCGGTATGGCCGTGGCCCGCGGCATCACCGGCCATTGCTCGGCAAAAAGCCTGTTGGAAAAAGGCCGTCAGGATATGAACAACGTGCGGGCAAAGATCGAACGCGCCGGGGAAGAACTGAGCAAGCTCAAGACCAACGCCGAAGTGGCTACCGAAACGGCAACCGTTACCGGCAATGATTCGCTGGTCTCGCCGAAGGCCGGCGTCTGAGGTTTTAAAGCAGAAGATCGCAGCCTGCGGCAGCTCCTGCACGGAATCACGTTTTCCGTTGTAGGAGCTGCCGAAGGCTTCGATCTTTTGATCTTTACGGGTTCAAGAACCCACCACTTCATCAGCCCGCGCGAAAAATCAGATGATCTTCCCAGTCATCCTCCGGCACGCTGCCTTCGGCGAGCATTCGCCCGGACTGGGAAATCCGCTCATGGTGCACCGCGTCGCGGTCGCCACACACCAGGTGATGCCATAACGGCAGATCCTTGCCTTCGCTGACCAGACGATAACCGCAGGTTGGCGGCAGCCATTTGAATTCTTGCGCCTGACCCGGCGTTAGCTGAATGCAGTCGGGAACGAACTTGATCCGGTTCGGATAATCGCTGCACTGACAGGTTTTCAGATCCAGCAGTTTGCAGGCGATGCGCGTGTAATAGACGCTGTTGTCTTCTTCATCCTCGAGTTTTTGCAGGCAGCACAGACCGCAGCCATCGCACAGCGATTCCCATTCCTCGTGATCGAGTTGATCGAGGGTTTTGCGTTTCCAGAACGGTTCGACAATGGCGGCCATGGCTCAAGCATCAACATCAAGGTGGTGAAAAGGCCGCCAGTCTAGTGCCAGCGGGCGCGGGGGCCAAGCGTTGGCGACTGTCGGTAAATCCACTTGTCAGCCCCAGCGCCGGCCAGTAGGGTTTTGCAGCGAACTTCTACCCAATCCGTTGCAAGGAATCCGTGCATGAGTGCCAACCCTCGCGTTGCCGATTACGCCATTCACCCGCAGTTCACCGAGCGCTGGTCGCCGCGCGCCTTCAGCGGCGAAGCGATCCCTGAAGAAACCCTGCTGAGCTTCTTCGAAGCCGCGCGCTGGGCGCCGTCGGCGTACAACTCGCAACCGTGGCGCTTCCTGTATGCACGTCGCGACACGCCGAACTGGGAACGTTATCTGGGCCTGCTCAACGAATTCAACCGCAGCTGGGCGCAGCACGCTTCGGCGCTGGTGATCGTGATCTCAAAAACCACCTTCGTCGCACCGGGCGCCAGCGAGGAAACACCGGCGCTGTGGAGCACCTTCGACACCGGTTCGGCGTGGGGCCATCTGGCACTGCAAGCAAGCCTCAGCGGCTGGCACACACATGGCATGGCCGGGTTCGATCAGGAATTGACCCGCAAGGAACTCAATATCCCCGAGGGCTACGCCCTGCATGCGGCGGTGGCAGTGGGCAAACTGGGGGACAAGGCAACCCTCGCCGAATACCTGCAAGCCCGCGAAACACCGAGCCCGCGCCGCCCGCTGAGCGAGCTGGTGGCTGAGGGCGATTTCACCTTATAAGCCACCATGCAAAGCACATGTGGGAGCGGGCTTGCTCGCGAAGGCGCCGGTTCAGGCAACATTGATGTCGACTGAACCGGCGCCTTCGCGAGCAAGCCCGCTCCCACAGTGGATGGATGCGAATCAATATCCGCGGGTGAAATCCACTTCCCCACGCAACGCCTCACCCGCCTCATACGCCTTCAGGTTCTGTACAAACAAATCCACCATCAGCGCTGGCGAGGTCGGCGCCGAGCTGTGCCCGGTCAGCAGCAAGCCCCAGGCTGTCCAGAACGGATGGCGTTGCGGCAATGGT
The DNA here is from genome assembly GCF_049897785.1 of Pseudomonas sp. TSRC2-2. Lineage (NCBI taxonomy): Bacteria > Pseudomonadati > Pseudomonadota > Gammaproteobacteria > Pseudomonadales > Pseudomonadaceae > Pseudomonas > Pseudomonas sp. TSRC2-2. The sequence goes on from NZ_JAFCWZ010000002.1 coordinate 276,937, forward strand.
TCCTGACGGCAGACGTCGATCACCGCGCCGGCCAGATGCCCTTCCTTCAAAGCTTCAACCAGATCGGCATCGACCACTGCCACACCGCGTCCAGCGTTGATGAACAGTCCGGTCGGTTTGAATTGCTTGAACAACGCCGCGTCGTAGATATCGTGGGTGTGTTCGGTGTTCGGCAGCAGATTGACCACATAATCCACCTCGCCCACCAGTCGCGGCAGATCCGCCAGCGAGCCGACTTCGACAAACGGCGCCTGTTCGCGGGCGCTGCTGGCGATGCCGTACAGCTCGACGCCGAACGGCCGCAGAAATTGCGCGACACTCTGGCCAATGTCGCCGGTGCCGACGATCAGCACCTTGCGCCCGACCAGACTCTGGCCGCTGCGGTTGTCCCACTTGCGCTCGACCTGGCTGACCAGCCGCGCCAGCACTTCGCGCTCATGGCCGAGGATGTAGGTCAAAACGTACTCGGCCATGACCTGACCGAAAATCCCCACGGCGCGGGTCAGGCGATAATCGCGGCGCAGGCCGTCGGCGAGCAACGGCGTGATGCCGGCCCAGGTCGATTGCAGCCATTGCGGTTGATGGCCCTGGCGCAACAGAGTCGCCAGCAGATCCGGCTGGCCCAGCCACACCGGGCAATCGGCGGCCTGACGCGCCAGTTCGGCGGAGTCGCCGCTGGTCAGGACTTCAAGCTCGGGCGCTGCCTGACGCAGCAGGCGGGCGTATATCGCGTGGTCGTGTTCGGCAATCAGAACGCGCATCTTCAAACCTTTCGCAAACCGTGCAGACGGCCACCGGGTTGGGGCCGGCCATCGCGGTAAAAACAGTTCAAGGGTTAACCGAGGCCCAGGACAGGGCCTCGCGGGTCATACCGGGTCGTTGCGTCGCAGCAACTCTTCGGGCAAGTGCTCGATGTACTCGTCCTCGGCCGGTGGCATCTGCAGGTGATAGCCCTGCTTGTCGAGGTTTTCCAGAACCACGGTGATGTCTTCGCTGGCCAGTTTGCGCTCGGGCGACAGCACCAGATCGAAGGAATGCTTCGCTTTGCCGAAAGCCGTCATCAGCGCTTGCGGCACGCGCTCGAGCGCATCGCTCTTGAGCACGTAGAGATACATGCCGCTGCGCTTGGAGCTTTGGTAGATGGAGCAAATACGTTTCAAGGCTGTTCTCCGGCGGTGGCCAGGCTGTCGAGCAGCTTCTGGCCGAGCAATTCGCGGCGCCAGCCACGCAACGAATCGGGCAATTGGTAAGGCCCCTCGGGGAAGCCGCTCTTGACCAGGGCTTCGAGGGTTTTCTTGCGCAGCATCAGCTCCGGGGCGATGCCGAGGCGTTCGGCCTCGGCCTGACCCAACGCACGCAGTTGTTTGATCAACGCAGCGGCTTCGATCGGCAACGGCTCCGGCACTGCCGGCGGCCATTGATCAGGGCTCACACTGCCAGAGCGCTTGATCAGATCAAGCAGAAACTGACCGTCCTGACGCACGGTACGCGGGTGCATGTCTTCAATCTTGCCCAGCGCCGCGAGGTTATCCGGCTGCGTGCGGGCCAAGGGCCACAGCGAGTGTTCACGGACGATGCGGTTGCGCGGCAAGTCGCGGGCGCGGGCTTCTTTTTCGCGCCAGGCGCACAGCTCACGCAGCACGGCCAGTTGCGCACGGGACAGCTTCCACGCCAGTTTCGCTTCGCGATAGACCTCGTACGGATCAGTTTCGCGGCGCAGATTGGCGACCAGTTCGGCGCCATCCTCCAGCACCCAGGCGAACTTGTCGGCGGACAGCTTGGGGCGTAACTCGACGAACACCTCGGCCAGATGCACGGCGTCTTCGGCGGCATAGCTGATCTGGGTTTCGGACAGCGGACGCTGCAACCAGTCGGAGCGGGTTTCGCCCTTGGGCAAGTCGATGCCGAGCACTTCCTGCACCAGACGCGAGTAGCCCATCGAGAAACCGAGGTTCAGGTAAGCGGCGGCCAGCTGCGTGTCGAACAACGGCGCCGGCAGGCTGCCAGTCAGGCGCAACAGCACTTCGAGGTCTTCGCTGCAGGCGTGCAGGACTTTCAGCACCGCCGGGTTTTCCAGCAACGCGGCCAGCGGCTGCCAGGCGTTGATGGTCAGCGGATCGATCAGGTAGGCGCGTTTGCCGTCGCCGATCTGCAACAGGCCGGCAATCGGGTAGAAGGTGTCGACCCGCATGAATTCGGTGTCGAGGGCAACGAACGGCAGCTGCTGCCACTCGGCGCAAAACTGCGCGAGGCTTTCGTTGTCGCGAATCCAGTGAATATCGATAGCCACACGGCTCTCCCTTGAAGAATGGCGCGCAGTATATATCGCCGCCGGCGATTTACGCGCCTTTGCAGGGCAAGAGCTGTAAGGAAATGTCTTGCCTGTCAGCAAGAATAGTCTGACGGCAGAAACAGAAAGGCCCGTCACATCGAGGCGACAGGCCGGAAACGCTTCACTCCTTGGCCAACACGCCGTCGATCACCGCGCCGCGACAGCCGGCAAACATGTCCAAGGCAGGTTGATAGACGCTGCTGCGTACCTCGAGCAGACCCAGCATTGAGTGAAACAGGTTGTCCTGACTCAGCGGTTTGTCTCGGCTCATTTGTAAACAGTGCGTGTCGACCGAGTAAGCCTTCTGATAGTTGTCTGAGAACCATGCCAGCATCGCTACATGCTTCTGCTGCTCGGGCGCCAGCATGTAAGGTGTGCCGTGCAGAAACAGGTTGTACTCGCCCAGCGATTCACCATGATCCGACAGGTAGAGCATGGCGGTATCGACTTTGTCCTGATTGCTGCGCAGCACATCGATCAGGCTCGCCAGCACGTGGTCGGTGTACACCAGCGTGTTGTCGTAACCGTTGACGATACTTTCGCGGCTGCAATTGTTCAGCGCATTACTTTCACAAACCGGGGTGAAGTGTTCGTACTCCTTGGGATAACGCTTGAAGTAATCCGGGCCGTGGCTGCCCATCTGGTGCAAGACCAGCACGGTGTCTTTATCCAGATGATCGATAAAGTTCTGCAAACCTTGCAGGAGGATTTCATCGCGGCATTCGCTGTTGGCGCACAGCGCCGGGTCCTGCAACTTGCTGACATCCTGCACCGTCACGCGATCGCAAGTGCCCTTGCAACCAGACTGATTATCGCGCCAGATCACATCGATGCCGGCGCGCTTGAGAACGTCGAGCAAACCCTCCTCATTCTTCGCCTTGCTGGCGTTGTAATTCTTGCGGCCCATGTTGGAAAACATGCACGGCACCGAGACCGCTGTTTCCGTGCCGCAGGAATGCACATCGGTGAAGGCGATCAGCCCCGCCTCCTTGTTCAGCTGCGGCGTGGTATCACGGTCATAACCGAGAATGCCGAAGTTCTGCGCCCGCGCACTTTCCCCCACCACCAGCACGGTGAGCGATTTGCGCGGCTGAAACTGCAAGTCAGGATTGCGCTGGGCATCTTCGCCGATCTTGATGAACGGCTGCTGCGCCGAGACGACTTGCTCCTGCAGATACCCGATGGAGGCACCGATGTAATTGCTCGGTACCAGCATCAGGCGAATTTCATGGTGATTGCGAAACAGTGACGACAAGCCTTGATAGTTAGCCAATGCCACAACACCGATCACCGCTGCCGAGGCGGCACTGACAATAACCTTGCTGAACAACTCACGGTGCCAGCGCCGATAAATGACCGGCACTTTCCACAGCCACAAACACGGCAAAACGCCGAGCAAGACAATATAAGCAAACAACTTCAACGACAGCAGATCACGAACTTCCGTCACATTGGTTTCGGCAAAGTTGCGAAACATGCCGGCATCGATCATTACGCCATATTGGCTCATGAAATAAGCCACACCGGCACTGACAAAAAACAACAGGGTCAATACTGGCTTAAGCAACGGCCGGAAAGCGAATAACGTCAGGACAATGTTGAATGCGGCCAGGATCATTACACCGAACGCCACGCGCATGGCGATGCCTTTGCCATCGGCGGCGGTGATCTCGAACAGATGCTGCCAAAGCACCAGATTGAAACCGAGCAACAAAAAGGCGCTGGCGAACAACGTCACCCATTCCGGGCGCACGGCTTTTAACTTCAACATGATGAGTGACTGTTCCTGAAAGAAGAGCCTCGTCAATTGTGAAAAATTCATTCACCGAGGCATGACAAACTTTAGGCAGGCCCGGATCAATTTTTCGTGAAAAAGATGCTAATGATTAGTTGGACTCAATTAACAACGTGAAACTTTGCGAGCATTTGAGAATGGTTCAGGTTTTATTCAGCTTCCCGGCTTTTTACCGCTCCCTTGTAGGCGTGAGCGGCGTGTTATCGAGTTTTCAGGTCTGGCCCGGGACTTTTTGATTTGCCCATGCGAGCGACGCCACGCCTAATCATCAGCCTCTGCACTTGAAGGCTTGCTGATGAACCACCCCCGCCCCCCCGTCTGGCTGATGCTCGCAATCGTCCTGGTCGCGCTCAATCTGCGTCCATCCATGGCGGCAGTCGGTCCGCTGCTCTCGGCAATCCGTGGCGATATCCCGTTGAGCTTCAGCCTCGCTTCTCTGCTGACGATGCTGCCAGTGACGGCCATGGGGCTGGCAATGTTTTTCGGTCTGCACATCAGCCAGCGTCTGGGTGAACAACGGACGGTGCTTGTGTCGTTGCTGATCATCGGGCTGGCGACTTTATCGCGGCTGTTCATCGATTCGGCGGCCGAGCTGATCGTCAGCGCGATACTCGCCGGCGTTGGCATAGCCCTGATTCAGGCATTGATGCCGGCGCTGATCAAGTCGCGTTTTGCTGACAACGTGGCGCTGTGTATGGGGGTCTACGTAACGTCGATCATGGGCGGCGCTGCGCTTGCAGCATCGTTGGCGCCGCTGGTAATGATGCAAAGCGGCAGCTGGCGCGCGGGGCTGGCCGTTTGGGCCGGGCTTGCGTTGCTCGCCTTGCTGGTCTGGTGTCTACAGCCCACGCAAGCCATATCAAGGATGACCAGGCGTGAGTCCTTCATCACGCGCCGTCGCGCCTGGTTGCTGGCGATTTTCTTTGGTCTCGGCACAGCGTCCTATACCTGCTGGCCCAGGCTAGAGGCCTCTGGCCACCTTTTAGGCACCGGTACGGTAACGTCGTGTTAGTAAAAGTTTCTGTCCCACATGTATCCGTGAAATGTCCTACAAGGGTTTCTTCTGGAACCATCGTTCCGTTAGGATCGTACGCACACGTTTGCGCGACTTCTGCGCAAGGGGCACAGCGAGACGGAACTCATGCTGAACAGTAATTTGCTTCGCAAGCTCGACATGCAGGACCTGATGGTATTTGTCGCCGTGTACGAGCAGAGCAGCGTCACCGATGTCTCGGAAACCCTGTTCGTCAGCCAGTCCACCGTCAGTTATTGCCTGAAAAAACTGCGCACCAGTTTCGAAGACGAACTGTTCATCAACACTCGCACCGGCATGCGCCCGACTTACAAGGCCTGCAGCATGTACGGGCATGTGCAGAAGATCATCGAAAGCATCAACCTCTGCCACGCCGGCGCCCCGGCCTTCGACCCGAGCCGGCAGGCGGTGACCTTCAACATCTGCGCCCCGGAATATTTCGAGCAATTGATTCTGCCGCGGCTGTTGAAGCGTTTCGACTTCGACGACTTGCCGGTGATGGTCAACATGCACAAGTTTGAAACTGACGTGCCCGCCGAAGAGTTGCGCGACGGCAGCCTCGACCTGGTGATCAGTTTCGGCCCGCACTTTCATCGCCAGCATGCAGATCTGAAATCACGCATGTTGCTTGAAGATGACCTGGTCTGTGTCTTCGACAAACGCGCCACGCCGCTGGAGCCGCGCCTGAGCCTGCAAGCGTTCACCGAGCGTCGACATGTGTTTCCTACGCCATGGACCTCGAGCAGCAACATGGTCGATGGCTGGCTCGCGCGTCAGGCGCAGAAACGCCAGATTGTCGCGCGCTCCAACAGCTACAGTGCCGCGTTGAAGATGATCACCGGTACAGACTTCATCCTCACCCTGCCCCGGCGTATCCAGCGTTTGCTGACCAACGATGCGGTGTTCAATCACTGCGAGGCGCCCAATGGTTTGCCGGGCTTCACCCTCGACATGCAGTGGAGCCAGAACGCCGATCAGGACAGCGCCAACGTCTGGCTGCGCGAGCAGGTGATACAGGTGTGCAGCGAGCTGGAAAGCGTCTGAGCCTCAGATGCCGATCGCGGCTTTGCTGTAGGACTCGCGATCGATGTCCAGCAGTTCGACGCACAGCTGCACTTCGAGGCCGGCCGGCCATTCGCAGAGTTCCTGCAACACCGCCAGCAGACTTTGCGAGAGCTGCTTCTTGATCTCTGCCGAACGCCCGCTGAGCAAGGCCAGCTTCACATGGACGAAGGCGCGCTCGCCCAGCGCCGTGCCGACCTTGAAGTTTTCCACCTTGATCGCTCGGCTCTTGATATCAAACTCCGCGCCGAACTGACCGGAACCGACCAGGGTGTTGTTCAGCCGGATCAGGGCGATGTCGGCGTTCAACTGCGTCAGGTTGGCGGTGTATTCCATGTGCAGGTGTGGCATTGCGGGTCTCCAGTCGATGGGTGCGGGGGCGTACGTATACCACAGTCGGCTCAACGCATTACCTGTAGGAGCTGTCGAGTGAAACGAGGCTGCGAGCTTTTGATTTTGTCTTTTTCACAATCAAGATCAAAAGATCGTCCTATCGCGGCCCGAGCCTTCGGCAGCTCCTACAAGGGATCGTGGTGCTCAGTTGGCCGTTCACTCATGAATGCCTCCAGCCGCGCGCGCAGCCAGCGTTCGGCCGGGTCGCTGTCAACGTGGCTGAGCCAGACCATCGACAGGTCCAGGGTCGGCGTCTTGAACGGGAATGGTTCCTGGAACAGCATCCCTGACGCCGCCATGGCCGCTGCGGTGTAATCCGGCAGGCTGGCAATCAGATCGGTGCCCGCCAGCAGCGCCGGCAATGCGCTGTACTGCGGCACCGACAACACCACCTGCCGCGTGCGCCCCAGTTCCGCCAGCCATTCATCAGCGTAGCCACTGACATTGGCCGTGTGCGAGACCAGCACATGCGGCCGAGCGCAATATTCGTCGAGGGTCAGCGGCGTATCAGAGGCGTCGGCGCGCAGGATGCTTGGCTGGATGTGCCGCAGCAGTTTACGTTTCGCGTTGGCCGGCAGGCCACGGGTCTGGCTGATGCCGACGGTGATATCGCCGGCGGCCAACAGATCAGGAATGCGCCAGTAATCGACATGCTGCACGACGAACACCACACTCGGCGCCTCTTGGCGCAACGCGCGCAAGAGCGGCGGCAGCAGGCCGAATTCGACGTCATCGGACAGACCGATGCGGAAGGTCATGCTGCTGGTGGCGGGATCAAAATCACGGGTCAAGCTCAGCGCCGCCGACAGTGAATCCAGGGCAGGTTTGAGATGGCGGTAAATGTCTTCGGCACGGGCCGTCGGTTCCATGCGATGGCCGACGCGGATGAACAGCGGGTCATTAAGCATCGTGCGCAGACGGTTGAGCGCCGAGCTGATGGTCGGCTGGCCGAGGAACAGCTTCTCTGCCGCGCGGGTCACGTTGCGTTCGAGCATCAGGGTCTCGAACACCACCATCAGGTTGATGTCGGCCTTGCGTAGTTCATTGCGGTTCATCCATTGCCCCTGCTCCCGGAATAGCGGCAGTGTAGAAAGGCCTCAGGCATTGCGTCCATAAACCTTTACGCGGCGGTGCTCGCAGAAACATCCGCGAACGATTGGAAACAAATCCCCAATAGCCAAAAAAGCCCGCTGCGCTAGGCTTGCGTCGATGCGTCACACAGGCTGGCGCACTTATCTATCGCAGGGAGCGAACCGCATGTATTTCGAAATCTACCGACAAATCCGAGGCACCCCGAGCACTGGCAAAGGCCAATGGCGCTGGCGTCTGCGCGCGGGCAACCACGAGACGGTGGCCAGTGGCGAATCGTATGTGAACAAGGCCGATTGCCTGCATGTGATCAGCCTGATCAAAGCCGTCCAGGGCGAGACGCCCGTCAAGGAGATTTGAGCGACCCAGGGCTGGTGCCCTTTTCCACTGGAGAGGGGCGCCGTTTGTCGCGATTCGAAGCGTTTATTTGAATGCTCGTCAGCGCCGTTCATCAAAAGCTGCATGCACTGCAAGTTCTGCTGCCACGCATTGAAGGATTAGAGCCATGTCCCATGAGCATCACTACCTCATCAGCTTCATCGTCGACAATCAGCCGCAAAGCCGCTCGCTGATCCATGATGGCGATACGCTTGAACCTGGCCTGGCTGAAACCCTGCTCAAGACCGCTTTTCCGGAACTCAAAGACGTTTCATTGAGTGACGTCCAGGTACAAAAACGCACGAGGCACGACGAAGGGCACAACACGCCTGGCCACTACCAGCAGCCGTGAGCGGATCGGGGACTGCCACCGTCCATCGAATCTGCCGAGGGTCACAAGCCATGAAATCACTTGCCGCGATTTGTCTCGCATTGGCATTGGGCATCCAGTCGGGTCACGCTGACACGATTGACGCCTTTGTCGAAGAGGCGGCACAGCAGAGCCTGTTCCAGAACAGCAGCTCGCGTGTAGCACTGGAAAAAAGCGCGCTGCCCGAGGTCAGGGAATTTGCCAAACAGATGATCGCCGACCACGAGCGGTTCGATAAACAGATCAGGCAACTGGGGCAAAGCCAGAACATGGCGGTTCCCGCAGAGCCTTCGGTCGCTTCCAAAGCCAAGCAGCTGCGGCTTGAGTCGCGGGACGAGTCTTTCGACCGCATTTACATCGACAGCCAGGCCGAAACCCTTGAGCAAAGGCTGATGCTGTTCAAGAAAGAAGCCATGTCTTCACAAAATCCGCAGCTCAAAGCGTTCGCCGAGGCCGCGTTGCGGGGCATCGAGAAGCAGGCAAAAACTGCACGCGACTTGCAGGAAAAACTCAAGCCCTCCGCCGGCGCGCTGAAATCCGTCACCCCTTGAGCGAACCGGGAACCCATCAGAGTTGTAAAAGAATCACCCCCACCAGCAAGGCGATGATTGCCAATAACGCCATGACTTGCGTCGAAGTCAGCGCCATCGCCGCGTCCTTCGAGCGGCCGACGAAGCGGCCCCGAATCTGATGCAAACCGGACTGCGCTTCGAACAGGTTGTCCGGATGCTCATTGTCTTGCGGCTCATTGGTCTGCTGACCGGACCACGCACTTCGCGCCATCAGACGGTCGAGCAAACCCGGCATGACCGACTGGCCAATAATCGCTTTGATCGTCGATCCACCGAGCCACAGCTCGCGGGGCGGATGCTTTACCACACTGAAAATTGCCCGCGCTGCCACGTCAGGATCATAAATGGGTGGCACCGGTTGCGGGCGCTTGGGCAATTTGTTGCGCGCCCAATCGAACTGCGGCGTGTTGATCGCCGGCAGTTGCACCATGCACACGCGGATACGGCTGCGCTCATGCAGCAACTCACAGCGCAACGAGTCAGTAAAACCGCGCACGGCGAATTTTGCTGCGCAATAGGCGGCCTGCAGTGGGATGGCACGATAGGACAGTGCCGAGCCGACCTGGATGACCAGCCCCTGGTTACGAGGACGCATCAACGACAGCGCCGCCAAGGTACCGTGGACGGTACCGAGGTAGGTCACCTGAGTGACGCGCTCGATCTCGGCGGCGGACAATTGCTCAATTGGCGAGAGCACCGTGACCATTGCCGCGTTGACCCACACCGCCAGGGGGCCGAGGGTGGCTTCCAGTTGCTGGGCGGCCTCCTGCACAGCGAGCGCATCGGCGACATCGACGCTGACGATTTCAACCTGAACACCATACGCGCGCAGCTCCTCTTGCGTAGCGGCCAGCCCCGCTGGATCCCTCGCGAGCAGCCCGATGCGGTAGCCGCCAGCGGCAAATCGATGAGCCACCGCGCGCCCAACGCCAGCACTGGCGCCGCTTATCACCACCAAGGGTTGCTCCTGCATGGATCGTCCTCCCTGGCGATTCAGTCAATTGGCCCGATGTTGATCATCAGGTCATCGCCCAGCCCCTGCACCTTGGCCAGCACATCGACCGGCGTCTCGCTGGAAAAGTGCACGACGTACCCCATGCCGCTGCCGTCCTCTTCAATCGCGCTGACCCACAGCTCGACCTCGTCAGCATCCAGCCCCAGCGCCTGGCCGAACTGGCGGTTGCGGTGATCGGCATCGGTTTCGTCCATCGGATAGTCGCTCATTGCAAATATCTCCCTGGGGGTTGGCCCCTTCTCTGGCTGCTTATAGCGGTCTTAAGGATGGACGTCTGCGGTGGTGAAACCGTTCGTTTTTTCAGCCGAGCATCGAGCGCAGCTTGCGCAGCACATCCACGGGCGCGTAGGGCTTGGCGATCAATTCGAATTCATTGGCCGCCAGCTCACTGGCCGTCGACTCGTCGGCGCAGTACCCGGTCGTCAGCAGTATTTTCATGGTCGGATAGCGCCGGCTGATTTCCCGCGCCAGGGCCAGCCCGTTCATCTCGCCGGGCATGACCAGATCGGTGAACATCAAGTCGTACTTGTTGCTCTGCAGCCCTGCCAACGCCTCACTCGCATTTGCAGCGATGTCGGTGCGGTAACCGTGTTCGGACAGAACCAGACGCGCCAGCTCAGCGACTTCCGGACGGTCTTCGACGATCAGGATGCGCTCCGTGCCCTTGAGCTGTTCGGCATCGGGCGACGACTCGGACTTCACCAGCAGACTGTCGTCGGCCGCAAAGAACAGGCGCACCGTGGTGCCGAGGCCTGGCGTCGATTCGATCTTGATGACGCCACCGGATTGCTTGACGAAGCCGTAGACCATCGACAGCCCGAGGCCGGCGCCGCTGCCCTCCTCTTTGGTGGTGTAGAACGGCTCCATGACCTTGTCGAGATCGTCGGCGGCAATACCCACGCCGTTATCGGCGATCGCGATGCACACGTAACGCCCCTGAACCAGTCCGGCCTGGTGCGGATCCGCCGCGTCCGGTACATCGACGTTGCGGGTCTGCACCGTAATCATCGGCTGCTGTTGCTGACTCAGCGCATCGCGGGCATTGGATAGCAGATGATTCAGCGCCATCTCGGCCTGCGCCGGGTCGAGGCGGCAATTGCACAAGTCTGCAGCCAGTTCGAATCGCGGCTCAAGATCAGCGGATTCATGCGAAGGCAGTGTTGACCGCTCGAGCAAGGCATTGAGATTGATCACCCGACCTTCGAGCCGCTGCCGTCGTGAAAAAGCCAGCAGATGCTGGGTGAGCAGACGTGCTTTTTCCGCCGCCGCGCGCGCATGACCGGCGCCTACCACAATGCGTTGCGGATCAATGCTCGGCCGCTTGGCGGTGTGCTGGATCAGTTCGATGTAGCCGATCATCACTTGCAGCAGGTTGTTGAAATCGTGGGCAATGCCACCGGTCAACTGCCCCAGCGCTTCCATGTTTTCGCTGTAACGCAAACCGTCCTCGGCATCACGGCGGCGGCTGACGTCCATTTGCGAGGCGAAGAAATACACCAGTTGCCCGCGCTCGTTGAATAACGGCGCGATAAACAACTCGTTCCAGAACGACGAGCCGTCCTTGCGATAGTTGAGCACCTCCACACAGGTTTCGTGCTGGTGCTTGAGCGCTTGCTTGACCTGCTGTAACACGGCGCGATCGGTCTGTTCGCCCTGCAGAAACCTGCAGTTGCGCCCGAGCACTTCTTCCAGCTCGTAGCCGCTGAGTTCAAGAAAGGCATTGTTGGCAAAAATGATGGGATCGTCGGGCTGCGCAGGGTCGGTGACGATCATGGCCATACGGCTGACCTGCACCGCCGCGAAGAACAAATCTTTGCGCTCTTGCGAAAGAACCGCTGCGTCGGCGCGGTCGACGATCGGCCTGGATTTTCTTGGCAAGTTGACCTCCGCTAAGCTCATTGCATTTCGCTGTGACCATCATCAGCGAGCGGAGTGCCGAGGCCGCACACCAAACAGTGAGGATGTCCGATGAAGTGCCGGGAACATCGATGGATCCGAACCACATCGCCGATTGTCGAAAGCACACCGAGCACTGCACGCGGCTAGCGCCGTCTGCCAGTCTGCATGTCGAAATCCGGTCCGCCAGGGAGAACCACCGTGGATTTGTTGTTTCTGGGCACGTCTGCCGGCGTGCCGACCCGCCAGCGCAATGTCAGCGCCACGGCACTGATCGCGTCCGCCGGCAAAGGTTGGTACCTGATCGATTGCGGCGAAGGCACCCAGCATCAGGTGCTACGCACGCCGCTGTCGCTGAGCGAGTTGCGGGCGATTTTCATCACCCATGTGCACGCTGATCATTGCCTGGGCCTGCCGGGTCTCCTGGCGAGCACCGGCATGTCCGGGCGCACGCGGCCGCTGGATATCATCCTGCCGGCAGCGCTGCATCCGTGGCTGAAAATGAGTCTGGAGGTGACGCAATCGCACCTGCCATTCGAGATCAACCTGCACGCGGTGGAAACGCTCACGCAGTGGCGCAACGTCAACGTCCAGGTGCAGACCATCGAGCTGTCACATCGCGTGCCGTGTCACGGTTATGTGTTCACCGAATCCGACCCGGAACCGCGTCTGGACGTTCAGCGTCTGGATGCCGAGGGAATCGAACGCGGCCCGCTCTGGGGTCACTTGGCCCATGGTCAGGACGTGGTGATTGACGGTCGGACGCTGCACGCTCGCGACTATCTGCTGAGCGCACGCCCTGATCGGCGCATCATCGTCTGTGGCGATAACGATCGCCCTGCACTGCTGGCAGAAGTGGCGCAATCGGCAGACGTGCTGGTGCATGAAGCCACATTCGTGCAGGCAGCGATCGACCGCGCGCGTGCCAGTTACGGCCACAGTAGCGCCGCCGCTGTCGCCGGTTTCGCCGAATCCGCCGGGGTGCGCAATCTGGTGCTGACGCATTTCAGCGCGCGCTATCAGGCCAACCCGGCGGTGAGCCCGTCGATCGAAGATGTGCGTAGCGAAGCGGCGGCGCTGTACAACGGCCAACTGGTTCTGGCGCGGGATCTGCAGCGCTATCACCTCGACCGCTTTGGGCATTTGCAGCCTGTGGCAATCGAGCGCAAACCTCTGGAAGTCGCGCCTTAGCTATAAACCGCGTCCGCCCGGTGAGCAGGCGGACGCCGGTGGGCAGGGTTACTTCTTGGCTTCCTTGTCCGGATCCGCCGAGCGTTCGAGAAACGCTTCGGTAAGCTGCGGCAAGTGCTTGAGCAACCACTCGGCCATGGCCACTTCCTGCGGCAGGATCTGTTCGCAGGCCTTCTGTGTCTGCGTGTCCCCCGCTGCTTTCGCCGCTGCGATCAGGACGGTGTAGCTGGCGACTTCCATGTTCTCGAACACATAGCCAGCCATGGCGCCCTTGATCACCTCGTCGCTCATCAACGATCCACCGACGGCCTGACCGAACGCCATCAACTTGCCGCCCAGGTCCTTGATCGTCGATGAATCGCCACCCAGACGTTGCAGGCATTCGTCGATGAGTTTCTGTTGGCCGAGGGTTTCTTCGATGTGCTGATCGATGCGCGCCTTGAGCTGCGGGTAGTGTTCCAGGCGCTTGGATTGCGCCTTGAGCATCTGTTCGGCCTGTTGCTCCATGGCATGGGCGTCACGCAGCCAGTCGAGCAGGTTTTCCTGTGGAGTAGCCATTGTCGAGTCCTCTTCTTGATGATTTCACAGTGATCAACCGGGCCGCGCCATCGCATGTCAGGCGCGCCCCACGTGCCTTACAAGCCAGGCTTGGCCTGCGCGCCGGAGCCCAGGTCCGCACCGGTAACCGGTTCGCTGTTGGGGTCGGACATGGTGCGCATTTTCATTTTTTCCAGCAGGGCTTCGTCGGCGCTGTCCAGTTGCACGGTGGCCAGGCCATCGCCGCCGTCGACCGCCGGCGCTGGGCTTTCGACGAACTCCCAGTCGTCGCCCTGGTTCCACGGGCCGCGCATGCTTTCGGTGCCTTGCGACATGTTGAAATAGACGTTGGTGAACTCAGGCATGCCAGGCAGCTTGCCTTGCGGGAAGTTGGGCTGGATCGAGTGCAGGGCCTTTTCGAAGGACAACTGGTGCGCGATCTCGCGGGTCATCAGAAAGCCCAGAGCCTCTTTTACGCCAGGGTCATCGGTCACGTTCATCAAACGCTCATAGACGATTTTCGCCCGTGCCTCAGCGGCGATGTTGGAGCGCATGTCGGCGGTAGGCTCGCCGATGGTGTCGATGTACGCCGCCGTCCATGGCACGCCGGCCGAGTTGGTCAGCGGCGAACCGGCACCATAGAGCAGGCTGGTGATGTGCGAGTCATTGCCGTTGCCATTGAGCGAGCGATACAGCTCGCCTTCCTGTTCGACGCCTTCAGCCATCCGGCCTTTGGCGCCCTTGTTGAGCATGACGATGATCGAGCCAATGATCTCCAGGTGACTGAGTTCTTCAGTGGCGATGTCCATCAGCAGATCCTTGCGTCCCGGATCGTCCTCGGCCAGGGCTTGAGTGAAATAGCGCGAAGCCGCCGCCAGTTCACCTTGTGCGCCGCCAAACTGCTCGAGCAACAGATTGGCCAGCCCGGGATTGGGCTCGGCGACACGAACGGTGTATTGAAGTCGCTTGTTATGTAGAAACATGACAAATCTCCTCAGTCGGATAAGCGTGGCAAGTCGTGGGTTAAAAGCCTGCCTACCCTTTTTGTGAAGCACTGCTCGCGAGGAAATTTCAAAAAATTTTCAATCAGAGGACAAATGGTTTGAACCGCGTGAGCAAGCGAAACGGCAGTCTGCCGCTTGCGCTTGTTCAGTCAGGGTGGCTCGAGACGGTGTGGTTGCAGGGCGGATGATGACGACACGAACGCCCTTGGCAGAGAATTTTTAACGCAGTAGATGCACCGCCAGCCCAACCAGCGCACACCCCAGCAGAACCGGAATAACCCCGAGTTTGAAGCGAAACAGCGCAACACCCGCCGCAATGGCAATCAAAGCCGAGGGCCAATCCAGGCTGGCGCTGAAACCCTGTGGCCAGAGCACGTGATAGCCGAAGAAACACGCCAGATTGAGAATCACCCCAACTACCGCAGCGGTAATGGCGGTCAGCGGTGCGGTGAATTTCAGTTCATCGTGTGTCGACTCCACCAGCGGGCCGCCGACGAGGATGAACAGGATCGAGGGCAGAAAGGTGAACCAGGTCACCAGCGCGGCGGCGACCGCTCCGGCGAGAAATACCTGATCGGCGCCAAACACCTGCGATACATAAGCGCCGACAAAACCGACAAACGCCACCACCATGATCAACGGCCCGGGCGTGGTTTCGCCGAGCGCCAGCCCGTCGATCATCTGCGTCGGGGTCAGCCAGCCGTAGTGGCCGACTGCGCCTTGATAGACATAGGGCAACACCGCATAAGCCCCGCCAAAGGTGAGCAGCGCTGCCTTGGTGAAAAACCAGCTCATCTGCGTCAGCGTGCCCTGCCAGCCGAATAGCGCGGTCAATACGCCCATGGGCAATGCCCACAGCGCGGCGCCAATCACGGCGAGCATGGCCAGTTTTGTCCAGCTGAAGCGGGCATGTACTGGTGTTGGCGTGTCGTCATCGATCAATGCCGGGGCAAAAGACTTTTTCGCCGCGCTATGGCCACCGACCCTGAACTTCTCGGGCGCCAGGCGACCACCAAAATAACCGATCACTGCCGCGCCCAGCACGATCAGCGGAAACGGCACATTGAACGCAAAGATGGCGGTAAACGACGCCGCCGCTATCGCCCACAGCCAGTTGTTCTTCAGCGCCCGCGAGCCAATGCGATGCGCCGCCTGCACGACAATGGCGGTCACCGCAGGCTTGATCCCGTAAAACAACCCGGCCACCACCGGCATTTCACCGAAGGCGATATACAGCCACGACAGGAAAATAAGGATGAACAGCGAAGGCAACACGAACAACGCACCGGCCACCACCCCGCCCCAGCTTCGGTGCATCAGCCAGCCGATGTAAGTGGCCAATTGCTGCGCCTCAGGCCCCGGCAGCAACATGCAATAGTTCAGCGCGTGCAGAAAACGCCGCTCGGAAATCCAGCGCCGCCGCTCGACCAACTCCTGGTGCATGATCGAAATCTGCCCGGCCGGCCCGCCAAAACTGATAAAGCCCAGCTTCAGCCAGAACCAGAACGCCTCGCGCAAACTGACGGCCTGCGGCTTCACGTCGTCATCACCCACCAATGGCTGAACTTCACTCATCGAGCTGTTCCTTTCATGCAGTCGGCAGGTTGTACCGGAAAAGCGCAACGAACAAAACGCCAGAAACGAAAAAGCCCCCGTAATCAGCAATGATTACGGGGGCTTCGTCTTATTCAATAATGGCGGAGAGATAGGGATTCGAACCCTAGGTACCGGTGAAGGTACAACGGATTTCGAATCCGTCCCATTCGGCCACTCTGGCATCTCTCCAACGGCGCGCATCATAACAACACTTTCGTTGGTTGCGAACCCCCCAAACGAAATTTTTTCCGTGCTATCAGATGCTTGCGTCGATTAAAGCGGTACACCCAGACGAGCGGCGACTTCTTCGTAGGCTTCGATGACATCACCGAGGCCCTGGCGGAAGCGGTCCTTGTCCATCTTTTTCTTGGTGTCCTTGTCCCACAGGCGGCAGCCGTCCGGGCTGAACTCATCGCCGAGGACGATGGAGCCGTCGCTGAACACGCCGAACTCAAGCTTGAAGTCGACCAGCAGCAGGCCAGCGTCGTCGAACAGCTTGCTCAGGACTTCGTTGACCTTGAGCGACAGTTCCTTCATGCGCGCCAGTTGCTCGGCGGTGCCCCAACCGAATGCCACGACGTGGGATTCGTTGATGAACGGGTCGCCCTTGGCGTCGTCCTTGAGGAACAGTTCGAAGGTGTACGGATTGAGCTTCATGCCCTCCTCGACGCCCAGACGCTTGACCAGGCTGCCGGCAGCGTAGTTACGCACGACGCATTCGACCGGGATCATGTCGAGCTTCTTCACCAGGCATTCATTGTCGCCCAGCAGTGTGTCGAACTGGGTCGGCACGCCGGCCGCTTCGAGCTTCTGCATGATGAAGGCGTTGAACTTGTTGTTCACCATACCTTTGCGATCGAGCTGTTCGATGCGCTTGCCGTCGAACGCCGAGGTATCGTTGCGAAACAGCAGGATCAAGCGGTCAGCGTCGTCGGTCTTGTAAACCGATTTGGCTTTGCCGCGGTAGAGTTCTTCACGTTTTTCCATGATGGGCTCCGCTTGCTAAGTAGGTGGGCTAGGCGATGTGGCGCCAGTCGAGCCCTGAATCTTGATCGGCCAGTTGCAGCCAGTCCGGGTCGCACCCGAGGGTGTCGACAAAACATTGCCGGGCCAGCTGCGGCAGGTTGTTCTTGCTGCTCAGATGGGCCAGGACCAGGTGTTGCAAGCCCTGCCAGCCCAACTCGGCCACCAGGAATGCCGCCTGATGGTTGTTCAGATGTCCGCGCTCGCCGCCCACCCGCTGCTTGAGAAAGTACGGGTAGTGACCACGGGCCAGCATATCGCGGCAATGGTTGGACTCGATCATCAATGCATCGAGATCCCGATAGCCATCCAGCACCCGCTCACAGAACGATCCCAGGTCGGTCAGCAGGCCGAAACGCCGCTGTTCCTGATCACTGAAAACGTACTGGGTCGGCTCCTGCGCGTCATGGGCCACGGCAATGACCCCGACGTTCAGTGCGCCGATCTGCAGTTGCTCGCCGCCGGCCAGAAAGCCTGTCGGTTCAAGCGGTTTGCGCATCCCGCGCAGCGTGCCGCGGCTGAGGTAGACCGGCAGATTGTAGCGCCGAGACAGCAAACCCACGCCATGCACGTGGTCGGCATGTTCGTGGGTCACGAGTATCGCGCTCAGTTGCGCCGGGTGCACACCCAGGCGCAACAGGCGTCTTTCGGTTTCCCGCAGGGAAAATCCACAATCCACCAGCACGTACGTATCAGCACTGGCGATCAGCGTGCCGTTCCCTTGGCTACCGCTGCCGAGAACGGCAAAACGCATATCGGATCAGCCCAGGTTGTCCTGAATCACGCTCAACACTTTACGCGCGACATCGGCCGGCGCGACGGTGTTGATGTTCTTTTCAACGGTGACCTGGATGTTCTCGCCCACCTTGCTCAGGCGAACCTGATAACGCTCGGCACGGGCTTCGACTTCTTCCTTGCTCGGCGCGCTGCCGAACAGGCTGCTGAAGAAGCCAGGCTTGTCGTCTTTGTTCTCGGCCTTTTCGGCCAGGTTGATGTAGTACAGGCCCAGGCTGCGGTTGATGTCTTCAACGCGCCATTCGCCCTGTTCCAGCGCACGGCCAACGCTCGACCAGGCGCGGTCCAGATCGGTACCGACGTTCAACACCGGGTTGCCGCTGCCGTCTTCGCTGAGGCTGACGCGGCTCGGCGCATCGAAATCACGCGAAGCCAGCATCGACACCGAACCGCCCTTCTCGGAGGTGCGGCTCATGCTCGCGAGCATGTCGTCGACCAGCGCAGCGTCCAGGCCAGTGTTGACCGAACGGTTGGTGAAGGCCACGTCTGCAGTGCTGCCAGCAGGGCGCTCGGCGCTGACCACGTAGATTTCACTGGTGTTGCGCTGCACGCCCGGCTCGATGCGCACACGCACGCGGGTTTCGCTGTCGCTGGCGATACCGGCCGCACTCAGGCGCTTGGCCATCGACGCGGACAGCTCGTCGGAGTGCTGCCAGGTGGTGGTGAATTCACCGGTCTGCGGACGCTGTTCATCCAGACGGAAACCGTTGTCCTGGAAGAACTGCAGCGCCACTGGCCAGACTTCGGCCGGCGGGTGCTGGGCCACGACCCAACGCGAATCACCGCTTTTCTGCAGCGAGTAGTCAGTGGCATCGGCCACAGTCGACAGCGGCTGAGGACGCGGGACAACGTATTCGCCCGTCGCGGTGTCATCGGCGACGTTGCGCGGGATCGGCAACAGCGGATCGAGACGCTTGGCAGTGCTCACATCCGGTGGCAATTGCATCGGTGCAGTCTGTTGCGCTTGCAGGTAATCGCTTCCACGGTCGCGGAAATAACCTTCCGGCCCCCAGACCCATCCGCAGCCACTGGTGCTGGAGATAATCAAGGCAAGTGCGGAAAGTCCGGCCATTCGCTTCATGCGTTGTACTTCCTCAATTAAACCAGGACGCTGCACTGGCGCAGGGCCGAGCGCAGCGTTTCATGACAAGGGGTGCTCAGCCAGGTCAGTGGCAGGCGGATGCCTTCGTGCATCAGGCCCATTTCGACCAAAGCCCATTTCACCGGAATCGGGTTGGCTTCGATGAACAGGTCCTTGTGCAGCGGCATCAGTTTTTCGTTGATGGCGCGTGCGGTGTCGGCGTCGCCTTTGAGCGCGGCCTCGCACAGGTCAGCCATTTCGCGCGGGGCGACGTTGGCGGTGACGGAAATATTGCCTTTGCCGCCCAGCAGGATCAGCTCGACAGCGGTCGGATCATCGCCGGACAGCACGATGAAATCCTTGCTCACGCCATCGATGATCGCTTTGGCGCGGTTGAGGTCGCCGGTGGCTTCTTTGATGCCGATAATGTTCGGCACGCTGGACAGGCGAATCACGGTCTCGGCCTGCATGTCGCAGGAGGTGCGGCCGGGAACGTTGTAGAGGATCTGCGGAATGTCGACCGCTTCAGCGATGTGCTTGAAGTGCTGGTACAGACCTTCCTGAGTCGGCTTGTTGTAGTAAGGGACTACAAGCAGACAGGCATCGGCGCCGGCGGCTTTGGCGTTGCGGGTCAGCTCGACGGCTTCGCGGGTCGAGTTGGCGCCGGTGCCGGCGATGACCGGAATGCGCCCGGCAACCTGTTTGACCACGGCTTTGATGACGGCGATGTGCTCTTCTACGTCAAGGGTGGCCGACTCGCCGGTAGTACCGACGGCGACGATGGCATGGGTGCCGTTCTTGAGGTGGAAGTCCACGAGTTTGCTGAGGCTGTCCCAGTCAAGACGCCCTTGTGCATCCATGGGAGTGACCAGTGCCACCATACTGCCCGCAATCATGAAACCGCTCCTGCCGGAAAAAGAGAGCGGTAATGGTACTGGCGCCAAGATGCTTGCACAAGCGAAGTACTGCGCCGCTGCCATTCCCCTTGGCGCCGCTTTTCGCTACCCTTCAGACTTTGATCGGTACAGATCAGCTTGTACGCCGGGTTCCAGCCTCCCTTTTCGGCCTCCCAGGCCCCGTTCCTGCGTCGCATCGACGCGCTCCCGAACCGTGGAGCGAGCCGCGAGCGCCGGCCGGGTCTCATTATACGGACCGCCAGAACAGGCAATCCCGGCCGCCAACGCCCGTCAACCTACCGACCGCTCATCGCTTTAGGAATGCTGCATGTCCACCCCCACAGTTCGCGAACAATTCCTTGTCATCAGTGCCCTCGGCGCCAACCCCATGGAGCTGACCAACGTCCTGTGCCGCGCCAGCCATGAAAACCGCTGCGCTGTCCTCACCTCTCGCCTGACCCGCCACGGCGAGTGCAGCGCTCTGGTGCTGGAGGTTTCCGGTAGCTGGGACGCCCTCGCGCGCCTCGAAGGCAGCCTGCCATTGCTGGCCAAGCGTCACGCGTTCACCGTCAACGTGGTGCGCAGCGCCGCTCTGGAAAATCGTCCGCAAGCGCTGCCTTACGTGGCTTACGTCAGCTCGGCGTATCGCCCGGACATCATCAATGAGCTGTGCCAGTTCTTCATGGACCACAACGTGGAACTGGAAAACCTCACCTGTGACACCTATCAGGCACCGCAGACCGGCGGCACCATGCTCAACGCCACGTTCACCGTGACCCTGCCGGCCGGCACCCAGATCAGCTGGCTGCGCGATCAGTTCCTCGACTTTGCCGACGCGATGAACCTCGATGCACTGATCGAGCCTTGGCGCCCACAAAACCCAATGTAAGGAAGTTTTCATGGCCGTTGTCATCGACCAACCGGTTGCGGATTTCACCGCGCCTGCGACCAGCGGGCAGACCGTCAGCCTGTCCGAACTCAAGGGCAGGCAAGTGGTGATCTATTTTTACCCGAAGGACAGCACTCCGGGCTGCACCACCCAAGGCCAGGGCTTTCGTGATCAATATGCGGCTTTCAAGGCTGCCAACACCGAAGTTTTTGGCATTTCCCGCGACAGTCTGAAGTCGCACGAGAACTTCAAAGGCAAACAGGAATTTCCGTTTGAGCTGATCAGCGACAAGGACGAGGCGGTTTGCCAATTGTTCGATGTGATCAAGCTGAAGAAGCTTTATGGCAAGGAATACCTGGGCGTTGATCGCAGCACTTTCCTGATTGATAAGGACGGCGTCCTGCGTCAGGAATGGCGTGGTGTGAAAGTGCCGGGGCATGTTGATGCGGTTTTGGCGGCGGCTGAGGCCCTGAACAAAGCCTAAGATCAAAAGATCGTCCGAAGGCTCGGGCCGCAATCGGACGATCTTTGCTTTTAAAGCAACGGGGCCACCACCGGCTCCTTGCGCGGCCACGCATCCAGCACAGCCTTGAACAGCGTGGCCAGCGGGATCGCAAAGAACACGCCCCAGAATCCCCATAGCCCGCCAAACAACAACACCGCGCAGATGATTGCCACCGGATGCAGGTTGACCGCTTCCGAAAACAACAGCGGCACCAGCACGTTGCCGTCCAGCGTCTGAATGATTCCGTACACTGCCATCAAATAAATGAACTGATCGCTCCAGCCCCACTGGAACAGCGCAATCAGCAGCACCGGTACGGTCACCACTACCGCACCGACATACGGCACCACCACCGACAAGCCGACCAGCAAAGCCAACAGCGCCGCATAGTTCAGGCCCAATGCGATGAAGGCGATGTAGGTCACGCCACCACAAATCACGATCTCGATGCCTTTACCACGGATGTAATTGGCGATCTGCCGGTTCATTTCCTGGGCGACGCGGGTAATCAGCGCGCGCTCGCGAGGCAGGTAGCCGCGCACCCACTCGCCGATCATCGCCCGATCCTTGAGGAAGAAGAACACCAGAATCGGCACCAGTACCAGGTAGATCATGATGTTCACCAGCAGCGGCAAACTCGAGAGCGAGAAGGTCAGCGCCCACTGGCCGAACTTGCCGATCTCGCCCCGCGCCGCTTCGATCGCTTGCAGTACTTGCTCGTCGGACACCAGATGCGGATAGCGTTCGGGCAATAGAAGCAGCAGCGACTGCCACTTGGCGAGCATGCCCGGCAGCTCGTTGAACAGCGTGATCAACTGGTGCCACAGCAGAGGCAGCACCACGACAATAAACAGCATCAGCGCGCCCATGAACAGCGCAAAAACCAGCCCGACGGCCACCCCGCCGGGCACACGCAGCCGCTCGAGCGTCACCACCAGGCCCTGCATCAGATACGCCAGCACCATCCCGGCCAAAACCGGCGCAAGCATGCCGCCGAGGGTAAGCACGGCGGTAAAGGAGAGAAACAGCAGCACTGCCAGCACCACGGCTTCTTCATCGGAGAAGTAGCGCTGAATCCAGTCGCGTAACACTTTGAACATCAATAATCCCTACGATTTTTAGCGCGGCTTTTCAGGCTTTTTTCAACCAGTAACGGTAGACCCCGGCCTCGTCTTCTTCGCGCAACAGCGCATGACCGGCGAGTTTGGCAAAGGTACGGAAGTCGCGTTGCGAGCCGGCATCGGTAGCGATCACCTTGAGCACAGCGCCGCTTTGCAGTTTGTTGAGTTCCATTTTTGCCTTGAGCAACGGCAACGGACAGTTCAGGCCACTGGCGTCCAGTTCCACGTCATGAGCTACAGCGTCAGTCATTGCGTCACTCCGGTTCGGGTTGTCGAGCTGCCTAGAATATCTGGTCGCGGCTTCGGTGTCCGGCTACAGTAAGGTCTTTGTCCTCCAAGGCTTTGTGCATGACTTTTCTGCGCCCTACCCTGCTGACGCTCGCTTGCCTGCTCGCCTCACCAGGCTTTGCCGACGATCTGCCGTCACTCGGCGACGCCAGTTCTGCCATCGTCTCGCCGCAACAGGAATACCAGCTCGGCCGCGCCTGGCTCGCCATGCTGCGCAGTCAGGTTTCCCAGCTCAACGATCCGCAGCTCAAGGATTACGTCGAGTCCAGCGTTTATAAACTGGTTGAAACCAGCCAGGTGTCCGACCGACGCCTGGAGTTCATTCTGATCAACAGCCCGCAACTCAACGCCTTCGCTGCACCGGGCGGCGTGGTCGGCGTCAACGGCGGGCTGTTCCTCAACGCGCAGACCGAAGGTGAATACGCTTCGGTGCTCGCTCACGAATTGGCGCACTTGTCGCAACGCCACTTTGCTCGCGGAGTGGAAGCCTCGCAACGCATGCAGGTGCCGATGATGGCCGCGTTGCTGGCCGGTATCGTGATTGCCGCCGCGGGTGGCGGTGATGCCGGTATCGCTACCATCGCCGGCACCCAGGCTGCGGCGTTGCAGGAACAACGGCGCTTCTCGCGGCAGAACGAACAGGAAGCCGACCGTATCGGCATCCTCAACCTGGAAAAGGCAGGTTACGACCCGCGCTCGATGCCGACCATGTTCGAACGCCTGATGCGCCAGTACCGCTTCGATGCCAAGCCACCGGAATTCCTCCTGACTCACCCGGTTACCGAGTCGCGTATCGCCGACACCCGCAACCGCGCCGAGCAGGCGAAACCGGGTGGCATCGAAGACAGCATGCGCTATCAACTGATTCGCGCGCGGGTGCAGTTGATCTACGAAGAAACACCAGGGCTGGGCGCCAAGCGTTTCCGCGCCCTGCTGGATGAAAATCCGAAAAACGATGTCGCGCGTTACGGCCTGGCCATTGCGCAGATCAAGGGCGGCCAGCTCAACGAAGCCCGCGAGAACCTCAAGCAGTTGTTGGCCAAGTCACCCAACGAGATCATCTACAACCTCGCTCAGGTCGATCTGGACATCACCAACAATCGCCTGCCCGACGCGCAATCGCGGGTCGACCGCATGCTCACACAGTTTCCGGGCAACTATCCGCTGAATCAGGTGCGCGTCGATCTGTTGCTGAAACAGAACCGCGCCGCCGATGCCGAGAAGGCGCTGGACAGCTTGCTCAAGTCTCGCCCGGATGATCCGGACGTCTGGTATCAGGTTGCCGAAACTCGTGGCCTGTCGGGCAATATCATCGGCCTGCATCAGGCGCGGGCCGAGTACTTTGCGCTGGTCGGCGACTACCGTCAGGCCATCCAGCAACTGGACTTCGCCAAGCGCAAGGCTGGCAATAACTTCCCGCTCTCCTCGCGCATCGATGCCCGCCAGCGCGAGCTGATGGAGCAGGAACGCATGGTCAAGGACATGATGGGCTGAGTGTTTCCGGCAGACAAACTTCAGACACAAAAAAACCGCCTCTTTCGAGGCGGTTTCTTTTTACCTTGTTGCTCGCTTATTCAGCCAGCTTGAAGGTAATGAAGCTGGCACGGCCCTGACGCAGCACGCGCATCGACACCGAACGGTTCTTCGGCAGCGCCTTGGCGATGTCGGTGAACTCCTTCGCCGAGCCGATGGCCTGGTTGTTCAGGTGTGTAATCACGTCACCCGGCTGCAGACCGATCAGGGCTGCAGGACCGTCCTGCACTTCCTTGATCACCACACCACCTTTGAGGTCGTAGGCTTTCTTCTGCTCGGCGGTCAGTTCGCCGACCGCAACACCGAGGCGGTTACTGCTGCTTTCAGCACCGGATTTCGGCAGTGCACCCAGCTCTTTGTCCTCGTCCGGGATCGCGCCGACGGTCAACTCGACATTCTTGCGCTTGCCCTCACGAATCACTTCCAGATTGGCTTTGGCGCCAGCCTTCAGCGCGCCCACCAGATGTGGCAGGTCAGCGGACATGACAATCGGCTGGCCATTCATGCTTAGAATCACGTCACCGACTTGCAGGCCACCCTTGGCCGCCGGGCCGTCATCCTGGATTTGCGCAACGAGGGCGCCGGCTGGCTTGTCCAGACCGAACGACTCGGCCAGGTCCTTGTTCACTTCCTGAATGACCACGCCCAGCCAGCCACGGCTGACTTTGCCACCGCTCTTGAGCTGGTTGGAAACATCCATGGCCACGTCGATCGGAATGGCGAACGACACACCCATAAAGCCGCCGGAGCGGGTGTAGATCTGCGAGTTGATGCCAACCACTTCACCGTTCAGGTTGAACAGCGGGCCACCGGAGTTGCCCGGGTTGATCGGCACGTCGGTCTGAATGAACGGCACATAGTTTTCGTTCGGCAGGCTGCGACCGACGGCGCTGACGATGCCTTGAGTCACGGTGTGGTCGAAGCCGAATGGCGAACCGATTGCCACCACCCACTGGCCAGCCTTCAGGTCCTGGGATTTGCCGAGCTTGAGCACCGGGAGATCCTTGCCTTCGATTTTCAGCAACGCCACGTCGGAGCGTGGATCGGTGCCGACCAGCTTGGCTTTCATCTCGCTGCGATCGGCCAGACGGACGAGGATTTCGTCGGCATCGGCGATCACATGGTTGTTGGTCAGGATGTAGCCATCCGGCGAAATGATGAAACCCGAGCCTAGCGACTGCGCTTCACGCTGGCGGCCATCCCCGCGCGGGGAACGCTGCTGAGGCGGCATGCCGCGCTCGAAGAACTCGCGGAGCATCGGCGGCAGGCCTTCAAGATCCGGCATCTGCTGATTCACGCGACGGTCCGGCAGTTTCTGCGTGGTACTGATGTTCACCACCGCTGGCGATGCTTGTTCGACCAACTGGGTGAAATCAGGCAGATCGGCCGCTTGCGCAGCAGGGACCGCCTGACCGAGCAACAGCACGGTGGCGAAGATGGAAAGGTAAGACTTCAAACTAGGTATCGACATACAGCTCCCGTTACGACGAGCAGGGTTAAGCGATATGGAGCAAAGGAACACCGGAAACCACAGACCGGCATTTTTGTTCCGGGAACAACAAACAAGGCCAGAGCCGTGAGGCTCTGACCTATAAAAAATTTTCAGGGGTTTTGCAAATGAAAATGCTCAGCAAACATTTCGACGTCTCGAAGACGAAGTGGAAATGACTGAAATCAGCTCACTGCTTGCTGGTTGCAGCGCCATCGTTGTTACGCATCGACAGAGCGATTCGTTCAGCGGTGCCAATCGGAATTTCGCCAACCACCGTGACCATCATTTCACCTTGCGGTGTGGTCAGGCGACGGGATACCGCAACGGTCGGGCCCAACTGAGTGCGGGTGTCGGTGACGGTCGCACCATTCAAGGGTTCAAGGAACACCGAGAAACGCGCCAGACCATCGTCATACATCAGGCTGCTCACCTGAGTCTTGGTTTGCGCATCCTTGTGCGAACTGCTGCTGGTCAGCTCGAAGCCTGGCGGCAGCCAGTCCGAACGCCAGTTCTGCATAGCCTTCGCCGCAGAAGCTTTGTCGCTGGCGATGTTGATCGGCTTGCAATCGGCGTCCGCCAGCAAATCCTTGTCCGACGGGATTTCATCAGTATCGAGGCTGGTGAACTGGAAACGCTCGAGCAACTGCCCTTTATCGTTCAATAGCAACGACTTGAGCGGCAGCCCGGTTTTTTTGTCCAGGTGCAGTTCGAAACCGTAACGGTGCTGATCGCGAGGCGTAAGCGACACAATCACTGCATCGCGGCCAGCCACGCGCGACTTGCCAATGACAGCAAGGTCATACCAATTCTTCAGCTTTTTGGGATCAAGGGCACGGGCGGCAGCATTGGGTGAGTCATCCAATCCAGCAATCAGGGTGCCGCTGACGCATTGAGTACGTCCATCAATGCGCACGACTTCCTGAGCCGAGCCGTCGAGCTGCAATAACCGCTCGCGGATCTGGCCATTCTGGACGCGATGCCAGATGTTGTGCGTGGAAAAACTGCCGTTGCGCTCGTAAACGAAAGTACCGTGGAAGCTTTGCTGCTGCTCGGCCTGGCCCAGACGGGTCAACCAGTCCTGGGCCTCGTCAGCGTGGGCTGGAACTATGAACCAGCCACTGAGCAGAAGCGAAAGTAGAGGGATGGCGCGCATGATCCTCCTTAACGGTTTTCCAGGCTTGCGGCACGTGCGTATGGCAGCGCGCTTTCAGTTCCCTTGAGGGCAGCCTGCTGAGCATGCTGACGCAGGTAGCCTGGCAGACGCTGGTCATGCCAGCCTGGCTGACCCTGCAGAACGCCGTTAGCCATAGGACCAGTCGCTTCCGAGCTTTCGCTGTAACCAGCCAGAACTGCCGGACCTTTGACCTGTGGAGTGGCCAGAGTTGGCTGATTCGACTGCTGGGCCAGTTCAACACCAGCGATCTCGTCCTGATTGTACAGGCGAACACCGGCCAGAACGGCAACGGTTACCGAAGCGGCAACAGCGAGGCGACCCAGGTTACGCCATGGGCTGCGGGACACTTTGGCCGGAGCCGTTTCGTCTTCCAGCGCAGCAGATACTGCCGCAGCGATATCCAGACGCGGAAGCAGCAGATCCTTGTGCATGGCTGCCCGAGCGATCTGGTAACGAGCCCAGGTCTCACGGGTATCAACATCATCCAGTGCGCTGAGCACTCGACGCAATTCCAGTTCGTCCGCTTCGTTATCCATCACTGCGGACAGCGATTCCTGCAGGGCTTCACGACTCATGGCGTTCCTCTCTTGGCTGTCGCCGCTGTCTCAGTTTTCCTGCAACAACGGTTGCAGGGCTTTATCGATGGCCTCCCGAGCGCGGAAAATCCGGGAGCGCACGGTACCCACCGGACATTGCATGACGCTCGCAATGTCCTCGTAACTCAGACCATCGAATTCACGTAAAGTTAAAGCCGTACGCAAATCCTCTGGTAGTTGCTGGATGGTTCGATGGACAGTGCCTTCGATCTCATCCCGCAGCAATGCACGTTCTGGCGATTCAAGATCCTTGAGGCCGTGATCGCCATCATAGAACTCTGCATCCTCCGAACTTACATCGCTATCCGGCGGCCGACGGCCCCGGGAAACCAGGTAGTTCTTCGCCGTGTTAATGGCGATACGGTACAGCCACGTATAAAACGCACTGTCACCGCGGAAATTTCCAAGTGCCCGATACGCCTTGATAAAGGCTTCCTGAGCAACGTCCTGGGCTTCATGGGTGTCGTGCACAAATCGCACGATCAACCCGAGAATTTTGTGCTGATATTTCAGCACCAGCAGATCGAAAGCTCGCTTGTCGCCACGCTGAACGCGTTCGACCAGCTGCTGATCCTCTTCCTGGGTTAGCATGAACACTCCTCGATAAGCCCGGAGGAGACTTGCATTACTAAACGACCAGACTTGCAAACATAGACTCGGGCTTTTCGCAAAAGTTCTCCCCCTCCAAGCAAGTTTCCTGCGAGCTCTGATTTGGCACGCACGAAAAACGCAGCGCGGGATAAACCGGCTGCGCGAATAATCTTGTTATCGGTTTCGCCGGCAGGAACCCAAACGCAGATTCCGCACTGAAGCCGACACTGTCCCTGGTTTCTGGCACCGTCTATTGATCTTGGGCCTTTGGCAAAAGTTCCAATTATTTATAGCCGTACCCACTCGACATTGCGCAACCCTGGCCGCAAAAGTCTGTTTCAGCGCCGATACAGGTGTCTTTTTCCGAATTCGGCAAAAAAACTTCCGACGAAGCACAGCACTTTTTACCGCGCAGTAGTCTCACAATGCCATCTGAGCCCGGCTATTGTGCCGTCCAACCCCTCTATATACTAGTGGGCTGTGTGGCTGTCTTGACTCGCCGATCCAGCTGTCTTGCGCCAACCCCAATCCGGGTCGCTTTGAGCGGAATCCTGAAATGAGCCAACAGTTCCAACACGATGTTCTGGTGATTGGCAGCGGTGCTGCCGGTTTGAGTCTTGCGTTGACCTTGCCCGGTCATCTGCGCATTGCCGTATTGAGCAAAGGCGATCTCGCCAACGGTTCGACCTTCTGGGCTCAGGGCGGCGTCGCTGCGGTGCTCGACGATACCGACACTGTCGAATCCCACGTCGATGACACCCTCAACGCGGGCGGCGGATTGTGCCACGAAGACGCGGTACGCTTCACCGTCGAGCACAGCCGCGAAGCCATTCAGTGGCTGATCGACCAGGGCGTGCCGTTCACCCGTGACGAACAGTCCGGTACCGAAGACGGCGGCTTCGAATTTCACCTGACCCGCGAAGGCGGCCACAGCCATCGACGGATCATCCATGCTGCCGACGCCACCGGCGCAGCGATCTTCAGAACCTTGCTGGCCCAGGCCAAAGAACACGCGAACATCGAACTGCTGGAGCAGCGCGTCGCCGTCGATCTGATTACCGAACGCCGCTTGGGCATGGAAGGCGATCGTTGCCTGGGCGCCTACGTGCTGAACCGCGCCACTGGCGAAGTCGACACTTACGGCGCACGTTTCGTGATTCTGGCTTCGGGCGGCGCGGCCAAGGTCTACCTTTATACCAGCAACCCCGACGGCGCCTGCGGTGACGGCATCGCCATGGCCTGGCGCTCCGGCTGCCGGGTGGCCAATCTGGAATTCAACCAGTTCCACCCGACCTGCCTGTATCACCCGCAAGCCAAAAGCTTCCTGATCACCGAGGCCCTGCGCGGTGAAGGCGCGCACTTGAAGCTGCCCAATGGCGAGCGCTTCATGCATCGCTTCGACAAACGCGCCGAGCTGGCGCCTCGTGACATCGTCGCGCGGGCGATTGACCATGAAATGAAGCGTCTGGGTGTGGACTGCGTGTATCTCGACATCAGCCACAAGCCCGAATCGTTCGTCAAAAATCACTTCCCGACTGTTTATGAACGCTGCCTGGGCTTCGGCATCGATATCACCAAACAGCCAATCCCGGTGGTCCCCGCCGCGCACTACACCTGTGGCGGCGTGATGGTCGATCAGCACGGCCGCACCGATGTACCGGGGCTCTACGCCATCGGCGAAACAAGTTTTACCGGCCTGCACGGCGCCAACCGCATGGCCAGCAATTCGCTGCTGGAATGCTTCGTTTATGCCCGTTCGGCAGCGGCAGATATTCTTGCGCAACTCGACAATGTCGCCGCGCCAAGCGCCCTGCCCGTCTGGGACGCCAGTCAGGTCACCGATTCGGATGAAGACGTGATCATTGCGCACAACTGGGATGAATTGCGCCGATTCATGTGGGACTACGTCGGCATCGTGCGCACCAACAAACGCCTGCAACGGGCGCAGCATCGGGTGCGCTTGCTGCTGGACGAAATTGATGAGTTCTACAGCAACTACCGAGTAAGCAGAGACCTGATTGAACTGAGGAACCTTGCTCAAGTAGCAGAGCTGATGATTAGGTCAGCCATGGAACGCAAGGAATCTCGGGGTCTGCACTACACGCTGGACTATCCAGAGATGCTGCCAGAGGCGAAGGATACGATCCTTACACCCGACAAATGAGGCACGTTAGGAGCGCTCAGCGTACACCGTTCGGCTGGGTTTTGTAACAGCTTGGCGCACATTTGTCCCAGCCTCTGGGGTCTTTATGGTGCGCCCGCGAGGGTCCTTAACGCGCTCACGGGCACCCATGCGAGGGCCTACGGGGGAGCCAGCGCGGGAAGTCTTGTAATGGTGACCTTTCAGATTTTTCTGTCAGATTCTCAAAGGGCCTTAGGGTGGTCTATGCGGCCACAACCAGAACCCCAGTTGCACGACCAGACAGACCCAGTAGAGGGCCTGTAGGTGGTCCATGGGGTTCTCCTTGAGGGATTAGAATGACTTGTGAAAGCGAACGTCTGTGAGTTCGTGTTGCAGGGCTACCTCAAGGAGGCGCTCATATGAATGCGGCCAGCTCCCTTGGGATTGGTCGTCAGAGGCGCCTGATTGAAGCAAGGCATAGCATAGCGCCGCATGTGGAGTCAGAGACTCGACAGGCACTTTGGTTACTACCCGTTTACCCTTGTAGGTGTAACGCAGCGTGACACTCATGGAGGCGTCTCGTCAGGACAAGTTAGTCATTCAGCATAGCCCGTCACGCTTCGTTTGAGGAAGTGTCATTCAACTCTCAGCGGGCCTTGAGACGCCTTGCAGCGGTCCTGATGTCCCTCATTGCGACTCGATAGTTGTCCTTCTCTCGGTCGAGCAGGTGAACCACAGCAGCCTGTATCGACACACGTTCAAACCTTGAGCCTTCCAGTTCAAGCCAGCGCTTGACGATCATGTTGGACAGCTTGAAGGAATACCGGGAGAGCAGCGTAAAGGTCAGCTCTTTGTCGAGAATGGTCAGCGGTAATAACTTGCTTTGACTGGAATGGTAGCTGGCCTCGACCCATTGAGGTGCCCCCAGATTTGGGGTCTCCCTTTCCAGCTCGTTGAGCATCTTTCGGATGTCTCTGAGTACATGGTCATGGCGCTTACCGGTGATCTCAGCGATCTCCAAGGACGACATACCGGGTAAGCCGTTGAGAGTCGTTGAGGATACCGCTCCGGCCTTGGAGATGTTCT
The DNA here is from genome assembly GCF_049897785.1 of Pseudomonas sp. TSRC2-2. Taxonomy (NCBI): domain Bacteria; kingdom Pseudomonadati; phylum Pseudomonadota; class Gammaproteobacteria; order Pseudomonadales; family Pseudomonadaceae; genus Pseudomonas; species Pseudomonas sp. TSRC2-2. The sequence continues at coordinate 308,392 of NZ_JAFCWZ010000002.1, forward strand.
CGAAGATGGTTGCTGTATTGGTGGTCATGGTCATAGTCTGTTTTCCTTATGTTTGCTCTCTGAGTTCGCTCCCACGGGCAGCCGAAAGACCCCAGACAAGGGTTCTGCCGGTGGCACAGAGAGCAAACAGAAAGACTTTCGATTAGATGGATGCCCAGCGACGGGCAGATAGGTCGGCTACTCAAGGCGAGGGTGTGCTGCCTTAGTGAGGGTATTACCGGATACCAGCGCCCCTCCCGGTCCCTCTTGAGGTCCGGCCTTACGGGGCGCTTGTAGATCAGAGGTCAGGTCAGCTTGATGTTGGTAATCATCGGGAAGGCCACAGCTTCGGTCTGGAGACCATCAGCGGTCAGCTTCACGCGGACCTTGCCGTTAGCCACGATGTCTACGGTGGTCATGATCTCAAGGTCCCAGCACTGATGGGCACCATTACGGGTCGCTTGGATCTTCCAGATGTCTCCGTTACCACCTTCGCGATAACTCAGCGAGGTGAACATCTTAGGCAGCAAGAACAGCCCGTAGTCAGTGCCGCTATAAGGTTGCACAGAGGCACCGATCAGAGACTCGATGTCTTCAACACCTGCACGCTGAGCAGCACGCTCAAGAACCGCGAGCAACGACACCGGCAGCAGAACCACAAAGTCCGACAGGGAGCTACCTACGGTCTGGTTGATGTTCATCGTCAAGATGTCGATCAGATCCTCAGCGACCTCCACAGGCTTACCGGTTGGCTTAGTCTCGGAGACGCTTTCGGTGCTCGGAGCTGTAGCCAGAATGCCAGCGATCTTGCCAGCGGCCTCATGCTCAATGTCTCGTAACAGCTTCTCACCGGTCTGGTGCAAGGAGCCCTCAGTGAAGCCCGCCATTAGGTTGTGGTCGAGGATGGTGAAGCGCTTGCTGATTACCAGAGCTTTATCGGTGGGCTCGGTGAAGATCACAGACCCGGCCAGGACTTCGCCCTTCGAGATGGTTTCGTTATCCCAGTTCTTACGAGGGTCGAAAGTGACGGAGCGATCAGCCATCGTGATGATTTGCTGACCGGTAGCCTCGGAGCCAGCCGGGCGGAATTCACAAGGCGTATGTTCGATTGCCGCTTGGCGCCACTCGTCACCGTTGAGGTAATCGTCGAGGGCCTCTGTAAGGGCTTCAACATAGGCGGACACATCGGTGGCCGCTTGGGTCTCCACACGGACATCAGCCGTATTGAAGCGGATCGAGCCGTTTTGACTATCGGTGAGAGCAGTGCTGTAAGTCGATGGTTTGACGTATTGATTAGGCTGTTTCATTGAAATTGGTCTCCTGAAGAATAAGTAGGGAAGTGACTGGTGCAGGTCTGGAGCTATCAGCCGTTATTACGGGAGCGTGCTGCCAAAACCTTTTGAGCTTGTTCACGGATGGCAGCAGCACGGGCATCTCTTTCAGCTTTCGCTTGGGCCAGTTCGCGTGGCGTCCACTCGCGTAAACGTTCAGCACGCTCGTCAGCTTCCCGCTGAAGTTGCTCACGGGTCGCTTTCTGCTCCCGCTTGGTCATGAAGTAGACCTGAGCGTCCTCTTGGATGGCCTTGAGGGACAAACCGGCTTCCTCGAAGGCTTTGATAACGCCGAACTTGGTGCCATTGTTCCGGCCACACTGGGCCATCAACAAGGGCAACATGACGCTTTCGACGTACTCACGATTGAGGGTCTGCCCCGACACAGTTACTTCGTTCTTCAGGACTTTGGTGATGGTGATATTCATGGGTTTGGATCTCCTATGAGGTGACCCTTTGATCGACCTTGGCGCCATAGACGCGCACGACAAGACGGCAAGGAGGGAGCCGCATGGGCATCTTCCAAGGTCGATCAAAAGGTTCTTGGTTTGGGTTATGTGGCTAATGCTGGATCAGGACATGGCAAGCCTGAAGACATCTGAAGGGACAACCGTGGCGACGGCTGGGAGCTGCTGCTATCGAAGAGAATTATTTTTGAGGATATTTCTACCGGGTAGCCATAGTGAGGGTTTTTAAACGTCACTGGACAGACTGCTCATTACCTGAGTGAGATTCGCTCTGTTCCAACCATGGGAATCTTCAAGGGCGTCGTTGCGACAGCTTGGAGGCAGACCCCTCGATCTATTAGGAGGGACACCCGGTCAGCCGTCTTCAGGGAACACTTCAAGCGAACCTCAGTGAGCATTGCTTCTTCGTCGATAGAGACCAGACCATGAGCGTAGGTTCTCCAAGGTGCCTTTCCATTGTTCAGGACACCACGAAGCGCTATCAGGTGAGACCGAGTTGATTTGGGGAAGAGGTCAGAAAGGATCTCAGCGTCCGCTTCGGTGAGCTTGGAGATGGCTGGATAAGACAAGATGGACATGATTGATGAGCCTCCTTCGCGTTGTTCTTTAAGATTCCTTGAAGGGAGGGGTGATTTAATCACTACCCCTCTCTCCTTGAGGCGGGTCGATGAGCTGAAACTTGGTCATTGAGATGTTCTTACTAACATACGACGTTAAGTCGTAGATGCCCGGTATAGAGCCTCTACAGCCATCTCAGTCTCCAGCTCAGCCTTAATCTTCGGGTGTCTCTCCACATACGAAGCGATCCCATGGGCGGCATGTCGAGCAGCCTTGGCGATGCGCTGGGCGGTGCGTAGGGTGTACTCGCTGGTCCGGCAGGATTCCGCTGAGATCTCCGAGAGGAACAACGCGGCAACCACGGAGCGAGACTTAACATTCACCTTGCCGCTGGTGGTGTTGGTCCCCGCGCTTGTGTAGATCGACCCGGTGATAATGTCGTCTGCCCAGTTCGGAAGATGCGGCGTTGCAAGGAAAGGCATGAAGGCAGCCGCTGGGTTTGTGAATACGGTCTTCGGTCGACCGCGCTTGATAGGCTCAGCCTCGACAACTGGGACAACAGGCTCAGACTTCTTAACGGCAGCTTGGAGTGTGGCGTAGTCGGCACTCAGATCTTCACTTCGGCGCTGGGCAGCCCATGCTTCAAACTCGGCTCTTGGGTCCTTGCGTCGAACAATCTCCTTACGAGCGACGATTGCGCCTGTGCCTGGATCGACGTGGAGGATGTGCCCAGTCTCCTGATCGACGTGGCGGTGTGGCAGGTTGGCGGTGAAGCTGGTCATGGTGTCGTTCTCCTGTGTAGTGGGTAGCCACAGTGAGGGGTTTTGCGACAACGAACTTCGGACCAGCAAATACGGGCCTTCAGGGCATCTTTAGGATTTCTACGAACACGCTCCTACGCTCAAGCAGCAAGGCCAGTACCCAGCGAGTCGATTAGATTTCACGTAGGAGCGCAATCAGATACGCGTTACCGCCGGGTTACTCGACTGCTCAGCGTCATACTTGCCGGTCTTACGGATGGTCGGGAGGACTTCCTCAGTGACCCACTTGCGGAATGGCTCAGAGGCCGGTGCGTGGCCCCGTAGGAGCATTTGATAGACATGGGCCTCAGGCAGCATGGTGGTGTTAGCTGGTAAGGATCGTCCACACGGTACTCAGGTACTTTGATGGCACAATTCACCATCAAACCTCCGAGGCTTAACTTGGGTTCCTCCTTGGCATCCTTTGTCTGCCTGTAGGCCATTACAGCTCCTGAGGGATCTTTCAGACCAGCAGCCTTGGCGATCTGCACGCCGAAGAACACCAGCTCATGCTCAGGGTGGCCCACGAGGACATCCAGTTCGATGCCCATGAAATTACGCTGGACAGTAAAAACTCCGAACGATAACGTGTAGTGGCGAACTATCATCACATGGAGCTGTAACGCTAATGGCACTTTATACGGACGATTCAGTTTTAAATAACGTAGTTGGCTCTCATTCCCGCTGGACAGATATCCACTCTCCGGGCGATCGGGTTCCAACCTCAGGCATCTACCGTTGCATCAATTGCAAACGGGAGGTCACCTGTAATGAGGGGGACGATTTCCCACCACAAAATCATTCGCAGCATGCTCCCGGAACTCCGATTCGATGGAAACTCAACGTACGGACGAACACCACGGGCGATTTAGTCTCCAAGTAAATTCCAGCATCCTAAATGCTTCTCGGCGCATTAGGATGCTGTAATCATTTTCTTCGCTGATAGTCCCTGACACGCCCTTTGAGACTAAAGCAAGGCTACCTTCAGCGCCTCTGCCGTCCTCGTGACCTCTACCCCACTACCTGCCCCGTATAGGTCATAGCTGATCGACCCTGACGTATGCCCCAAGATCGACTCAGCGGTGCCCACAGGAATCTCAGCGGCCTTCAAGGCACCAGCCAAAGAGTGTCTTAGCGAATGGAAAGTCTGGGTGCGGTCGGCCTTCAGGCCCAAGACATCTCGAAGCGCCCCGTTAAGAACCCCCGAGAATTGCCCTGCGCCCAGCTTGAACAACTGAGAGTCGGCCTTCTCGACAAACCCAAGGAACGCTTGAAGGTCGAATCCGTAGGCCCCATCGGTCAGCGGTACGACACGGAGCGCATTCTTGGTCTTGGCTGTCTTGCCATCGTTCCTATTGATGTCGATGACCCAAATGCCATTGCCGTCAGTGCCTGGGATCTTCTTAACGTCAGCCTTGGTGAGCTGCCTCAGTTCCTCAATACGAGTCCCAGTGATGACCCCAAGAGACAATGCCCAGCGCTGCCACGAGTTCTCCGGGAGCGTCTTGGTATGGGCCATGAGTGTCTTTACTTGATCCTGAGAGAACGCCTCACGGGAGCTATCGGCACCTTTGGTAGGCTTCAGACCCTTATCGAAGCTCTTATCGATATAGCCGTTATGTACTGCCCAATCCATGACCGTGGTAAGACGGGTCAGTATCTTCTTCACGGTGGACGCTGAGCGATCCTCAAGGAGCTTTTCCTTCAGAGCCACCATGTCAGCCCGTGTGTGGACCTTCAAGTCAAGCTCACCCAGAACAGCAGCTATAGAGCCACAAGAAGACTTTATGTCCCGCATGGTGCTTGTCTCTACGTGTTCCTTGCGTTCCTCCATGTAAAGCTCAGAGATGGCCTTGAAGGTCAGCGGCTTGGAGGCTTCAGTTGATAATACAGATAGAGACGGACGGAGGGCCACAGACGTGCCACAAGACTCTTCTTTAAGTTCTCTAACGCTCTCGACCAGTTTCCCCGGCCTCCCATTCAGGCGCTCTTGTGATGCCTCAATGATCTCCAATGCCTTGCCCACTGCTCGTTGCTGATTGAGGCTCAAGGACATCTTGGCGCTGGCCTCTCGAAGCGCTTGATGATGCTCATCGTGGATCATCTCATAGGCAACCAATGAGCTATCACCATGCGCCATCGTCAAGGATGACTCAGCGATGTCTACCAGACGCTCACGAAGTTCGTCCCAAGTCGCCTCAGGGTTGTCGAAGTGATACGCCTTGAGGGTCTTGAGGATGTCCTTCGAGATGGTCATAGCGGTGGCCTTGTCGGTAGTTCTGAGCGAAAGCGTGAAGAAGCCTGTATCAGTGCCTTGAGGGCGAAGGCGAAGGTAATAGCGACCAGACCGGCGATAGTGGTACGGCTTGGCAAGCGCAGTTTGTAACAGGTTTGTCCCATTTTGGGAGCGGTGGTTGACGGTCATCGGCTGAAACCCCTGTATCCATTGGGTTTAGCCTCAAAGGGTCGAGTTCTACAGCAACTATAAAGTCAGCCGTGACCTGATCGAACTGCGCAACCTGGCGCAAGTCGCCGAGCTGATGATCAGTTCAGCCATGGAGCGCAAGGAAAGTCGTGGCCTGCATTACACCCTCGACTACCCGGACCTGCTGCCCGAAGCGCTCGACACTATTCTGGTGCCGCCCACCTACGCCTGCTGAACTTGAGCCGCACTCGCAGGCGTCGGTGCAGATCCGCCGTCTGCGAATCACGTGGCACGCAGATCGACCTGACCCGCCATTCTCCGCGCCGGCGAAAGCGCAACACCACGATCAATGGCAGCGCCAGACTGTCAGGGCGTAATTGCACCGCTTGCCAGCCATCAGCCTGATTCCAGACCTGCCAGCCATCGCCGTCGCACCGTAAACCGCAAAATGCTTTCGGATGACTCAGCAGAATCTGCCTTGGCATCACCCAAAAACCGTGCAGCGCACAAGCGCAAGCGCAAGCGCCGAGCAGACTGGCCCAGAGCGGAATCGACAGCAGAAACAACGAACCCATGGCGAACGCCTGGGCCAACAGATATGCCGCCAGCAACTGCCGTGAGGCATGCCAGCGGCACTCGAACGTATTACTTGGGCTGGACACGATCCAGAATCATCCGGACCATGCGCTGCAACTCGGGGTCTTGCGACTCGCTGCGCTCCATGAACCAGCCGAACATGTCCTGATCCTCACAGGTCAGCAAACGCACGTACAGATCGCGATCCACTTGATTCAACGTCGCATAGACCTCCTGCACGAACGGCACCAGCAACACGTCAAGTTCAAGCATGCCGCGACGGCTGTGCCAAAAGAGGCGATTCAGTTCAACTTGTTCGACCATGGAGCCCTCCTCGAATTTGCCGGGCAGTATACAGCCCCGACGCGGGCCGCACAGTCGGCTTTGGTCGGGCACCCTTGATCCTTTATCAACTACCCATTTCAACCCTGCCCCCTTATGATGTGCCCCAGTCTATTTACCCTGCGATGACCCATGGCCGATTCTGCTTTTTTCTGCACCCTGTCTCATGAAGGCGTACTCGCGGTTCGCGGTGCGGACGCCGGAAAATTCCTGCAAGGCCAGTTGACCTGCAATATCAATTACCTGAGCGACACCCGCGCCAGCCTTGGCGCCCGCTGCACACAGAAAGGCCGCATGCAGTCGAGCTTCCGCATTGTGCTGGAAGGTGACGGCGTGGTGATGGCGATGGCCAGCGAACTGCTCGAGCCACAGCTGGCCGACCTGAAAAAGTACGCGGTGTTCTCCAAATCGAAACTGACCGATGAAAGCGCCGCCTGGGTGCGCTTCGGCCTGGAGCATGGCGATGCAGCCCTGACCAGCCTTGATCTGGCACTGCCCGCCGAAACCGACAGTGTTGTGCGCAATGACGGCCTGATCGCCATTCGCGTCTCGCCCGGTCGAGCTGAACTCTGGGTACCTGCCGCGCAGGCGCAAAACATCCAGAGCCAACTCTCCTCCACGCTGCCTGAGGCCGAACTGAACCAATGGCTGCTGGGCCAGATCCGCGCCGGTCTCGGTCAGGTCATGCCTTCCACTCGCGAACTGTTCATTCCGCAGATGCTCAATCTGCAGGCGGTCGGCGGCGTGAGCTTCAAGAAAGGCTGCTACACCGGCCAGGAAATCGTTGCGCGCATGCAATACCTGGGCAAGCTCAAGCGGCGCCTGTACCGCTTGCGCCTCGACGCGGCCGAGTTGCCGCAGCCCGGCACTCAATTGTTTGCCCCAAGCCACAACAGCTCGATCGGCGAAGTGGTGCTGGCGGCCAATGCCGAGGGAAACATTGAACTCCTGGCCGTGTTGCAGGCCGAAGCTGCCGAAGCCGGTGATTTGCATCTGGGCGCCCTTGAAGGCCCCGCGTTGCACGTGCTCGACCTGCCTTACGAACTGGATCGCGACCGCGAAATCCAGCGCTGATCGCAGCATTGTTGCAACACCCTAGAGAGTCCAAATGAGCGAACTGGCGGAAAAAGTCCAACAGGATTTGGTTGCGGCCATCGATAACGATGACCTGGTTCTGCCAACATTGCCGGAAGTGGCCCTGCAGATTCGCAAGGCCGCCGAGGATCCTGAAATCAGCGTCAGCGATCTGAGCAAAGTCATCGGCCGCGATACCGCACTGTCTGCGCGTCTGATCAAAGTGGTCAACAGTCCGCTGCTGCGCGCCGCGCAGGAAGTCACCGACCTGCACACCGCCATCACCCGTCTGGGCATCAACTACAGCAGCAATCTGGCGATCGGTCTGGTCATGGAGCAGATCTTCAACGCCCGCTCCGAAGTGGTCGAACAGAAGATGCGCGAAGTCTGGCGCAGCAGTCTGGAAATCGCCGGCGTCAGCTACGCGCTGTGTCGTCGTTATACCCAGCTCAAGCCGGACCAGGCGGCTCTCGGCGGTTTGGTGCATCAGATTGGTGTGTTGCCGATTCTGACTTATGCCGAAGACCACAATGAATTGCTCTCGGATGCGGTCAGCCTGACCCATGTGATCGAACAGATTCATCCATTGCTGGGCGAGAAACTGCTGCGGGTCTGGGAGTTTCCCGAACGCCTGGTGCAATTGCCGTTGCTGTATCAAGACTTCAGCCGCGACTCAACGCGCATCGATTACGTCGATGTCGTGCAAGTGGCCAATCTATATTGCCGCAAGGGCACCGACCATCCGTTTGCGCGGATTGACCCGTTTAGCGTGCCGGCGTTCAGGAAGCTCGGGATTGACCCCGAGAACAAGCAGTTCTGCGCGGATCTGGAAGAATCGCGGTCGATGTTCTACTGACCAAAAGTATTACCCGGCAATAAAACTGACCCGCACCTTCAGCCCCGCCTGCGCGCCATCATGCAATGTGATCTGCGCCAGATGCGCCCGGCAGATCTCGCCGACAATCGCTAGCCCCAGGCCCGAACCGGCGACCTGTTGATTACGCCGATAAAATCGCTCGAATACCCGATCGCGCTCCTCCAGCGGAATGCCCGGCCCGTCATCCTCAACCTCAAGCACCGCGGGCGCTGTGACCCGCAGAATTACGTTGCCTCCTGACGGCGTGTGCGCCAACGCGTTGTCGACCAGATTGCTCAGCAGTTCGTTGAGCAGCGTCGGCTCACCGCGCAGCCAAACCGGCTCGTCCGCCTCCAGCGCTAGCGCTACCCCGCGCTTGTGCGCCAAGGGTGCCATGGCCATGCCCAGTTCTCGGGCCAACTGGCTCAGATCGAGTAACTGCGCGCCGCCCTCGGCAATCGCCCGCGCACCGTTTTCGACGCGGGCCAGCGACAGCAACTGATTGGCCAGATGGGTGAGGCGATCGGTACTTTGCGCGGACGATTCGAGGGTCGTACGCCAAGTCTCTGGTTCATTCGAACGCAGGCCCAATTCCAGCCGCGCCTTCAATGCCGCCAACGGCGTGCGCAACTCGTGGGCGGCATCGGCGATGAACTGCGCCTGCCGCTCGAACTGGCCGCGCAGCCTTTCGGTGAAGTGGTTGAGCGCGCGCACCAACGGCCCCAATTCATGCTGCACTTCCACCAACGGCAGTGGTCGCAAGTCGTCAGGCTGGCGTTCCTCAACAGCGGTTCTTAACCGCTCCAGCGGGCGCAACGCCGCACTCACTGCGAACCACACCAGCAGCAACGCGCCCACGGCCAGCATGCCCAGGCGCAGCAAGGTATCAGCCGCCAGACTGCGCGCCATGCTGACCCGTGCTTCGTCGGTTTCGGCCACGCGGATTTCCGCCATGCCGTTCATGTTTGGCTCACTCACGGCTTTGAGCAGGCTGACCACGCGCACGTTCTGGCCGTTGTACTTCGCGTTATAGAAACGTGCCAGCGCCGGATAGCTGTCGGTGCGCGGCGTGCCGGGCGGTGGCCCGGGCAGATTTTCGTAGCCGGAAATCAGCTTCTGGTGAATATCGTTGACCTGGTAATAGATGCGCCCGGCACTGTCGTAGGCGAAAGTATCAAGCGCCACGTAAGGCACGTCGGCGCTGAGGCTGCCATCGCGCTGCGACAGCCCGGCGGCGATGGTTCGCGCCGACGCCAGCAGCGTGCGGTCATACGCGGTGTCGGCGGCTTCGCGACCGTTCCAGTAAGCGCTCAAACCACTGGCAAGCATCAACACGACCAGCAACCATCCGAGGTTCCACAGCAACCGCCAGCGCAGGCTGCTGGGCTTATGCATCGCGGCTTTCCAACAGATAGCCGAGGCCACGGAAGGTGACGATTGCCACGGGCTGGCCGTCGAGCTTCTTGCGCAAGCGGTGCACGTAGATTTCGATGGCGTCGGGACTGGCTTCCTCGTCGAGGCCGAACACCTGCGCGGCGAGTTGCTCTTTGCTCATCACCCGGCCCGGCCGCGCGATCAACGCTTCGAGGACGGCTTGCTCGCGCGAGGTCAGCGTCAGCAGTTCTTCGCCAAGGGTGAAGCGCCGCGTATCGAGGTCGTAAGCGAGCACGCCGCAGCGCTGCTGACGCTCGCCGCCCAGGACACTGCGGCGCAGCAGCGCTTTGACACGCGCCTCCAACTCGGTGAGTTCAAACGGCTTGGCCAGGTAATCGTCAGCGCCGAGATTGAGGCCATGTACGCGATCCTTCACGTCGCTGCGCGCGGTCAGCATCAACACTGGCAGGTTCTTGCCGCGAGCGCGCAGCCGCGCCAGCACTTCAAAACCATCCATGCGCGGCAGGCCTACGTCGAGGATCGCCACGGCATATTCCTCACTGCCCAACGCCAGGTCGGCGGCCACGCCATCGTGCAACACATCCACGGTCAGACCGGTGCTCTTGAGCGCCTGGGCCACGCTTTCGGCCAGTTGCAGATGGTCTTCGACGAGCAGGACACGCATGGATTGTTACCTCGTTCAGGGTTGGCCGACGCCGCGCTTTGCCGCGGAGTTTACAGCCGCAACCGCTGCTGTGAAGCCCGAAAACCGTGAAAGACAGCTGAAAGGTTACTGAAAGGTTAGCCGGTTAGAGTCGGCCTACGGACAGTTTCGACTGTCACCGCTGCAGCCACACAGCGCAACGCAAAACGCCACGAAGCGTTTTCGACCAATAAGAACAATAATCGGAGTACACCCGCATGTCGTCCATGCACACCCCGGCTTTCTCACAAGCCGACACTCCCCGTTGCAACCCCGCCCTTGCCGGTTATTCCGTGGCGGGCAACGCCGTTTCCCCTTCCGATATTCCAGCCAATGCGTCCGCGCGACGAACACCTGCGCCTGCTGCTGAGCAAAGCGTCGCCCTTTGGTAATTCTGCACGTCCATAACAACAACTCCCAAGGAGACTCAGATGAACTTATCACTGCGTAAAGTTGCTCTCGCCGCTGGCGTGATGCTGTTCGCCGGCCAACTCATGGCCGAACCGAAACGCCCGGAATGCATCGCCCCCGCCTCCCCCGGCGGTGGTTTCGACCTGACGTGCAAACTGGTGCAGAGCGCACTGGTCAACGAAAAACTGCTGAGCAAACCGATGCGCGTAACCTACATGCCCGGCGGTGTCGGCGCAGTGGCGTACAACGCAGTGGTAGCGCAACGTCCAGCGGACGCCGGCACGCTGGTGGCGTGGTCGAGCGGTTCGCTGCTCAACCTGGCCCAGGGCAAGTTCGGCCGCTTCGATGAAACCAACGTGCGCTGGCTCGCAGCGGTCGGCACCAGCTATGGCGCCATCGCGGTAAAAAGCGATTCGCCCTACAAGACCCTGGATGATCTCGTTCAGGCGCTGAAGAAAGATCCAGGCTCTGTGGTCATCGGTTCCGGCGGCACCGTCGGCAGCCAGGACTGGATGCAAACTGCGCTGATCGCCAAGGCCGCCGGGATCAACCCGCGCGAACTGCGTTACGTGGCGCTGGAGGGCGGCGGTGAAATCGCCACTGCCCTGCTCGGCGGCCACATTCAGGTCGGCAGTACCGACATCTCCGACTCCATGCCGCACATCCAGAGCGGTGACATGCGTCTGCTCGCAGTGTTCTCCGACAAGCGCCTCGACGAGCCGGAAATGAAAGACATCCCGACCGCCCGCGAGCAAGGCTACGACATCGTCTGGCCGGTGGTCCGCGGCTTCTACCTGGGGCCAAAAGTCAGCGACGAAGATTACGCCTGGTGGAAAGAGTCGTTCGACAAACTGCTGGCGTCGCCGGAGTTCGCCAAGCTGCGCGATCAACGTGAACTGTTCCCGTTCGCCATGACCGGCCCGGAGCTGGACGCCTACGTGAAGAAGCAGGTTGCCGACTACAAAGTGCTGGCCAAAGAGTTCGGCCTGATCCAGTGATCGTCTCTGTCTAGTGGCGGCGTCTCCTTCGCGGGGACGTCGCACAGGAGCTCCCATGCTTATTCAACGCATTTTCGCCTCGGTGTTGCTGCTGGTGTGTGCCGGCCTGGCACTGATGGCGTGGCCGTACCAAGCGGCTTTTTCCTACGAACCCGTCGGCCCGCGTGCCTTTCCGCTGCTGATGCTCGCCCTGATGGGCCTGGCGCTGCTGTACATGGTGTTCCGCCCGGCGCCGATCAGGCACAACCCGGATGAGCCGCCGCTGGACCGTGAAAGCCTGACCAAGATCGGTCTGTGCGTGGTGTTGTTGCTGGTGTTCGCCGGCACCTTCGAACCCTTGGGATTCATCGTGGCGAGCATTCTTACCGGCGTACCGATGGCCCGTCTCTACGGCGGTCGCTGGCTGCCCAGCGTGGTGATCATCAGCCTGATGGCGATCGGTCTTTATCTGCTGTTCGACCGATTGATGGACGTTCCGCTGCCCCTCGGCCTGCTCAGCGTTCTGGAGAACTGATATGGATACTCTTGGCTATTTGGGTCAGGGGTTCGGCGTCGCGCTGAGCCCGTACAACCTGGTGACCGCACTGTGCGGCACGCTGATCGGCACCGTCGTCGGCCTGTTGCCGGGCCTGGGCCCGATCAACGGTGTGGCGTTGCTGATTCCGATCGCATTCGCCCTCGGCCTGCCGCCGGAGTCGGCGCTGATTCTGCTTGCGGCGGTTTATCTGGGCTGCGAATACGGCGGACGGATCAGCTCGATCCTGCTGAATATTCCCGGCGAAGCCTCGACTGTAATGACCACCCTCGACGGTTACCCGATGGCCCGCAAAGGCATGGCCGGTGTCGCGTTGTCGTTGTCGGCGTGGAGTTCGTTCATCGGCGCCTTCATCGCCACCTGCGGCATGGTGCTGTTCGCGCCGCTGCTGGCGAAATGGGCGATCGCCTTCGGACCGGCGGAATATTTCGTGTTGATGGTGTTCGCAATTGTCTGTCTCGGCGGCATGGCCGGTGATCGACCGCTGAAGACGTTTATCGCGGCGCTGATCGGTCTGTTTCTTTCCACCGTCGGCATCGATGCCAACAGCGGTGTGTACCGTTTCACGGGCGATAACATCCACCTGACCGACGGCATTCAGTTCGTCGTGCTGGTGCTGGGTCTGTTCTCGATCAGCGAAATCCTGCTGCTGCTGGAAAAAACCCACCACGGCCAGGAAGCGGTGAAAGCCACCGGCCGCATGATGTTCAACTTCAAGGAAGCGGCGTCGGTGTTCGTGGTCAACGTCCGCTGCGGCGTGCTCGGTTTCATCATGGGCGTGTTGCCGGGTGCGGGCGCAACCCTCGCCAGTGCCGTGGCCTACATGACCGAGAAACGTATCGCCGGCACCAGCGGCAAGTTCGGTGAAGGCGACCCGCGTGGTCTGGCCGCGCCGGAAACCGCGATCGGCGGCGCGGCGTGCGGTGCACTGGTGCCGATGCTGACCCTCGGCGTTCCGGGCTCGGGCACCACTGCGGTGATGATTGGCGCGTTGTCGCTGTACAACATCACTCCGGGCCCGCTGCTGTTTCAACAGCAACCGGACATCGTCTGGGGCCTGATCGCGTCGTTGTTCATCGCCAACGTGATGCTGGTGATCCTCAACATCCCGATGATTCGCGTGTTCACCCGCATCCTTGCCGTGCCGAACTGGGCACTGGTGCCGATCATCGCGATCATCACCGGGATCGGCGTTTATGCGGTGCACGCGACCACCTTCGATCTGTTCCTGATGATCGGTATCGGCATCTTCGGTTACATCCTGCGCAAACTGGATTTCCCGCTGTCGCCGCTGCTGCTCGGTTTCATCCTCGGCGGTCTGATGGAGCAGAACCTGCGCCGCGCCCTGTCGATCTCCAACGGTGCGCTGGAAATCCTCTGGTCGAGCCCGATCACCTTCGGTTGCTGGATCCTGACCGCGATCATGTTGTTGATGCCGATCATCCGCATCTGGCGTAAACGTTCGGCTGCGCGTCGCGCCATCGCCGATGTCTGATCGCTCGTCCCTGAAAGCCTGGTGGGGCACCCCGCTGGTCGGTCTGCTCGGCGGTTTCATCGCCAGCCAGATCGGCTGGCCGCTACCGTGGATGGTCGGCTCGTTGCTGGCGATCATTCTGGTGCGCTGCCTGACGCCGTGGCAATTGGCGGAAATCCCCGGCGGGCGCAAGTGCGGCCAGTGGATCGTCGGCATCGGTATCGGCCTGCACTTCACCCCGCAGGTGATGGAACAGGTGCTCAGTCATTTCGGTTTGATCTTCTTCGGTGCGCTGGTCACCAGCCTGTCGGCGGTGGTTGGCGTGTGGTTGATGCGGCGCACCGGCGAAGATCGCGCCACGGCGTTTTTCTCGAGCATGCCCGGTGGTTCCGGGGAGATGGTCAACCTCGGCGCGCGCAATGGCGCCCTGCTCAGCCATGTTGCGGCCGGGCAGAGCCTGCGGGTGTTGGTAGTGGTGTTATGCGTGCCGGCGGCGTTCAAGTATCTGCTCGGTGACGGCACGCCGATTTCTCACGCCGGCAGCGTCGATTGGCGCTGGCTGGCGATTCTTTTTCCGGCGGGCGCCCTGCTCGCCTGGCTCTGGCAACGTCTGCGCCAACCCAATCCCTGGCTGTTCGGGCCGTTGCTGGTGAGTGCGGCGGTCAGTATCGGTTGGGATCTGCACATCGGCCTGCCCAATGGCGGCAGCCAGATCGGCCAGTGGCTGATCGGCAGCGGCCTGGGTTGTCACTTCAACCGACAGTTCTTCCGTCGCGCGCCTTCCTTCATGGGGCGGACGTTGATCGGCACGGCGTTGACCATGTTGATCGCGTCGCTGGCGGCGTTGGGCTTGAGTGCGCTGACCCATCTGGATCTGCGTTCGCTGACCCTGGGGATGATGCCCGGCGGGATTGCCGAGATGAGCCTGACGGCGGAGACCTTGCAATTGTCGGTGCCGCTGGTGACGGCGATGCAGGTGATGCGGCTGTTGTTTGTGCTGTTTCTGGCGGAGCCGTTGTTCAAGTACTGGAATCGTATTCCAGAGTCCTGACTAACTGATCGTTAACTGATCGTTCCCACGCTCTGCGTGGGAACGCAGCCCGGGACGCTCTGCGTCCCAAAAGCGGACGCGGAGCGACCATTGAGGCATTCCCACGCGGAGCGTGGGAACGATCTCAGGCGAGAGGTGGCAAGCGCCAGTCGATCGGCGTTTCGCCATTCTGTTCGAGAAACTTGTTGGTCCGGCTGAAATGCCCACAGCCCAAAAATCCGCGATAGGCCGACAACGGCGACGGATGCACCGAAGTCAGCACCAGGTGCTTGGTGGCGTCGATCAGCTTCTGCTTGCTCTGCGCATGGGCGCCCCAAAGCATGAACACCAGATGCGGCTGCCGCTCGCTGACCACTTCAATGATGCGATCGGTGAAGTGCTGCCAGCCTTTGTCCTTGTGCGCGTTGGCGTTGGCGCGCTCGACGGTCATGGTCGTGTTGAGCAGCAATACGCCCTGTTCGGCCCAGCTCTGCAGGTAGCCATGGTTGGGAATGTCGATATTGAGGTCGCGTTTCAACTCTTTATAGATGTTGACCAGCGACGGCGGCGCCGGCACGCCCGGTTGCACCGAGAAGCACAGACCGTGGGCCTGACCCGGGCCGTGATACGGGTCCTGGCCGAGGATTACCACTTTCACCTTGTCCAGTGGCGTGGAGTTCAGAGCATTGAAAATCATCGGTCCCGGCGGATAGATCTCCTTGCCGGCCGCCCGCTCCTGCTGCAGAAAGTTGCGCAACTCTGCCATGTACGGCTGGTCGAACTCAGCACGCAGTGCCTCCTTCCAGCTCGGTTCGAGTTTGATACGGTCGTCAGCAGTCATGGTCATTTCCGGCAAAAACAATGGGGCGAACCCTAGGAAAGCCGACCACGCTTGTCAATTGATCTGACGCAGATCCGGCACTTTCCCCCACAGCGATCATACTGATCGTTCAAATTCCCGATCGAGGTCACGATGAATCTGCACTTCGAAGAACTCACCGGCACCGACGGTGCACGCATCGGCATCGCCAGCCTGGATGCCGAAAAATCGCTGAACGCGCTGTCCCTGCCGATGATCAACGCCCTCAGCGACAAATTGAACGCCTGGGCCACTGACCCGCAAATCGTCTGCGTGCTACTGCGCGGTAACGGCAGTAAAGCCTTCTGCGCCGGTGGCGAAGTGCGCAGCCTGGTCGAAGCCTGCCGCGCTCACCCCGGCGAAGTGCCGCCGCTGGCCGCGCAATTTTTCGGCGCGGAATATCGCCTGGATTATCGTCTGCACACCTATCCGAAACCGCTGATCTGCTGGGGCCACGGTTATGTGCTCGGTGGTGGCATGGGCCTGTTGCAGGGCGCCAGCACGCGGATCGTCACGCCGAGCAGCCGTCTGGCCATGCCGGAAATCACCATTGGCCTGTATCCCGACGTCGGCGCCAGTTGGTTTCTCGCACGGTTGCCGGGCAAGCTCGGCTTGTTTCTCGGCCTGACCGGCGCGCACATCAACGGCCGTGATGCGCTGGATCTGGATCTGGCCGACCGCTTCCTGCTCGACGAACAGCAACCGCAATTGATCGAAGGCCTGTTGCAATTGAACTGGCAGGAACAGACCGCCATGCAGCTCAACAGCCTGCTCAAGGCTCTGCAGCAGGAAGCACTTGCGCAGATGCCCGAAGCACAGTGGCTGCCACGTCGGCAGCAGATCGACGAATTGCTCGATGTCAGCGACGTCGCCTGTGCGTGGAAAGCCATAAGTCTGCACCGTGACAGCAGTGATCCGTTGCTCGCCCGCGCGGCGAAAACCATGACCGAGGGCTCACCGTTGACCGCCCATCTGGTCTGGGAACAGATCATCCGCGCGCGGCACATGTCGCTGGCCGAAGTATTCCAGATGGAATACACCCTGAGCCTCAATTGCTGCCGCCATCCCGAATTCAGCGAAGGCGTGCGCGCGCGTTTGATCGACAAGGATCAGAAGCCGCACTGGCACTGGCCGGATATCAATAACGTGCCGGAGGCGGTGGTCGAGGCGCATTTTCATAAAGTCTGGGAAGGGCGGCATCCGTTGGCGGATCTGACTCAGTATTGAGCTGACTCGTAGCCCGCGATGGCAACTGGTTTGCGTCGCGGGCTGGCTGAATCGGTCGTCCAGCAACTCAGACGTTCAGTTCGTAGAACTCGATGATTTCCGTCATCGCCCGCTGCGCTTCATCGTCGCCTTTTTGCAAAATTTTCTCGACATCCCTCAATGGCGGAAGAGGATGCAGTCGTTCAGCAATCTGCGTCGCGCTGTAGTCTTGAATCGCTGTTCCTTCGCTGACTCTTATGAAGCCGATAGCACTATCACCTGCGGCAAAGTGACTGGAAACCCGGATTTTCGGCGCCATTCCGTAATCCACCACTATCACCAGATCATCGCGCTCACGATGAAACTTCAAGTTGTCGATCGTCAGCCTGCGTTCGGAAAAATCGATCCCGTCCAGGCCGCCTCCGTTGTTGATGATCACGTCCCTGCCGAGGCCATCGTATCGGTAGAGATCATTTCCAGCGCCGCCGGCCAGCGTGTCATTGCCCGGCCCACCCAGCAGCAGATCATCACCGGGGCTGCCCGTGAGCACGTCATTGCATGCCTCGGATCTCTCCCGCGCCGCTTATGGTGTCGTTGCCGCGACCGCCCACGAGTGGCAGCGCTCGTCCGTCTCGCAGGGAGGTTGAACGGCTGGGATTGTTGACGATGACACCCGTATGAAAAGTCTCGGGCGCAGGGCCGAGCTGACTCGATTCCAGGAGCTGCTTCAAACTTGCGACCGACCCATCGGCGAACTTGACGAGCTCAATACCGGCCCCCTCAAGTTCACCGTAGTGGGGCAAGGCGATGCGGACTTTTTGCGTCCCACCCCATTGGATATCGAGCGTCGGATGGAGCATTTTCGCTCGCGGCGGATGACGGTAAGCCCCGCGATCCGGGTTGGGTTCCAGCTCGACATGGGTCGTCTCTATCAGCGCAGCACCCCAGCTCAATTGCAGTGCATCGCGTTGCGCTTCTGCTGGAAGGACAACCGTGTCCTGATCAATCAAACCGTACTCATCTTTCCACCCCGCTACGCCGACTTCTGCTCGGTGGAAAACAGGGTTGAGCACGTCCGCAATCGTGGTTGTCGCCCCGGCATGCGCTTGCACGACGTAGGTGTCGGCGCCGTCTTCGCCGTAGAGCCAGTCATCACCCGAGCCGCTGAGCAGATAGTCGGCGCCCTCGGAGCTCAGGGTGTTGATGAAATTGACGGCAACCTGGTTGGATGAAAGCTGCATCAGGTCTTCACTGAAAATTGTATTCAGTCTGAGTTCACCCTGGCGGGAGGTGTAACCACGAATCAGGGCAGAGTAGGCACCGTTTCCACCGTTGGCATCAATGGCCACGGCAAGCCAGAGTCTGGCGCTTTTCAGCACTTCTCCAGCCTCTTTATCGGCAGCTGCAACGTCAGAAACTTTTTCACGAATAATGTCGAATAGCTTTTGGTACAGGGGGGCGCAGCTTGCCCCTGCTAATTTCAGTGCAATATACTTGAGATCTTCAATATCAAACGTCATTCCCTTGCAACTATTTGCCGCACTTAAAATTGCCGACTTTTCTAAATCACTAAAAATATGACTCATCGTTACTTCCTTGTAATAACAGAGCGTGAAAGATAACCACTGAGAAACTTTAGCATCTCAGGTGCTTCGCGTAATGACGATAGACCGAGGCCTACGCTACCGTGCCCGCCGGCAAAATCGAAGTTATCCAGATTGATCGTGCAAAAGAAATTCAGTTTTCCGAAATCAAGATTTTCCAATTCAGCTCTGCTGAACCTTGCCAGTTTCTCGTCAGTCATTTTTTCCTCCGAAGCCGGACGAATCAAGCCGTCACAGTTGATCAACCGCGGGGTTCCATCTCGCCGCGGCCAACCCGTGATGACAAACTTTCGTACGGATGACACATTCTTAAAATGCGGTGGCGGAGCATTAAGCCAAATCTCCAGCCCCGGATAATTCTTTAGCTTAACAATCAACTCATCCGGCCAGTTGACGTGCCGATAGCCCCGCTCATGGGGCTCTGTAGTTTCTTTTCTGGTAAAAAGCCCGGCATTCAATTTATAGAGCCGCCAACTTTTGGGGATCGACTCTGCGCGCTGATCCTGGTAGCGGTGCAGCCCCGTCCCGGTCCACCAGAAAAGCCCCTTCAGAGCAATCGCCAGACACGCTTTCTTGTTCACCATTTCCGGCATGCCAACGTAAAACTCAGGAACCAGCGTCTTATCTACATAGGCGCCGCCTAATATCGGCACTTGCTGCATGCTCGCCAGTTTGTTCTGACAAGCTTTCTCGTCTGCCTGGTGAATAGCCGCCGACTCGGCAGATTGTTCTTTGCGAATATAAAATCCCGCTACGCAATAACAGACGTAAAAAAATAGACCGTACTTCAACAATCTTTTAAACCAGACGACCGCTTGTTTACGCGACTTCCTGGACATTTCAAACCGCCCCATCAAATTGGGGAACGACTTGTTTATTGCTATGCCCGGACATCGCACTTTCAAAAACATCGAAGTATTGGCTTACACCCGACTTCACATCAAAGCGACTCGCCGTCAACTTCGCAGCGCTGGCAAGACATTCGTAACCATCAACCGACCTCAAAACCTCGCTTACACGTTTGGCGATCGTTTGATGATCGAAGAAATCCACTAACAGCCCATTAACTTCATCAACGATTACCTCTTTTACAGGTGCTGTATCCGACGCAACGATCACACAGCCAGACGCCATCGCCTCCAGTAACGACCAGGACAAGACAAACGGATACGTCAAATAAACATGGACTTTGGAACATGCGAGAACCGCGAGGTAAGTCTGGTAAGGAAGTTTCCCTGTGAAATGCACTCTAGAGTGATCGAAACTGACCTCCGCCTCCATCCTGCTGCGCCAATCCGGGTACCCGACCGGCCTACTCCCGTAACTGACGCCATCTCCGCCAATCACTATAATCTGCGCATTGGGGCACGCAGCCTGAATCTGCGGGATCGCTCTGATGAAACTGTGAAAGCCACGATAAGGCTCGAGATTCCTCGCCACGTAGGTGACGATCGGATGACCGGCTCGCAGCTCGATTCCATTGGGCAGCACGACTGCGGCAGTTTTCGCTAGGTCAGAACCTTGAACGATACCTTCGTGAATAACCCTGATGGCTGACCGATACGCTGCCGGGAACAGACTGCGCTGCCACCGCGTAGGCGCAATGGCAATGTCACATTGTTCAATATTCAAAAGATGCAGCGAATTGAGCACTCGCAGCCTTGACGACTCTCTTGTGGCTCGCCGGAATTCAGGGTCGAACCCGCAATCGGCGCCCTGCGCTCGATAGTAGTATTCGCAGTAGTGAATGAGTGGCGTATCGGGATAGACGTCCTTGGCGAATAGCGTCTCTCCCCATCCGGGATGGGCAAGAATGACATCTGGCTGATAACCCGAACGTTTCAGCCTGGTCAACATCTCAAAAACCTTTTGCCCGTCAATCACCGCCTGTTCGTAGCGGATCAGATAGGGGTGAACATTGCCGGGCGCTCGGCTGGTCGCTCGATATCGATGGATTTTCACCCCGGCGAGTCCCGGTGCCGTGTCCCGACCTATCGCCACAACCTCGTCACGCCGGTCCAGCGCGGCCAGCACCACATGGCGGAACTGACCCGGAAAATTTTGATGAATAACCAGAAGCTTCATAGCGGTAACGTCCTTTTTCGCCGCTATTGAGCTGAGGATTTCTCGCATCGTTCGGCATCCACAAACGCTAACAAATGCCATAAATTGAAACTGTAGGAAGCGTCTGTGAATTGCCTAGGAGATGGCTAACGGAACGACTTTTCGACGAGCAAAAAAAAGCGGCGCTCAATGCGCCGCTTGTTCATTTGCGGATATTTACCAGCGGTTGCCACGGCCGTTGCGGTCGCCGCGACCGCTGTGGCGCTCGTAGTTGCCGCGACCCCGGTGGTCGTTGTCCCAACCGCCACGACGGTGGCCATCCCAGCGTCCGCGATCGTTACCGTGCCAGCGACGGCTCTCGTAATGACGCGGGGCCGGTTGATAGTGCCGCGGCGCCTGGTAGTAACGCGGTTGCTGGTAGTACCGCGGCGCTGGCTGGTAATAGCGCGGCTGGGTGTAATAGGTGCCGCCGCTGCGGTAATAGGAACCGCCACCGCTGTAATAGGCCGGTGCGGGTGATGTGTAGACTTCTGACCTGTAGTAGTTGTCTGCGTAGGAATAAGGAACGCATCCGCCAAGGGAAAACAGCATCACGGCAAGCAGTACGATTCGACGATACATGGCGGCCTCCTGGACCGCGGGTTGGCCACACCAGCGACGCTGGCAGGCGACAGTCATTGATTCTGTGACTGTCGAAAAATCAGACAGCGTTTTCGGAATCTGGTGCGTTCCCGCAACAAGTTGAAACAAGTGATTATGAAATCTTGTTTACCTGTCAAACGCACAATTTTGCCATCACCCTAATTAACTGCCTCACCCTTCGGCAGAGCGCTGGGGTGCGGGCAGCGATTTCCCTGACAAATCTCTGAGTCGTATCCCTCGCCATTTCAGGCACAAATCCCGCAGTGTTTTCCCGACCATCCCACTAGAATGCATCCCATCGGGCCATTGCCAACGGATCTGCCATGCCGCTTCGTTCTCCCCTGTACTCGCAACGTTCACTGGTGCTTACCCTCGTCGCCCTGCTCGGCGCCGGGTTTCTCGCCACGTCGCTGTTGAGCTATTTCGCCTCCCGCGAGTCGATCCGCGACAACATAGTCAACACCGAACTACCGCTGACCTCCGACACGGTCTATTCGGAAATCCAGAAAGATCTGGTGCGGCCGATTCTCATATCTTCGATGATGTCCCGCGACACGTTCATGCGCGATTGGGTGGTCAACGGCGAGCAGAATCCCGAGCAGATGACTCGTTACCTCGACGAAGTCATGACCCATTACGGCGCCTACACGGCGTTTTTCGTCTCTAATGCCACTCTCACCTACTACCACGCCAAAGGCGTCCTCAAACAGGTCAAAGTCGATGAACCGCGCGACACCTGGTACTTCCGCGTGCGCGACATGCAGGATCCCTACGAGATCAACGTCGACCCGGATCTGGCCAACAAGGACAACCTGACGTTCTTCATCAACTACAAGGTCTACGACTACCACAACCGCTTTATCGGCGCTGCCGGAGTGGGCCTGACCGTGGACGCGGTGATCAAGCTGATCGACAAGTATCAACAGCGCTATCAACGCAGCGTGTACTTCGTTGACACCTTCGGCCGCCTGGTGTTGACCGGTGCCGAAGGTGGCCCGGAGGGCGCGCACATCGGCCAGAGTCTTGGCGAACTGGAAAGCATGAAAAGTCTGGTCAGCCAGTTGCCCAAGCCGCACAGCGGCAGTTACGAATATTCAACCCACGGACAGGGGCATTTTCTCAACGTACGGTTTATCCCCGAGTTGAACTGGTACCTGTTCGTCGATAAACGTGAAAACGGCGCGCTGAGTGAAATCCGTCAGTCGCTGTATCTCAATCTGCTGATCTGCCTGTTGGTGACGTTGATCGTACTGGCCTTGCTCAATCGAGTGATCAAGCGCTTTCAGGCGAAGATTCAGGCGCACGCCACCCTCGACAGCCTCACCGAACTGCCGAATCGACGCGGCTTCGACATCCTCGCCGCGCAAGCGCTGCACGAGGCCCAACGGGAAACCAAGCCGCTGACCGCGTTGCTGCTCGACCTCGACCACTTCAAGGCGTTGAACGACACCTATGGGCACATGGCCGGCGATCAGGTGTTGATCGGGTTCGCCCGCGATCTGCAGAGTTGCCTGCGCCATGCCGATATCGTCTGCCGCTGGGGCGGTGAGGAATTCATCGTTCTGTTGAAAGACACCGACGGCGAGACCGGGCAGAGAATTGCCGAGAAAATCCGCCAGCACGTCGAGCAACACGAATATGCCTACGATGGCCACAGCCTGCATCTGACGGTGAGTATCGGCGCCACTACCTTGCAGCGCGATGACACCTTGCACACTCTGCTGTCGCGGGCTGATCATGCGATGTACCGCGCCAAGCAATCCGGGCGCAACCGCACCTGCATGGAAATGCCGCACTCGACCTATGCCTGATCTCAACATCAAATCCGACCACTGCCCGGCCTGCGGCGCCCGCAACGATTGCAGCCTCGCCGACCCGCGCACCGCCGACCGCGAATGCTGGTGCTATGGCGTGACCATCGAGCCGGCGGTGCTCGAAGCGCTGCCGGCCGAGCTACGCAATCAAGCCTGCCTGTGCCCGCGCTGCGCACAGGTTGAAGCGCAACTGCAAGCAGGCCGGCGGCCGATCCCGTAAGATGCGCGGCCCTTTGTCCGTTGAATCCTGACCATGCGCGTCGACCGCTTCCTCAGCAATCTGCCCCGCTACAACCGTCAGCAGGTTCGCCTGTTGCTGGTGGAAAAACGCGTTCGGATTGACGGAAAAGTCGTCAGCGACCCGCACAGTGACGTGCTGGAATTCAGCCGGGTCGAAGTCGACGATGAGGTGCTGCAGAGCGGCAAACCGCCGCGCTATTTCATGCTGCACAAACCGCCGGGCTGCGTCAGCGCCACCCGTGATCCGCAGCATGCAACCGTGCTCGACCTGCTCGATGAACCGGACAAGGCTGACCTGCACATCGCCGGGCGCCTGGACTTCAACACCACCGGGCTGATGCTGATCACCAACGATGGCGCCTGGTCGCGCCGCCTGACGCAGCCGCAGACCAGACTGGCGAAGGTCTATTACGTCGAAACCGAACAGCACATCGACGCCGGCTATGCGTTGAAATTTGCCGAGGGCATCTATTTCGCTTTCGAGGACCTGACTACGCAACCGGCGCAGCTGGAGCTGCTCGGCCCACGCTCGGCACGGCTGAGCATCGTTGAAGGCCGCTACCATCAGGTCAAGCGCATGTTTGGTTTCTTCAACAATAAAGTCCTGCATCTGCACCGTGAATCCATCGGCGAACTGACGCTGGATCACGCGCTAAAACCGGGCGAGTACCGCGCTTTGCGCACCGAAGAGATTCATTTGTTCTAAGCCGGCGACCGCTCAGCCGAAGTTGTCGAACAATTCACCGACGGCACTTGCATGATCCTGAGTCCCCTGCTTGAATCAGGTCGTCGGCCGAAATGTGACCGACGAGTCACCACATACTTCCAAGAAACTTTTTGTCGGTCGTCTGCCCTCAAGGGCTGCGCCTCAGCCGGCAATCTGCCCGCCAATAACAACACCCGTCGACCTGCCGTAATGGATCGACATGGGCCAGCAAATTCCAGGCGTATGCCTACCTGTCACAAAGCTCGTGCAATCTCGATTGCGCGCATACCCGCTTGCTTGCCAGGAGTCTTATGACATGAGGCCAGAAATCGCTGTGCTGGATATACAGGGTCAGTATCGGGTTTACACGGAGTTCTATCGCGCAGACGCCGCAGAAAAGACCATCATTCTGGTCAACGGCTCGATGGCCACGACTGCGTCGTTTGCACAGACCGTGAAAAACCTGCACCCGCAGTTCAACGTGGTCTGCTACGACCAGCCCTACGCGGGTCGGTCAAAAGCTCACAACCGGCATGAGAAACATCTGACGAAGGAAGTCGAAGGGCAGATTCTGCTGGAGCTGATCGACCACTTTGCATCCGAGCATGTGCTGTCGTTCTCCTGGGGCGGCGCCGCCACTCTGGTTGCCCTCGCCCAGCAACCCCGGCGCATAGAAAAAGCCGTGATCAGCTCGTTCTCGCCGGTGATCAATGCGCACATGCTCGACTACCTCGAGCGCGGCGTCGACTACCTCGGCAGCCGCGACGGCGATCGGGTCGGGCATCTGGTCAACAACACCATCGGCAAACACCTGCCGTCACTGTTCAAACGCTTCAACTATCGCCACGTCAGCAGCCTGGCCGAGCATGAATACGGGCAGATGCACTTTCACATCAACGATGTGCTGCACAGCGATCGGCAGTGCTATGTGAACGCGGCGAAAAAGATCAACGTGCCGGTGCTGTTTCTCAACGGCGAATGGGACGAATACACCGCCGCCGAGGATGCGCGCCTGTTCGGCAACCACGTCGCCCACAGCAGCTTCACCACCCTGCAAGCCACCGGACACTTCCTCGACATGGAACACAAGGCTGCGTGCCGCGACAGCCAGAACGCCCTGCTCGGCTTTCTTAAACCAGCGCCGCAAGCCACCCGGATGCGCTACTCGTTTGTGCAGGATCAACATGCATTGGCCATTTGAAACAGCGTCATCGCGGGCAAGACTGCAAGTGTGAAGTGCCTGTTTACAACGGCGCAGCCCCTGCTCGCGATTGACCGTTTTCTGCGTGAAAAAGCCATCGCAGACAAAAGAAAACTTCAAATCCGTGGCCGAGTCTGGTACAAAGTCAGCCGCTCTGAGCGGGTATAGTTTAGTGGTAGAACGAAAGCTTCCCAAGCTTTAGATGAGGGTTCGATTCCCTCTACCCGCTCCACCGAATATTGATCTCGCGTTGTGTTGTCTGACGGGGGATGCAGGAATTGAAAAACCGGCCTTGATGGCCGGTTTTTTTGTGTCTGGAAGTTGGTGAAAGACAATTTCCAAGGAAAAGCCTTCACCTCCAAAAAGAACCCCAGCGACTCTGAACATCATCCAGAGAAGGATCGATCCCAACGTCGCCCTCCTTACGGCCTAGCTCGCTCTATCAGTCGCAATGACTGGCTGAGCGATTTTTCTTTCATTTTGCCGCGTAAATGTCACAGCAAAACACTGCAACACAACCATCGTTCCTCCAAACACGCGCGGCCTAGACTGGGTTGACCACCTCGCCGGACGCCACAATGGCTGAGCGGTAGCAAGTCTATTGATCTGTAGAATTCAGTAGGTATAGTAACCACCAAGCACACCACAGGGAGGTGTTGTGAATAGCCGTTTTTTAATCGGACAACTCGTCGCGGACGGTTGGTTTCTGGTACGTATCCGGGGCAGTCATCATCACTTCAAACATCCAACCAAACCAGAATTGGTAACAGTGCCGCATCCAAAAAAGGATCTGCTCAAAAAACGGCCATCAGTATTTTGCAACAGGCCATGCTCTGAATCCGTTCTCAGCGTTGCATTGGAGGATCACGAACATGCTTTACCCGATTGCGATTTCAATAGGCGACGAGGAACACGCTTGGGGAGTTGAAGTGCCGGACATTCCTGGCTGCTTTTCTGCCGGCGACGACCTTGATGACGCCGTCGCCATGGCGCGCGAGGCGATCGAAGGTCATTTCGAAATTCTGGCAGACGAGGGTGCGCCGATTCCATCGGCCAGCAAATTGAGCCTGCATGTCGCCAATCCGCAGTACGCCGGATGTGCGTGGGCGGTAGTGGATATCGACGTGGTCAAATACCTGGGCAAAGCACAGAAGCTCAACATCACGCTGCCGGGGCACTTGCTCAATCGCATTGATGAGTACGTGTTGCATCATCCTGAGGAGAAAAGCCGATCGGGGT
This sequence comes from Pseudomonas sp. TSRC2-2, assembly GCF_049897785.1. NCBI lineage: Bacteria > Pseudomonadati > Pseudomonadota > Gammaproteobacteria > Pseudomonadales > Pseudomonadaceae > Pseudomonas > Pseudomonas sp. TSRC2-2. The sequence continues at coordinate 334,900 of NZ_JAFCWZ010000002.1, forward strand.
TTCTGGCTTCGGCGGCGTTGAAGGTCTTGCAGCAAGGTTAAAGAATTCTTACTGCTCAACCGGCTCTCAGTAGCCGGTTTTTTCATGTCTGACGTTTGAGGAAATTCTCGCTCTGCTGATTGAAAAGTATGAGGAGCAGCATTTTCCGATGCATCCCTCTGATCCCATTGAAGCCATCAAATTTCGTATGGATCAGCAAGGCTTGACGCCGCGGGATCTCGAGCCCTTTATTGGCCCCAGTGGCCGTGTTTCGGAAATATTGAACCGCAAGCGCAAGCTGAGTCTGGCAATGATCAAACGTCTGCACGATGGCTTGCGCATTCCTTATGAACGCCTGCTCGCCAGTGTCTGAAGAAATATATCGCATGCAAAACCGGTCGCAACGACCGGTTTTTTTTACCCGGAAATCAGCGCCGACTAACCCACCGGTACCACTTTATCCAGCACCCGATTCACCGCCAGTTCACCCAGCATGACGACCTGGGCGATGCCGAGCAGGGTCTTGCGCTGGCTGCCGTCGAGCAAGGCGGCAAAGTCGCCCAGCATGACGCTGGCCGAGCCAAGGGATTCGCTGGCGTTGACCAGTAGCGACTCGGTGTCGGTGCTCGGGTTGACCTGGAACATGCTGCTGGTCTGGTATGGCGGTGAGCTGGTTTGCGGCGGAATGAGGTAGTGGTCGAGGGCGCGTTCGGCGGCTTCGTGGAGTTTTTTCGAATTGAGGGATTGGTACGGAGAGGCCGGATCGGTTTCCGGCGGATTTGGCGTTACTTTGAACATTGGAAGGGACCTTCGGTAGGGCCGCAACTCTCATCGCTACTAAACGAAAGGGTGGCAGCTGTGCGCAAGTTAGTAGACCGGACCCCATTCCAAACCCGGCGCACCCGAAGGCGCCATGCGCACAGCCACCATTAAGTGCAGGCGATCGCCTGACTTAGTGGTACTCATGCAGCCATTTTGAAATGAGGTTGTTGGGCTACTAAACCCGATCACTGCAAATCAGTGACGCGAACCAAGTTACCGACCGCCCCCCAGGCGCACAAGCCGGCGGATTCTGGCGTACCGGTAGGCAGCGGCGCAAGGATTTGTAGGCATCGGGACGTAACGCGATTCAACTTTAAACGGCCACGGCGTAACCCGTTTAAAAGCCCCGGATACAGAAAGAACTTTCCGGCGAATTCAGCGTGAACGAGTTGTTTCAGCCAGCTACGCCGACCTGAAACAACGCGTCGAACGCAAGACTCAAAGCGAGCTCGCTTGGGAAAATGTTTCAGCGAGTCGCAACGATAAACAGCCGTGGAAACGGCAACAGCACCGAGCCATCAGCCAATGCGGGATAAGCCTTTGCAACTTCCGCCAGATACCGCTGCAGATACTGCGCCTGCTCCTCCTCGGTCAACGGGCTCAGAAATGGAATCAAACCACTGCCTTTGAACCACTCGACCACCCCCGCCGCTCCGCCCGGCAATTGATGATGATACGTCGTGCGCCACACATCCACTCGCGCGCAGTACGGGCGCAGCATCGCGAAAAATTCACTGGCATTGGCCATATCGGTACGCTGCCCGGCAGCGCCTGCAAGCTTGCTCGCCCACGGCCCATTGGCGGCGACTTCGCGCATCAAACGGTGAGACGGTTCATTGAGGTTGTCTGGCATCTGGATCGCCAGGCTGCCACCGTCTGAAAGTCTGCTCGCCAGGGCTGGCAGCAACGAAGCGTGATCAGGCACCCATTGCAAAACCGCGTTGGCGAAAATCACATCGAACGGGCCGGCGTTTGCCCACTTGTCGATCTCGGCGACCTCGAACTGCACGTCAGGCAAGCGCTTGCGCGCCGCGGCGATCATGTCTGCCGAACTGTCGAGGCCGCTCACAGTAGCCTCGGGGAAACGCTGCACCAGCAACTCGGTGGAATTACCCGGCCCACACCCAATGTCCACCACCGCCCGCGCCTGCGCCGTGGGTATCGCCGCCAGCAGGTCACGAGCCGGGCGGGTGCGTTCATCTTCGAAAGCGACGTATTGCTTGGCAGACCAGCTCATGGCGTTCTCCTGTCGAGGGTGTCTTGGCAATTGACGACACGATACAGCGATCTGCGCGGCACGCCTTTGCGACCAAAGTCCTGCGTCGAAAGTTTGTAAACAGAATTTTCAGCGCAACGCCGATGTCTGAATTTCAAGCTCTCAAAACAAGGACTTCCATCATGAAATTCGCAAAGATTGCCCAGAAACTTGCCCTGTGGGCCGGTAGCCCGAAGACGTTCATGGGGGCATTGATTCTGATCGGGTTGTGGGGGTTGAGCGGGCCGATTTTTGGTTACAACGACACTTGGCAACTGATCATCAATACCTCAACGACGATCATCACGTTCCTGATGGTGTTCCTGATTCAGAACACGCAGAACCGCGATACCGACATTTTGCATTTGAAACTCGATGAGCTGCTGCGGGTGAACAAGGAAGCGCAGAACGCGATGCTTGGCCTGGAGGCGCTGGATTTGAAGCAGCTTGAAGCGCTGCGCCAGCATTACCGCGCACTTGGCGAAAGTCAGGTATTTGATCTGGAGGGCTTGGGCGACAAGAGCAAGCCAAAGCAGGATTTGAATGAGTGCTGAAATGACTTCGGCCGCTCCTGCATCAGTTCATGCCGGGCGGCCGAATTCGAACCACTGCTGAATGTTAGCGACTGGCCTGCAACGCGCGGGCCTTTTCCAGATGGCTTTGCAGCTTCGGCAAAGTCTCATCGGCGAACGCTTTGATTTCCGGCACGTCGGTGGTCTGTGCCTGTTGCTCGATCTGGGTAATGGCCTCTTCCGTGGCTTTGACCTGGCTTGCCGCGTAGGCCTGATCGAACGTCGCGCCGTCCTTCACTTGCGGCATCAGCTCTTTGGCCTTGTCGGCGATTTCTTCGCGGGGGGCAACCGGCAGGTCGAGTTTCTTGGCGATTTTCGCCAGATGCTGGTTGGCCGTGGTGCGATCGTTGATGACGACGATGGTGTAATCCTTGACCTCTTTCGATTCGGTCTTGCCGTGGGCCAGACGGCTGGCTTCGATGTCGGCCATGCCCTTGGCGGAGGCATCGTTGATGAATTCGGCAGGCGACTGGGCGAACGCAGTGCTGGCGCACAGGCCCAGCAGGGTTGCAAAACTGACGTTACGTAAACGGGTGGCCATCCGGCTCATGGTCGCGCCCTCCTTCGTTGAAAATTCAAGCGGGCCGCGATTCGCCCGCTGCTTAAATGCTCGCGGCGGACAAACGTCCGCCTCTGTTAGGAATGCTTTAACGGTCAAAGGTTTAGAAAATACGACCGAGGCGCGACGAACGGTGCTTCTTCGGCATCAGCCCTTGTTCGGCATCAACCCGGGCAGCGCGTGCATCAACGCGTTGATGGCAAAACCGATAAACATGATGCCGCACAGACGGGTGATCAGCAGTTCGTGACGCTGATAAACGATGCGCACTCGCTGGGCGCCGACCACGCCGATGAGAATCGCGTACGCCAGCGCCCCGCCGACAAAACTCAGGGCGATCAGCGCCGGCAGCATCGCCCAGTTGAGCAGTTCGGCGCGGCTCGACAGCAGCGCGGTGAAGGTCGCCACCGCCACCGGGTAGGCCTTGGGATTGGTCAGACCGAAGACGATACCGTGCCAGAACGGCTGGCGCGCCGCGCCTTGCGCCTCGTCGACATTGCGCCGCTGGGCACGCACCGCACGCCAGCCGAGCCAGAACAGATACACCGCGCTGAGCACGCCAAGCACATCGAATGCGGTGCTGCCGATTTCCCGGGCGCCGACAATGGCCACCAATGCGGTGCTGCACCAGATCACATCGCCGAGCAAATGCCCGCAAAGAAACCCCGCGCCGGCCCGCCGGCCATGGGCCGCGCCAATGCCGAACACTGCCAGCACACCCGGCCCGGGCGTGATCCCGTAAATGAAACCCGAAGCCAGAACGGCCAACAGCAATGATGGAGTCATGAAAAACCTGCAAGCGCCAGAACACGTGGCGGCCAGTCTATATCAGCCGACTGCGCCCGATCACTGCGCGTCGTTAAAACGCATGCCGGGGTACGGTTTCTGCCGACACGCAGCCAGCCGCGACTGCAAATCGCCGACATGGACTTCCAGTTTGTGGCCGTCGGGGTCGAGAAAGTAGAACGACGCACCCTCGCTACGGTTGTCTCGCCACTGCGGCACCTGAGCCGATTTCAACGTTTCAACCAGTGAAGGGAAGTTTGCCGCGCTCACGCTGAAAGCGTAATGGGTATAGTCCGCGCCCGGCTCCCCGCTGCGCTGAGGATCTTCTGACAAGCACAACCACAGTCCGGGCAGTGACAAATAGGCGCCGTTATCCCACGTCGCTTCGATATCCAATTGCAGCACATCGCGATAGAACGCCAGACTGCGCTGCAGATCGCGGACGGCCAGGGTCAGGTGGTTAAGACCGGTAAGCATCGAATCAGTAACCTCTGAGTTCTTCGGGAACGACATATTGCTGGCCGTCGTAGATCAGCGTGACCTGGGTGTTCTTCAGGTTGGTGGTTTTCGAAGCGCATTGTTTGCCTGACGTGAAAGACTCCATCAACGAACCGCTGGAACTGACGATCAGATCCGCAAACCCGTTGTGGCTGGATGAGCCGATTTCGACAGTCCTGCGAATGCGTGTGTCTCGCGTATCGCACTCCCCGGTGCCCTCACCGAAATCCTTGCGCACCACCAGGCCTTCCAGCACTGGGCGTAAGCGATTGCCTTCGCGAACATACAAGGCCAGGTCGGTTTTCGAGTACGGATTGGCTCTGGAACCGTGGCTCATGAACGTCGATCGCAGCCCGAACGCACGGACGTCCGCCGCCAAGCGGTAACGCGCCGTATCGATCCTCAGATCATCGAAGCTGATCGCATCGGAGTTGTAAGCGCCGGGTTTGGCATAACTGGCGAATGTGTTGCCCGTCGTGGCGTTGATTACTGACAGTGCCAGATCGAACACGCCGTCCTGAGCACCCGCAGAATCGGGAACGAAAGTGGCCTTCGCTGCAATTGATTGAGTGTTGAACGCAGGCCAGACTTTGCAGCGCGAGAGCGTATGGCCGTCGAATTTTTTTACTTCGCAAGCGGCATGGACCTGAGCCGTAAGCGCGAACAAGCCGAGGGCGATATAGATTCGACGATGCAGATTCATGATTCTTCCTTGAAATATTCGTATCAGTGACGCCAGTCACATGCCTTTGAAACCTTGCGGTAAAACGTAGGTTTTCCCGTCGTAACGCAACGTGGTCAGCACTGGCTTTTCGTGGGTGGTCTTCGATTCGCAGGTGTCAGGCGGTCCCTCACCGACCAGGCCCATGGTGACTGAGCGGACGATGATATCGGCGTAACCATTGGATCGGGTTTTGGCCATCTCAAGCGTACGCACAGTCTCCGAGCGTTCTCCCGCGCAATTGCCATCCCATTCACCGCTGAAGGTGTAGACCAGCAAGCGATCCAGCACCGGGCGCAGTTTGTCGCCCTCTTTCACATAGAGCGACAGCCAAATTTCATCCAGAGGATTGACGCGTGACGAGCCTTTGAAATGGGCACGCACGCCGAATGCGCGGAGGTCGGGCGTAAGTTTATAGCGGCCAGTATCCAGTTCCAGACTTTCCAGCCCGATGGCATCGGAGAGAAACGCCGACGGCTGATGATAGGTCGCCAGCGGTTTGGGGCTGCCAGCCGTGCTGACGGCCAGATCCAGGTCGTATGAACCCACCCGGCCGTCCTTGCCATAGACGGGATCGGGCACGAACGTCGAGAGCGCGGTAATCGTCAGCGACGGATAAGCCGGCCATTCCTTGCACAAAGAAAAGTCCGCTTCGCCACTGACCGCAGGCGGCGTGCAATCAGCCCACGCCTGCCCAGCCATGAACCACCCGCAAAGCGCTGCAGCGCTGAGCCATATGGACTTCATTGTCACTTCCCGCTCCTTGAAGATATTTCCAGGCGCGCACTATCCCTTTCTGCATCGAAGGATTCAACAGATCAGGCCAGCGAATCTTCTCATGTGTGTGAAGCCTGCACGCGAAGGCGTCATCGACGGCGTCGCAAATTCAATACTTGTCGAGCGTGCGCAGCTTCTGCGGCAAACCCCACAGCAGCAAAGCGGCGGCAATCAGCGCGGCGACGCCAATCACATACAGCGCCGGGGTGGTACTGCCGGTGAGGTCCTTGATGCGCCCGACCATGACCGGGCTGACGATCCCGCCAAATTGCCCCAGGGTATTGATCACCGCGATCCCGCCCGCCGCGCCGGCACCGGCGCCCGCCAGCAGCTTCGGTGGCAGGGTCCAGAAGCTCGGAATCGAAGCGATGATGCCTGCGCCGAGCAGCCCGAGCGCGACGATCAGGAACGTCGTGTGGCTGGCGAAGATTCCTGCGCTGAAGAAGCCGATCGCGCCGACGATCACCAGCCCGGCGACAAACTTGCGCCGTTCACCGGTGGCGTCTGACAAGCGCCCGATCAGCACCATGCTGATTGCCCCGCAAATGTACGGAATGGCGGTCAGCAGACCGATCATCACCGGGCTTTCGGTGCCGGCGCTGCGGATCAATTGCGGTGCCCAGAAATTCAGACCGTAGGACGCGACCTGGATCAGGAAATAGATCAAACCCAACGTCAGGAAACCGGGAATTTTCAGCGCCGCGAGCAATGAGCCGCCGCTCTTGTGTGGCTCGTGATGGGCGATGCGGCTCGAAAGCAATTTCTTCTCGTCAGCCGTGAGCCAGTGCGCATCCTCGATGCGGTCTTTGAGCGTCGTGAGCACCAGAAAACCGAGAGCGATACACGGCACGCCACCGAGCAGGAACAACCAGTGCCAGCCACGCATCTGCAACACACCGTCGAGGTGTTGCAACACCAGGCCGGAGAACGGCGCGCCGACCAGCCCGGCGAATGCAGAGGCGAGAAACAGCATCGAGGTGATGCGGCCACGGAAATGCTGAGGAAACCACAGGGTCAGGTAATACAGCACGCCCGGGGCAAACCCGGCTTCCATCGCGCCGATCACGAAGCGCAGCGCATAGAACTGCCATTCGCTGTTGACGAAGACCATCGCCGCCGTCGCCACACCCCACGACATCATGATCCGCGCAATCCAGCGCCGGGCCCCGACCTTGTACAGCATCATGTTGCTCGGCACTTCGAACAGCACGTAACCGACCACGAACAGCCCGGCGCCCAAACCATACGCGGTGTCGCTCAGGCTCAGGTCGGTCTGCAACTGGAATTTGGCGAAGCTGATGTTGATGCGATCGAAGAAGGCGAACAGGTAGCAGACCATGATCAGCGGCATCAGGCGCCAGGCGACTTTGCTGACCAGGGCTTTTTCGGCGTCGTGATCGACAGACGGACTTACGCCCGCCTCCATTACGTTGAGGCTCATGGATTTTTCTCCAGGCGGACTGCCAATGGCGTCCGATTGTTTTTGTTGTCTGGTGGTACTGCTCAATGCTTTTGAACTGTGGGAGCGGGCTTGCTCGCGAACGCGTCAGGTCAGTCGATATCCGTGTTGAATGACATACCGTATTCGCGAGCAAGCCCGTTCCCACAAGGATTTCTTATCTTCAGGTGGGGATCGGGTGCAGGTCGCAATTGCGCCCGGCCTTGGCCAGTTGGCCGGGGACTTCGTGGCCTAACAGTGCCGGCAAGCCGCGCGAGAGTTTCAGCAGCAGCGTCAAATCGATGCCGGTAGGAATACCGACCTCATCGCACAGGTTCACCAGATCCTCAGTGCAGATGTTGCCCGACGCACCCGGCGCAAACGGGCAGCCACCGAGGCCACCCAACGCTGCATCGAAGCGCCGCGCACCGGCCTCGTATGCGGCCAGCACATTGCACAGACCCAGGCCTCGGGTGTTGTGGAAGTGCAGGGTCAGGTCAGCCGGCGAAACCCGCTGCAAAACGCGCCGCACCAAGCGATCGACCTGACGCGGATTGGCCATGCCGGTGGTGTCGGCGAGGCTGATGCCCTGAATGCCTAGCTCCTGATAGGCGTCGACAATTTGCAGCACGCGATCCTCGTCAATCTTGCCGTCGAACGGGCAACCGAACGTGGTGGCGATGCTGCCGTTGAGGCGCACACCCGAGCCGCTGGCAAACGCGACGATGTCAGCGAAGGCGGCCAGCGACTCCTCGCAACGCATGCGCATGTTGGCCAGGTTGTGCGTCTGGCTGGCAGACATCACCAGGTTCAACTCATCGGCATTCGCCGCCAGAGCCCGTTGCGCACCTTTGAGGTTGGGAATCAACGCCACGTAAATCACCCCTGGCTGGCGCTCAATACCGTTGAACACCTGCTCGCCGTCACGCAGGGCCGGGATGGCTTTGGGTGAGACGAACGAGCCGGCTTCGATACGGCTGAATCCGGCCTGTGACAATTGATTGATCAGAGCGATCTTGTCAGCGGTTTCCACCCACGTCGGCTCGATCTGCAAGCCATCGCGCGGCGAGACTTCCTGGACGATCAGAGTTTGCGAATAGTCAGTGATCATTGCACCACCCCTTGGCTTTTCAGGCGTTCGATGTCGAGTTCAGCCAGGCCCAGTTCGGCGAGAATAGCGTCAGTGTGCTGGCCCAGTTTCGGCCCGGACCAGTTCACCCCGCCGGGGGTCTCCGAGAGTTTGGGGACGATGCCGGGCATCTTCACCGTTGCGCCGCCGGGCAACTCGGCATCGAGCAGCATGTCCCGCGCCTGATAGTGCGGATCGGCGACGATGTCAGCCACCGAGTAGATGCGCCCGGCCGGCACTTCAGCGGCTTCGAGGGCGGCCAGTACTTTGTCGATCGGCAGGCTGCTGGTCCAGTGCGTGATGGCCGCATCGAGCAATCGGCTCTGCGCCGCGCGGCCGTCGTTGTGGGCGAACTCTTCTGCGTCGGCCAGATCAGCGCGGCCGATGACGTGCATCAGGCGCTTGTAGATCGGGTCGCTGTTGCCGGCAATCACCACATAAGCGCCGTCGGCGGTGAGGTAAGTATTGGAGGGCGCAATGCCCGGCAAGGCGCCGCCGCTGCGTTCGCGGACATGGCCAAGCATGTCGTATTCCGGCACCAGACTTTCCATGACGTTGAACACGCTTTCGGCCAGCGAAACGTCGACAATCTGCCCGCCGCCCTGCCCGGTCTTGACCCGCAACAGCGACATCAGCGCACCGATCACCGCGTGCAACGAGGCCAGCGAATCGCCGAGGCTGACGCCCACCCGCGCCGGTGGCAAATCGGGATTGCCGGTGGTGTAGCGAATGCCGCCCATGGCCTCGCCAATTGCGCCGAAACCGGGACGGTCGCGGTACGGGCCGGTCTGGCCGTAGCCGGAGATACGCACCAGGGTCAGGTCAGGATTCAAGGCATGCAGCACGTCCCAGCCCAGACCGAGTTTTTCCAGCGCACCGGGGCGCAAGTTCTCGATGATCACGTCGGCGTCGCCGGCCAGTTGCTTGACCAGTTCGATGCCTTCAGCGGATTTGAGATTGAGTGCCAGGGATTTCTTGTTGCGCGATTGCAGGTACCACCACAGCGATGTGCCTTCGTGCAGCTTGCGCCACTTGCGCAGCGGGTCGCCCTGACCCATGGCTTCGATCTTGATCACCTCGGCGCCGAACTCGGCAAGCATGCGCGCGGCAAACGGCGCGGCGATCAGGGTGCCGATCTCGATCACTTTGATCGCACTCAAAGGGGCAGTCATCGCGGGGTACCTCTTGTTCTTGGAATATGCGGCCAAGGCTAGAGGAACGATCATTGGCGAATCCAGCCGTCTCTCGGCAATGAGCATTCGCGAATTGCGAACGCATCAGAGTGCTGTGGTGAATTCGAAGCCGCTTTCGCGGGCAAGCCCGCTCCCACAGCGTTCCAAGTCAGCCGCACAATTTGCATCCACGCTGGCAACTGTGGGAGCGGGCTTGCTCGCGAAGAGGCCGGCTCATTCAGTAGAGATTCAGGCGCCCTGCGCTCGCAAATGCTCGAACAACATTCGGCTCACCGGCGACAGCCGCGCTTCATCACGCACCACCACAATCAACGTGCGATCCGACCAGGCATCGCTCAGCGGCACGGCCCGCAACCCCAGCGACTGACCAAATAACGCGTAGGCACGCTGCGGCAGAATGCCAATGCCCATGTTCGCCTGGACCATCCGGCAGACCGCGTCAAACCCCGGCACGTGAATGCGCACGCGCAGGACTTTGCCGGCCTGCCGCGCCGCCGCATGGGTGCGCATATTGATCGAAATGGCCGCGTGCAATCCGACGTAGTCGCTGTCCAGGGTTTCATCGAAGGCCACTGATTTGCGCGTAGCCAGCGGATGCTCCGGCAACATCACCACCACCAGTTTGTCCTGGCGGTACAACACGCTGTGCAGGCCTTGGGTGTCGCTGTCGTCAGAGCAGATGCCGAGGTCCGCGACGCCATCGAGCACGCCCTGAATCACCCCGGCGCTGGGCCGTTCTTCAAGGTCGGTCTTGACCTGCGGATGCTGCGCCGAGAAGTCGCGCAAGTCTTCGGGCAGAAACTGAATGATCGCCGAAAGATTGGCCAGCATGCGCACGTAACCCCGCACACCGTGGCTGTGCTCGCCCAGCTCCAGGCCCATCTTCTCGAGGTTGAAAAGCATCTGTCGTGCGTGGTGCAGCAGGGTTTCACCGGCCGGGGTGAGTGTCATGCCTTTGGCCTGACGCACGAACAGAGCGATGCCCAACGCCTCCTCCAATTCCATCAGCCGCTTGCTGGCCGCCGACACCGCGATGGCTTCGCGCGCAGCTGCACGGGTCAGCGTGCCCTCTTCGTGCACGGCGACGAACAGTTGCAGAGTGATCAGGTCGAGGCGGCGAATCAGGCTTTTTTGCAGCATGGAGGACTCGGCGGAAGTGGCGCGAACGAGCGGCGAGGATAACGCCGATCGTTCGCGCTGTGCCGGTCTTAAAACGCGTTACGAAAAATCTCTTCGATCTGGCGCTGATCGGCCGCCCTTGGATTGGTCAACCCACAGGCATCTTTCAAGGCATTGGCGGCGAGCACCGGTATATCGCTGAGTTTCGCGCCCAGCTCACGCAGTCCACCGGGGATCTCGACATCTTTAGCCAGGCTGCGAATGGCGTTGATCGCCGCTTGCGCGCCCTCTTCGGCACCGAGACCACGAATGTCCGCACCCATGGCGTGGGCAACGTCCCTGAGTCGATCAGCACACACTTGCGCATTGAAACTCTGCACATGCGGCAGCAACACGGCGTTGCAGACGCCGTGGGGCAAGTCGTAGTAACCGCCCAGTTGATGCGCCATCGCATGTACAAAACCCAGCGAGGCGTTATTGAACGCCATACCGGCGAGGAACTGCGCGTAAGCCATGTTCTCCCGCGCCGCCAGGTCGTTGCCGTCGCGCACGGCCAGACGCAAGTTGCTGCTGATCAGGCTCATGGCCTTCAAGGCACAGGCATCGGTGATCGGATTAGCGGCGGTCGAGACGTAGGCTTCGATGGCGTGGGTCAGTGCATCCATGCCGGTGGCGGCGGTCAGGCCTTTGGGCATCGCAACCATCAACTGCGGATCGTTGACCGACAACAGCGGAGTGACGTTGCGGTCGACGATGGCCATTTTCACGTGGCGCGATTCGTCGGTGATGATGCAGAACCGGGTCATTTCGCTGGCGGTGCCGGCGGTGGTGTTGATGGCGATCAGCGGCAATTGCGGCTGGCTGGAGCGGTCGACGCCTTCGTAATCGCCGATCTGCCCGCCGTTGGTCGCGCAGAGCGCAATGCCCTTGGCGCAATCGTGCGGCGAGCCGCCGCCCAGTGACACCACGAAATCGCAGTTGCTCTCTTTCAACAGCCCCAGACCCGCCTCGACGTTGGCCGTGCTCGGGTTGGGTTTGGCGCCGTCGAAGATCACCGAATCAATGTCCTGCATTGCCAGTTTCTCGGCGATCATCGCCGCCACGCCCGCCTTGGCCAGTCCGCTGTCGGTGACGATCAGCGCCTTGCGAAAGCCATAATTGCGAATCGCGAGCATGGCTTCGTCGAGGCAGCCGCTGCCCATGATGTTGACGGCGGGAATGAAGAAGGTGCTGCTCATCGTGTGTCTCCTGACTGGAGCCGGATCGACTGCCTCGATTCGGCGGATACACACAGGATCGACCGATCGGTCACGAGCAATGTTGATCTGGCTCAATGTCCGCTCGTGATAAAGTCGCCGTCCATCTGCCCTTCGTTTGAGACCGCCCACGCAATGACCGATTTTCTCAATGTCGACGCCACCCTCGAAGACTGGAATGCCCTGCGCGCTGCGACTGCTTTCAGCGGTTTGCTGGTGGGCAATGGCGCCAGCCGTGCGGTGTGGGATGACTTCGGCTACGACTCGCTGTTCGAAAATGCCCGTACAGTCGAAGAGAAACCGCTGAGCCCCTCGGAACTGGCAGTGTTCGATGCGCTGCAAACGCGCAGCTTCGAGCAAGTGCTGGGTGCCCTGAAAACCACCAGCCGGGTCAACAAGGCTCTGGCGGTCAGTTCGGCGGCGCCGCGTAATCGCTATTACGCGATCAAGGAAGCGCTGATCAACACCGTGCATGCGGTGCACATCCCGTGGCGGCTGGTGCAGCCCTCGACACTGGCGGTGCTGAATGCGGAACTGGCGCGCTATCGCAGCGTGTTCACGACCAACTACGACCTGCTCAATTACTGGGCGCTGCAACACCCGGGCGAGGCCATTGATGACCTGTTCAACGGCCCGGACGCGAGTTTCGACTTGAGCCAAAGCGCCACGGACAAACCGCGTCTGCTGTACCTGCACGGTGGTCTGCATCTGGTGCGAAATCAGGATGGCACCGCACGCAAACTGACCTCGACCGAGGGCACCCTGCTTGGCAGTTTCGCGATCAATAACACGATCAAGACGCTGGATGACGTGCCACTGTTCGTCACCGAGGGACCCAGCGCCGACAAGCTCAAAACCATCCGCAGTTCGGATTACCTGTCGTTCTGCTACGAGCAGTTATTGGCGCATGGCGACAGCCTGTGCATTTTCGGCCATGCCCTGGGCGAACAGGATGCGCACCTGGTACGGGCACTGCGCCTGGCCAGACCCGCGACCGTGGCGATCTCGATTTACCCGCGCAGTGCCGCGTTCATCCAGCATCAGAAGCGTCACTACGCCAGGGTGTTTGAAGGCACTGGCGTTGAGTTGCGGTTCTTCGATGCCAAGAGCCATGCACTGGGCAATCCGCAGTTGTCGGTACCGGTTGAGGTTTGATATTGGCCGGGCTGACGCCCTCGCGACGAGGCTCGCTCGCACCTTTTGAAATGCGTTCAACCTGTGGGAGCGAGCCTGCTCGCGAAAATTGTCAGCCGCGAATGCCTGAAGGTGACCGTTCTGCTAAAGGCTGGCAGCGCGCTGCATCGCCTCGCGGTTGAACGGCTGGTCTTTCAAAACCTTGGCGATGAACTCGTCACTGATCAGGCGTACATGTTCGAACTGGCCGCCGGACGGGTTGACCAATCCGCGCCAGGCGCTGGAATGGTTCTGCACGGTATAGATGCCCAGCACTTTCTTGCCATGGCTGAGGCTGAACACCACGGTGCTGTCCCAACTGACCGGCACCGGCACGAGAAACAGGGTAAATGCGCTGAGGAACATCTGTGGCTGGATGCCGCCGACGTTACTGTTGGCAACCACCAGCACGTTATAGCCGTCGTCGCTGCGGCCGACCCTGACCTCCTCGAAGGTGCCGCGATGGCGCAACTCATCGCGCAGCATCCAGCTCGGCAAGCCAATCACATTGACGTTGATCGCCGGCAGGCGCTCGCTGTAATCGACTTCAGGGGTTTTCAGGCTGTGGGTGGTCTGGCAGCCGCTCAGCAGCAAGAGCAATCCCAGAAACATGACGTTGATGCGCATTAGAGTTTTCCTGACAGCATGGCTTTGTAGATGGAGGCGCTGGCGCCGTTTTCTTCGCGGATGAATGGCGTGGCGGTGTACAGGTTCGGCATGTCCAGACGTTGCAGACCTGGCACTTGCGGGTACCTGGCTCGGACCAGCGCGGCGTCGCGCTCGAGGTGATCGCTGTGCAGGAACAGGCACGGCATGCTGCGCCCGATCAGGCAACCGGCGCGGAAATCGCCGAGGTAGTAGGCCTTGCCCGCCTCGAGTTCCATGCCGATGGTGAAGTCTTCACGGCTCCATGACAGCGACCGGCCCTGATCGAAGCGCACGTTGTAGATTTCGTACCGACCGGGTTTGAGCGGCATGACGAACAGCGTGCCGATGCCGCGCCCTGTCTCCCGCAGATCGCGCGCCGTGCGGGCATAGAATTCGTTGTGCAAACGCGCGGTGGCGAAATCGTCGCTGCCGCGCTTGCGGATCATGATCATTTGTTCCTGTGCGCCGTACCTGGCCTGGGGCCAGATACCCACTACGCCCACGACATACGCCACGCCAGATCCGGCGCTGGGACTTAGCGCGTCGTCAATGTGGGTTGGGGACATGCTGTAGCAGCCGCTCAGGCTGAGCAGCACGGTCAGGGCAGCCAAAAAACGCATCTTCAAAGGTAAGCTCTCTCACGGCCAGCAATCTGAAACGCATGAAAGAGTGTCGATTTGCGCCCTTCCATGGCTTGGCGCGAAGGATACGCAAAATGATGGCACATTGCCAGAATTCGGACGCCAATCCTTTGGCGAGCGAACTCAGGCCTGGTTTCAGAGCACCGGCAGCGTCTTGTCCTTGATGGTCTTGGTCGAACCGTTGACCTTCACGCTGGCAATGCCCTTGTCACAGGCGCCATCGGAAGAATACGACTCGCTGCTGCCGATGATCTGGTGATTGGCTGCCTTCAGGTTGAAATACGGGTGACCATCCTTCGTCGATTTTTTTTCGTAACGCTCAGCCAGCGGGCTGTTGGTCTGAACCGATGCGATACCACCGTCGGCACCAGCGCGGGTGCTATACAGCTCACTGGTCAGAATCGTTTCGGCGTTCGCCGCTTTCAACACGAACCTGAACTGGCCGTTGCTGCTTTTGCTCACTTCGTACCATCCGGACATGCCTGTTTCTCCTGGGCGATTGAGAGATCTCGCGCTTCAGAGTAAAGACCAGCCTCCGCGGTCTGTCGCCTGCGACTACAGGGTGATTTTGGTGCCGAGCAGACCGAGGAAGCCGGCCAACCAGCTTGGATGCGCGGGCCATGCCGGAGCGGTGGCGAAATTTCCCTGAACGTGACCCTCGGTCACCGGAATATCGATGAACGTGCCGCCGGCCAAGCGCACTTCCGAGGCGCAGGCCGGATACGCGCTGCACTCGCGCCCTTCGAGCACACCCGCCGCCGCGAGCAACTGCGCGCCATGGCACACCGCGGCGATGGGCTTGCCGGCGTTGTCGAAGGCGCGCACCAGTTCGAGGACTTTTTCGTTCAAACGCAGGTATTCCGGGGCACGACCACCGGGAATCAGCAGGGCGTCGTAATCGGCTTCGCTGGCCTTGGCGAAGTCGAAATTGAGCGCGAACAAGTGGCCAGGCTTTTCGCTGTAGGTCTGATCGCCTTCGAAATCATGAATCGCAGTGCGCACAGTGCTGCCGGCAGACTTGTCCGGGCACACCGCATGGACCGTGTGGCCAACCATTTGCAGGGCCTGGAACGGCACCATCACTTCGTAGTCTTCGACGTAATCACCGACCAGCATCAAAATCTTTTTCGCGGCCATGGGGAAACTCCTCGGGAACAGGTCTGGGAGTTATTCAAGGTAGACCCAAACTGCACAGAGGGTTAACAAACGACCGCGTTAACCTTCTTCGCGAGCAGGCTCGCTCCCACAGAGCAGTGCATTTCAAAGGTGGGAGGGCGCTTGCTCCCGAAGGCGGCATCACATCCGGCATCTTCGTGGGCCGACATGCCGCATTCGGGAGCAAGCCCCCTCCCACAAGATTCGGCAGTGGATCAGAGCAAATAGCCGTCGGCGCGCAGCAAGGTTTCCAGGCAGTGTTCGCTGATGTGGTAGAACGCTTTCAGCTCGGCGATCTTCGCCAACAGCTGCGTCGCATCGATCGGCTCGGCGCGTTTCACCGCGAGAATCATCTTGTTCTTGTTGGTGTGTTCCAGCGAGATGAATTCGAAGACCTTGGTCTCGTAACCACAGGCCTCGAGGAACAACGCACGCAAGCTGTCAGTGACCATTTCCGCCTGTTGGCCGAGGTGCAGACCGTATTGCAGCATTGGCTTGAGCAACGCCGGGCTCTGGATCTGCAGGCGGATCTGTTTGTGGCAGCACGGCGAGCACATGATGATCGATGCGCCCGAGCGGATGCCGGTGTGGATCGCATAATCGGTAGCGATGTCGCAAGCATGCAGGGCGATCATCACGTCCAGCTCGCTGGGCGCCACCGTGCGCACATCACCGCACTTGAACACCAGCCCCGGGTGTTCGAGCTTCGCCGCCGCGGCATTGCACAGGTTGACCATTTCTTCGCGCAGCTCGACGCCAGTGACTTCGCCCTCGGCCTTCAAAGTGTTGCGCAGGTAGTCGTGAATGGCGAACGTCAGGTAGCCCTTGCCCGAACCGAAATCGGCGACCCGCACCGGTTTGTCCAGCGCCAGCGGCGACGAGGTCAGGGCATGGCTGAACACTTCGATGAACTTGTTGATCTGCTTCCACTTGCGTGACATCGCCGGGATCAGTTCATGTTGTGCGTTCGTCACGCCGAGGTCCTTGAGGAACGGTCGGCTCAATTCGAGGAAGCGGTTTTTCTCGCGGTTGTGCTCGGCGGACGGTGCTTCGCGCAATTGCTGGGGTTTACTCTTGAACAGCGAACTCTTGCCCTTTTTGCTGTATTCCAGCTGCGCTTCGTCGGTCAGCGCCAGCAAGTGCGCATTTTTGAACGAGGTTGGCAACAGCCCGGCGATCAGCGCCACGCCTTCGCTCAGTGGCAGGTTCTTGGTGATGTCGCGGGTCTTGTAGCGATAAACGAAAGACAGACACGGCTGCGCCTTGACCGTTACTGGTTTGACGATGATCCGCTGCAGATCCGCCTCGTCACCGACATACTTGGCCAGCACCAGTTTGATGAAGCCGTTGCCGGTGAGGCTGGTTTGCAGCAGCTCGATGAACTGGGCGTGGTGGTCGGGCGCCGGTTTGGCGGACGGCGCGGAAGAAGCGGAAACAGACATGGACAAACGGCCTCGGACGGGCGGAATCGGGAATGGCGGGTATTTTAGGGGGGATGGGGGTTGGGAACACCCTCTTATTTACCCAACGGTTCACAAGCCCCTCACCCCAGCACCACCAACTGATTCGGCAATTCATTCCTCACCTGCGTCACCGGCACATGCACTTTCAACAACTCGCCACACGCCTCCACGCACGTGACAAACCCTTCCAGCGTGCGGCCCTGCCTGACCTGTTCGGTAAACGCCGCGACAATCGCGTCCCAGTTACTGTTCTCCAGCCGTTTGGAAATCCCTTCATCCACCAGAATCTCCACATAGCGCTCAGCTTCGCAGACAAAGATCAGCATGCCGGTGCTTCCCACGGTGTGGTGCAGGTTCTGTTCGAGAAACTGCCGCCGCGCCAGGTTGGAGGCGCGCCAGTGACGGACGCGGCGCGGCACCAGATGCGTGGTGATTTTCGGCAAGCGGAACAGCAGGCACAGGACGATGAACATGCCCCATTGCACCAGCAGGAGGCTGCGCAGGGTCAGCCAGCCCGTGAGGTAGTGGACGATGCCCGGCAACACCAGCGCCAGCAGGCTGGCCCAGAGCAGCGGGATGTACGCGTAATCGTCGGCGCGGGCAGCGAGCACCGTGACCAGTTCGGCGTCGGTGTCGCGTTCGACCCGGGCGATGGCCTCGGCGACTTTGCGTTGTTCGTGTTCAGTCAGTAATGCCATGTCGAAAAGTGCCTGCTCATTGTTCTTTTGATCTCACCAGCCGCCGGACGAACCGCCGCCGCCGAAACTGCCCCCGCCACCGCTGAAGCCACCGCCTCCGCCGCCACCGAATCCGCCGCCACCGCCGAAGCCGCCCCCTCCTCCGGAGCCGCCCCGGCCGGCAGGCAGGATACCGAGCATCTGGCAGACAAACACCGTCAGGATGAACAACATCACCAGAAACATGAACAGCGCCGGGTGCCGCGAGATGAAGTCATCGGCCGGGTCGCCGCTTGATTCGTACACGGTGGACGGCTCGTCCAATGGATTGCCACCGAGCACCACCAGCATCGCCGCAACGCCATCGCTGATGCCCTTGCTGAAATTGCCCGCCTTGAACGCCGGCGTAATGACCTGATGAATGATCACCGACGACTGCGCATCGGTCAGGCGATCCTCCAGGCCATAGCCGACTTCGATGCGCAGTTTGCGCTCGTCACGAGCGACGATCAGCAAGGCGCCGTTGTTCTTGTCCTTCTGGCCGATGCCCCAGTGCCGGCCGAGCTGAACGCCGAAATCCTCAATGGTGGTGCCCTGCAGATCGGGCAGCGTGACCACCACCAATTGCTCGCCGGTGGCTTGCTCGTGCGCCTGCAATTGCTGGCTCAGTTGCGCGCGAATCGATGGCTCGAGCATCTGCGCCTGATCGACCACGCGCCCGCTCAGCGGCGGAAACGTCAGTTCGGCCCGGGCGCTGACGGCAAACAGCCACAGCATCAGCACCAGCCCCAGTTTCAACACACGCATGGGCGACCTCGAGTCAGAATTTCACTTCCGGGGCCTTTTCCGCGCCGGGCGTGGTGGCTTCGAAGGTTTCGCGCATCGGCAGATCGCTGTACATCACGCTGTGCCACAGGCGACCGGGGAAGGTGCGGATCTCGGTGTTGTACTTCTGCACCGCCAGGATGAAATCGCGACGCGCCACGGCAATGCGGTTTTCCGTGCCTTCGAGTTGCGATTGCAACGCCAGGAAGTTCTGGTTGGCCTTCAGATCCGGATACCGCTCGGAGACCACCATCAAACGGCTCAACGCGCCGGTCAGCTGATCCTGCGCCTGCTGGAACTGTTTGAGCTTCTCGGGATTGTCGAGGGTGCTGGCATCGACCTGAATCGACGTCGCCTTGGCCCGCGCCTCAATCACAGCGGTCAGGGTTTCCTGTTCGTGGGCAGCGTAGCCCTTGACCGTTTCCACCAGATTGGGGATCAGGTCGGCGCGGCGCTGATACTGGTTCTGCACCTGGCCCCACGCGGCTTTCGCCTGTTCGTCGAGGGTCGGGATATTGTTGATGCCGCACGCAGTCAATAGCGTGGCGAACACCAGCAACGTGGCGATCTGTAGCCGTGAACGGGAAGTCGAGCTGATATTCATTGCAGTGATGCTCCATGACACATTTGATTTAAAAACCGAGCGCTGGGCATTCCCGGCCAGCGGTTGGGGCATAATCGGCGCCGCCACTGGCATGCGACGGGTTAATCGGCTAAAAAGTGCCCTTCGCGTTCACATTGCCGCGGTCGGCTGGGGTTTCCCGGCTCAGGTTTTGAGCTGGCACCCGAACAACAATAGTCGCTCCCTACATTTTGGCTGGCCGGTGTTGCATCACCGTTTGGGCCCTTGAGAAAAAATTCATGAAGAAGCTGTGTTTGCTGGGTCTGTTCGTCAGCCTGGCCAGTCATCAGGTACTGGCCGCCACGACCCCGGTACCTTTGGAGAACAAGGACGCTTTCATCAGTAACCTGATGAAACAAATGACCCTCGACGAAAAGATCGGCCAGTTGCGCCTGATCAGCATCGGCCCCGAAATGCCGCGCGAGCTGATCCGCAAGGAAATCGCCGGCGGCAACATCGGCGGCACGTTCAATTCGATCACCCGCGCGGAAAACCGTCCGATGCAGGACGCTGCCATGCGCAGCCGCCTGAAGATTCCGATGTTTTTCGCCTACGACGTCATCCACGGTCACCGTACGATTTTCCCGATTCCGCTGGCCCTCGCGTCGAGCTGGGACATGGATGCCATCGGCCAGTCCGGTCGCGTTGCGGCGAAAGAAGCCGCTGCCGACAGCCTCGACATCACCTTCGCGCCGATGGTGGATATCTCCCGCGATCCGCGCTGGGGCCGCAGCTCCGAAGGTTTCGGTGAAGACACTTACCTGACTTCGCGCATTGCGGGGGTCATGGTCCGCGCTTATCAGGGAGCAACCCCGAGCGCCGCCGACAGCATCATGGCCAGCGTCAAGCATTTCGCCCTGTACGGCGCGGTCGAGGGCGGTCGCGACTACAACACCGTCGACATGAGCCCGGTGAAGATGTACCAGAATTACCTGCCGCCGTACCGCGCCGCGATCGATGCCGGCGCCGGTGGCGTGATGGTGGCGTTGAACTCGATCAATGGTATTCCGGCCACGGCCAATACCTGGCTGATGAACGACCTGCTGCGCAAGGACTGGGGCTTCAAGGGCCTGGCGGTCAGCGATCACGGTGCGATCTTCGAACTGATCAAGCACGGCGTTGCTCGCGACGGTCGCGAAGCGGCGAAGCTGGCGATCAAGGCCGGCATCGACATGAGCATGAACGACACCCTTTACGGCAAGGAGCTGCCGGGGTTGCTCAAGTCCGGCGAGATCGAACAGAAAGACATCGACAATGCCGTGCGCGAAGTGCTCGCCGCCAAGTACGACATGGGCCTGTTCAAGGACCCGTACCTGCGCATCGGCAAGGCTGAGGATGATCCGGCCGACACCTACGCCGAAAGCCGCCTGCACCGCGCCGAGGCCCGCGAAGTGGCGCGTCGCAGTCTGGTGCTGCTGAAGAACCACAACGAAACCCTGCCGCTGAACAAAGACGCCAAAGTCGCGCTGATCGGTCCATTGGCGAAAGCCCCGATCGACATGATGGGCAGTTGGGCCGCCGCCGGGCGTCCGGCGCAATCGGTCACTTTGTTCGATGGCATGAGTGCGGTGATCGGCGACAAGGCCAATCTGATCTACGCCCGTGGCGCCAACATCACGGGCGACAAGAAGGTCCTCGATTACCTGAACTTCCTCAACTTCGATGCGCCGGAAGTGGTCGATGACCCGCGCCCGGCCAGCGTGCTGATCGACGAAGCGGTGAAAGCGGCGAAGGGTGCTGACGTGATCGTCGCGGCTGTCGGCGAGTCCCGTGGCATGTCTCATGAATCCTCCAGCCGCACTGACCTGAACATCCCGCAAACCCAGCGCGAATTGATCCGTGCGCTGAAAGCCACTGGCAAACCGCTGGTACTGGTGTTGATGAACGGCCGCCCGCTGACGATTCTCGAAGAGAACCAGTCGGCCGATGCGATCCTGGAAACCTGGTTCAGCGGCACCGAGGGCGGCAACGCCATCGCCGACGTGCTGTTCGGCGACTACAACCCGTCGGGCAAACTGCCGGTGACCTTCCCGCGTTCCGTGGGCCAGATCCCGACCTACTACAACCACCTGAGCATTGGCCGGCCGTTCACGCCGGGCAAACCTGGCAACTACACCTCGCAGTATTTCGATGACACCACCGGCCCGCTGTTTCCGTTCGGTTATGGCCTGAGCTACACCACCTTCGCCCTGAGCGATATGGCGCTGTCATCGACCACGCTGAACGCCACCGGCAAACTCGACGCCAGTGTCATGGTCAAGAACACCGGCAAGCGTGACGGCGAAACCGTGGTGCAGTTGTACATCCAGGACGTCACCGGTTCGATGATCCGCCCGGTGAAAGAACTGAAGAACTTCCAGAAGATCATGCTCAAGGCTGGCGAACAGAAAGTCGTGCACTTCACCATCACCGAGGAAGACCTGAAGTTCTACAACGCCCAGCTCAAATACGCAGCCGAGCCTGGCAAGTTCAACGTACAGATCGGCCTGGACTCCCAGGACGTGACGCAGCAGAGTTTTGAACTGCTGTAACCCTTAAAAGCAAAAGATCGCAGCCTTCGGCAGCTCCTACAGGGTGTACACCATCCCATCGTAGGAGCTGCCGAAGGCTGCGATCTTTTGATCTTGCTCTACCCGCGACGGTCGAGAATATTCACCACCAACCGATCCACCCAGCCCCACACACGCTGCTTGACCCGCCGCCATAACGGCCGGCGCTGCCATTGCTCCAGACTCACCAGCTGACTCAAGCCGAAGTCCTTCACAAAGCTCGCCTCCACCGCTGCCGTCAACGCCGGATCCAGCGCCTCCAGATTCGCCTCCAGATTGAAACGCAGATTCCAGTGATCGAAGTTGCACGAACCGATGCTCACCCAGTCGTCGACCAAAACCATTTTCAGGTGCAGGAAGCACGGCTGGTATTCGAAGATCTGCACGCCGGCCTTGAGCAGGCGCGGGTAATAGCGATGGCCGGCGTAGCGCACTGAGGGGTGATCGGTGCGCGGCCCGGTCAGCAGCAGCCGCACATCGACGCCGCGTGCGGCGGCTTTGCGCAGGGAACGGCGGATTTGCCAGGTTGGCAGAAAGTACGGCGTGGCCATCCAGATGCGTTGCTGGCCGCTGTTCAGGGCGCGAAACAGCGACTGCAAAATGTCACGGTGCTGACGCGCATCGGCATAAGCCACACGGCCCATGCCCTCGCCCTTGTCCGGCACGCGCGGCAAACGCGGCAAGCCGAAATGCGCGGCCGGGCGCCAGGCGCGACGGTAACGGTTGGCGATCCACTGCCGATCAAACAGCAATTGCCAGTCGATCACCAACGGGCCGCTGATCTCGACCATCACCTCGTGCCACTCGCTGACATCAAAGCCCGGCGTCCAGAATTCATCGGTTACGCCGGTGCCGCCGACCACTGCCAGGCATTGGTCGACCAGCAGCAACTTGCGGTGATCACGATAGAAATTGCCGACCCAGCGCCGCCAACTGAGGCGATTGTAGAAACGCAGCTCGACCCCGGCCTGGGTGAGGCGCTGACGCAGTGTCATCGTAAAAGCGAGACTGCCGTAATCATCGAACAGGCAACGCACGCGCACCCCGCGCTCCGCCGCTGCAACCAGTGCCTGCACGATGGCTTCGGCGCAGGCACCGGCCTCGACCAGATACAACTCCAGTTCGATCTGCTCTCTGGCGCCGGCGATGTGCTCGAGCATGCGCGGAAAGAACTGCGGGCCGTCGATCAACAGTTCGAAACGGTTGCCGTCACGCCAGGGGAACACCGCGCCGCGCATGTCAGCGCGCCGTGAAGATCAGCACCGCACCCACCGGCACCGACAGACTGATGGCCGACAGGTCGGCGAGTTTGCGCAGGCTTTCCAGCCCCGGCGCCAGATCGAAATCCTCGGCGTTGATCACCAGCGGCTCCAGCGTGACCACCTGAAAGCGCCGATCATCGAGACGAGTAGCGAGCAACTCGGCCGGGTATTCGTGCTGCTTGCCGTGCAGATTTACTGTCAGCGGCAGGCGCAATTCCAGCTGCGCGCCGGAAGCCAGATCGTTGATCGGGCGCAGGTCGATCTGCGTGGTGATGGTCGCTGCAGGGAATTGCTCGATCTGGAACAGCTCCTTGCGCATGCGCTCATCGCGCAGCGGGATGCCGCTGTTGATCGATTCGAGCTCGACTTCGACCTCGGCGCGACCGTTGGGGTCGACCTTGCCGTGCAGCACCAGAAAGCGCTGCACTTCCGACACGCTGGCATTTTTGGTGCTGACGAACGACAGCCGCGACGACTCGCCGTCCAGATACCAATTGGCCTGGGCCGGCAGTGCAGCGGCGGTCAACAGCAGGCTGGCGAAAACTGTAGAGAGGGAGCGGTTGAACATTGAACACTCGTGGGCGCGATTAACCTGCACGAACCTTAACCGCCCATGGGTTTATTGCAACATCAAGATCAAAAGATCGCAGCCTTCGGCAGCGCCTACAGGGGAACGCATTAAAACTGTGGGAGCGGGCTTGCTCGCGAAAGCGGTGTATCAGGCAACAACTGTTCTGACTGACATGACGCCTTCGCACGCAAGCCCGCTCCCACAGGAGAATTCAATTTGCAGGGAAATGGTTGCAGTCAGGGATTCAAGCGGCAGCCCTGGCGTTCGCTCAGCCACTTTGCGCTATTGCTGCGGCCCATGCCGCTGACGGTGATGGTTTTGCTCGAGGCGTCATCGTTAAAGCCACTGATGGGCAGCCATTGTTTGACATAGCCACGGCAATACTCGGCGTCATTGTTCATCACATAACGACACGAGCAATATTCCTTGGCGGTGTAGGCGCTGATGATGTCCGGGAAAGCCCAGAGATTCTCGCGCTCATACCAACCCCAACCGAGCAGCACGACCAGTAGCAAGATCAGAAAGCGCTTCATCGTCGCACCGCCTGCAACACGCGTTTGAGCAATTCGTTGTGCTTATAGCTGCCGTCGCGATCATCGCCGTAGCGCACGATTATCAGTTTCTCGCTGGGCATTACATACAGCGCCTGGCCCCAGTGGCCGAGTGCGGCGAAGGTATCGGGGGGAGCGTCGGGCCACGGCAATGTTGCGCCATCGGCCGGGCGATTGAGCCACCAATGACCGCCGGGCACGGCTTCGTCCTGCTGCGCCTGGTAGCCGGCAAAGGGTTTCAGGTTGAACGCGAGCCAGTCCTCGGGCAGCAACTGCCGACCGTTCCAACGCCCGCCGCGCGCCATCAGCAGACCGACCCGCGCCAGATCCCGCGCGGTGAGATAGGCATAGGACGAGGCGACAAATGTGCCGTTGGCATCGGTCTCCCACACGGCGTGGCGAATGCCTAACGGCTCGAACAAGGCTGTCCACGGATAATCGGCATAACGCTCTGCGCCGACCATGCTTTTCAACGCGGCGGCGAGCAGGTTGCTGTCGCCGCTGGAATAACGGAATGCCTGACCCGGTGCGGCGTAGCCGTCGTGATCCGCAGTGAATACGGACATGTCGCGATGGCCCCGCGTGTAGAGCATCGCCACCACCGAAGATTTCAGCGGCGCGTATTCGTAGTCTTCCTGCCAATCGAGACCGGAGGCCCAGTTCAGCAGATGGCCGAGGGTGATCGCCGGGTGTTTTTCCAGCGCCGGGTAGAACTTCAGCGCGGGGTCGTCGAGCTTGAAACGGCCTTCGCCGTAGGCCACACCCAGCACCGTGGCCATCAGGCTTTTGCTGATCGACCAGGTCAGGTGCGGAGTCTGTTCAGTGGTTGGAACGGCGTAGCGTTCGTAGACGATCTGGCCGTCGCGGATGATCAGCAAGGCGTCGGTGCGGATGCCTTCGCGAGTGGCATCGTTGCGCGGCGCGAAGGCGTAGGTTTCGAGCGCTTCAACAGCCGGACCGGCGATTGGCGCGCCGATTGGCCATTGCTCACCGGGCCACTGTTCGGCGTGAGCGGTGAGACTGATCAGCAGCAGGAACAGGGACAGGCCTTTGAACATGGTGGAGGCTCTGGGATGGGTCTGCTGAGATTAGGTGCGGTTGATGACAGACGTGTGGTGCTGTTCAAGTCGCTTTCGCGAGCAAGCCCGCTCCCACAGTTGATTGAGTTCATCCTGTTGCAATGCGATCAAACTGTGGGAGCGGGCCTGCTCGCGAAGAGGCGCGTCAGATTACCGCAAAAGCCTTGGCCAACCGCTTGGCCCGGGCCCCCGCTGCCAACTGCATCACGCCTCTGTCCCGCTGCCACATCTGCGCCCACTCCGCCGGGCCGTTGCCCAGCGCCTCATCAACCTCCCCCGCCAGCGCTTCGAACTGCGCAAACAACCCACCCAACAGCACATGCCCGGCCGGATTGTTCGGCGCTTGCCGGCTGGCCTCGGCGCAACCGCCCAACAGCGCCAGCAAACGCAGTTGCAGGTTCTGCGGCCAGCCACTGTCTTGGCCGACGCCATACAGCCACGCGGTCATCGCACTCAAGACATAGACATCTTCAAGGGTGCGGAACGGTTTGACGTACGCGTCCCAGCCATCGCCGGCGAGCAATTCGCACAGGGCGCCGTCGAGGTGCAAGCGACCGTGGCTGATGTCCGGCATCAATGGCAACGCCGGCAGTTTTTCCACCTTCACGCCCGGCTCGCCGGGATACACCACGGCCAGACTCAGGCGCGGCGTTTCGCCGGGTTCTTCACAGCGTGCCGCCACCAGCAGCCAGTCGGCGGCATCGCCTGCGGTGACGAAATCCTTGCGCCCGCTCAGGCGTAAACTGCTCAGTCGCGTCTGCATGTCGGCCGGCCGCAGGCTGCGCTGTTCGGTCGCGCACAACGCGCCGAGGCTCGGCGGCGCGCTCGGCCACAACATGCGCAGCGCCGCCTGATAACCGAGCAGGAACGCCAGCCCCGGCGTGGCCATCCGCCGTCCTCCAGCCACCGCCAACTCGAACGGCGTGACGTTGCCCAGCGCCTGCAACAACGTCGCAAAGCCCTCGGCCAAATCGACGACGGCGGGCAAGCGTTCACGGCGGTGCAGCAGATCTGACCAGGGCATGGGCGCCTCCTCGTGGGCTGTCATATAAGCATCACCGAACGTTCATGGCGATGACACCGGGGCTACATAGCCTGACTTTGCACAACACGGCTGCATAAAGAAAGTCGATCGGCTGCAACCCACGACGGGTTAAAGGCCCGTACGGAGATTCACATGACGCAAATCGCCCGCATCAGCGACACCGGCAATGAACGCCGCCTGCAAGCCGAACGCCTGATCGGCGCACAAGCCTTGCAGCAAGCCCAGGCCCTGCGCTTCGCCGTCTTCAGCGGCGAGTTCAACGCCAAACTCAAAGGCGCGGAACTGGGTCTGGACATGGATGATTATGATGTTCACTGCAGCCACATTGGCGTGCGTGACCTGAACACCGGGCGTCTGGTGGCGACCACGCGTCTGCTCGATCACACCGCCGCCAGCAGCCTCGGCAAGTTCTACAGCGAAGAAGAATTCAGCCTGCACGGCCTGGCGCATCTGCAAGGCCCGATCCTGGAAATCGGCCGCACCTGCGTCGATCCGGCCTATCGCAACGGCGGGACCATCGCCGTGCTCTGGGGCGAATTGGCCGAAGTGCTCAATCAGGGCGGCTACAGCTACCTGATGGGCTGCGCGAGCATTCCGATGCAGGACGGCGGCATTCAGGCCCACGCGATCATGCAACGTTTGCGCGAACGGTATCTGTGCACTGAACACTTGCGCGCCGAGCCGAAAAATCCGCTGCCGACGCTGGATATTCCGTCCAACGTCATCGCCGAAATGCCGCCGCTGCTCAAGGCCTACATGCGCCTCGGTGCGAAGATCTGCGGCGAGCCGTGCTGGGACGAAGACTTCCAGGTCGCCGATGTGTTCATCCTGCTCAAGCGCGACGAACTCTGCCCGCGCTACGCCAAGCACTTCAAGGCGGCGGTCTGATGAGCCGGTGGCGGGTGTACGCGCGAATCGCGCGAGTGCTGCTCGTGGTGACGCTGGGGCTGACCATGGCCAGCGTCTTCGGCGTCTTCGAACGCATCGGTCTGGCGCATTCGATGGAACGGCGCCAGCGCTGGTCGCGCTTTTTCATGGCGCGCCTGAGCAACGCCCTGCCCTTTCGCGTGAGGGTGCACGGTGAGCTGCCGAAACAGCCGATGCTGTGGGTCAGCAATCACGTGTCATGGACGGACATCCCACTGCTGGGCATGCTCACCCCGCTGTCCTTCCTGTCCAAAGCCGAAGTGCGCACCTGGCCGGTGGCCGGCTGGCTCGCGGCCAAGGCTGGCAGCCTGTTCATCCGCCGTGGTTCGGGCGACAGCCAGCTGATCCGCAAGCAGATGACTCGCCATTTGCAAACCGAACACGCGCTGCTGATGTTCCCCGAAGGCACCACCACCGATGGCCGTTCGCTGCGCACTTTTCATGGTCGCCTGCTGTCAGCGGCGATCGATTCCGAAGTGATGCTGCAACCGGTGGCGATCCGTTATCTGCGCAACGGCGAAATCGACACGCTGGCGCCGTTCATTGGTGACGATGACCTGCTTTCGCACTTGATGCGCCTGTTCAGCCATGACTGCGGCGATGTCGAGGTGCATCTGCTCAAGCCGATCGCCTGTCAGGGCCGCGAGCGCGCGGCGCTGGCGTTCGAAGCGCAGCAGGCGGTGCAGAAGGTGTTGTTTGGATCGATTCCGCAAAGCCGACAGGCGCCGATGCGCCCGGCAATCGCTGCCTGAAACACAATCCCTTGTGGGAGCGGGCCTGCTCGCGAAGGCGGCGTTTGAGCCAATGAACAGGTTGCCTGACAACCCGTTTTCGCGAGCAAGCCCGCTCCCACATCAGCTTTGTGTTGTTGGCGGGGCTTGGGCAAAGTCCTGCAGTTGCGGGTAAAACAGGCTGAAGTCTTCACTCAACGGTTCATACAAGCGCCGCAACTCCTGCATCGCTCCGGCCAATTCCTCAGGCTTGGTCAGGCGTCGCGAGATCCCGCGCAACACCTGCTCCAGCACTTCAAATTCGCGATACGAGCCGAGCCAGTCATTGGCAACCATGTGCGGGGCGATCTTCGCCAGCCGTTCCGGCAATTGCCGTTCGCGGGACAGCACCTGGTAGACGTCTGCGGTGAACTGCTCCAGCGGTCGGTCGGCATACAGCATCCAGTCCCGCGCCAGGCAATGATCGAAAAACACATCGAGGACGATTCCGGCATAGCGCCGCCGCGTCTCGGTAAAACGCCCCAAAGCAATGTCGACCAGTGGATGGCGATCTGTGAATACGTCGATGCGCCGATGCAGGGCGATCGCCGCCTCCACCTCCGGGTCGAACTGGCCTTGCAGCCGACCCTTGACGAAGTCGCCATACAGGCTGCCGAGTAACTGACCGGGGCGCCGGCCGCCGAGATGCAAATGCGCGAGATAGTTCATGGGCGCAGCTTAGCACCGCGTCCGGTCCTCCGACACGCTCATATCGTTATAACCCGATATAGCGATTTATGCGTTCCTCAGACCGATTTCATATTGGTATATCGCGATCCAACGATTTAAAGTTCGCTCCATCGCGATATATCGCCACTGCCACCACGAGCCCACGCCATGAACCTCGACCTCGACGAAATAATAAAAGCCCTGGCGCACCCAGTACGGCGAGACATCCTCAACTGGCTGAAAGACCCGAAAGGCGAATTCCCCGAGCAGTTGCACAACCATGAATACGGCATCTGTGCCGGGCAGATCGATCAGCGTTGCGGCCTGTCGCAATCGACCGTGTCGGCACACCTTGCGACCCTGCAACGAGCCGGGCTGATCAGCAGCCAGAAGGCTGGGCAGTGGCATTTTTTCAAACGTAACGAGGACGTCATCCAGGCGTTTCTCAGCACCCTCAGTAAAGAGCTCTGACCCTTAACGTCAGCCAGCCGACAAGGAAACCTGCATGCCCCTTTCGCTCCTCATTCTCGCCTTGAGCGCCTTCGCCATCGGCACCACCGAGTTCGTCATCATGGGCCTGCTGCCCGACGTGGCGGCGGACCTCGGTGTGTCGATTCCCGGCGCCGGCTGGCTGGTCACCGGGTACGCGCTGGGCGTGGCCATCGGTGCACCGTTCATGGCACTGGCCACCGCGAAGCTGCCGCGCAAGGCCGCGCTGGTGGCATTGATGGGCATCTTTATTGTCGGCAACCTGCTCTGCGCCGTCGCCAGCGATTACAACGTGCTGATGTTTGCCCGGGTGGTCACGGCGCTGTGTCACGGCGCGTTCTTCGGCATCGGTTCGGTGGTGGCGGCCAATCTGGTCGCGCCAAACAAACGTGCCTCGGCGGTGGCGTTGATGTTCACCGGTCTGACCCTGGCCAACGTGCTCGGCGTACCGCTGGGCACTGCATTGGGTCAGGAGGCCGGCTGGCGTTCGACCTTCTGGGCGGTGACCGTTATTGGTGTGATCGCGCTGATCGGCCTGATCCGTTTTCTGCCGGCCAGGCGCGACGAAGAAAAACTCGACATGCGCGCCGAACTCGCCGCACTCAAAGGCGCCGGCATCTGGCTGTCGCTGAGCATGACCGCGCTGTTCGCCGCGTCGGTGTTCACCCTGTTCACCTACGTCGCCCCGCTGCTTGGCGAAGTCACCGGCGTGTCGCCGCGTGGCGTGACCTGGACACTGATGCTCATCGGCCTCGGTCTGACGGTCGGCAACATCATCGGCGGCAAACTCGCCGACAAGGGCATGGCCGCCACGCTGATCGGTGTGTTCATCAGCATGGCCGTGGTTTCCACCGTGCTGAGCTGGACCAGCGTCGCGCTGATTCCAACCGAGATCACCCTGTTCCTCTGGGCCACTGCGTGTTTCGCCGCTGTGCCGGCGCTGCAGGTCAACGTGGTGACCTTCGGCAAGGCTGCACCAAACCTGGTTTCCACCCTGAACATCGGCGCCTTCAACGTTGGCAACGCCCTCGGCGCCTGGGTCGGCGGCAGCGTCATTGCCCACGGCTACGGCCTGACCAGCGTGCCCCTGGCCGCTGCGGCGCTGGCCGTACTTGCCCTGCTGGTGACCCTGATTACTTTCCGCCAGAACGGCAATGCCGAGCTGGCGCCTGCTTCCAACTGATCAACTTCCTTAATTAAAGAGAGGCTTTAGACATGGCGACTATTTTCGACCCGATCAAACTCGGCGACATCGAGCTGAACAACCGCATCATCATGGCCCCGCTGACTCGCTGCCGCGCCGACGAAGGCCGTGTGCCTAACGCACTGATGGCCGAATACTACGTACAACGCGCCTCGGCCGGCCTGATCCTCAGCGAAGCCACTTCGGTAACGCCGATGGGCGTCGGCTACCCGGACACCCCGGGCATCTGGTCCAACGACCAGGTGCGTGGCTGGGCCAACGTGACCAAAGCCATTCATGGCGCCGGCGGCAAGATCTTCCTGCAACTGTGGCACGTTGGCCGCATTTCCCACCCTTCGTACCTGAACGGTGAAGCACCGGTGGCGCCAAGCGCCATTCAGCCAAAGGGCCACGTCAGCCTCGTTCGCCCACTGGCCGACTACCCAACCCCGCGTGCACTGGAAACCGCTGAAATCGCCGACATCGTCGATGCCTACCGCACCGGCGCCGAGAACGCCAAAGCCGCTGGTTTCGACGGCGTGGAAATCCACGGCGCCAACGGTTACCTGCTCGACCAGTTCCTGCAAAGCAGCACCAACCAGCGCACCGACCAGTACGGCGGCTCGCTGGAAAACCGTGCACGCCTGCTGCTGGAAGTGACCGACGCCGCGATCGAAGTCTGGGGCGCTGGCCGCGTCGGTGTGCACCTGGCACCACGTGCCGATTCCCACGACATGGGCGATGACAACCTCGCCGAAACCTTCACCTACGTCGCCCGTGAACTGGGCAAGCGTGGCATCGCGTTCATCTGCTCGCGCGAAAAAGAAGGCGCCGACAGCCTCGGCCCGCAATTGAAAGAAGCGTTCGGTGGCCCGTACATTGCCAACGAGAAGTTCACCAAGGAAAGCGCCAACGAGTGGCTGGCCAGCGGTAAGGCAGACGCGGTCGCGTTCGGCGTGCCGTTCATTGCCAACCCGGATCTGCCGGCACGTTTGCAGGCCGATGCGCCGTTGAACGCGCCGCATCCGGAGACTTTCTACGGTAAAGGTCCAGTCGGTTATATCGACTATCCGACCTTGTAATCACGTAGCGCAGAAATGAAAAAGCCCCTGACTTGTGAGAGTCAGGGGCTTTTTGCTATTGGTGCGGAATAAGCGCCAGCGAACAGCGTTTCACAACAGCGACACAATTTCCCTACAAAATGCGGGACTCGCTACGTTTAAACTCCCGCCGCGATGATCAGCCATGGCGGCTGATTGACATCTCCCCAGGCTGTTGCGCATTTTAATTCATTTGCGCAGGCTCGGGCTCAGGCGCAGCATGTCCAGCCCGGTGTCGACCCAGCGTTCAGCCTCGGCGTGCAGTTCGAAGCTGTCCGGAGCCAGCAGCCAGCCGTAAAGCAAGCCGTCGATATAAGCATGAATGCTGATGGCCGCACGGGCGGTATCGAGGTCTTCCGGCAATTGGCCGCGATTGACCGCATTACGCAGGGTCAGGCCGATGCGCAGGTTGCAATCGAGACTGGCCGTCCGGCGCTGCTGGCGCAGATCGCACATTTCATCGGTGAACTCGCACTTATGAAACAGAATTTCGTTGATGCGCCGGGTTTTCGGGTCCAGTGCAACTTGATGAAACAAATGAATCAGCAATTGCCGCATGCAGCCCAGCGGATCCGGTTCGTCCTCGCTTTCGCTGGCCTTGGCCAGTTCATCCAGCGGTTCGTGCAGGCTGTCGAGCATCGCCTGGACCAGATCGGCTTTGTTGCTGAAATGCCAGTAGATGGCGCCACGCGTTACGCCAGCGAGGGTCGCAATGTCCGCCAGGGTGGTGCGGGCGACCCCCCTTTCATAGAAGGCTTTCTCGGCCGCTTCCAGAATCTGGCTGCGGGTTTCCTGAGCTTCCTCTTTGGTACGACGGACCATGGCAGTAAAACCTCAAACAGGATGTTTCAGGGATGGCTGAATATCCGCTGAATAAAGAGGGGGCGATCTCTCGTGAATCGACTCCCCGGCCTACAATTTCAAACCTTGCGACGACTTTTGTATCAGGGTGGGTACGCGGCGCAGGTGTTTACAAACAACCATGAACGTAAGTATATTACTTAGCAAGCTACTTATCCACCCGGTGCCCGATTTTTACTCTTTCACACTTCTTGTGCGCTTCTTGCGCGCCTGACCCGAGGATCTTCATGCAATTCAAGCCAGCTGTTACCGCTCTGGTCACTGCCGTCGCCCTGGCATCGCTGCTCAGCGGATGTAAAAAGGAAGAAGCGGCCCCGGCCGCTCCGCCTCCTCAGGTCGGCGTCGTCACCCTCCAACCACAAGCCTTTACCCTGACCTCGGAACTGCCGGGCCGCACCAGTGCGTTCCGCATCGCTGAAGTCCGCCCGCAGGTCAACGGCATCATTCTCAAGCGTCTGTTCAAGGAAGGCGCCGACGTCAAAGCCGGCCAGCAGCTGTATCAGATCGATCCGTCGGTCTATGAAGCTACGCTGAAAAGCGCCGAAGCCGAGCTGCGATCGACCAAGTCGATCTCAGACCGCTACAAGCAACTGGTCGATGAACAAGCTGTAAGCCGCCAGGAATACGACACCGCTCTGGCCAACCGCCTGCAATCGGAAGCATCGCTTCAGACTGCGCAGATCAACGTGCGTTACACCAAGGTCTACGCGCCGATTTCTGGCCGTATCGGCCGTTCTTCGGTGACCGAAGGCGCACTGGTCAGCAATGGCCAGGCCGATGCGATGGCAGTGATTCAGCAGCTCGATCCGATCTACGTCGACGTCACCCAGTCGTCGGTTGAATTGCTGGAACTGCGCCGCGAACTGGAAAGCGGCCGTCTGCAGAAGGCTGGCGACAACGCCGCTGCGGTCAAGCTGACCCTGGAAGACGGCAGCCAGTACAAGCTCGACGGCAAGCTGGAATTCTCCGAAGTCTCGGTTGACCAGACCACCGGCTCGGTGACCCTGCGCGCGGTGTTCCCGAACCCGGATCACACCCTGCTGCCGGGCATGTTCGTCCACGCTCAGCTGCAAGCCGGCGTCAACAGCGCAGCGATCCTCGCACCGCAGCAAGGCGTGACCCGCGACCTCAAGGGCACCCCGACCGCACTGGTCGTCGGCGCCGACAACAAAGTCGAACTGCGTCAGCTCAAGGCCAGCCGCACCGTCGGCAGCCAGTGGCTGATCGAAGACGGCCTCAAAGCCGGCGATCGTCTGATCACCGAAGGGCTGCAGTACGTCAAACCGGGCGTCGAGGTCAAAGCGACCGAGGCGACTAACGTCGGCACCAAGAACCCGGCCCCCGCACAGGCAGCTGACAAAGCCGCCGGCGGCAAAGGGGAGTAACCCATGTCAAAATTCTTCATCGACCGTCCGATTTTCGCTTGGGTAATTGCCCTGGTGATCATGCTGGTCGGGGCACTTTCGATCCTGAAATTGCCGATCAACCAATACCCGAGCATTGCGCCACCGGCCATTGCGATCCAGGTGACCTACCCGGGCGCTTCCGCACAAACCGTGCAGGACACCGTGGTGCAGGTCATCGAGCAACAGCTCAACGGTATCGACAACCTGCGTTATGTGTCGTCGGAAAGTAACTCCGACGGCAGCATGACCATTACCGCGACCTTCGAGCAAGGCACCAACTCCGACACCGCGCAGGTTCAGGTCCAGAACAAGCTGAACCTGGCCACCCCGCTGCTGCCGCAGGAAGTGCAGCAACAGGGTATCCGCGTGACCAAGGCAGTGAAGAACTTCCTGCTGGTGATCGGCGTGGTGTCGCGTGACGGCAGCATGACCAAGGACGACCTGTCCAACTACATCGTGTCGAACATGCAGGACCCGATCTCGCGAACCGCCGGTGTCGGTGACTTCCAGGTCTTCGGTGCGCAGTACGCGATGCGCATCTGGCTCGACCCGGCCAAGTTGAACAACTTCAACCTGACCCCGGTTGACGTGAAAAACGCCATTGCCGCGCAGAACGTTCAGGTTTCCTCCGGTCAGCTCGGTGGCTTGCCTGCCGTGCAGGGCCAGCAGCTGAACGCGACGATCATCGGCAAGACCCGTCTGCAGACCGCCGAGCAGTTCAAGGAAATCCTGCTCAAGGTCAACAAAGACGGTTCGCAGGTTCGCCTCAAAGACGTGGCTGAAGTCGGCCTCGGCGGTGAGAACTACGCGATCAGCGCCCAGTTCAACGGCAGCCCGGCTTCCGGTCTGGCGGTGAAACTGGCCAACGGTGCCAACGCCCTCGATACGGCCAAAGCGCTGCGCACCACCATCGACAGCCTCAAGCCGTTCTTCCCGCAAGGCATGGAAGTGGTGTTCCCGTACGACACTACCCCGGTAGTGACCGAGTCGATCAAAGGCGTGGTGCACACCCTGGTCGAAGCGATCGCGCTGGTGTTCCTGGTGATGTTCCTGTTCCTGCAGAACTTCCGCGCCACTGTCATCACCACGATGACCGTGCCGGTGGTATTGCTCGGTACGTTCGGCATCCTCGCCGCCGCCGGTTTCAGCATCAACACCCTGACGATGTTCGGCATGGTGCTGGCCATCGGTCTGTTGGTGGACGATGCCATCGTCGTGGTGGAAAACGTCGAGCGGGTGATGAGCGAAGAAGGCTTGTCACCTAAGGAAGCGACGAAGAAATCCATGGGCCAGATTCAGGGCGCACTGGTCGGTATCGCCCTCGTGCTCTCGG
The DNA here is from genome assembly GCF_049897785.1 of Pseudomonas sp. TSRC2-2. Classification (NCBI taxonomy): domain Bacteria; kingdom Pseudomonadati; phylum Pseudomonadota; class Gammaproteobacteria; order Pseudomonadales; family Pseudomonadaceae; genus Pseudomonas; species Pseudomonas sp. TSRC2-2. The sequence goes on from NZ_JAFCWZ010000002.1 coordinate 370,003, forward strand.
CGGTACTGCTGCCGATGGCGTTCTTCAGTGGCTCCACCGGTGTGATCTACAAGCAGTTCTCGATCACGATCGTTTCGGCCATGGCCCTGTCGGTACTGGTTGCCCTGATCTTCACCCCGGCGTTGTGCGCCACCATGCTCAAGCCGATTCCGAAAGGCGAGCACGGTACGCCGAAGAAGGGTTTCTTCGGCTGGTTCAACCGTAACTTCGACCGTGGCGTGCAGAGCTACGAGCGTGGCGTCGGCAACATGCTGACCCGCAAGGCGCCGTATCTGCTGGCGTACCTGCTGATCGTCGTAGGCATGATCTGGCTATTCACTCGCATCCCGACCGCGTTCCTGCCCGAAGAAGACCAGGGCGTACTGTTCGCTCAGGTGCAGACCCCGGCCGGTTCCAGTGCCGAGCGCACGCAGGTGGTCGTGGATGAAATGCGTGAGTACCTGTTGCGTCCGAACAAGGACGGCGGTGAAGCGGACGCGGTGGCTTCGGTGTTCACCGTGACCGGCTTCAACTTCGCCGGCCGTGGTCAAAGCTCGGGTATGGCGTTCATCATGCTCAAGCCATGGGGCGAACGTAACGCCGATAACAGCGTGTTCAATCTCGCTGCGCGTGCCCAGCAGCACTTCTTCAGCTTCCGCGACGCGATGGTGTTTGCCTTCGCCCCGCCAGCGGTTCTGGAATTGGGTAACGCGACCGGTTTCGACGTGTTCCTGCAGGACCGCGCCGGCATCGGCCACGAAAAACTGATGGAAGCGCGCAACCAGTTCCTCGGCATGGCGGCGCAAAGCAAGGTGCTGACCCAGGTGCGTCCGAACGGCCTGAACGATGAGCCGCAGTTCCAGCTGGAGATCGATGACGAGAAGGCCAGTGCCCTCGGCATCACCATCAGCGACATCAACAACACCCTGTCGATCGCGTTGGGCAGTAGCTACGTCAACGACTTCATCGACCGTGGTCGGGTGAAGAAGGTGTATGTGCAGGGCCAGCCGGACTCGCGCATGAGTCCCGAAGACCTGAAGAAGTGGTACGTGCGCAACGCCGAAGGCACCATGGTTCCGTTCTCGGCGTTCGCCAAGGGCGAGTGGGTCTACGGTTCGCCGAAGCTGGCGCGCTACAACGGTGTGGAAGCGGTCGAGGTCCTCGGGGCTCCGGCGCCGGGCTACTCCACCGGTGAAGCGATGGCTGAAGTCGAAGCGATTGCCAAGAAGCTGCCGTCCGGTGTCGGTATCTCCTGGACCGGTCTGTCCTATGAGGAACGTCTGTCCGGCTCGCAAGCGCCAGCGCTCTACGCCTTGTCGCTGCTGATGGTGTTCCTGTGTCTGGCGGCGCTGTATGAAAGCTGGTCGATTCCGATCGCGGTCATGCTCGTGGTGCCACTGGGGATCATCGGTGCCTTGATGGCGACCAGCCTGCGCGGTCTGTCCAACGACGTGTACTTCCAGGTGGGCTTGTTGACGACCATCGGTCTGGCGGCTAAAAACGCCATTCTGATCGTCGAATTCGCCAAGGAACTGCACGAACAGGGACGCAGTCTGCGTGACGCGGCAATCGAAGCCTGCCGTATGCGTCTGCGCCCGATCATCATGACCTCGCTGGCCTTCGTCCTCGGTGTAGTACCGCTGGCGATCTCCACGGGCGCCGGTTCGGGCAGTCAACATGCGATCGGTACCGGCGTGATTGGCGGTATGCTCACGGCCACGATCCTGGCGATCTTCTGGGTCCCATTGTTCTTCGTTACTGTGTCGTCCATCGGCAAGCGCAAAAATGCCGACGCGGATGAGACTACTGAAACTCCTAAAGAGGCTGGCCAATGAGCAAGTCGCTACTCTCCCTCGCAGTCGCCGCCTTCGTGCTGAGCGGTTGCTCGCTGATACCTGATTATCAGCAGCCTGAGGCTCCGGTCGCAGGCCAGTACCCGCAGGGGCCGGCGTACTCGCCGGCCCAGGCTCCGGCGCAAGCCGCTGCCGAACAGGGCTGGAAGCAGTTTTTCCATGACCCTGCCCTGCAACAGCTGATCCAGGTCGCCCTGGAAAACAACCGCGACCTGCGTGTCGCGGCGCTGAACATCGACGCTTACGCGGCGCAGTACCGCATCCAGCGCGCCGACCTGTTCCCGGCGGTGTCGGCCAATGCCGCCGGCAGCCGTCAGCGTCTGCCGGCCCGTGCCTCGCAGACCGGCGAGTCGATGATCAGCAGTTCGTATTCCGCCACCGTCGGCGTCAGCGCCTACGAACTCGACCTGTTCGGCCGGGTTCGCAGCCTGAGCGAGCAAGCGTTGCAACAATACTTCGCCACCGAAGAAGCACGCCGCAGCACGCAGATCAGTCTGGTAGCCAACGTTGCCAATGCTTATCTGACCTGGCAAGCGGACAAGGAACTGCTCAAGCTGACTCAGGACACCCTCGGTGCCTTTGAAGAAAGCTACAAGCTGACCAGCCGCAGCAACGAAGTCGGTGTGGCTTCGGCGCTGGATCTGGCGCAGTCGCGCACCTCGGTTGAAAACGCCCGGGCACAACTGGCGCGTTACACCCGCCAGGTCGCGCAGGACGAAAACAGCCTGACCCTGCTGCTCGGCACCGGTATTCCGGCCAACCTGCAATCGGCCAGGCCGCTGTCCGATGACCTGCTCAGCGACGTGCCGGCCGGTCTGCCTTCGGATCTGCTGCAACGTCGTCCGGACATTCTGCAGGCCGAGTACAACCTGAAGGCGGCCAACGCCAACATCGGCGCGGCGCGTGCAGCATTCTTCCCGAGCATCAGCCTGACCGCCAACGCGGGCAGCCTGAGCCCGGACCTGTCCGGTTTGTTCAAGGGTGGTTCGGGGACGTGGCTGTTCCAGCCGCAGATCAACCTGCCGATCTTCAACGCCGGCAGTCTGCGCGCCAGCCTCGACTACGCCAAGATCCAGAAAGACATTGGCGTGGCGAACTACGAGAAGTCCATTCAAACGGCCTTCCAGGAAGTCGCCGACGGCCTCGCCGCTCGCCAGACCTACACCGAGCAGTTGCAAGCGCAGCGTGACTTCGTGCAGGCCAACCAGGATTACTACCGCCTGGCCGAACGTCGCTACCGCATCGGCGTCGACAGCAACCTGACCTTCCTCGATGCCCAGCGTCAGCTGTTCAGTGCGCAACAAGCGCTGATCACCGACCGACTCGCGCAGCTGACCAGTGCGGTCAACCTGTACAAGGCCTTGGGCGGCGGCTGGAATGCGCAGACCGCGCAGAACGAACCGCTGAAAGAAGAAGCGCCGAAGATGAAGCTGTTCTGATCATCGGCTAAATACAAAGAGCCCACCTTTTTGGTGGGCTTTTTGTTTTTGAAGATCAAAAGATCGTCCGACGGCTCGGGCCGCGATCGGACGATCTTTTGATCTTGTTCGGTAATCGCCCAAAACCCGCTTTCCCCGATTGAATCCCGCTCTCTGCGCCCCGCACCATTCGTCCCACAAAATCAATAACATCAGGTTCGACACCATGCTCCCGCGCCCTGCCCTGTCCGGCTGATCACCGCCGCTTATTCCGAAATCTGCAATCCAATGCCCGCCGCGAAGAGCGCCGGAACCGTAACTCGTTCGACCCAAAAAAATAACAAGAGAAACTGCAATGACCTACCCAACTGCGCCGTACGCATTCCCCGGCCTGATCGCCCTGGCACTCGCTTGCGCGGCTCTGCCCGTTGCGGCCGAAGAATCCGGTTTCGTCGAAGGCGCCAAGGTCAACCTCAACCTGCGCAACTTCTACATCAACCGCAACTTCACCAACCCGACCAAAGCCCAGGGCAAGGCTGAAGAGTGGACGCAGAGTTTCATTCTGGATGCGAAATCCGGCTTCACCCAAGGCACCGTCGGCTTCGGCATGGACGTGCTCGGGTTGTATTCGGTCAAGCTCGATGGCGGTAAAGGCACGGGCGGCACGCAGTTGTTGCCGCTGGACCATGACGGTCGCCCGGCGGACAACTTCGGCCGCACCAACGTTGCGTTCAAAGCGAAGTTTTCCCAGACCGAAGTCAAGGTCGGTGAATGGATGCCGGTGCTGCCAATCCTGCGTTCAGACGACGGCCGATCCCTGCCGCAGACCTTCCGTGGCGGCCAGATCACCTCGAAGGAAATCGCCGGCCTGACCCTGTATGGCGGCCAGTTCCGCGCCAACAGCCCGCGCGACGACAGCAGCATGAGCGACATGTCGATGACCGGCAAAGCGGTGTTCACTTCTGATCGTTTCAACTTCCAGGGCGGCGAATACCTGTTCAACGACAAGCGCACACAGATCGGCTTATGGAACGCGCAGCTCAAGGACATCTACAGCCAGCAGTACCTCAACGTGCTGCACAGCCAGCCGCTCGGCGCCTGGACGCTCGGCGCCAACCTCGGCTTTTTCTACGGCAAGGAAGATGGCAGCGCCCGCGCCGGCGACCTCGACAACAAAACCTGGTACGGCATGTTTTCGGCCAAATACGGCGGCAACACGTTCTATGTCGGCCTGCAGAAACTCACCGGCGACAGCGCCTGGATGCGGGTCAACGGCACCAGCGGCGGGACGCTGGCCAACGACAGCTATAACGCCAGTTATGACAATGCTCAGGAACGCTCCTGGCAGCTGCGTCACGACTACAACTTCGCCGCTATGGGCATCCCTGGCCTGACCCTGATGAACCGCTACATCAGCGGCGACAATGTGCACACCGGGTCAATCACCAACGGCAAGGAATGGGGTCGTGAATCGGAACTGGGTTACACGGTGCAGAGCGGCACGCTGAAGGATTTGAACGTCAGATGGCGCAACTCGACCATGCGCCGGGATTTCAGCAATAACGAGTTTGATGAGAACCGGTTGATCGTCAGCTACCCGATCAGCCTGCTGTAAACACCGAATCCCCTGTAGGAGCTGCCGAAGGCTGCGATCTTTTGATCTTGTTTTTAACAATCAAGATCAAAAGATCGCAGCCTTCGGCAGCTCCTACACGGGTATGCATTCTAATGTGGGAGCTGGCTTGCCAGCGATGACGTCAGCTCAGGCAACATCACTCGCGGGATTCAACCCCGAGTTCATCCCAAACCGATTCGGCCAGATGAAACGTCGCATTCGCCGCCGGGATTCCGCAGTAGATCGCGCTCTGCATGATCACTTCCTTGATCTCGCCACGGCTCACGCCATTGTTGGCCGCCGCGCGCAGGTGCAGTTTCAGCTCGCCCTCGCGGTTCATGCCGATGAGCATGGCGATGGTGATCAGGCTGCGGGTGTGCCGGGGCAAGCCCGGGCGGGTCCAGATGTCGCCCCAGGCGTGGCGGGTGATCATCTCCTGAAATTCCGAATTGAACTCGGTCAGCGTGGTCAGGCTGCGATCGACGTGGGCATCGCCCAACACCGCGCGGCGGACCTGCATGCCTTCGTCGTAACGTTGTTTCTCGTCCACGTAAATCCCCTTATCAAGCGTTCAGAAACGCCAGAACACGATCACTGAAATCAGCACCAGCCTGCACGTTGGACAGGTGCGCCGCATAGAACTCGGCGTACTCCGCGCCGCGCACATGGTCGCTGATGAAATGCCCGCCGGACGGCGGCGTCACCGCATCTTCGCTGCCGGCGATCACCAGCAACGGCACGTTGATCGAAGCCAGCTGCTCGCGGAAATCGGCATCGCGCACGGCCGCGCAGTTGGCCGCATATCCTTGTGGATGGGTCGCGGCGAGCATGTCGGTAATCTTCTTCGCCGCCTCGGGATGCGCCGCCGAAAAGTCAGGCGTGAACCAGCGCGCAATCGACGCATCGCGAAGTGCGACCATCGCCGCCGCGCCATCGCGCAGTACGGTTTCGATGCGTGGATTCCACACGGACGGATCGCCGATTTTCGCCGCCGTGTTGCACACGATCAGTTTGTGCAAACGATGCCCGGCATTGATCCCCAGCCACTGACCGATCAGCCCGCCCATCGACAGCCCGCAGAAATGCGCACGCTCGATATGCAGCGCATCGAGCAGACCGAGCACGTCGCGACCGAGTTGTTCGATGCTGTAAGGCCCTTCGGTGACCAGCGATTGCCCATGGCCGCGCGTGTCAAAACGCAGCACGCGAAAATGCTCGGTGAACGCTGGCATCTGCGCGTCCCACATGTGCAGGTCGGTGCCCAGCGAGTTGGACAGCACCAGCACCGGCGCATTAGCCGGGCCGTCAATTTCATAGTGCAGTTCGCCATCGGCGAGTTGAACGAAAGCCACAGCCCTCTCCTTCAGACAGTCAAAGCGTTGTGTTCGGCCACCGCGCGCTCGACCCAGACGTGGGCCTGGCCGAGATAATGCGCGGGGTTCAGAAGATCATCGAGTTCAGCGTCACTCAGCTCGGCGGTGACTTGCGGCTCGTCACCGAGCACGGCGCGCAAATGCCGTTGTTCGGCCACCGCGCGCTTGCAGCATTGTTCGAGCAGATGATGCGCCGTGTCGCGGCCGACCCGTTGCGCAAGCACGATGCTCACCGCTTCGGCCAGCACCAGCCCTTGGGTCAATTCAAGGTTGCGGCCCATGCGCTCGGCATCCACTTCCAGGCCTTCAGCGAGCAAACGTGCCTGTTGCAGCGAACCGGACACCAGGCAGCAGATCTCCGGCAGGGTTTCCCATTCGGCGTGCCACAAACCGAGGCTGCGTTCATGTTCCTGGGGCATGGCGCTGAACAGCGTCGAGACCAGCCCCGGCACCCGCGTCGCCGCACCGATCAACACCGCCGCGCCGACCGGGTTGCGCTTGTGCGGCATGGTCGACGAACCGCCTTTGCCCGGTGCCGCAGGCTCGAATACTTCCGCTGCTTCGGTCTGCATCAACAAGCTGATATCGCGGCCGAATTTGCCGAGGCTGCCGGCGATCAATCCCAGCACCGCGCCGAACTCGACGATGCGATCGCGCTGGGTGTGCCACGGTTGGTCCGGCAGGCGCAGTTGCAGCTCTTCGGCCAAGGCTTCGGCGATTGGCAGAGCGTGTTGCCCCAGCGCCGCCAGCGTGCCTGACGCACCGCCAAACTGCAGGACCAGCAAGCGCGGTTTCAATTCTTGCAGCCGTTGACGACTGCGCGTCACCGCGCCGAGCCAACCGGCGATTTTCATGCCGAGGGTCACCGGCGTCGCGTGCTGCAGCCAGGTGCGCCCGGCGAGCGGTGTCGTGGCAAACCGTTGGGCCTGAACGGCAAGCGAATCGGCCAGTTGCGCCAGTTCGTTTTCGATCAGCAGCAGCGCCTGGCGCAGTTGCAGCACCAGCCCGGAATCCATCACATCCTGACTGGTCGCACCCAAATGCACGTAGCGCTCGGCTTCGGCATCTGTCGCGGCAATCTGCTTGCCCAACGCCTTGACCAGCGGAATCGCCGAATTGCCGGCCGTGGCAATCGCCTCGCCGAGTGCGGCGAAGTCATACAGCCGCGCGTCGCACGCCGCCATAATCGGTGCCACGGCTGACGCCGGAACCAGCCCTACCCGCGCCTCGGCCCGGGCCAGCGCCGCTTCGAAATCGAGCATCGCCTGCACCCGGCCCTGATCGCAGAACACCTCGCGCATATCGCGGGCCGTGAAGTAGGCATCGAACAATTGATTGCCCGGTCGCTGAGTCATAAACAGTCCTTGCCGGCGCGGGCCTTGCAGCCCGCGCACATGGGTTTACAGATCGTGGTGCAGATACTTCGCCTGCTTGGGCAAACGCAGGCTGAACAGGAAAGCCACCGCCATCATCGCCGTGACGTACCAGTAGAAGGCGTTTTCCATGCCGCCGGCCTTCAGGCTCAGGGCAACGAATTCCGCTGAGCCACCGAAGATCGCGTTGGCCACCGCGTAGGCCAGACCGACACCGAGAGCGCGCACTTCCGGCGGGAACATCTCGGCTTTCACCAGACCGCTGATCGAGGTGTAAAAACTCACGATCGCCAGCGCCAGGGTGATCAGCACGAAGGCGAGGAACGGGCTGCTGATGCTTTTCAGGCTGAGCAGAATCGGCACGGTGAACAACGTACCGAGGGCACCGAACCAGAGCATCGAGTTACGTCGGCCGATCTTGTCGGCGAGCATGCCGAACAACGGCTGCATGCACATATACAGGAACAGCGCGCCGGTCATGATGTAGCTGGCGGTCTTGGCGTGCATGCCCGCGGTGTTCACCAGGTATTTCTGCATGTAGGTGGTGAAGGTGTAGAAAATCAGCGAGCCGCCGGCGGTGTAGCCGAGCACGGTGATGAACGCCGCTTTGTGATCGCGCAACAGTGCAGTGATGCTACCGGCGTCTTTGTGCGCGCGGGTTTCCTTATTGGTGGTTTCCTTCAGCGAACGACGCAGGAACAGCGAAATCAGCGCCGCCACCGCACCGACCACAAACGGAATCCGCCAGCCGTAGACACGCAAGTCTTCTTCAGTGAGGAACTGTTGCAGCACCACCACCAGCGACACCGCCAGCAATTGCCCGCCAATCAGCGTCACGTACTGGAACGAGGCGAAGAAACCGCGCTGGCCCTTGAGCGCGACTTCGCTCATGTAGGTCGCTGTTGTGCCGTATTCGCCGCCCACCGACAGACCTTGCAGCAAACGCGCGAACAGCAACAGCACTGGCGCCCAGACGCCGATGTCCTTGTAAGTCGGCAAGCAGGCGATCAGCAACGAGCCGAAGCACATCATCAGAATCGAGATGAGCATCGAGTTCTTGCGCCCGTGCTTGTCGGCAACCCGGCCAAAAATCCAGCCACCAATCGGCCGCATCAGGAACCCGGCGGCAAATACGCCAGCGGTGTTGACCAGTTGCACGGTGGGGTTGTCGGACGGGAAGAACGCCGGGGCGAAATAGATCGCGCAGAAGGCGTAGACGTAGAAGTCGAACCATTCGACGAGGTTGCCGGACGAAGCGCCGACGATGGCGAAGATGCGCTTGCTGCGCTCTTCACCGGTGTAATGGGAGGTGGGCGTTGTCATTGTTTTTTCACTCGATAGGGACAGTCACAGTCTAGACACACTTTGCAACAGTCCCGTTCCACATTGGCTCTGCAACACATCTCAGAGAGTGGGAGCGGCTTGCTCGCGAAGGCGGCGTGCCAGTCGACGATGTACCACCTGACACACCGCCTTCGCGAGCAAGCCCGCTCCCACAAGAGATGAGTGGTGTTTTCAGTAATCGAAGAACACCGTCTCGGCATCGGTGCCCTGCAGAATCACGTTCCACTGGTACACACCCGACGCATCCGCTTTGGCCAGCAACGTCTGGCGACGCTCCGCCGGCACACACTCCAGCAACGGATCATCGACGTTCGCCGGTTCACCTTCGAAATAAATCCGCGTCAGCAAGTGCTTGACCAACCCTCGGGCAAACACCAGCACCACCAGATGCGGCGCCTGGGTCGAGCCTTTCAGGCCGGGCACGGTGCCGGGCTTGATCGTGGTAAAACGGAAGCGCCCTTCGGCATCAACTGGCACTCGGCCAAAACCTTCAAAATTCGGATCGAGCGGTTTGTCCTGATGATCTTCCGGGTGGTCGTATTTGCCGGCGGCGTTGGCCTGCCAGACTTCGAGCATGGCGTCGTTGACGACATCGCCATTGCCGTCCAGCACTTGCCCGGTGATCGCTACGCGCTCGCCGAGGGTCTGTTCGACGGCGAGGTTTTCGCGGTTCAGCCAGGTCAGGCCAATGTGGTAATACGGCCCGACGGTGTGGGACGTGGTCGCATTGAGCGTCATCTTATTTCTCCATCGGCGTGGCTTCACGCCCGCGCAGCACGATGTCCCAACGGTAAGCGAGGGCGTAGGACGGAATGGTTTTTTTCAGATCGAAAGCAGCGATCAGGCGTTCCTTGGCCGAGGTGTCCGGCACGCAGTTGTAGATCGGGTCGTACGCCAGCAGCGGGTCACCGGGGAAGTACATCTGCGTGACCAGACGCGTAAGAATGCTCGGCCCGAACAGGGAAAAGTGGATGTGCGCCGGACGCCAGGCGTTGTGGTGGTTGCCCCATGGATAGGCGCCGGGCTTGATGGTCTGGAACTGGTACCAGCCATCGGCATCGGTAACGGTGCGGCCGGTGCCGGTGAAGTTCGGGTCCAGCGGTGCGTCGTGCAGGTCGCGGGCATGGTTATAGCGGCCGGCGGCGTTGGCCTGCCAGATCTCCACCAGAATCCCCGGTACCGGCAGACCGTCCTCGTCGAGCACGCGGCCGTGAATGATGATGCGCTCGCCCAACGGCTCGCCTTCATGCTGGGCGGTCAGATCGTGGTCATTTTCCACCAGGCGCTCGGCGCCAATGGTCGGCCCGGTGATTTCCGACAGCGAGTGCGGCAGGTGCACCAACGGCTTGGATGGCGAGCGCAGGTTGGTGGATTGGTAGGTCGGGTGCAGGTAGTCAGGCTGAGTGCCTGCCTGTGGGCGACGGTAACCAGGCTTGTCAGTCATTTCGCTTTCCTCAGTTCTTATAGATGCCGCAACGCGTCAGACGCGTTCGATGGCCAGGGCCAGACCTTGGCCCACACCGACGCACATGGTCGCCAGACCCTTCTTGCCACCGGTCTTTTCCAGATGATGCAGCGCGGTCAACACCAGCCGCGCACCGCTCATGCCCAACGGGTGGCCGAGGGCAATTGCGCCGCCGTTCGGGTTGACCTGCGCCGCGTCATCCGCCAGGCCCAGTCCACGCAACACCGCCAGACCCTGGCTGGCAAACGCTTCGTTGAGTTCGATCACGTCGAAATCGCTGACCGCCACGCCGAGGCGCTCGGTGAGTTTGCGCACCGCCGGCACCGGGCCGATGCCCATCACCCGTGGCGCGACGCCAGCGCTGGCCATGCCGAGCACTTTTGCGCGGGCGGTCAGGCCGTGTTTTTTCACCGCTTCGGCAGACGCCAGAATCAGTGCAGCAGCCCCATCGTTGACCCCGGAGGCATTGCCGGCGGTGACGGTTTTGTCCGCGCCATTGACCGGTTTCAGTTTGGCCAGCGCTTCAATCGTGGTGTCGGCGCGCGGATGTTCGTCCTGGCTGACCACGGTTTCGCCTTTCTTGTGGGCAATCCGTACTTCGACAATTTCTTCGGCGAAGTAACCGGCGGCCTGAGCGGCGGCGGTACGTTGCTGACTGCGCAGGGCGAATGCATCCTGATCTTCGCGCGAGACTTTATGGTCGTCGGCGACGTTGTCAGCGGTTTGCGGCATCGCGTCGACGCCATATTGCGCTTTCATCAACGGGTTGATGAAACGCCAGCCGATGGTCGTGTCTTCCAGTTTCATGTTGCGCGAAAACGCCGCGTCGGCCTTGCCCATCACGAACGGCGCGCGAGACATCGACTCGACACCGCCGGCAATCGCCAGCTCCATCTCGCCGCTGGCAATCGCCCGGAATGCAGTGCCGATCGCGTCCATGCCCGAAGCACAGAGACGATTGAGGGTCACACCCGGCACGCTGTCCGGCAGACCGGCGAGCAACAGTGCCATGCGCGCGACGTTGCGGTTGTCCTCGCCGGCCTGGTTGGCGCAGCCGAGGAACACCTCATCGACGGCGCTCCAGTCCACCGAAGGATTGCGCTCCATCAGGGCCTTGATCGGCACGGCGGCGAGGTCGTCGGCGCGCACGGCGGACAAGCCACCGCCGAAACGGCCGATGGGGGTGCGAATCGCGTCGCAGATATACACGTCACGCATCATGCTTCTCCCGGTGCCTGACCGTGGGCGGCGGCGGTGCGCGCTTCCAGATCACGCAGCGCCGTCAGCTCGACGTCGGTCGGCTCAGCGGTGGTTTCAACGGAGTCGGCAAAACGGATCGCCCAACCGGTGGCGGCGACCACTTGCTCGCGGGTCACGCCCGGATGCAGCGCAGTGACCACGAATTCATGCGTGCCCTCCTCCGGTTCCATGATGCACAGGTCGGTGATGATCCCCACCGGCCCGGCGCCCGGCAGACCCAGACGTTTACGCGAATCGCCACCCTCACCGTGACCAACCGAAGTGATGAAATCGAGCTTGTCGACAAACGAACGCGCCGACTGTTTAAGGATGATCAGTACGCTTTTCGCCGAACCGGCAATCTCCGGCGCGCCACCGGCACCCGGCAGGCGCACTTTCGGCGAGTGGTAGTCGCCGACCACGGTGGTGTTGATGTTGCCGAAACGGTCAACCTGCGCGGCGCCGAGAAAGCCTACATCGATGCGCCCGCCCTGTAGCCAGTAGCGAAAAATCTCACCGGTCGGGACCACGGTGTCGGCGGTCTCGGCCAGCTCGCCGTCACCGATGGACAGCGGCAACACACTCGGTTTGGCGCCGATCGGGCCCGATTCGTAGATCAGCACCACGTCCGGCGATGAAGTCAGGCGCGCAAGGTTGGCAGCTTTCGACGGCAGGCCGATGCCGACGAAGCACACCGAGCCGTTCTTCAGACGACGGGCCGCCGCGACGGTCATCATTTCATTGGTGGTGTAAGTCATTACTTGGCCTCCGAAGCAGCGGCCAATTTGGCCTGGAATTCGCTGAAATCAGCGCAGCCATGGATGTATTCATTGATCCACGCGGTAAACGTCTCACGGTCGCGAGCGATCGGGTCCCACGCCTGATAGAAACGATTGTCCCGCTCGGTGTAACCGTGGGCGTAGGACGGATGCGCGCCGCCCGGCACGTGGCAGACCGCGCTCAAGGCCCAGGTCGGCAGTACGCAAGCGTTCATCGGTGCGTTGAGGTCGTCGACGATTTCTTCCACGGTGACGATGCAACGCTTGGCGGCCAGCGCGGCTTCTTTCTGCACACCGAGAATGCCCCAGAGCAACACGTTGCCTTTGCGGTCGGCTTTCTGCGCGTGAATCACGGTGACGTCCGGGCGCACCGATGGCACTGCCGCCAGCACTTCGCCGGTGAACGGGCAGGTCACGGTTTTGATCAGCGGATTGACCTTCGGCAGGTCGGAGCCGGCGTAGGCACGCAGCACTGCAAATGGCAGGCCGGACGCGCCAGCGACGTAAGCGTTGGCAAGGTCGGCGTGGCTGTGCTCTTCGATTTCCAGCGCGTGCGGCCACTGTTTTTCGACCGCGTCACGCAGACGGTGCAGCGAGCCCACACCCGGGTTACCGCCCCAAGAGAAAATCAGTTTGCGCGCGCAACCGGCGCCGATCAGTTGGTCGTAGATCAGGTCAGGCGTCATCCGCACCAGCGTCAGATCTTTCTTGCCCTGACGAATGATTTCATGACCCGCTGCCGTAGGGATCAAGTGAGTGAAGCCTTCGAGGGCGACGGTATCGCCGTCGTTGACGAATTGCTTCACCGCGTCGTGCAGCGAAAGGATCTCAGCCATGGAGCGGGCTCCTGTTGTTTTGTAAGAAATCGCCAGTGATAAAAAGGCGCGAGGTTCAGCGCCGGAGTCACTGAAGGGTAAGCCTGGGAAAATCGCCAAACAATCCGATAATCGACTGAGTGTTCGTTTATCGAACGAATTGTTGCTTCCCTAATGATCATTCCCACGCGGAGCGTGGGAACGATCGTGGGTCTGCCTCAGGTCGCATCCGCATGACTGACCATGCCCTTGATCAACACTGCTGCGGTCGCCAGAGCGGCAGGGATCACCAGTGCGGTCAGCACCTGCTCGAAATTCCAGCCGAGGCCCAGCAAGGTCGCGCCCATCCACGCGCCAAGAATCGCGCCGAAGCGGCCGATGCCGAGCATCCACGACACCCCGGTCGCGCGGCCCTGAGTCGGGTAGAAGCGGGCCGCCAGCGACGGCATCGCCGATTGCGCACCGTTCACGCACATGCCTGCCACCAGCACCAGTGTCGCCAGCAGGGTGATATTGCCCAGGCTCTGCCCTACCGCGTAGGCAAACACCCCGGCCAGCAGGTAGAAGATGCCGATGACCTTGTGCGGATTGAAGCGGTCCATCGCCCAGCCCACCGCGACTGCGCTCAGCACCCCGCCAAACTGGAACAGCGCTCCGATGAATGCGGCCTGTTCCATGCTCGCGCCACTGTCACGCATCAGCGTCGGCAGCCAACTGGTCAGCAGATACACGATCACCAGACCCATGAAGTAGGTCAGCCACAACAACAGCGTGCCGGTGCTGTAGGTGCCGGAGAAGATCACCGCAAAGACATTGCGTGCCTTGACGGTTTTCTGTTCCGGCACGCTGAAGCTCGCAGCCTGAGCGACGGTGACGGGGTCGATGGGTGCGAGAGTTTTACGCACTTTGTCGGTGCCACGGTTGCGCACCACCAGATAGCGCGCCGATTCCGGCAGCCAGAACAGCAGCACCACCGCGAGAATCAACGGCAGGATGCCGCCGATCATCAGCAGCGCATGCCAGCCGAACGCCGGGATCAGTTTTGCCGAGATGAAACCGCCGCCGGCCATGCCGAGGTTGAAGCCGCAGAACATGCTGGTCACCAGCAGCGATTTCTTGCGCTCGGGGGTGTATTCCGAGAGCAGCGTCGTGGCGTTGGGCATGCCTGCGCCGAGACCCAGGCCTGTGAGGAAGCGCAACACCAGCAGTTGTTCGACGTTGGTGCTATACGCCGAGGCCAGGCTGAAACCGCCGAACAGAATTACCGCACCGACGAGTACGACTTTTCGCCCAAAGCGGTCAGCCAAAGGGCCGGAGCCGAGTGCACCGAAGACCATGCCGATCAGCGCAGCACTCATCACCGGGCCGAGGCTGGCGCGGTCGATGCCCCAGTCTTGCGACAGCGCCGGGGCAATGAAGCCCATGGCGGCGGTGTCGAGGCCGTCGAGAAATACGATCAGGAAACACAGGATCACCACCCGCCACTGATAGCGCGAGATCGGTTGGGCGTTGATGAAGGTCTGCACGTCGAGGCAGTTACCCACAGCGGACTGAGGCTGGTTCATTATTTTTATTCCACGCAAAAACGCAGTCGAACGGCGGCCGGCCAAAGCAAGGCACGGTCACAACAATAGAAGGTTGTAATCAGGCGTTGCGCAGAACCCGGCAACAACGGGTGAAATCAGGACAGCTGAGGATCGGGCGCATGGTGAGTTGCCTCTTGTCATTATTATCGAGGTCGACAGTCCGGCGGGCTCATTCACATCAGCCCCGGATGACGCTGCCGCGACATTAATGATCCGGGGGTTTTAGCGTCAATTCGATAAACGCAACACTGTGCGTTTATCGAACAGGTTCATCAGGCGAACAACTGCGCACTGAGGTCACGACTGGCGCTGAGCAGGCCCGGCAGAAAGCGCTGCTCCAGCTCGGCGCGACTGACCCGCCCGGCGTGGGTGCTGACATTCAGCGCCGCGACCACTTGCCCGGAGGCGTCGTACACCGGCACGGCGATCGAGCGCAGGCCCTGTTCCAGTTCCTGATCGACAATGCACCAGCCCTGCTGCCGCACCTGCTGCAGACATTCGAGCAACGCGTCGGGGGTATGAATGGTGCGGCTGGTCTTGGCCACCAGTTCGGCGTGGTCGAGGTATTCGCCCAGGGATGTGTCGTCCAGCGCCGCCAACAGAATGCGCCCCATCGACGTGCAATACGCCGGTAGCCGCCCGCCGACCGAAAGGTCAACCGAGATTAATCGCTGGGTGGTCGCCGAACGAGCGATATAAAGAATGTCATCGCCCTCCAGCGTCGCCATGTTGCAGGCTTCGTGCAGTTGCTCGCTCATGCGGTCGAGATAGGGCTGGGCGGAAACCGCCAGCGGCGTCGAGGACAGATAGGCATGGCCGAGGGTCAGCACTTTGGGCAGCAACGAATAGGTGCGTCCGTCGGTGGTGGCGTAGCCGAGCTTGATCAGCGTGTGCAGGCAACGGCGCACGGCGGCGCGGGGGATTTCCGTGCGGTGGCTGATCTGCGCGATGGTGAGGTGGCGTTTGCGTTCCTGAAACGCCTGCACCACCGCCAGACCACGGGCCAGCGAGGTCATGAAATCCGGATCACCCGTCAGCGCCTGAATGCGCTTGGCCGGCGAGGCGACGATGGGCGGCGCCACCGATGTGAAAGAGTTGCGCATTTGATCGTTCATTTCTTGTCCTTGTCCGGCACGCATCGATGCCTAGTCAAACGGCTCGCCGCGCGATGCACAAGCACCGGGGCGCCAACATTGGGCGATTATCGAACCGGCGACCGATAATCGCAATCGAGCACAGTACCCTCCTCCTCTCGAGTTGGCTCGACTTCAGCGATTGCGCTCGCAACTTAGTTGTTCTAGTTACTGGCGCCAAAAACAGAACGCCTGTTCTATAACGCTGTCGTTACACTTAACTACCGGGAAAAGTTGCCAGCCACAAAACCATCACACATTCAGAACCCTTTTTAACTTGGCAAAGATAGTCATTCCCGAATCGACCGCTATAATGCACCCTGTTCGCGGCGCTTTAATCAAAGGCCCGCGATCTGCTGACACGAGGCCCTTCGTCTCAGCTCCGGCCAGCGTCCGGCGCCCATTACACATGCAACGCCAGCGCTCGCTGAAACAGGAAACTGATGCTGCGTCAGTTTTTATCCGGTGCCGTAGCCGCCTGTAACACGGAAGTCTTGATCGCCTCTGCAATGTCTCCGCGCCCTATCGGGCTGTGGATGACTGGCGGGCTCGCTCAATTGACTCGTTGCAGTGTGTTTCACCGGATATTCAATTCAACTCATACAGGTAGCACCGTGACAAAAGACGAACTGCGCGCGGAACTAGAGCGCCAGGAACAACGTTACAAGGAAGTTTACGGCGGGGAAGTCACCACCTACGCCGCTCAGCCGGAACCGGAACGCAAGGCATGGCGCAAGCGCCCTACCGTCCAGGATCAGGTGTTCAAGCAGGAAATCGAAAAGATCGAAAAGGAACTCAAAGCCGAAGAGCCATGAGCCACGGCGGTTGAGCAATCGAAAGTCGGCGTCCGCCTGAGCCACAGCGCGGTGGAAGACGACACCTCGCGCGCCCGCTAACCGCGGGCAGCGGCTGCATCGCTGTTCTGCGGCTTATGAACGAGCGTCCCACAGGTTTCAGAGATATTTCAGACAAGCGTTTGTGCCTTTGAGATATCAGAAAAATTGGCTTAAAGATCTTCTTTATCCAATAAAATCAAAGACTTGAAAAACCCTGCGTGCTGCTTGGTTTTCACGCCCTGCAACAAATTAAATCGAAGAAGGGTGTGACCAGTGAGCAGACGGGGCATCGATTTCCTGTCTTTTCTGGCATAATCGCGCCCCCTTACGACCGGGTCAGAAAACCTTCATGATCGATTTATTCAGCGGACTGGATGCTTGGGTGCTTGTGAGCCTCTTGCTCGCCCTGACGTTTGTCCTCGCCTTCGAGTTCATCAATGGATTTCATGACACCGCTAACGCGGTAGCCACTGTTATCTACACCAAAGCCATGCCGCCGCACTTGGCGGTGTTCTTTTCCGGTGTGTTCAATTTCCTCGGCGTGCTGCTGGGCGGCGTGGGCGTGGCGTATGCCATCGTCCACTTGCTGCCGGTTGAACTGCTGATCAATGTGAACACCGGCCATGGCCTGGCGATGGTGTTCTCGTTGCTCGCCGCGGCAATCGCCTGGAATTTGGGCACCTGGTACTTCGGTATCCCGGCTTCCAGCTCGCACACCCTGATCGGCTCGATCCTCGGTGTCGGCCTGGCCAACGCACTGATCAACGACATCCCGTTGAGAGATGGCGTGAACTGGCAGAAAGCGATCGATATCGGCGCCTCGCTGGTGTTCTCGCCGATGGCCGGTTTCCTCATCGCCGCGCTGGTGCTGATCGGCCTGAAATGGTGGCGCCCGCTGTCGAAGATGCACAAGACGCCGGAACAGCGCCGCAAGATCGACGATAAAAAGCACCCTCCGTTCTGGAACCGCCTGGTTCTGGTGATCTCGGCGATGGCCGTGAGCTTCGTGCACGGCTCCAACGATGGCCAGAAAGGCATCGGCCTGATCATGCTGGTGCTGATCGGTATCGTGCCGGCGCAGTTCGTACTCGATCTGAACAGCACCACCTACCAGATCGAACGCACCCGCGACGCCACCTTGCACCTGAGCCAGTTCTACCAGCGCAACGCCGATTCGCTGGGTGAGTTCCTGGCGCTGGGCAAAAGCGTGGAAGGCGACCTGCCGGAGAAATTCCGCTGCAACCCGCAGCAGACCGAACCGACCATCAGCGCCCTGCTGCACACGCTTAAAGGTGTGGCGGACTATCATTCGCTGTCGTCGGACAGCCGCATCGAAGTGCGTCGCTACCTGCTCTGCCTGGACGACACAGCGAAGAAGGTCGGCAAGCTGCCTGGTCTGGAAGCCCGTGAAAAGGCCGACCTGGACAAGCTGCGCAAAGACCTGACCACCACCACCGAATACGCCCCGTTCTGGGTGATTCTGGCGGTCGCCCTGGCACTGGGCCTGGGCACCATGGTTGGCTGGAAACGCGTGGTGCTGACCATTGGCGAGAAGATCGGCAAGCAGGGCATGACCTATTCGCAGGGCATGTCGGCGCAGATCACCACCGCGAGTCTGATCGGCATGGCCAACATTTTCAGCCTGCCGGTGTCGACCACTCACGTGTTGTCTTCGGGTGTGGCCGGAACCATGGTTGCCAACAAAAGCGGCCTGCAGGGTGGCACGGTCAAGACCATCTTGCTGGCTTGGGTGTTGACCTTGCCAGCGACTGTGGCGCTGTCGGCCGGGTTGTTCTGGTTGGCTTCGAAGGCTTTGGGTAGTTGATCGTTAGCTGTTGATTGGAAAAGGCGTGATTCGTGAGGATCACGCCTTTTTTGTTATTGGGGAATGGGAGCATATCCATTGCTACCGTAACGGCTGCTTATGCTTTCGCTTTTACAGCGTTTCACTCTTCAAGACGTCGACCGATCCCGTAACGAAGCCTGCCGAAGGGGCAAAAAGATCAAAAGCCAACGCAAAAGCCAGATCAAAAGATCGCAGCCTTCGGCAGCTCCTACAGATGGATCGGGTACAACCTCAAGAAACAGGTCGGCTGTCAGGCCGCATTCGCGAGCAGGCTCGCTCCCACGGAAAAGCCAGATCAAAAGATCGCAGCCTTCGGCAGCTCCTACACAATGAGCGCAAGCTCGAGTGCTCTTGATCTTGATCCACCGGCGACGTCGGAAGGCTGAGTGGAGGGATTGATCCGGGCGTGGGAGCGCAGCGACCGTCTGGCGCAGCCAGACACAGCGGAAGGAGGTGCAGCGAAGCAAACCGTAGCCGCTGCGCCCGGATCGATCCCGGAGCGAAGGGACCCGAGCTTGCGAGGGCCGAACGTAGGAGCAAGCGTTTTGGGTTACCTTTTTGGCGTTTGAAAAAGGTGACCCGCCGTAAGGGCGGAACCCTAAGCCGCCGTTACCGCAGCAACGGATATTCACCCAAAACCCCAAGAGCCTGGTCGGCCCACAGGCCGCCACGGCCAAAAAAAAAGGGCAACCGAAGTCGCCCCAAAATGCCTTGCGTGCCCATCAAATCCAGAAGAACTCACTTGCGCCGCTTATGCGCATCCTTCCAGATAAAAAATCCAAACCCTGCAAAAAACAGCACCATGAGCCCCACCGTGAGAACCCCGGCAAACACCACGTTATCGAAAAACATGACTGGCCTCCTGGCCCTGCTTTGCTGCGATGGATTCAAATTAACAAACACACAGGCGCACCTATTGACCGGGATCAATATTCGCAAAGAAGGGAATCAAAGGAGGGGAAATAACTGACCTGCATCAACGGATGCAGGGGGAGATCAACGCTTTTTCGGCTTGTTCTTCGACTTTTTCCTGGTTTTTCCCAACGGCATGGCTTGCTCGAAGGCGTTGCGCACTTCGTTCAAGCGTTTCTCGTTGAGGTCATGCACGCGCTTGGCGCGTTCGGTGCTGAGGTCGATCAGTTTGTCGTCTTGGCTCATGGCGTCCGGCACATCGCAAAAGAGATCACAGCTGCCGTCACCGGCAGGATTGCGCCAATCATGCCGCGTGGCGCAGGCGCTGACCAGTCACCACTCAAATCTCGATGTCGACCCACAGCCCCTGACGCGGCTGATCGTCTATCAGCGGCACTACCGGCACGGTGTTGTCGGCATTGAGCTCAGTGCCTGGCACGGCCAGATGCTCTTCGGGATCTTCATCCGCCTCGCGACGCCGACGATCACGTTCCTGCTGGCGACGTTGTTCTTCGCGCGCCAGCAGCCGATCCTCTTCGGGATCGCGCTTTTGCAGATCGATCGTGCTTTCGTTGGAGCTCTCCTGCACCGGCACCACCGGCGGGATGTCCGGCCGCTGGCGGATCGGATCCTGCTGGGAAGTGATCGGCACAGCGCTCAAGGGGAGCATCGGTGGCAACATATAAAGGTCTCCTGTCTGCAGGCTATCGGCTGGGGTGAAGGCGCCTTGAGCCGCCTGTCGCAATTGTGTGATGCACCTCGCACCCGCAGGAGCTGCCGCAGGCTGCGATCTTTCATGGGACAACGCAAAACCCAAGTGTTCCCACAGATCAAAAGATCGCAGCCTTCGGCAGCTCCTACCCCAGTATTTCTTTGGCCTGAAGCCCGCATTCCGTTAAGATAGCCCGCTTTTTCAAGGTGGGAGTCAGGCAGCATGGCGCAGCAGTATCAACCGGGGCAACGCTGGATCAGTGACAGCGAAGCAGAGCTTGGTTTAGGCACCGTTCTGGCACAGGACGGCCGCTTGTTGACCGTGCTTTACCCGGCCACTGGCGAAACCCGCCAGTACGCGCTACGGAATGCGCCCCTGACCCGCGTGCGATTCTCGCCCGGCGACTCCATCACCCATTTTGAAGGCTGGAAGATGACCGTGCAGCAGGTCGACGACGTCGACGGGCTGATGGTCTATCACGGCCTCAACGGGCAGAACGAGGTCGTCACGCTGCCGGAAACCCAGCTGTCGAACTTCATTCAGTTCCGCCTGGCCAGCGACCGCCTGTTCGCCGGCCAGATCGATCCGCTGCCGTGGTTCTCCCTGCGCTACAACACCCTGGAACACACCAGCCGCCAGTTGCAGTCCTCGCTCTGGGGCCTGGGCGGTGTTCGTGCACAACCGATCGCGCACCAGTTGCACATCGCCCGTGAAGTCGCCGACCGTATCGCCCCCCGCGTACTGCTGGCAGACGAAGTGGGTCTGGGTAAAACCATCGAGGCCGGGCTGGTCATCCATCGCCAACTGTTGTCCGGCCGCGCCAACCGCGTGCTGATTCTGGTTCCGGAAAACCTCCAGCATCAGTGGCTGGTGGAGATGCGCCGCCGTTTCAACCTGCAGGTCGCGCTGTTCGACGAAGAACGCTTCATCGAAAGCGATGCCACCAACCCGTTCGAAGACACGCAACTGGCGCTGGTCGCGCTGGAATGGCTGGTCGACGACGAAAAGGCGCAGGATGCACTGTTCGCAGCCGGTTGGGATCTGCTGGTGGTCGACGAAGCCCACCACCTGGTCTGGCACGAAGAAAAAGCCAGCCCGGAATACTCGCTGGTCGAGCAACTGGCTGAGGTCATCCCCGGCGTGCTGCTGCTCACCGCCACCCCGGAACAACTCGGTCAGGACAGCCACTTCGCCCGTCTGCGCCTGCTCGACCCGAACCGTTTCCACGACCTGGCCGCTTTCCGCGCCGAGAGCGACAACTATCGCCCGGTGGCCGAAGCCGTGCAGGAACTGCTCGACGAGGGCCGTCTCTCGGCCGAGGCGCACAAGACCATTCACGGTTTCCTCGGCAACGAAGGCGAAGCCCTGCTGACGGCAGTCAACGATGGCGATACCGAAGCCAGCGCCCGCCTCGTCCGTGAGCTGCTTGATCGCCACGGCACCGGCCGCGTGTTGTTCCGTAATACGCGCGCCGCCGTGCAGGGTTTCCCGGAGCGCAAACTGCACCCGTACCCGCTGCCGTGCCCGGACGAATACCTCGAGCTGCCGCTGGGCGAACACGCCGAGCTGTACCCGGAAGTCAGCTTCCAGGCGCAGCCGGAGGCCAGCGAAGAAGAGCGCTGGTGGAAATTCGATCCGCGTGTCGAGTGGCTGATCGATCAGCTGAAAATGCTCAAGCGCACCAAAGTGCTGGTGATCTGCGCCCACGCCGAAACCGCGATGGACCTGGAGGACGCCCTGCGCGTGCGCTCCGGCATCCCGGCCACGGTGTTCCACGAAGGCATGAACATCCTCGAGCGTGACCGCGCCGCCGCCTACTTCGCCGATGAAGAGTTTGGCGCGCAGGTGCTGATCTGCTCGGAAATCGGCAGTGAAGGTCGCAACTTCCAGTTCGCTCACCATCTGGTGCTGTTCGATCTGCCATCGCACCCGGACCTGCTCGAGCAGCGCATCGGTCGTCTCGACCGGATCGGCCAGAAGCACATCATCGAATTGCACGTGCCGTACCTGGAAACCAGCCCGCAAGAGCGCCTGTTCCAGTGGTACCACGAAGCGCTGAACGCATTCCTCAACACCTGCCCGACCGGCAACGCTTTGCAGCATCAGTTCGGCCCGCGCCTGCTGCCGCTGCTCGAGGAAGCCGACGACGGCGAGTGGCAAGCGCTGATCGACGAAGCACGCGCCGAGCGTGAACGTCTGGAAGCCGAGTTGCACACCGGTCGCGACCGTCTGCTGGAATTGAATTCCGGCGGCGCTGGCGAAGGTGAAGCGCTGGTCGAGGCGATTCTCGAGCAGGACGACCAGTTCGCCCTGCCGATCTACATGGAAACCCTGTTCGACGCGTTCGGCATCGACAGCGAAGACCATTCGGAAAACGCCCTGATCCTCAAGCCGAGCGAGAAGATGCTCGACGCCAGTTTCCCGCTGGGCGACGACGAAGGCGTGACCATCACCTACGACCGTAACCAGGCGCTGTCGCGCGAAGACATGCAGTTCATCACCTGGGAACACCCGATGGTGCAGGGTGGCATGGACCTGGTGCTGTCCGGTTCGATGGGTAACACCGCCGTCGCGCTGATCAAGAACAAGGCGCTGAAGCCGGGCACCGTGTTGCTCGAATTGCTCTACGTCAGCGAAGTGGTCGCACCGCGTTCGCTGCAACTGGGCCGATACCTACCACCGGCGGCGCTGCGCTGCCTGCTCGATGCCAATGGCAATGACCTGTCGCCACGGGTGTCGTTCGAAACCCTCAACGATCAGCTGGAAAGCGTGCCGCGCGCCAGCGCCAACAAGTTCATCCAGGCCCAGCGCGATCAGCTGACACCACGGATCAACGCCGGCGAAGACAAGATCGCCCCGCGTCACGCCGAGCGTGTGGCCGAAGCGCGCCGCCGCCTGGCCGCCGACACCGACGAAGAACTGGCGCGCCTGACCGCGTTGCAAGCAGTCAACCCGACCGTGCGCGACAGCGAACTGGACGCGTTGCGCACTCAACGTGAGCAGGGTCTGGCGATGCTGGACAAGGCAGCGTTGCGTCTGGAAGCGATTCGGGTGCTGGTAGCGGGCTAATCGCCCCGCTCCACCGCTGAAAACCAAGAGGCCCGCAGTGCTGCGGGCCGATCGTTCCCACGCTCTGCGTGGGAATACAGCCCGGGACGCTCCGCGTCCCTACCGAAGCTGGAACGCCGAGCGTCCCTTGAGGCATTCCCACGCGGAGCGTGGGAACGATCATCTTTTGTTCTTAAGCAGTCGCCGCTGTAACCTCAGGCTCAACCACCGCCACCAACCCCTCCTTCATCCGCTGCGCGTCCCGCACAAAACACCGCGAAGCCAGAAACAGAAACACCATGGTCAGAAACAGCGCCACCGGAATCAGGTACATCGCGTCGTGCAGGCCGACAGCCTTGAACGCTTCGGTCATTTGCTCCGCCCCCGCCGACAGCATCGCCGTGTGCGCGAAGTGATCCGAAAGCCCCCCCACCACCACTGGCCCCAATCCGCCACCGAGCAGATACAGACCGGCAAAGAACAACGCCATCGCGGTCGCCCGCAGGCGTGGTTCGACGACGTCCTGAATCGCCGTGTACACGCAGGTATAGAAGTTGTACGCGAACAGCCAGCCGACGCTGAACACCGCGACGAACACACCGATCTCGATGCGCCCGGCATGCAGCGCCCACGCCGTGCACAGGGTCGAAATGATCAGACTGAACGCGGCAAACAACAACCGCCCGCTGGCGAAACGCTGGTGAATCTTGTCAGCGATCCAGCCGCCGAGGGTCAGCCCGACCAGCCCGGTCACGCCGACGATCACGCCGGTGGCCACCGCCGCTTCCTGCAATGGCATAAGGAAATAGCGCTGCAGCATCGGCACCAGAAACGAGTTGCAGGCATAGGTCGCGAAGTTGAAGCACAGCCCGGCCATTACCAGCCAGAGGAAGGTCGGCACGGCGAGGACGCGGCGGATCGGTTTGTCGACCTTCTCTTGCGAGACCTGCACCGCTTCTGCCGCGCCGCGTTTTGGCTCTTTGATGAAAAACATGAAAATCGCCAGGATCAATCCCGGCACAGCGGCGATGAAGAACGGCGCGCGCCAACTGTCGAAGGCCTTGACCATCGCGCCGATGGTGAAGAACGCCAGCAGCAGCCCCAGCGGCAGGCCGAGCATGAAGATGCCCATTGCGCGCGCCCGACGGTGCGCGGGAAACAGGTCGCCGATCAGCGAGTTGGCCGCTGGTGCGTAACTGGCTTCGCCGATGCCGATGCCCATGCGCACGATGAGGAAACTCCAGAAACTGCCGACCATACCGTTGACTGCAGTCAGCGCACTCCAGGTCGCCAGGCCCCAGCCCATCAGTTTGCTGCGTGACCCGGTGTCGGCCATGCGCCCGAGTGGCAGGCCGGCAATGGCGTAAACGATGGTGAACGCAGTGCCGATGATGCCCAGCTGAAAGTCGCTGAGGTGCCATTCCATGCGGATCGGTTCGATGATGATCGCCGGGATGGTGCGGTCGAAGAAATTGAACAGGTTGGCGAGGAACAGCAGGAACAGAATGCGCCAGGCATTCGCCGCTTGGGTCGAGTTCTGCATGGGTCCGTCTCTTTCTTGTTATGGGGCTTCACTGCCAGCGCGTCGAGCCCGGAACCTGCAATCTAGTCAGCCGCGCGGGGGCTGTCTGTCATCATTCGCCAGCCTGATATCGGCCCATCGCACTGTAACGAAACGTAAGCCTTTGATAAGTCAGGATTCCCCCGGCATACGGGGCTTTCGCTGCGAAATACGGCGACAAAAAAATAGTTTCGCGCCCCCCTTCCCAACGCCATGGCAAAGCCTAGAATGGCCGCCGGATCCGTCCGGATCTTCCGATCAATCCCTTTGATACCCCCGCCCATGTCCGAAGCCAGTCCGTGTCTGAATTGCGGTGCCTGCTGTTCCCATTTTCGCGTGTCTTTTTTCTGGGGTGAGTGCTCATCCGCTGGCGGGACGGTGCCCGATGAACTGGTCGCGCAGATCACTCCGAGCCGGGTAGCCATGATCGGTACCGACCGCAAGCCGACGCGCTGCACGTCTCTGGCGGGTGAGGTCGGCAGCGCGGTGGCCTGCACGATCTATGACCAACGTTCGAGCACCTGCCGCGAGTTCGAGGCGTCGTGGGAGAACGGCGAGCACAACCCCGACTGCGACAAGGCCCGCGCCGCGCATGGCCTGCCACCCTTGCCGCCACACTGGAACGAACTGCCGCTGGAGCGTATCGCCTGAGCCTTAGCGCAAAACGCGATGAGGCTAATGGCAAAATCATTACCACCAATGTGCCACTACGCCTTGCAGCCTGAAAACCGCCTCTATACTCCCTTCATTCGCCTGCATTGATTAACGCACGGGCCAGATGAATCCGAGACGGGGCATGCTATGGAGTGGCTTGGTTTGCAGTTTGTTGCCGAGCTGCCGGCGAGTGGGCAGATTCTCCTCGACTGCAGCCACAACCCTTTGTTGGTAATGGTGGCCTATCTGGTCGCTTGCGCGGCGAGCTTCGCCACCCTGGACATGGCCGAGCGCGTCGTGCATGCCGAAGATCCGGGGTCGCGGCGAATCTGGCGCTGGATCGGCGCGACCTGTCTGGCCGGCGGCATCTGGGCCATGCACTTCATTGGCATGCTGGCTTTCCAGACACCGATCGACATTCAGTACGACCTCGGCGTCACCCTTTTTTCCTTGCTGATCGCCCTGCTCGCTTCCTGGCTGGCCATGCACACCCTGAGCGAGGTGCAGCCCAGCGCGTTGCGTTGCCTGAAAACTGCGCTTGTCATTGGCCTGGGTATCGCCGGCATGCATTACGTCGGCATGGCGGCCATGAAATCGAGCGCCACCGCCTACTATCAGCCAGGGCTGTTCGCGCTCTCGGTTTTCATTGCCATCGGCGCCAGTTTCGCCGCGCTGTGGGTGGCCCGTTATCTCAGCGAAGGCAGCGGCGTGGCGCATCAATTGCTCAAATACAGCGCTGCGCTGATTCTCGGCGCCGGCATCATCAGCATGCACTTCACCGGCATGGCTGCGCTGGATCTGGTGCTTCCCGAGGGTGCCCTGGCAGCGAGCGGCGGCGAAGCCGGGCATTTGCAACTGGGCTTGACCGTGGCGCTGATCATCCTGCTCATTCTCGGCAGTGCGATCAGCGCCGCCCTCGCCGACAAGAAACTGCAGAACAAGGACAACGATCTGCGCCGGGTCAATGCCCTGCTCAGTCAGCTCGATCAGGCGCGCATGTCTTTGCAGCAAGCGGCCAATTACGACGCGCTGACCAACCTGATCAATCGCCGAGGCTTCAACCAGATGTTCGCCGAGAAGCTCAGCCAGAAAACCAGCGAGGGCGGCATGCTCGCGGTGATGTTTCTCGACATCGACCACTTCAAGCGCATCAATGACAGCCTCGGACATGACGCCGGTGACGCGCTGCTCAAAGTCATCGCCCAGCACATCAAAAGCTCGGTGCGCAGCCACGAAGACGTGGTCGCACGATTTGGCGGGGACGAATTCTGCATCCTCATCAGCCTGCGCGACCGCGAAGAGGCGCGCGGCATGGCGCAGCGCATCATGCACAAGATGAAAGAGCCGATCGAACTGGCTGGCCGACGCATGGTGATGACCACCAGCATCGGCATCAGTCTGTTTCCCGAAGACGGTAGCACCTGCGAAGAGCTGCTCAAGCACGCCGACCTGGCCCTGTACCAATCCAAGGGCGCCGGGCGCAACGGCTTGCATTTCTTCAATTCCAGCCTGAAAACCCGCGCCAGTTTCGAGCTGCAACTGGAAGAAGAACTGCGCAGTGCGCTACGGGAAGACAACGCGTTGATGCTGTACTACCAACCGATTTTCGAACTGAAAACCGGACGCGTGACCAAGCTCGAAGCGCTGATTCGCTGGCAGCATCCGGTTCACGGCTTGCTGACTCCTGACCGCTTTATCGGTATTGCCGAGAACAACGGCTTGATCGCCGAGCTGGACAACTGGGTGCTGCGCCGCGCCTGCAAGGATCTCGGCGAGCTGTCGCGCCACGGTTGTGCCGAAGTGAAAATCGCCTGGAACTGCTCGCCGCTGAACCTGGCTCGCGAAGAACTGGCCGAGGAGATCGAGCACGCGTTGCGCACCGCCGGTGTCGCGCCGGAACGCCTGGAACTGGAGGTCACCGAAAACGCTTTGATGGGCAATATCGCCAACACCCTGGTGCTGCTGCGGCAGATCCGCGCCCTCGGCGTGTCGTTGTCGATCGACGATTTCGGCACTGGCTATTCGTCGCTGGCCTACCTCAAGCGTCTGCCGCTGAACACCCTGAAGATTGATCGTTCGTTCATCCTCGACATCCCCACCGCCACGGCGGACATGGAAATCGTCCAGGCGATCATCGTCATGGCTCACACCCTGCATTTGCAGGTGGTCACCGAGGGCGTCGAGAGCCTGGAGCAGTATGAGTTTCTCGAGCGTTCGGGCTGCGATTTCATTCAGGGTTATCTGCTCAGCCGCCCGGTGCCACTGGACGAATTACGCGCGGTGCTGGATGAAATCAATCAGCGCAAACCCGTCCTCGGCGTCAATCCGTTGAGTCTGGCGCGCGATACATTTGCACCAGTGTCGCTGGATCCTGCGCTAAAAAGCCTTGCGCCCCATGCAGGCGCATCAATTGTGCGGCCAATCCGCTGATCGGCGTCGCCGAACCCTGTTCGCGGGAAAATTTCACCGCCGTGTCGAGATCCTTGAGCAGCGTGCGCACATGCCACTTGATCGGTTCGAAACGGCTCTCGGCCATTTGTGGGGCGAGGATCTGCAACGGTCTGGAATCGGCAAAACCACCGGCCAGCGCCTCAGCGATCAGACGAGCATCGACCCCCGCCTGCTCGGCCAACGCCACCACTTCGGCGATCACCAACGCATTGCAGGCGACGATCATCTGGTTGCAGGCCTTGGTCACTTGCCCTGCGCCGATGCCGCCCATGTGCGTGACGCGCTGCCCCAGATTGAGCAGCACCGGGCGCACGCGCTCAAGATCCGCCGCCGCACCGCCGACCATGATTGCCAGACTGCCGGCTTCAGCTCCGACCACGCCGCCGGACACCGGGGAGTCGAGCCAGGCCATACCGGTTTTATCGGCCAGCGCTGCGGCCATCTCACGAGTGGCGGTCGGTTCAAGACTGGAGAAATCCACCAGTAACTGGCCGTTTTTCCCACCTTCGGCGACGCCGTCAGCGCCAAACACCACTTCACGCACCACAGCGGTATCGGCCAGGCACAGCATGACAATGTCGGCATGTGCGCAGAGTTCGGCGGGGCTCGCCACTGGCCGGGCGCCCGCCGCAACCAGCGGCGCGCACTTGTCCGGGTTGCGGTTCCACACCGTCAACGGGTAACCCGCAGCCAGCAAACGCTGGCACATGGGCAGGCCCATCAAGCCGATTCCGGCAAACCCCAACGAAGGTAGCGTTGACATCATTTTGCCTCTTTTCGATTAAAGATCACCGAATCATGGCCGATTCATCAACGATCAGGAAAGGATTCCGCCCGGCGATCACACAGCCAGCACCACGACGCCCGGGCCGTATTCGCGCACACAAGACGCGAGATCTTATTCCGTGAGGTTCGCCGGCACTGCTCGGCGGGCCAACCCAGTCCAAATGGCGCACCATGACCTCCAAAAACAATCCCGCCAGTGCTACAGCCGATCTGACCCTCAGCCCCGCCGCGAACAGCGCGTCATTAGCACGAGCTGCGCAGCCTTCGCGCCCGCTGTCGACCCAGCAATACCTGTATTTCACCGAAACCAACACCGACCGTATCCTCGATAACCTCGACGGCCTGCGCGATTCGGTGTTCCCGCGCCCGGCGCATCAGGAAGGCGACAACGAGCAGCACAGCGACCAGGAATTCCCTTCGGTGTGCCTGATCGGCCTCGGTCGCTGCGGCTCCAATATCGCCCTCGACGTGGCGGAGCTGGTGTACAACGCGCGCAAGTTCTACCTCAACGAATTCAACAACGAAGACCGCCCGGCCGATCGACGTCTGGCCGACAAGGGCTACAGCCCGGCGCAGTGGATCAAGAACAACCTGCGCATCGGCACCGGCAAATCGACCAAACCGGTGTTTCTGGTCGAACCGCTGGTGATGCTCGGCGACCTCGACAAAGACATCGCCGGGCGCATCCGTTTTTCGCGCAAGGGCGAAAAAAGCGGCTTCCTGCGCGACTACAGCAAGATGAAGATCATGGACCTGTCCGAAGTCCACGCCGGTGGCGCCGGTAACGCGCCGATCCTCGGCCAGTACCTGGCGAAGATCATCCTCAACAAGGACACCCAGCGCTTTTCCAGCCCCGACTGGAAAATGATCCACTCGTACCTGATCGACAGCTGCGGGATCAAGGCCAACCAGTCGCGCCTGTACTTTTCGATTTTCAGTGCCGGCGGCGGTACCGGTTCGGGCATGGCCTCGGAGTTCGGTCTGGCCCAGCAGCACTCGTACATGAACAAGACGTTCGACACCAAGCCGATGGATGAGCATGACGGCAAAAGCGGTCATTCGTTTGTGTTCGAACCGATCTTCACCAGCGGCATCTGCGTGCTGCCGAACATTTCCGACCACCGCAGCGAAATGTCCGAGGCGCTGCACATCAACGCCGGGCGCCTGCTGTGCAAATACCTGTCGGAAGAATGGGATTTCTCCTACAACTTCGCCAACGAAGACAGCAGCGAAGCCAGCGTGATGGGGCGTATCCGCCCGTGGAACGCGATGATGCTGATTTCCAACGACATCATGCGTTACGCCGAAGAAAGCGATGACGGCAACATCCAGAACATTGACGTCAATGCCATGGAGAAGCACGCCAACCAGTACATATCGCAGCAGATCTTCAACATTCTGACAGCGCAGGCAGTCACCACTGACTACGACCAGAACTACTTCCGCCGCGCCGGCATCGACATTGGCGAAACCATCCGCCTGGATGCCAACGACCTGTTCATGAGCTTGGCCGGACCCGTGGCGATTGCCTACGCCGAATCGGTGGTGCCGGAAACCCCGCCGCCGAGCAGCGACAAGTTCAAGGTCTTTGATAAAGAGCCGCAGCGCCTGAACATCGACGATCTGTTTTTCCGTTCGATCGACCTGCCGCACTTCAACAAGGTCACCCAGGCCATCGAAGGCATCAGCCTGCTGCCGATCGAATCCAAGCGTTATCGCGCTTCGCTTGAGCAGTACAAGAATTCCGGCTACGACGCCGCCGCCCTGCACGACCTGCATTTCTTCAAGAATTGCTCGTCGGTGGTGTCGATCGTCTCGCTGCCCAAAGACTACAAACTGTCGTACATGGACCTGAACCGGTTGAAGACCCACCTCAACAGCCTGTTCCCCAACACCACGCTCAAGCGCTACGCGCTGGTGATCGGCGCTTCGGCCAACCTGTCGCTGACCACCCTGATCGCCAAAAGCCCGTGCCTGTCGGACGACTTCCTCACGCTGATCGTGGCGTTCATCAAGCGCTGCTTTGCGAAGAATCCGTACCGTTTCGACGAGACACTGGACAACTCGATCCTCGACTTCATCATTCAGGAAGACTTCGACGAAGCGCGGATCGACGACCTGCTCAACGAATTCGAAAACCCGGCGAAGATCCTCGACACCAACTGGTACGCGATCAAACCGATGTATGAGAAGAAGTACCGCGAGCTGATCAACGACAAGGACAAGTTCGTCTCGATCAATGACATTCGCCTGTCGCGCGATTGCGTGAAGAAGTCGATCAAGTACTTGCGCGAGATCTACCGTCACCGGATTGGCAAGACCAAGGTGATTTCGCTCAATAACCATACCGGAAAGACTTACTCGGTCTGATCCAGCACCGAGTCGCCCCATTCGCGAGCAGGCTCGCTTCCACGTTTGGAATGCGTTCCCCTGTGGGAGCGAGCCTGCTCGCGAAGGGGCCTTTGCACCGATACATATTTCACTGACTCAACACCCAGAAACAATTAAGCGACCCTCGGGCCGCTCAATAAACTGTTCCCGTTACGTTTACGTCACCGTGATGCGTGGTGTTTCTCTACGGCAACGTGCCATCACGCTACTCCGCTACACACTTGCGGCGTGGCGCTGCAGGCACCAAAACGGTGCAACCGCTCAAACCTTCGCCCTTTCCTGGATCAGAATCCAGGGAGAAACCACCACCGCCCACAACTGCGGGTCACGTTCGAAAATATCCAGCGCCCGCGTTTCAGACAGCTTGGCGACCTTGTCCTCAGCCAGCCAGGCTGCGACTTTCTCGCCTTCGTCCGATGCCACGGCCTCGGCAGCAGCGATCAAATCGAGGTCAGGGTCGACCCACAATAGGGCACCCTTGGCGAAGAACGGCTCCAGCTCTTTCCAGGTAATAGATGCCGTTTCACCAAGCAGCTTGGCATAGAGGGTGCTAGGTTCTTGATTCATGGGGAGCTGTCCGGAAAAGAAATCGACGCGAATAATAACGTTGGTGGTCCGTCAGAAAAACCCGGTTGCAAAACGCTGCACTGAACGACAAGAGCAGGAAAGCCAATGGATGCTGCCTTTTGGGGTATACGCCCCCGATTGACCCGCCGCAATTCTGTCTCTTTCATTCAAAAACGCGACACCCCCAAGTTTGGCCCCGTGGCGCCCGCTTCCCAGTTGATCAAGCGGCGCTCTACACTGTACCGGTACAGTTGCCGGGGCATTTTCCGGAGGGTATCGCAAAGATATCTGACCCGGTTCTGCTGCTACGGCGCCAGAACTCTAAAAAATACAACAGTAAGAGTGGAGCACTATGACTAAGGCTACTAAGCAGATTTCCAAACTGTTTGCCGCTATGGTTCTGGCCGGGGTTGCCAGCCATTCGTTCGCAGCTGACACCATCAAAATCGGTATTGCCGGCCCTAAAACCGGTCCAGTAGCCCAGTACGGCGACATGCAGTTCAGTGGCGCAAAAATGGCCATCGAGCAGATCAACGCCAAGGGCGGTGTCGATGGCAAGCAACTGCAAGCCGTTGAATACGACGATGCCTGCGATCCGAAACAAGCGGTAGCGGTAGCGAACAAGGTCGTCAACGACGGCGTCAAGTTCGTGGTCGGTCACCTGTGCTCCAGTTCCACCCAGCCAGCTTCGGACATCTACGAAGACGAAGGCGTGATCATGATCACCCCGGCCGCCACCAGCCCGGACATCACCGCCCGTGGCTACAAAATGATCTTCCGCACCATCGGTCTCGACAGCGCCCAGGGCCCTGCCGCCGGCAACTACATCGCCGATCACGTGAAACCGAAAGTGGTTGGCGTGCTGCACGACAAACAGCAGTACGGCGAAGGCATCGCCACCGCCGTCAAATCGACCCTCGAGAAGAAAGGCACCAAGGTTGCCGTCTTCGAAGGCGTCAACGCCGGTGACAAAGACTTCTCCGCAATCATCGCCAAGCTCAAGCAAGCCGGTGTCGACTTCGTTTACTACGGCGGCTACCACCCGGAGCTGGGCCTGATCCTGCGTCAGGCTCAGGAAAAAGGTCTGAAGGCCCGCTTCATGGGTCCGGAAGGCGTGGGTAACGACTCGATCACCCAGATCGCCAAGGACGCATCCGAAGGCCTGCTGGTGACCCTGCCCAAATCCTTCGATCAGGATCCGGCCAACGTTGCCCTGGCTGATGCATTCAAGGCCAAGAAAGAAGATCCGAGCGGTCCGTTCGTGTTCCCGTCCTACTCGGCGGTGACCGTGATTGCCGAAGGCATCAAGGCGGCCAAGTCCGAAGACGCGACCAAAGTGGCTGAAGCCATCCACGCCGGTTCGTTCAAGACGCCGACCGGTGACCTGAGCTTCGACGACAAGGGCGACCTGAAGGACTTCAAATTTGTCGTGTACGAGTGGCACAACGGCAAACCTAAAACCGAAGTTTCGCCTCAGTAAGGCCTTGCCCGACTGACTGCCAATAAAGCCCACGGCGTGCCGTGGGCTTTGTTTTGCGAATGTATGGGCCGCGCTGGCGTGATCCGCCAGTCTGCCCACCTGAAAATCTCAAAACCGTCATCAGCGGTTCGCTGGCAAAACCCGGATTCGAAGTGGATAGAGATCCACGGGGCCGGGCGGGAAAATGACTCCACCAGTGAAATGCGTACAGGTTTTTAGGAGCGCTGTAATGCCTGACCTCTATCACTTCTTCCAACAGCTGGTTAACGGCCTCAACGTTGGCAGCATGTATGCCCTGATCGCCATCGGCTACACGATGGTTTACGGCATCATTGGAATGATCAACTTCGCCCACGGCGAGGTCTACATGATCGGTTCCTACGTGGCCTTCATCGCCATCGCCGGGTTGACCATGATGGGACTCGACAGTGTCCCGCTGTTGATGACCGCAGCGTTTATCGCCAGCATCGTCGTCACCAGTTCCTACGGTTACAGCATCGAACGGATTGCCTACCGCCCCCTGCGCGGCAGTAACCGTCTGATCCCGCTGATTTCCGCCATCGGTATGTCGATCTTCCTGCAGAACACCGTTCTGCTGGCGCAAGACTCCAAGGACAAAGCTATCCCCAACCTGATCCCGGGCAACTTCGTCTTCGGTCCGGGTGGCGCACAAGAAGTGCTGATTTCCTACATGCAGATCGTGGTGTTCGTAGTGACCGTGATCGCCATGCTCGGCCTGACCCTGTTCATCTCCCGTTCTCGTCTGGGCCGCGCCTGCCGCGCCTGCGCCGAAGACATCAAGATGGCCAACCTGCTCGGCATCAACACCAACAACATCATCGCCCTGACCTTTGTCATCGGTGCTGCGCTGGCCGCGGTGGCGGCTGTGCTGCTGAGCATGCAATACGGCGTGATCAACCCGAACGCCGGCTTCCTCGTCGGCCTCAAGGCCTTCACCGCTGCGGTATTGGGCGGCATCGGCAGCATCCCGGGGGCGATGCTCGGCGGTTTGGTGCTCGGTGTAGCGGAAGCGTTCGGTGCCGATATCTTCGGCGACCAGTACAAGGACGTCGTCGCGTTCGGCCTGCTGGTTCTGGTGCTCTTGTTCCGTCCGACCGGCATTCTGGGCCGTCCGGAGGTTGAGAAAGTATGACTAGGAATCTTAAACAGGCGCTGTTCAGCGCTTTGCTGGTGTGGGCCGTGGCCTACCCGGTACTCGGTCTGAAACTGACCATCGTCGGCATCAACCTGGAAGTGCACAACACCAGCCCTGCAGTACTCGCGACCATCGCGATCTGCTCGGTGCTGATGTTTTTGCGCGTGCTGTTCAACCAGCAGATCAGCAAGGCCTGGCGCTCCTCCCCGGGCATGCCGCTGATCCCGGCCAAGGCCAGCAACTTCCTCACCCTGCCAACCACCCAGCGCTATTTCATCATTGCGCTGATTCTGCTCGCCCTGGTCTGGCCGTTCTTCGGCTCCCGTGGCGCGGTGGATATCGCCACGCTGATCCTGATCTACGTGATGCTCGGCCTGGGCCTGAACATCGTCGTCGGTCTGGCCGGCCTGCTTGACCTCGGTTACGTCGGTTTCTACGCCGTCGGCGCCTACAGCTACGCGCTGCTGTCGCACTACTACGGCCTGAGCTTCTGGATCTGCCTGCCGATTGCCGGGCTGATGGCGGCGACGTTCGGCTTCCTGCTGGGCTTCCCGGTGTTGCGTTTGCGCGGCGACTATCTGGCGATCGTGACCCTCGGCTTCGGCGAGATCATCCGTCTGTTCCTGCGTAACCTGACCGATATCACCGGCGGCCCGAACGGTATCAGCAACATCGAAAAACCGACGTTCTTCGGCCTGACCTTCGAGCGTAAAGCGGCGGAAGGCCTGCAGACGTTCCATGAGTATTTCGGCCTGCAATACAACTCGATAAACAAGGTGATCTTTCTTTACCTCGTTGCCCTGTTGCTGGCACTGGCCGCGCTGTTCGTGATCAACCGTTTGCTGCGCATGCCGATCGGCCGTGCGTGGGAAGCGCTGCGTGAAGACGAAATCGCCTGCCGTGCGCTGGGTCTGAACCCGACCGTGATCAAGCTTTCCGCGTTCACCCTCGGTGCTGCGTTTGCCGGTTTCGCCGGCAGCTTCTTCGCCGCGCGTCAGGGTCTGGTGACGCCGGAGTCGTTCACCTTCATCGAGTCGGCGATCATCCTCGCCATCGTCGTGCTGGGTGGCATGGGCTCGCAACTGGGTGTGATTCTGGCGGCGATCGTAATGATCCTGTTACCGGAAATGATGCGTGAGTTCAGCGAATACCGCATGTTGATGTTCGGTGCGCTGATGGTGCTGATGATGATCTGGCGTCCACAAGGTCTGCTGCCGATGCAACGCCCACACATGGAGTTGCGCAAATGAGCCGCGAGATCCTTAAAGTCGACAATCTGAGCATGCGCTTCGGCGGCTTGCTAGCGGTCAACGGCGTGGCGCTGACCGTCAAGGAAAAACAGGTGGTTGCGCTGATCGGCCCGAACGGTGCCGGCAAGACCACCGTGTTCAACTGCCTGACCGGTTTCTATCAGCCTACCGGCGGCAGCATCCTGCTCGACGGCGAGCCGATTCAAGGCCTGCCGGGCCACAAGATCGCCCTCAAAGGCGTGGTGCGCACTTTCCAGAACGTGCGTTTGTTCAAGGACATGACTGCGGTCGAGAACCTGTTGATCGCCCAGCACCGTCACTTGAACACCAACTTCCTGTCCGGCCTGTTCAAGACCCCGGCGTTCCGCAAAAGCGAGCGCGAGGCGATGGAATTTGCCGAGTACTGGCTGGAAAAGGTCAACCTCAAAGAGTTCGCCAACCGCACCGCCGGCACCCTCGCCTACGGCCAGCAACGACGTCTGGAAATCGCCCGCTGCATGATGACCCGCCCGCGGATTCTCATGCTCGACGAACCGGCCGCCGGCCTGAACCCGAAAGAGACCGAAGACCTCAAGGCGCTGATCGGCGTGCTGCGTGAAGAGCACAACGTCACCGTGCTGCTGATCGAACACGACATGAAACTGGTCATGAGCATTTCCGACCACATTGTCGTGATCAACCAGGGCACGCCTCTGGCTGATGGTACGCCGGAACAGATCCGCGACAATCCTGAAGTGATCAAAGCCTACCTGGGGGAAGCGTAAATGCTGCAGTTTGAAAACGTTTCCACCTTCTACGGCAAGATCCAGGCCCTGCACAGCGTCAACGTCGAAGTCCGTCAAGGCGAGATCGTCACGCTGATCGGCGCCAACGGTGCCGGCAAGTCCACACTGCTGATGACGCTCTGCGGTTCGCCGCAAGCACACAGCGGCAGTATCCGCTACATGGGTGAGGAACTGGTCGGCCAGGACTCGTCGCAGATCATGCGCAAGAGCATCGCCGTAGTGCCGGAAGGTCGTCGGGTGTTTGCCCGTCTGACCGTGGAGGAAAACCTGTCGATGGGCGGATTTTTCACCGACAAGGGCGACTATCAGGAACAGATGGACAAGGTTCTCGGACTTTTCCCACGCCTGAAAGAACGCTTCAACCAGCGCGGCGGCACCATGTCCGGCGGCGAACAGCAAATGCTCGCCATCGGCCGCGCGCTGATGAGCAAGCCCAAGCTGTTGCTGCTCGACGAGCCGTCGCTGGGTCTGGCGCCGATCATCATCCAGCAGATCTTCGACATCATCGAACAGCTGCGCAAGGACGGGGTGACGGTGTTCCTGGTCGAGCAGAACGCCAACCAGGCACTGAAAATCGCCGACCGCGCGTACGTTCTGGAGAACGGCCGCGTGGTCATGCAAGGCACCGGTGAAGCGCTGCTGACCGACCCGAAAGTACGCGAGGCGTACCTCGGCGGTTGAGTGTTCTCGCTGAACAACAAAACGGCCTTCGGGCCGTTTTTTTGTGCCCACGAAACCGCGGATCTACTCCCCCCTGCGGGAGCGGGCTTGCTCGCGTAAGCAGTGTGTCAGTTAACCAAAATGTCGACTGATTCACCGCTTTAGCGAGCAAGCCAGCTCCCACAAGGGATAGCCGTGTCAGGAAAATCTCTGGAAAAGTTTTGCGGCGCGCTGTAACGCATCGCGGTGAGCGTTCTCTAGAGGCACAAGCAAGCGCAAATCGCTTGCAGAAACCCTGATAAAACCTGGAGAAACATCATGACTGCGACTACCCGTACCCTGTCCGCCACCGCTCTGGTTCTGGCTCTCGGTTCCGCACTGAGCATTGCCAGTGTCTCCACCGCCCAGGCCGCCGATGCCAATATGGAAAAATGCTTCGGCGTGGCCATGAAGGGCAAAAACGATTGCGCCGCAGGCGCCGGTACTACCTGCGCCGGCACGGCGAAAATGGATGATCAGGCCAACGCCTGGAAACTCGTTCCGAAAGGCACCTGCGCCACCACCGAAAGCAAAACCTCGCCGACCGGTTTCGGTCAGCTCGAAGCCTTCAAAGCCAAGTCCTGATCAGCGACCTGCCTGAGTGACGCCCATGTTCAGTCATCACGAACCGTCCCTGCCGCGCACTCAGGCAGCTCGCACCGAGCTCCCTGCCCGCGCCGGGCTGGGGCTCAAGACCGGGCACTTCCGCGAAGTGCTCGGCTCCATTCCGGACCTCGGTTTCTTTGAAGTCCACGCCGAAAACTACATGGTGGCCGGCGGCCCGTTTCATCATTTTCTCGGTCTGATCCGCGAGCAGTACCCGCTGTCATTGCATGGCGTGGGACTGTCGATCGGTGGCGAAGGCCCGCTGGACAGCCAGCACCTCAAACGCCTCGCCGAGCTGATCGAACGCTATCAACCACAAGCCTTTTCCGAACATCTGGCCTGGTCGAGCCACGGTCCGGTGTTTCTCAATGATCTATTGCCACTGGCCTATGACACGCCGACGTTGAACCGCGTTTGCGCGCACATCGATCAAGTACAGAACACTTTGAAACGAACGATGCTGCTGGAAAACCCGGCGACCTATCTGGCGTTTCAGCATTCGACGATCGACGAGGCCGAGTTCATTGCCGAAGTGATCCGCCGCAGCGGCTGCGGCTTGTTGCTCGACGTCAACAATGTCTACGTGTCGTGCATCAATCATCAGCGCGATCCGATGGCTTACCTTGATGCGTTACCGCTGCACGCAGTCGGCGAGATTCATCTGGCCGGCTTCGCTGAAGATTGCGACAACCTCGGCGATCGGTTGCTGATCGACGATCACGGCGCGCCGATTGATCAGGCCGTCTGGGAACTGTACCGACAAGTACTGCAGCGTATCGGCCCGGTGGCGACGCTGATAGAACGTGATAATCACGTGCCGGCCTTCGAGGTTTTGCTCGCCGAAGCGCAGCAAGCCGAGACGCTGTTGCGCCGAGCGGAGCGTGCGGCATGAGCACGCAAGCGGACTTCGCCGCCGCGCTGCTTGACGTACAACTGCCTCATCCCAAGGGCCTGTGCAGTCGCAACGGCGTCGACCCGTCACGGCGTTTCGCGGTCTATCGAAACAACGTGCAGGGCTCGTTGATCAATGCCCTGGCCGACAGTTATCCGGTGGTGCTGCAATTGGTCGGTGAGGAATTCTTCCGCGCCATGGCGGCGATTTTCATCCGCGCTCAACCGCCACAAAGTCCGTTGATGAGCCGCTATGGCGAGGACTTCGCCGACTTCATCGCGCAATTCGACCCTATTGCCGGCGTGCCTTATGTCGCTGATGTCGCGCGACTCGAACACTTGCGCACGCTCGCCTACCACGCCGCCGATGCGCAGCCGATCCGGCCTGAGCAAGTCAGCGCGGCGCTGGCCGATCCGCAGTCGCTGAGCGCGCTGTGTCTCCCATTGCATCCCTCGCTGCACCTGCTCGACTCGGCCTATGCCGTCGTAGCGATCTGGGCGGCGCATCAGCACGAGCAAAGCCTGGCAGGCATTGGCCTTAATCAAGGCCAGCACGCCTTGGTGCTGCGCAACGGTCTCGAGGTTGAGCTTTTTGCTCTTGAACCGGGTGCGAGCGTATTTATTCGCCACTTGAGCGCGGGGCAAACGCTGCTCGCGGCGGCAGGAAACAGCCCGCCGTTCGACCTCGCCCAAACCCTCGCCTTGCTGATTGCGCACAACGCGATCACTCAGCTGAATTACAAGGAGTTGCCATGAACACCTTCATCCTGCGTGTCATCGCGCTGTTCGAAAAAATCCCGCACAGCCTGATTGCCTTCATCGCGCGTTTTTCCATCGCCGCCGTGTTCTGGAAGTCCGGACAAACCAAGGTTGAAGGGCTGGCTGTCGATTTGATTGACGGCACCTTTGAACTGGGCTGGCCGCGTTTGGCGGACTCGACGATTCCGTTGTTTCAGAGCGAGTACAACCTGCCGCTGCTGTCGCCAGAATTCGCCGCACATATGGCAGCGTTTGCCGAGCACGCGTTTCCGGTGTTGATTCTTTTTGGCCTGGCGACACGGTTTTCGGCGCTGGCACTGCTGGGCATGACCCTGACCATTCAACTGTTTGTCTACCCGGATGCCTACCCGACCCATGGCACCTGGGCGGCGGTGTTGCTGTACCTGATGGCGTCCGGGCCTGGCAGGTTGTCGATCGATCACCTGTTTGCCCGCCGTTTCCAAGGCTGACCTGAAACTGTAGGAGCTGCCGAAGGCTGCGATCTTTTGATTTTTAAAAGCAAGATCAAAAGATCGCAGGCTTCGGCAGCTCCTACACAGGTTCGATATCAGCGCTGCAGCCGATCCAGCGCTTCGCCACTGCGCTTGAACCATCCCATCAAATGATCCGCCAACACCTGCGTGCGCTTGGGCAATCCGCCCTGATACGGGTGCACCAGATACATCGGCATCCGTCGGGTCTGGTAATCGCGCAGCAGCCAGCGCAAGCGGCCGTCAGCCAATTCGGTTTGCAGAAGATACGAAGGCAAACGTGCGATGCCGGCGCCGGACAGCGCGGCTTTTTTCAGCAGGCTGTAATGGTTGCTGGCGAACGGGCCTGACACCCGCACCCGCAATAATTCATGCTGCTGATGATACAGCCACTCTTCCCGCCCGGTGTAATGGCTATTGAGCAAACAACGATGCTCAGCCAAGGCATGCGGCGTCGCCGGCTCGCCGAATCGCTCGAGGTAGGCCGGGCTGGCGCAGGTCATTTCGTGCCACGCCAACAGCGGCCTGGCCACGAGCCGATCGTCATTGGCCACCTCGGCGCGAATCGCCAGATCGAAACCGTCGCGGGACAGATCGCGATAGCTGTTGTTCAGCTCCAGCTCGATCTGCACATCGGGGTATTGCCCGGAAAACTCCAGCAACAATCCATCGAAGAAGGTCTCGCCGAGCGATACCGGAACGGTCATGCGCACCGGCCCGGCCATATCGTCCTTCAACCGCGCCAAAGCCTGCCGTGCGCGTGCGACCTGAGCCACCAGCGCCTGCGCCTGCGGCAGCAGCGCCGCCCCTGCCGCCGTCAGGCTCAAGCGCCGGGTGGTGCGTTGCAGCAACGCCACACTAAATTGCGCTTCGAGCTGGCTGATGCGCTTGGACAATTGGCCCTTGCTGCAGCCCAACTGCTGCGCGGCCAAAGTAAAACTGCCGGCCTCGATCAGCACGGCAAACGCGGCAAGGTCATCCATTTCGCTCATGGATTGTTTCCATTTGAAAACCAAAGGTTGCCTATTAGTGCGCTTATCCGCAGAAAAAACCACTCTAGACTGCAACCTCATTCATACACATGGGTACAGCTCGATGAAGATTCTGTTGATAGGCGCCGGCGGCACCATCGGTTCGGCGGTAGACAAGGAGTTGTCGCAACGCCACGAAGTCGTGCGTATCGGCCGTAACAGCGGTGACTTGCAGGTGGATATCAGCGACAGCACATCGATTCGCAAACTGTTCGAGCAGACCGGCAAGTTCGATGCGCTGATCTGCGCGGCGGGCAACGTGACGTTTGCAGCGCTGGGCGAGATGACCGAAGACAGCTTCGCCCTCGGTTTGAAAGACAAACTGATGGGCCAGGTCAACCTGCTGCTGATCGGCCGCGAGTACGCCAATGACGGCGCCTCGTTCACCTTCACCACCGGTGTGCTCAGCCACGACCCGATTCGTAGCGGCGCCTCGGCAGCGCTGGTCAACGGCGCCCTCGACAGCTTCGTCCGCGCTGCTGCCATCGAGCTTCCACGTGGCTTGCGAGTGAACTCGGTGAGCCCGACCGTGCTCACCGAAGCCCTGGGCAAATACGCGCCCTACTTCCGTGGTTTCAAACCGGTTCCTGCAGCAGAAGTGGCATTGGCCTACG
Organism: Pseudomonas sp. TSRC2-2; assembly: GCF_049897785.1. NCBI lineage: Bacteria > Pseudomonadati > Pseudomonadota > Gammaproteobacteria > Pseudomonadales > Pseudomonadaceae > Pseudomonas > Pseudomonas sp. TSRC2-2. The sequence continues at coordinate 411,501 of NZ_JAFCWZ010000002.1, forward strand.
CGAAAAGTGTCGAAGGCCTGCAGACTGGTCAGACTTTACACGTGGGCTGAATCACTTAATCGATCAAGGTAGGTAAGAGCCGTTTGGCGACGGACCGCGACATGGTGATCCTGAGCTCCCCGCCCAGCTCGGATCGCACTGTGCCTGTGGAAATGTGCTGGCCGTTGATCGAAATATTCAATGGCTGGCCCAGCGCCTCCAGACTGATTGCCCTCGCCCGTTCAGTGGCGGCGGGTGCCAGAGCAACGGATAAATGGACAAGATCCGGATTGGCCCCTTGATCATCCTTGAGCAACACTTCCATCTTTGTGAAATCAACCGCCGAAGAGAATTTCAGATCGGCAGCCTGGACGCTGGCAGCGCTTGCGGATGCCAACAGCAACAGCGCAATTTTCCATCGCATTGAACACTCCATGATCTATCAAAAAAAGTGCGTGAGACTATGCGGCGCCGCAGAGCCGGACTCAATAGTGGCCACTCAAGCCTTGTGATCGACAGCCACCCTCAGTAACGTGACGACACTTGTCTGGAGAGCCAAAGATGCGTGTTGCCCGTTCGATCGTCCTCGTTACCCTGCTGCCGTTGTTTGCCGCCTGCCAGTTGTTTGATGGCCAGCGCCAGAGTGTGTCCCACGCAGGGCAGACGCGCATGCAGGGGCAACTGACCGCCGCCGACGGCAAACTGGTGTTCCAGCCGTGTCAGGATCAGCGGCAGCTGGTGGTCAACGACATCGGCGGTACCAGCGTCCTGCAAGAAGCCGCCACTCTGGCCGACGAGCAAGGCAAACTGTTTGCCGATGTGCGTGGCAAGGTCTCCGGCGATCGCCTCGACCTGGGCCAGTTGTATCGCGTCGAACGCTCGGGCACAGCCTGTGATGACCCCAACTTCAAACTGTTGATCCTGCGCGCCGCCGGCCATGGCCCCCAATGGAACGTCAAGGTCAGTGGCAAAGGGATGGTCATCGAACGCGAAGGCCAGCCCCCGCTCGCCGTGCCGTATGTGGAAGAGCAACTGGGCGACGGTCGCTTCAATCTCAGCAGCGAAGCCAACAACCAGCGCATCGAATTGTGGGTCGCGCCACAGCGCTGCGTCGACAGCAGCACCGGCAGCGTGCAGCACATGAGCGCCGAGTTGCGTATCGACGGTCAGGTGCAGCGCGGCTGCGGCTATTTCGGCGGCGCGCGCAACGACTGATCGTTTTTCCCCCACGGATCCGCTCGCGGCGGCTTATAATCGCCGCCTTCAAACGCCCTGGCGCAGTTGTGCGCCCCGCGAATCCGGATCCCGCCATGTTACGAATCACCGAACTCAAGCTGCCAATCGACCATCCCGAAGAAGACCTGCGCGCGGCCATCGTGCAACGCTTGGGCATCGCCAGCGATGATCTGCTCGATTTCACCTTGTTCAAGCGCAGCTATGACGCGCGCAAAAAGTCTTCCGAACTGTGCTTCATCTACACCATCGACCTCAACGTACGCGACGAGGCCAAGGTACTGGGCAAGTTCGCCGACGACCGTAACGTCAACGTGGCGCCGGATGTCAGCTACAAATTCGTCGGCCAGGCACCGAACGATCTTGGCCAACGGCCGATCGTCGTCGGTTTCGGCCCGTGCGGCATCTTTGCCGGCCTCCTGCTGGCGCAAATGGGCTTTAAACCGATCATTCTCGAACGCGGCACCGAAGTCCGTCAGCGCACCAAGGACACCTGGGGCCTGTGGCGCAAAAGCGTGCTCAATCCCGAGTCCAACGTGCAGTTCGGCGAGGGCGGCGCGGGCACGTTCTCCGACGGCAAACTCTACAGCCAGATCAAAGATCCGAAATTCCTTGGGCGCAAAGTCCTGCACGAATTCGTCAAGGCCGGTGCGCCGGAAGAAATTCTCTATGTCAGCAAACCGCACATCGGTACGTTCCGTCTGACCGGCATGGTTGAAAACATGCGCGAGCAAATTCGCGAACTGGGCGGTGAAGTGCGCTTCCAGGAGCGCGTTTGCGACGTGCTGATAGAAGACGGCCAACTGGTCGGCGTGCAACTGGCGAGCGGCGAAACCTTGCATTCGAAGCATGTGGTTCTGGCCCTGGGCCATAGCGCCCGCGACACCTTCCGCATGTTGCATAGCCGTGGCGTGTTCATGGAAGCCAAACCGTTTTCGGTGGGTTTCCGTATCGAACACCCGCAATCGCTGATCGACCGTGCGCGCTTGGGCAAATACGCCGGGCACCCGAAACTCGGCGCTGCCGATTACAAACTGGTGCACCACGCCAAGAACGGCCGTTCGGTCTACAGCTTCTGCATGTGCCCGGGCGGCACCGTCGTCGCAGCGACCTCCGAGCCCAATCGTGTGGTCACCAACGGCATGAGCCAATACTCGCGTAACGAGCGCAATGCCAACTCCGGTATCGTCGTCGGCATCACCCCGGAAGTCGATTATCCGGGCGGCCCGCTTGCCGGTATCGAATTGCAGGAACGCCTGGAATCCCACGCGTTCATCCTCGGCGGCAGCGACTACAAGGCCCCGGCGCAACTGGTTGGCGACTTCATCAATGGCAAGCCTTCGACCGAACTGGGCGAAGTCGAACCGTCGTACAAGCCAGGCGTGGCGCTGGGTGATCTGGCACTGGCGCTGCCGGACTTTGCCATTGAGGCGATCCGTGAAGCCTTGCCAGCCTTCGAGAAGCAGATTCGCGGTTATTCGCTGCACGATGCAGTGCTGACCGGAATCGAGACCCGCACTTCATCACCGCTGCGCATCACCCGCAACGAGTCGCTGCAGAGCATGAATGTCAAGGGCTTGTTCCCGGCGGGTGAAGGCGCCGGTTATGCCGGCGGGATTCTCTCGGCGGGCGTCGACGGGATACGCATTGCCGAGGCTGTGGCCCGGGATATCCTCGGCCTCACTGACTAATCAGCATTAGCTGACACAACACAACCCCTCTGGGAGCGGGCTTGCTCGCGAACGCGTCGTATCAGTCGATTCATTTATCGCCTGACACACCGCCTTCGCGAGCAAGCCCGCTCCCACATTTGATTTTCGGGGTGTCAGATATTGGCGCGCAGCACTGACGCCGGCAGCACCTCCCCACGCTCGGCACTCGCCGCCACCGCTGCTATCAACTCACCCAGTTCATACCCCTGCGCTTTCAACCAGTCCTGATCGTAATAGGTGTCGGCATAACGCTCGCCGCCATCGCACAGGATAGCCACGATCGACCCCGACTGCCCCGCCGCTTTCATCTGCTGCGCCGCCATCAACGCACCGATCAGATTGGTCCCGCTCGACCCGCCGACATGCCGCCCCAAACGCTGCGCCAGATAATGCATGGCCGCCAGCGACAAGGCGTCCGGCACCTTGACCATCGCGTCGATGACGTTGGGCAGAAAGGACGCCTCTACCCGCGGCCGACCAATGCCTTCGATGCGCGAGCCGCAGTCGAGCCGCAGGCTGGCATCACCGCTCTGATAGAAATCGAAGAACACCGAGCGCTCGGCATCGGCACACAACACGCGCGTGCAGTGCTGGCGATAGCGTACGTAACGACCGAGGGTGGCAGTGGTGCCGCCGGTGCCGGGACTGGAAATCAGCCAAGTCGGCTCTGGGTGTTTTTCGTAGCGCATCTGCTGGAAGATCGACTCGGCGATGTTGTTGTTCGCCCGCCAGTCGGTAGCGCGTTCGGCGTACGTGAACTGATCGATGAAGTGACCGCCGTGCTCGCGGGCCAGGCGCTCGGATTCGGCGTAGATCTGCGTCGGATCCTGCACCAGATGACTCTGCCCGCCGTAGAAGGCAATCTGGGCAATCTTTTCTCTCGAGGTGGACGCCGGCATCACCGCGATGAATGGCAGACCGAGCATGCGGGCGAAATACGCTTCGGAAATCGCCGTCGAGCCGCTGGACGCTTCGATCACCGGCGCGCCGGGTTTCAGCCAGCCGTTACACAGCGCGTAAAGGAACAGCGAACGAGCCAGACGATGCTTGAGGCTACCAGTGGGATGGCTGGACTCGTCCTTGAAATACAACTCGATGCCGGGAAAACCAGGCAGCGGCAAGGGGATCAGGTGGGTGTCGGCGCTGCGCTGGAAGTCCGCCTCGATGATGCGGATGGCTTCGCGGGCCCACTGTCGGGTGTCGCTCATGGTCTCGGTTCTCACTGAATCAGACAGGAGATCGAACTCCTGAAAAAGGTCTATGGCAAGCTTAGGAATAATCGGCTAGCGGGCAAAGATACAGCTGAGTATCAATCTGTACGGCAACTGCTAGGCTCAACGTGGCCGGGGCCAGACACCTTGTAACGACATATAACAAAAAAGAATATAACTTTTGTTTTAACAACTAACCGTACGGGTTAGGGTAGACCACCTTTTTTGATCTGATGGAGAGCGACCTTGCCTCTGCGTAGCACTTTCACGCGTTTCTTTCAGTTGGAAGCTGCCAGCGGTCTGCTATTGATCGCGGCAGCCATCCTCGCGCTGATCATCAACAACTCGCCGCTGTCGTGGCTTTACACCGGCCTGCTCGACACCCCCGTGGTGGCGCAGATCGGTGCGCTGAAAATCGCCAAACCCCTGCTGCTATGGATCAACGACGGCCTGATGGCGATGTTCTTCCTGCTCATCGGTCTGGAAGTCAAACGCGAAGTGCTCGACGGCCAGTTGTCCAAGCCCTCGCAGATCGTCCTGCCCGGCGCAGCGGCGATCGGCGGCATGCTGGTCCCGGCGCTGATCTACTGGTTTCTCAACCGCGACAACCCCGCCGCCCTGAGTGGCTGGGCCATCCCGACCGCCACCGACATCGCTTTCGCCCTCGGCGTACTGGCGCTGCTCGGCAAGCGCGTGCCGGTGTCGCTGAAACTGTTCCTGATGACCCTGGCGATCATCGATGACCTCGGTGCGATCGTGATCATCGCGATCTTCTATTCCGGCGAACTCTCGACCCTGTCCCTGGGCCTGGCGGCTGCGTGCATTGCCGCGCTGGTGGCGATGAACCGGCTCGGCGTGGTCAAGCTCGGGCCGTACATGATCATCGGCTTGATCCTCTGGGTCTGCGTGCTCAAGAGCGGGGTCCACGCGACATTGGCTGGCGTGACTCTGGCTTTCTGCATCCCACTGCGCACGAAAAATGCCGAGCCGTCGCCGCTGCTGACCCTCGAACACGCGCTGCACCCCTGGGTCGCCTACGGCATCCTGCCGCTGTTCGCCTTCGCCAACGCCGGTCTGTCGCTGAGCGGCGTCACCATCGAAAGCTTCACCCACGACGTACCGATGGGCATCGCCATCGGCCTGCTGCTGGGCAAGACCATCGGCGTGTTCGGGCTGACGTGGCTGGCGGTCAAGATCGGCATCGCCGCCCTGCCCCAAGGCGCCAACTGGGGCCAGATTCTCGGCGTGGCGATCCTCTGCGGCATCGGCTTCACCATGAGCCTGTTCGTCGGCTCGCTGGCCTTCGAACCGGGCGTGAGTGATTACGCCGGCATGGATCGCATGGGCATCCTCACCGGCTCGATTCTCGCGGCAGTGATTGGTTATGCGGTGACGGCGGCGGCGAGTCGTAAGCAGGCTGCGTTACCGTCCGTGTAATAAATATGGCGAGAGGAGCCCTCTCGCCATCAGCTTTCTTGCAACGCAGCGAACAATCCCTACGTCTTTAGCGACGCGTCCTACAGCCACATTTTCCCCGCTTCGATAACGTCGTGCAGCCCCTTTTCAACGGGGCTGTCGATGGTGAACGAAGGGACGATCAGTGGCGCGGAACAAGGACATCCCCCAGGTAAAGAACCCACCGGCGGGCGACGGGCATCACGTAACCTGGCGGGATATGACGGCCGCTGAACTGGCCGAGCGCGAAGCCGGGCAAGACGCTTACGACGCGATGCTGGCGCGGCAGGAGGCGTTCGAACGCAGCCGTGAAGTGGCGGCGAAAAAACCTCAAGCCGTGCGTGCCGGCAGTGTATTCGCCAAGTCCTGCAAATTGCCGGATGCGATTATCGATTACAGCAATCCTTCCGGCATGGTGCCGACCGACAGCCTGAGGGATTACGGCGAGCTGATACTGCTCGGTGCTCGCGAAGCCGACCCAAGCGGCGGCATTCCTCTCAAGAAAATCAGCGCCAACGCCATCCCGGTCGGGTTCGGCAGTCTGGCCTTGGCAGGCTCGGCTTTCGAAGCGCTGCCGGCGCTCCTCTCCAGTGCGACCGCTGCGCCTTTGGTCGGGCTGGTTGCGCTTTTAATGCCATCAAGCCTGGGCGACAGCGCGCTCTATACCGATGAGCAACTAAGCACACTCAAACAAGCCCGAACCCGCGTGCGCCTGCGCGTCGAGCAACAGGCCGATGGGGCCCTCAAGGGTTACGGCTTCTACACCGGCAAGAACCGCGATTGGGAAATGGTCGATGTCGTGCAATTCACTGCACGCGGCGACCGGTTCGTTGCGGATTTGGGTGAAGGCGTCGAACTGCTCTGGACCCCGGCGGTGGATGGCTCGGACATTCTAGGCATTCCGGCGCTGGAGGCTGCCCCGCAAGCACCGCATATCTGGGTGTATCCACCGACGAAAGCGGCCGACGGGATACTGGTGAATCCGGTTTATCCGCCGGAGTACAAAGATTTCATTCTGGTGTTTCCCGCAGATTCGGGTGTAAAACCGATTTACACCGTTGTCAGCTCTGCGAAAGGCACCGCTGAAGCGGGACATACCTATCACCCCGCTCCCGAGACGTCGGATATCACAGCCTTTCCCGATTTAAGAAGAGCAAAAAAGAAAACGCCGTTCAACGGAGGGCTCCGCGATCGCTGGATCAATGCAAAAGGCCGAATAATCTATGAGTGGGACTATTTACATGGCGAGCTTGAAGCCTACCGCGCAAGCGATGGTAGCCATTTAGGCTCTTACGACCATAGAACTGGTGAACAGATAGATCCACCAAAAAAGAACCGTAGTATCAAAAAATATTTATGAGGATTGCATGGGACTCAAAGTCAGACTCGAATGGTATGACCAACAAACCGAACTGGGGGAAGGGGAGGAACTGTCGAAAGATTTCGGTGAGGACGTTTCATTAATGGAAGCATTAGGCCTACCGTCGAAAACCTTCAATAACGGCGGATTCGATGTGAACGCCGATTGGGTCGAGACTCTCCAGCCCCACTTCCAGCATTCAATCCAATTTTCGTCTTACGACTATCAGGTATCGTTTGTTTACCGTGATCAATGGTAGATGGGACTGAAAATAAGATTGGAATGGTACGACACAGCAACGTTGGAGTATCAAGGGGAGAGTCGCCAAACGATCTGGGTGATGATGAGTCAGTGTTAAACGCCTTGGGGATCCCCGCCGAGGACGACATCAATAATGGCAGCTTGAACGTCGTTCAAAACTGGCTGTCCACAATTCAGCCGTTTCAACATCAACTCGATTCGAAAGTCCACTACTAGCAAATTTCGTTTGACTACGGCTGACAGCCCGAAGGTTTAGCTCCATGCGCTTTCTTTCGATTACCGGATTCTTCCCTGACGAAGTCCAAGATGACTCCTTGCAATTCGAGCTGGATATCACAGGCAGCGAGATGAATGAAAAAGTGGCCCAGCTCATTGAATCCAAACCCTTGGATGAGGTGGATCCCGGCGAGCTGTTGTTGACTCAGGATCAGGTTACCGCATTGGAAAACCTGCTCAACGTCAGTTTTCCAAAGGGCCTCGAATACTTCATGGGCACCTGCGCGACATACTGAATGAACAATTCACAAGCAAAGAAAAACCCCGACCAGTCACCTGATCGGGGTTTTCTTTTACCCAGCTCCCCGCTTAGTGCGAGACGCGGCTGGTTCCGCCAACGGTGGAGATCCGTACCCGCTCGCCAACGCGGAATACTTCATTCTCCTGAACCTGCTGCACATAGGCGCGCATGCTTCCGTCGTCTTCGCGGACGGTGATTTCCACGCCCTGGGTGCGGGTCAGGCCTTCTTCGGTGGCCGAGCCGAGCAGGCCGCCGGCCACTGCGCCGATGACTGCAGCGACGATGCTGCCCTTGCCGCCGCCGATAGCGCTGCCGCCGACGCCGCCGACCACTGCGCCTGCTGCGCCGCCAATCGGGGTTTTGGTGCCTTCGATTTTGACCGGTCGCAGGGATTCGATGGTGCCCATGCGAATCGTCTGCACACGACGCGCTTCGTCACGGGAGTAGGAGTCGCCGGTGAGGCTCGATTGGCAGCCGGTCAGCAACATCGCCATCGTGGAAAAGGAAGCAACCAGCAGAACAGACTTACGCATAGCATCAACTCCAAAAGAACAGGTGTTCATTAAACTCCGTGGCCTGGCGCCTGTCACGACACCATCCGGATAAAATTGGCTTCCATTCAGGCTGGATACAGATGCCTGCGAGCGTCCACTTAAAGTAGCGTGAAATCACTGAATCTGCGCCATCGCCCTTCATCCCGCTCGGTAGACTGCTCAGGGTGCCAGTCGTTCAAGAATCCACTCGGCACCCTGGAGGCGGTAATTAAGGCGATCATGCAGACGGCTGGAACGGCCCTGCCAGAACTCGATGCGCTCGGGCAACAAACGGTAACCGCCCCAATGTTCAGGGCAATGCGGCTGGGTGTCGCTGAAGCGTTGCTCGGTGGCTTTGAGCAGATCTTCCAGTTCACCACGACCGTTGATGACCCGGCTCTGCGGTGAGGCCCAGGCGCCGAGACGGCTGCCCAAGGGTCGTACCTGATAATACGCATCGGACTCTTGCGGCGTGACCTTGACCGCCCGTCCTTCGATGCGCACCTGGCGCTCCAGGGTTGGCCAGAAAAAGGTCATGGCGGCAAACGGGTTGGCCGCCAGATGCTGGCCCTTGGCGCTGTCGTAATTGGTGAAAAAAGTGAAGCCCTGCTCGTCGAGGCCCTTGAGCAGCAGAATGCGGCAATGCGGACGACCGTCGGCATCGACCGTGGCCAGGGTCATGGCGTTGGCTTCCACCGGCGCCTGCTCGGTTTTCACCGCATCGGCAAACCATTGGTGAAACAGCGCAAACGGCTCGGCCGGGGCTTGCGCCTCGGTCAGACCGTCACGGGTGTAATCGCGACGCATATCGGCCAGAGCCTGGGTCATGGCGGATTCCTTTTCGTTAGCGGATCACTTTTTAGCGGGGTCGGCTGCGGCGACTTTCTTGTCGGTCGCGGCGGCTTTGGCGGGTGCAGCCTTTTTCACTGGAGCCTTGGCCGGAGCCTTTTTCGCAGGAGCCTTGGCGGCAGCTTTCTTGGCCGGCGCTTTTTTCGCCGCCGGGGCAGCAGCTTTCTTCGCGGCAGGCGCTGGAGTAGCTGGTTTGGCCACTGGCTTGACGTCTTGCGCGGCGACCATGGTGACTGGCTTCGGCGCCGGCATGTTGTATTTGCTCAGCAGCGCGACCATGGTGTTTTGCGGGGTGACCAGCAGTTCGACACGACGGTTCAGGGCGCGACCCTCAACGCTGTCATTGGCAGCACGCGGCGCTTCGGAACCCATGCCACGCAGCATCAGGCGATCACGCTGCAAGCCGCTGAGGCGGAAAATCGCTGCAACCGACTGCGCACGTTCCTGACTCAACTTGATGTTGGCCGGTGCTGCACCGCTGGTGTCGCTGTGACCGAGCACCAGCACGGCGGTTTTCGGGTCGGCTTCGAGAATTTTCGCCACGCGGGTGAACGGGCCGAGGGTGACCGGCAGCAGCATGGCCGGACGGTCCGGGTTGAACGAGCCTTCCACCGGCGCTGTTACGACCAGTACGTTATCGCGACGCTCGAGTTGCAGCTTGCTGTCCTTCACCGCTTCGCGCAGACGCGGTTCGTAGTCGTCGAGCCAGGCTTGAGTGACCTTCGGATCCGGCATCGGCACTGCTTTGGCGGTTGGCTGATCCTTGCCGCCGAACGGCCACCACCATTTGCCATTGGACTGCGCCTGGGCTTTGGCCACCTCGACCGGTTTGGCTTCAGGTTTGACCTCGGCCTTCAGATCGGCCTTGACCGCTTCATCGCTGGAACCGAACGGCCAGTACCACGGGTTGCTGCTTTCGGCCTTGGCCACTGGCGCGGTCGCCGCCGGTTTCAACGGGGCCGGGGCCGGAGCCGGATCTTTGGCCGCGACTTTGTCAGAAGAACCGAACGGCCACCAACTGCCGCCGTCCGCATCGTTTTTCGGGGTCTGTGCGCAACCGGTGATCGCAACACACAGGGCCAGGGCGAGGGTCTTTTTAGATGACATTGAAAATCCACAAAATGAAGTAATGAAAAATCAGAGCACTTTCGCCCGGATAAACAGCCGTTTTGAAACGAAAATCCCTATGAGGTTCCGACCCTGGAACCGCAGTTGAAGCTTTACAGACAAGTGGCAAGCACCCGCGCCAGCTTTTGCGCGCGCGGATCCATCAAAACGTAAGGCCCCAGGGTATTTGTCACGAAACCGAAAGCCACATCGTGCTCAGGATCAGCAAAACCGATCGAGCCGCCCGCTCCCGGATGGCCGAACGCGCGTGGGCCGAGGCCGTAGGTGGCGTTGGGCACGTCCGGTTGATCGAGCATGCAGCCGAGGCCGAAGCGGGTGCGCGTGAGCAAAGTCTTGTCGTCGCCGAGGCTGTGCTCGCGGGTCAGCTCTTCGAGCATCTCGCTCTCGAGCAGGCTGCCATCGAGCAGACCGGCATAGAAACCGGCAAGGCTACGCGCGTTGCCGTGGCCGTTGGCTGCCGGTTGCTGCATGCGCCGCCACTCCGGTTTGTTGGTGCTGGTCAGCACGGACGGCGGATTGGTGAAGGCGCGGGTGGTCATGGCCGTTGGTTCGCGCATGGTCACTTGCAGCAAGCGCTGGGCCGCGGCGTCGCCGGGGTTACCTTTGCCGCGGGCGATGTGCGCCACGCGATGAAATTCTTCGTCGGCGAGGCCTACATGGAAATCCAGACCCAAAGGTTTGGCAACCCGAGCGACGATCGATTCGCCCGGTCCACGCCCGTCAGCACGGCGCAGCAATTCCCCGACCAGCCAACCGTAGGTGATCGCGGCGTACCCGTGACCGGTGCCCGGCGTCCACCACGGCGCTTCGGCCGCGAGGGCGTCGACCATGGTTTTCCAGTCGTAAAGGGCTTCAGGGGCGAGCAGTTCGCGCAGCGCTGGCAGGCCGGCCTGATGGCAGAGCAATTGGCGCAGGGTTACAGATTCTTTGCCGGCGGCAGCGAACTCCGGCCAGTAGCGGGCAACCGGGGCATCGAGTTGCAACTTGCCTTCGGCTACCAGTTGCAGCGCGGTGACAGCAGTGAAGGTCTTGGTGCAGGAGAACAGGTTGGCAATGGTGTCGCTGTGCCAGGCTTCGGCGCCATCCTTGTCGGCGGTACCGGACCAGAGGTCGAGGACGGTTTCTCCACCGACCTTGATGCACAGGGCTGCGCCGCGTTCCTGGGGATCGTCGAACAGTGCGGCGAAAGCCTCGCGCACCGCTTCGAATTGAAGCTCGTAATGTCCCTGAATCTGCACCCGCAACTCCCCGCGAAAACGCTCTACAAAGTGGCCCGCATTGTTCCAGCCCTTGAGGGATTTGGGAACAGGCGCGGGCCAGACGGTTAAAAGCCAAATTAAAGACCGTAGCCTTCGGCAGCTCCTGCATGGGATGACGTCCCCTGCAGGCGCTGCCGAAGGCTGCGATCTTTGTGGGCGTCACGCCTTAATGACCATTCCCCGAATGCCCACCCGCCTGCCCGGGCCCTGCTGCGTTGCCAGCCTCAGCCTTGCGCCCGCCTTCAGTCTCGGAGCGCGGCGTTTTCTGCGCCTCCTTGCCCAACTGCTCAAGCGTCTGCAGATTGCTTTTGCGCACCGCCTCGACAAAGCCCTGATACGGCAGATCGGTAACTGCGACCAGCCCGAAATGGCCGTTCTCGCCGTCGAGCAACCGCCCGGTCACCGGTTGGTCGAGATACTGGAACCAGTGCACGCCGACAATCGACGGCTCGCTCAGCGCCTGTTTGAGGAAGTTGGCATAGGCAGGGCCGCGATCTTCTTCTCTGGCCAATTGCGTCACGCCGCCCCAGAACGGGCCTCGGTCTGCCGAGCCGAAGTTGAACTCCGTGATCAACACCGGTTTGTCCAGCGCCGCCAGCGTGGCGAAGTCATAACCATCCTGCGGCTCGAGCGTGTACATATTGAAACTCAAGACATCGCAATACTGCGCGCAGGACGCCACGGCCTCAGGTGTGCTGATGGCGAAGCGACCGCCAAGCAACATCTGGTTCGGCGCGTGCCACTTCAGCGAATCGGAAATGGTCTTGAAGTAGGTGTCGGCGAAAACCTTCTGGAAGTATTTGAAATCCGCCTCGATTTCCGGATGCTCAGGACTCGGCAATGGCGGCACGAAGCCCGGGTCTTCCATCAATTCCCACGCCGGCAACTCGATGCCCCAGGCCTTGGACAGACCGGCCTGATTGCGGTACTTGTCACGCAATTGCTTGAGAAAGGCGCGTTTGGCCGGCACGTCGGTGGTCATTTTCAATGTGCCGTAGGCGAGCGCGTAGCGAGCCTTCGGATCGTCGCCAGGGCCGGCCCAGGCCAGCTCGTTATCGGCGTAATAACCGATCAGCCACGGATCGTCGCGATGATCGCGAGCGGCAATGGCCACGGCGCGCTCGGTGGCCATCGCGAAACGTGGATCGAACGGATCGGGCATGCCGCCCCACCAATCGCTACCGGTGCTGATGCTGGCATAATCGCCGACGATCGACAGCGGCAAGGTGTACGGCACGCGCTCAGCGTCCGCCAGCGACGGCGCGCTCCAGTTGCCGACGGTGTTGAAACCCCAGGCCTGCAACCGATCGAGGGTATGCCGGGTCCAACGCTCTTCATCAATCGTGGCTGTGCACGGCGCGGTTTGCGCGCTGGACGTTTGCACCGCATCGGTCTGCGCCGCTTCGGCAATACCCGATTTTGGCTCGGCAGGCACCGCTGCGGTTTCAGCGGCCTGCACCGAGCTGGCCTCAGTCGCGCCCGCCTTCGCCGCTTCGGCGATCCCGGCCTTGTTGTCGCTGTCCGGTTTGCACGGTTCGCCGTACAGGCGTTGCAGATTGGCGCCGTAGAAGTCGTACCAGCGGCCATTGCCGTAGCCACGGCCCTGATCGGCGCCGTTGCCGCCACGGTTGTCGCCTTCGCCAAAATGCGCGGCCAGCGGGTCGCCGTTATTCGGCAATGATTCGAACATGTATTCGCGACCCGCCACGTAGGTCCGGTTGACCTGCGGGCTCACCGTATTGACACCCAGCGAGTAGAACGGATGGCCTTCAGGAGTCACCAGATACCAGCGGCCATCGCGTTTTTCTGTGCGGAAGAAACCGCTGGCCTTGAACGCCGGGCCTTCATTCCAGCCGCCGAATTTGTCCAGCGGGGACTTTTCGCGCTCGGCCAGCCAGTTGCTCAGTTGTTGCTGCTCTTTGCTGGCGGCGCTTTTCAGTTGCTCGTCGCTGCTGACTTTTTCCGGCCATTTGCTGCGGCTCGACTGCCCGTACGCGTCGACCAGATTGCCATACACCGCCTGTGTCACCGATTCGCCGTCCTGCACGCCAAAACGCTCGAGCAGCAGGTTCTGCGCGACTTTCGGCTGATCCATCGACAGGCTCACCGAAACCACCTGGCTGCGATCGATTTCGCCGGTGCTGCTGGCCAGCAGGATGCGTTGGCCATCGACGGTCATCGGCATCGGCGGGCCGGCTTTCATGCCTTGGCTCAACGGAGTCGAAGCCACCAGCGGCACCAGCAACGTTTGCGCAGGACCGGCCGGCAGATCGACACGACTGACCAGGGTACGACCATCGTTGCTTTGGATCTGCACATAAACCGTCACCGCCCAGTTCATCGCACTCTGCAAACGCAGGGTCATCATGCCGGACTGCGACCAGTCCCAAGCCCCGGTCTGCGGGGTCAGACGCAAGGTCGGCCGTGCGACCGGGTTGAACGTGACCCGGCGCAACACTTCGCCTTCGGGCGTCTGCTCAGCATTGGCCTGCGGCAGGTCGGCGTTTTCCGTGGCGATTTTGACCACGTCGGCCGGGCGCACGAAGTTGAACAGCGTCTGCTGACCGGCGGGCGCCGCCAGCGAAGGCGCGGCAAAGATCAAGGCGAAAACAGCGGGCAACGAACGGCGGATCATAAGAACGGAGTTCTCCCTAACGACCAATCAAGGCCAGTGGAAAAGCGGTGGCAGAGAGATAGACAACGCGGCGGGCCAATCGGCCCACCCGTGTCTCAGGATATTTCACGACGGAAAGGCGGCAACGCATTGAGGATCGCCTTGCCGTAGCGCTGGGTGACCAGACGCCGGTCGAGCAAGGTGATGGTGCCGCGGTCTTCTTCGGTGCGCAGCAGACGGCCGCAGGCCTGAACCAGTTTCAGCGAGGCATCGGGCACGGAGATTTCCATGAACGGATTGCCACCGCGCGCCTCGATCCACTCCGACAACGCGGCTTCGACCGGATCGTCAGGCACCGAGAACGGAATCTTGGCGATCACCACGTGCTCGCAATAAGCCCCTGGCAAGTCGACGCCCTCAGCAAAACTGGCCAGCCCGAACAGCACGCTGGAATCACCGCCGTCGACCCGCGCCTTGTGCTTGTTCAGGGTTTCCTGTTTCGACAGGTTGCCCTGAATGAACACTTGCTTGCGCCAGTCACGGTCGAGACCGTCGAACACGTCCTGCATCTGCTTGCGCGAGGAGAACAGCACCAGCGTGCCGCGGGAACCTTCGACCAGATCGGGCAGTTCGCGAATGATTGCCGCCGTGTGGGCAGCGGCATCGCGCGGGTCGGCCTTCAGATCCGGCACGCGCAACACGCCGGCGTCGGCATGATGGAACGGGCTCGGCACCACCGCTGTGACAGCCTTTTTCGGCAGTCCGGCGCGCATGCGGAAGCGGTCGAAAGTGCCCAGCGCCGTCAACGTCGCGGACGTCACCAGGCAGCCGTAAGCGACGTTCCACAAACTGCGACGCAAAGTTTCCGCCGCCAGAATCGGACTGGCGTTGACCTCGATATCGAACAGCGAGCCGCTTTCGGCCAACGTCAGCCAGCGCGCCATGGGCGGGCTGTCTTCCGGGTCTTCGGCGGTGAACGCGGTCCATAATTCCCAGTTGCCGGAAGCACGGGACAACAGGCTGCCGAACAGCGGATACCATTCTTCGGCCTGATTGCTGGCAATGCCGATGTTGACCTCGCCGTCCATGCCTTCCTTGAGCAGGTCGGTCAAACGTTGGAACAGATCGTTGAGGCGGGAAAAGCCTTTTTTAAGCTCGATGCCCATCTCGCGCATGTGCTCGGGAATCACTCCGCCGACGAAGCGATGACGCGGGCGCTCACGGCCTTCGACATCTTCGCCGGGTTTGAAATCGGCGATCTGCTCGCACGCGGTGAACATGAACTGCTGCTGGGTCTTGATCTCCCGCGCCAGCTCCGGCACCTGCTCGATCAGCTTGCCCAGATCGCCCGGCAGCGGATGCTGGGCCAGCAGTTTGGTGAGGTTCTTGGCGGTGGTTTCCAGCCAGTCGGCGGTGGAGCGCAGGCGCGTGTAATGAGCGAAATGGCCGATGGCCTTGTCCGGCAGGTGGTGACCTTCGTCGAACACGTAAATGGTGTCTCGCGGGTCCGGCAGCACGGCGCCGCCGCCCAAGGCCAGGTCAGCCAGGACCATGTCGTGGTTGGTGACGATCACGTCGACCTTGCCCATGCCTTCGCGGGCCTTGTAGAAGGCGCACTGGCCGAAGTTCGGGCAATGACGGTTGGTGCACTGGCTGTGATCGGTGGTCAGGCGCGCCCAATCGGCGTCTTCCAGCGCGTTCGGCCAACTGTCGCGATCGCCGTCCCACTTATTGCCGGCGAGTTTCTCGATCATGCTGGTGAACAGCTTCTGACTGGCCTCGTCGACTTCGATCTTGAAGCCTTCTTCCTCGAACAGCTGCGCGGTGGCGGTTTGCGCGTGGCCTTCCTGCAACAGCATGTCGAGCTTGGACAGGCACATGTAGCGGCCACGGCCCTTGGCCAGGGCGAAACTGAAATTGAGCCCGCTGTTGCGCATCAGATCGGGCAGATCCTTGTAGACAATCTGCTCTTGCAGGGCGACGGTCGCGGTGGCAATCACCAGACGCTTGCCGGCCAGTTTCGCCGTGGGGATCGCCGCCAGGCTGTAGGCCACCGTCTTGCCGGTACCGGTGCCGGCTTCCACCGCGACAATCGCGGGGTCGCCACTGCGCCGGCCTTCGTCATCGGTGTCGATATCCCCGAGGACCTTGGCGATTTCGGCGATCATCAGGCGCTGGCCGTAACGCGGCTTGAGGCTCTTGGCCTCTAGAAAACGCGAATAGGCGCCCTGGATCGTGGTTTTGAGTTCAGTGCTGATCATTGAGTGTCGGGCGCAAAACGCTGGATAAATTTTCAGTGGTTTGATTCGGCGGCTATCATACCCCGCTAATCGATCCTGCGCAGAACGGAGTGACCCAATGACACCTTTTAGCCTCGTTTACCCTCTGCATGTCCTCGCCGCATTGGTGTGGGTCGGCGGTATGTTTTTCGCCTGGATGGTCTTGCGCCCTGCGGCTGTGAAGGCCCTGGACGGCCCCGCTCGCCTGACCCTGTGGGTGGAAGTGTTTCAAGGTTTTTTCCGTTGGGTCTGGGTCGCGGTGATCCTGTTGCCGATCAGCGGCGTGGGCATGTTGCATCTGCAGCAGGTCGGATTTGAAACCGCGCCGAAGTACGTGCAGGTGATGATCGGTTTGTATGTGGTGATGACGGCGCTGTTCATCCGGATTCAGGGGTTGATGCTGCCGGAGTTGCGCAAAGCGGTTGAGGCGAAGGATTGGCCGGCGGGTGCGGCGGTGCTGGGGCGGATTCGCCGGGTGGTGGGGCTCAATCTGCTGGTCGGGTTGGTGCTGGTGGCGGTGGCTGCGGCTCGGCCGTGACCGTTCCCAAGCTCTGCGTGGGAACGATCAGCGGGTTGGCCGTTAAAGGCGCTGCACAGTCACAGCCCCCGCCGCCCCTACCGGCCCAGGCTGACCATCGGCGCCAGCCTTGCCGTTCTTGCCGCCATCAGCGCGGTACACCAGGCAGCCCTTGGATTTACCGCCCTTCCCGGCCTTGCCGCCGACACCCGCCGGGCCGCCGGCGCCGCCAGCCACGTTGACCTTGATCAGCTCGACCGGGAAATCCCGTGGCACGGCCAGGCGCACCAGTGCACCCGGCGCGCCTGGCTGGCCATCGCTGCCATCACTGCCATCGGCGCCGTGACCGGCCGAGCCATAGGTGCAGCCCGGATCTTCACCGTTGCCGCCGTCGAGGCCGACAAAACCTGGCGCACCCCTACCACCACGGGCATCGACCGTCAGTTGCGGCGCGCTCAGGGCCTGAAATTGCAGATTCAGATTGCGCCCGGCCCGGGCAGCTTTTTCGTAAGTGCCGGGGGCGCCACGTGCGGTGATCTGGCTGCCGTCGCTCAATTCAGCACGTTTCACTTTCATCTCCAGCGCCTGCTCAGCCGGAACGATGGCGATGCGTGCTTCATGGCCCAGTCGCAATTCATCAATGTTCAATTCGGTCACGTTGGACGGGATCAGCAGAGTGCCGTAATCGGCGACTTCCAGCTTCTCCAGTTGCAGCGTGCTGGTGGTGTTGGGCAAACGCATCAGCGAATTGCTTTGCACGTTGACCACCTGGGCGCAGGCCAGTGGACTGATGAGTGCAGCGAGCAGGCAGAGTTTACGCATGGGAAGAAGCCTCCGGAGCGGCCGGGGCCGGGATGGTTTGCAGATGGAAAACGCCGAACAACAGGATGCGGCCACGATCACGCCAAGGGTGCGGACGACCCTTGAGGCTGCGGTTGCACAGCAGCACTTCAAGCACATGAATCAGCAACAACAGAGCGCCGGCCAGATTGACCAGCAGATGCAGCGGATGAACAAACGGCACCAGTTGATTGGCCAGTACCACGCAGCAGAACAGCAGGGTCAGCAAACGCCCCAGCCCCCAGAACACCTTCATACGCTCCCCCGTGTTGCGAATTATTCTTTGCACGCACAGTACCGGCTTCTGCGGGGGATAAGCCAGAGGGAAAAATGAAATTTGTGCAAACGCTGATGAAATGGCTGCCGGGGCGACGATCTCGACCCGGCAGCTCTAGCCTGCGTACTACAGACGCTTTCTATCGATTGATGTGCAGCTCGACGCGGCGATTTTCCGCGCGGCCTTCATCGGTGGCGTTATCGGCGACTGGCTCACTTTCGCCTCGGCCCTCGCTGGTAAGCTTGTTCGGCGCCAGGCCCTGACTCAGCAAGTACGCTGCAACGCTGCTCGCGCGCCGCTCCGACAGCGCCTGGTTATAGGCGTCGGAGCCTTTGCTGTCGGTATGCCCGATGACTTTGATGCTGACCACATCGGCATTGCGCAGCTTGTCCATCAAGGTGTCGAGCTGGGCTTTTGCCGCCGGGGTCAGATCGGACTTGTCGAAATCGAACAGCACGTTGCCGGCATCGCTCAGGGTGATTACTTCAGTTTGCGGCGCCGGTTCGACCGGTTTGACTGCGGCCGGATATTGCGGCAGCGGACAGCCACGATGATCGACTTCGGTATTTTCCGGCGTGTCCGGGCACCGGTCACGGCGGTCAAAAACGCCGTCGCTGTCTTCGTCGCCATCCTGGGCGTAACAGATCAGCCCCCCGGCGACGATGCCCAATGCCGCGCCACCACCGGCCCAGCCGGCGCTTTCAATGGCGCCAAGACCGCCGCCGACCAGGCCGCCAAGCAGGCTGCAGATCGGCCACGTACGTTGATTGAGGGGGGCGGTGCCATCGCTGTGAGTGGCACAACCGGTGAGCAAGCTGCCTAGCAGCAGCACCGGCAAGACGGACCTTGAGAAAACACGCATTTGTGAACGCTCCTGTGTACCGGCCCATACCGGTTACACAGGAGTAAAGACCCGCATCCGCGACTGCACAAGCCGTGGATGCGAGAGGGGCTAGCGGACTATTTTGATTTCGGTGCGACGGTTCTGCGCACGACCATCGGCCGACTTGTTGTCAGCGACAGGCTGGCTTTCACCAAGGCCCGACACCGAAACGAAGCTGGCGCGCGGTACGCCCTGCTGGATCAGGTATTCCACCACCGAATGCGCACGCCGATCCGAGAGTTTCTTGTTGTAGGCATCGCTGCCGACACTGTCGGTGTGACCGGTTACGGTCAGTTGCGCGGTAGAGGACTCCTGTTTCAGGCGATCGGCGACCTTGTCCAGCACTTGCTTGTCAGGGCCGGTCAGCGTGGCTTTGTCGAACTCGAAGTGCACATCACGAATGACGATGGTTTCTTCTTTGACCACAACCGCTTCTTCGATCACTGGCGCAGGCGTCGGTGGCGGGCAGCCGTCCGCATCGACCTGTACGCCTTTAGGCGTGCCCGGGCACTTGTCGCGACTGTCCGGCACGCCATCGCCGTCTTCATCGCCATCACCGTGCACCCAGCAATAGGCCGCTGCCGTACCGCCAACAATCAGCGCACCATAACCGGCCCATGAAGCGCTTTCCGTCGCGCCGAGACCGGCACCGACCACGCCACCGACCGCCGCACAGGTCGGCCAGTCGGTCTTCTGCAAACCTGCACAACCAGTCAACACACTGGTTAGCAGAACCAAGGGTAATGCTGTCCGAACTATGCTCATCTAGTGTTCTCCTGAGGGATCGGCTTGAAACCGATTCAGGGAGTAAAGACCGGAGTTTTAATCTCCGCCAGCAATAGGCCACCGCTGTTTGCGACCGTGTTCACAGGGGTTTGCCACTTTTAGTGAAAACCGACGCAACCGGGCGCTTTGCCGCCGCAGTCTGGCAGGCTAGTCTTGGCGGTCTGACTGAGGAGCTTCGATGAACGTCGCCATTTCTTCGCGCACGCCGCAACAGGCGTTGGCCGCTTTGCTGGATCGCTACGCCCCGGCCCGACTGCTGCTGATTGGCGCCAGCGAATTTCCGGCTCTGGATGCCTTCAAACAGGCGCACCCTGACACGCTGGTGGCCCATGCCGCGCCCGGCGCCTTGCCCGCCGAGCTGGCCGCGCAACGTTTTGATCTGGCGCTGGTGGTCGATTGCCTGGAACATTTGCCCAAGCGCGAGGGCCTGAACCTGTTGGGCGGCATCCGCAATCTCAACGCCAGCCGCATCGCGGTGCTGGCGGATCTGGCGGCCAGCGGCTGGCATCAAACCGATTTCTATTCGCTGGCCCTGCAGGCCAGCGAGCGTTTCCAGCGCGACGAGCAGGTGCTGACCCTGTTCACTTACGATCTGCTTGACTACAAACAAGTCCCCGACTGGCTCAATTCGCGTTTTTGGGCCAATCCGGAAAACTTCGGGAAATATTGGTGGTAATGCAATGAGTACAGCCATTTGCCCTTGCGGCAGCGGCAATCTGCTGGATGCCTGCTGCGGCCCTTATCACGACGGCCACCCGGCACCGTGCGCCGAAGCCTTGATGCGCTCGCGCTACAGCGCTTATGTGCTGGGCCTGGTCGACTATCTGGTGGCGACCACCCTGCCCGTCCAGCAAACAGGTTTGAACCGACAATCGATCAGTGACTGGAGCGCGCAGAGCACCTGGCTCGGCCTTGAGGTCGAAAGTTCGGAAGTATTCGGCGGCCAGCCGGAGCACGCCTTCGTCACCTTCACTGCGCGTTGGCACGACAGCCAGGGCGAGCACAGCCACCGCGAGCGCTCCTCGTTCGTGCAGAACGCCGGACGCTGGTATTTCATCGACCCGACGGTACAGATGAAATTGGGCCGCAATGACGGTTGCCCATGCGGCAGCGGGCAGAAGTTCAAGAAGTGTTGTGCGGGTTATTTCGGCGCTTGAAAGCCAAGATCAAAAGATCCCAGCCTTCGCCAGCCTTGACGCAGGATCTGCGCCCATTCTGTAGGAGCTGCCGAAGGCTGCGATCTTTTTAGGTCTAGACTGGCACCAAAGGGAGTAACACCATGCTTGGTCGCCGGCGCACATTACATTTTCTACTGTTGATGCTGATCGTAAACCTCGGCGGCTGTGCCTCGTGGTTCAGCGGTGACAGCGTCGAGCCCACCGTGCATCTGGTGAAAGTCGAGGTGGTGCGGGCCAAGTTGCTCGAGCAGAAATTCATCCTGCATTTTCGCGTCGACAATCCCAACGACAGTGACCTGACTGTGCGTGGCCTCGAATATCGGATTCACCTGGCCGACATGCTGCTCACTGAAGGCGAGCATGAGCACTGGTTTACCGTCGGGCCCAAGCGCAGCGCTTACTTCAAAGTCCCGATCCGCACCAACCTTTGGCCGAAGGTCAAACACGTGGTGAAACTGCTGAAAAATCCGAACCAGCAGATTCCCTATCGATTGCAGGGGGAAATGGAAACCGGTTTATTCATCGCCCACTACGTGCACCTTGAGCGCAATGGCGTGATAATCCCCGCCGATCTAACTCCGGAGTGACCTCGATGACCCAGCAACCCCATGTCCATGGCCCTGACTGCAACCACGATCATGACCACCATCACGATCACGACCATGGCCATGTCCACGGCCCGAACTGCGGCCACGCCCACCAGGAACCGGTGCGCAACGCCCTGAAAGACGTCGGCCGCAACGACCCTTGCCCATGCGGCAACGGCAAGAAATTCAAGAAGTGCCACGGCGCTTGATGCCACGGGCGCAGATCTTCTTCGCCTGACACACCGCTTTCGCGAGCAAGCCCGCTCCCACAGTCAATTGCATTCCTTCTGACGAAATGCGGTCGAGTGCAGGAGCGAGCCTGCTCGCGAAGGCGGCGGCGCCTCCACTAAAAAACTTCAGCCCGCCGCCAGAATCTGCGAAGAGCCGACCACCGTCGCATACTCCCCATCAAGATTGCCCAGCGACATCCCGTGCACCTCTTCAGCACTACGCGGTGTGCCGAAGTAATCAGCCTTGTCGAAAGTAAAGCACGCATCCTCTGCCACCCACGTGTCGAACCCCAAATTGCCTGCGCTGCGCGCCGTTGACTCAACCGAGTTATTGGTCGCGACACCGACAATGATCAATTGGCCAACCCCCGCCTCGTGCAACCGCAGTTGCAGCCCGGTTGCGCAGAACGCGTCCGGCACCTGTTTCTGGATCAGCCATTCACCGTCCTGCGCAACGAAGCGCGGCTGAAACTCCACCCCGGACTGCTCGGGCCAGAACACCGAATCAGGTGAGCGCGACAAATGCTGGACGTGAATTACCGGGCGTCTGGTCCGCCGCCACAGCGCCAATAATTCGAGCATTCTCTCCTCGGCCTGAGGATTATTCCGTCGCCCCAGACGCGGATGCAGAATGCCTTTCTGCTGGTCGATGATGATCAGCGCAGCGTTGCTCTGAAGCTCCATGACGATCTTACTCCTGGCAGGTCTCTGGACTTTTTTCGTAGTTCAACATCAGCGCTTTCTCACAGGCAACTGCCAAGCCTCTGACCGATCAGCCGACAACTGCATAAATAACCGCTCGCCCCGCTTGCGCGGCCCTCGCGCCGTCACTAACGTAGCGGCTTTATTGCGCCCCCAGCCTTATACCCCCGCAGGAGCTTCGCCATGGCCTCGCCAGCCCTTACACATTTTCTTCCCCGGTTCGGCGTTGCCGCAGCAGTGGCCGGTGTCCTCGGCCTGTCCGGTTGCCAGACCTGGAATGCCCAGGACAGCCTGCCACCAACCTCCGGCGTGCAACCGCTCAAGGGCCTGGCGCAGAACGTGTCGGTGAGGCGCAATGCGATGGGCATGCCGCTGATCGAAAGCAACAGCTTCCATGACGCACTGTTCAGTCTCGGTTACGTCCATGCCAGCGACCGCATCAATCAGATGGTCACCCTGCGCCTGTTGGCTCAGGGCCGGCTGGCGGAAATGTCCGGCGCCTCGATGCTCGATGCCGACCGCTACATGCGCGCGGTCAATCTGAAGAAGAGCGCCGGCGAGCTGTACAAGGCCTCGTCGCCACGACTCAAACGCTTCTTCGAAGTGTATGCGCGGGGCGTCAATGCGTATCTGTTCCGCTACGCCGACAAGTTGCCGGGCGACCTCGCCGCCAGCGGTTACAAACCGGAATACTGGAAACCGGAAGATTCGGCGCTGATTTTTGCCCTGCTCAACTTCAGCCAGTCGGCCAACCTGCCGGAGGAAATCCAGTCACTGGTGCTCGCGCAAACCGTGACCACCGACAAACTCGCCTGGCTGACTCCGTCGGCGCCTGATGAAAACCTGCCCGTGGCTGAAGCCGACAAGCTGCAGGGCCTCAAACTCAATGGGCAGATTCCGGGCCTGACGGAACTGAGCAGCGCCAGCCAGCAACTGTCGGCGCTGAACCTGCTCGGCACGCCGACTGCGAACAACTGGGCGATCGCCCCGCAACGCAGCCGCAGCGGCAAGAGCCTGTTGGCCAGCGACGCGCACGGGCCACTGGCCGCGCCGTCGTTGTGGAGTTTCGTGCAGATCCGCGCGCCGAAATATCAGGCCGCCGGCGTCACGGTTGCCGGTCTGCCGATGGTGCTCGGCGGCTTCAACGGCAAAGTGGCGTGGAGCATGACCAGCGTGCTTGGCGATAACCAGGACTTGTTCCTTGAGAAAATTCGCCGTCAGGGCAGCAGCCTCGCTTATGAAGTCAACGGCAAATGGCAGCCGCTGGGTGTGCGCAACGAAACCTACTTTGTCAAAGGCCAGCGACCGATTCGCGAAGCCGTATACGAAACCCGCCACGGCGCGCTGCTCAACAGTGCCCAGGCAGCGGCGCAGGGCAGCGGTTTCGGCCTCGCTTTGCAGACACCGAGTTTCACTGACGACAAATCGCTGGACGCCTTCTTCGACCTGACCCGCGCGCAGAACGTCGAGCGCGCATCGGACGCCAGTCGCGAAATCCGCGCCATTACCCTGAATCTGGTGTTTGCCGATGCGAGCAATATCGGCTGGCAGGTCACCGGGCGCTTCCCCAACCGTCGCGAAGGTGAAGGCCTGCTGCCCTCGCCGGGCTGGGACGGTCGCTACGACTGGGACGGTTACGCCGACCCGATGTTGCACCCCTACGATCAGGACCCGGCGCAAGGCTGGCTCGGCACCGCCAACCAACGGGTCATCCCCGACGGCTACGGCATGCAGTTGTCGAAATCCTGGGCGGCACCGGAGCGTGGCGAACGCTTGGCGGAAATGGCTGGCAGCGGCAAGCACGACAGCCGCAGCGTGATCGCCATGCAGTACGACCAGACCACCACCTTCGCCGCGAAATTGAAAAAAGTCTTCGAAGCACCGGGCATGAAGCAGCCGCTGAAACAGGCGATCGACGCCCTGCCGGAAGCCGAGCGGAGCAAGGCTCGCGAAGCGTTCATGCGTTTGATGGCCTTCGACGGCAAGCTCAGCCCGACCTCGGCGGATGCGGCGATTTATGAACTGTTTCTGCAGGAAAGCATGAAGCAGATTTTCCTCGACGAACTGGGGCCAGAGTCGAGCCCGGCGTGGAAAGCCTTTGTCGCCAATGGCGATCTGTCCTACGCAGCGCAGGCTGACCATCTCCTGGGACGCGAGGACAGTCCGTTTTGGGATGACCTGCGCACGCCGCAGAAGGAAGATAAATCGGTGATTCTTGCCCGCAGCCTCGCTGCGGCGATTACGGCTGGCGACAGTCAGTTGGGCGGCGATCATCGCGCCTGGCAGTGGGGCAAATTGCACAGCTATGCGTGGAAGAACAGCAACGGTCAGACTGTGCGCGGGCCGCTGGCGGCCGGTGGCGACCACACCACGCTGAACAGCTCGGCGTTTGCCTGGGGCCAGGACTTCGTCACCGCGCGCGCGCCGTCGATGCGCTTTATCGTCGACTTCGGCCAGAGCGAACCGCTGATGGCGCAGAACGGTACGGGGCAGTCGGGCAATCCACTGAGTCCCAACTACCTGAACGGGATCGATGCGTGGCTCAAGGGTCAGTACATCGGCCTGCCGATGCAGCCGCAGAACTTTGAGCGGGTGTATGGCAAGACACGGTTGACCCTGACTCCCGGCAAGTAACAGCTGCAACCTGTGGGAGCGGGCTTGCTCGCGAAAGCGTCCTGTCAGTCGATACCGGTATCGTCTGAAACACCGCTTTCGCGAGCATGCCCGCCCCCACATGGCCTTTGCGTAGCACTTCAAAACCGATCGAACTTCCAGACTCACGCCCGCCTCATAGTTAACAAGCCCCCCATTCCGGTCACGACATGGATCTTGTTATCGCCCGACCTGAAGGTCTCTACTGCCCCGCCGGGGATTTCTATATCGATCCGTGGCGGCCGGTCGAGCGTTCGGTGATCACCCATGCCCATGGCGATCACGCGCGCACCGGTAATCAGCACTATCTGTCGAGCAGCGCCAGCGCCGGGATTCTGCGCGCGCGTCTGGGTCAGGACATCCAGTTGCAAACCCTCGACTACGGCCAGCGCCTGACCCACCACGGCGTCACCCTGAGCTTTCACCCCGCCGGGCATGTCCTCGGCTCGGCGCAGGTGCGCCTGGAATATGGCGGCGAAGTCTGGGTCGCATCCGGCGATTACAAGGTCGAGCCGGACGGCACCTGCACTCCATTCGAACCAGTGCGCTGCCACACCTTCATCACCGAATCGACCTTCGGCCTGCCGATCTATCGCTGGCAGCCGCAGGCGCAGATCTTCGCCGAGATCAATCAATGGTGGGCGGCCAATATCGCCGCCGGCAAGGCCAGCGTGCTGTTCTGCTACTCCTTCGGCAAGGCTCAGCGGATTCTTCACGGCATCGACGAAACCCTCGGGCCGATCCTCAGTCACGGCGCGGTCGAACCATTGAACCGCGTCTACCGCGATGCCGGCGTGTACCTGCCGCCGACGATCTATGCGGGCGACGTGAAAAAAAGCGACCCGATCATGCGCCAGGCGCTGATCATTGCTCCGCCCTCGGCGGGCGGCAGTACCTGGATGCGCCGTTTCGGCGATTTCAGCGATGCCTTCGCCAGTGGCTGGATGCGCCTTCGCGGCACCCGGCGGCGGCGCGGCGTTGATCGAGGCTTTGTGCTCTCCGATCACGCCGACTGGCCCGGCCTGCTCTGGGCGATCAACCAGACTGGCGCGGAACGAGTGATGGTCACCCATGGCTCGATCGGCGTGCTCGTGCGTCATCTGCGCGAACAGGGCCTTGATGCGCAAGGTTTCAGCACCGAATACGGCGATGACGAAGACGACAACACCGCCACCGAACCCACCGTTGCCGAGACCCACGTATGAAGGCATTCGCCGAGTTATATACCGAACTCGACGCCACCACGTCGAGCAACGCCAAGCTGGCGGCGATGCAGGCGTACTTCGCGCAGGCCGCGCCGGAAGATGCCGCATGGGCCGTGTATTTCCTCTCCGGTGGTCGGCCTCGGCAACTAGTACCGGTGCGCATACTCCGAGAGCTCGCGGTGGAAGTTTCGGGCCTGGAGCCGTGGCTGTTCGAAGAAAGCTACCAGGCGGTCGGCGATCTGGCCGAGACCATTTCTCTGGTGCTGCCGGAAAATTCGCACAGCTCCCAGGCCGGTCTCGCCGAATGGATCGATGACAAGCTGCTGCCGTTGCGCGGTGAAACACCGGAGTATCTGGCACGGCAACTGCCGATGTTGTGGGCGCAGCTGGATCGGCCGAGCCTGATGCTGTGCATCAAGTTGATCACCGGCAGTTTCCGTGTCGGCGTATCGAAATTGCTGGTCACCCGCGCACTCGCCTCGATGGCTGGGCTCGACAGCAAACGCGTGGCTCAACGTCTGGTCGGTTACACCGATCTGTCGAACCGGCCAACTGCGGCCAGTTACCTGAAACTCATCGCCCCGGAGTCGGCTGACGAGCACGCCCAGCGCGGCGGCCAGCCCTACCCGTTTTTTCTCGCCCATGCCTTGTCGCAACCCGTCGAGGAATTCGAAACACTGCTCGGACCGGCCAGCGACTGGCAGGTGGAATGGAAGTGGGATGGCATCCGCGCGCAGGTGGTCAAGCGTGACGGCAAGCTGTGGGTATGGTCGCGCGGCGAAGAGCTGGTAACCGAGCGCTTTCCCGAACTCGATGTGTTGGTTCACGGCTTGCCCGATGGCACGGTGATCGACGGCGAAATCGTCGTATGGAAAAGCTCCCATCCGAGCAGCGAAGATGCCTTCGATCCGCAATCGGATGAGCCGCCCGCCGTGCAACCGTTCGCCCTGCTGCAACAACGCATCGGCCGCAAAACCCTCGACAAGAAGATTCTCGAAGAGGTGCCAGTGGTGGTACTCGCTTACGATTTGCTGGAATGGCAGGGCGAGGACTGGCGCAATCAACCGCAGGTCAAGCGCCGTGCGCAACTCGAACAGGTGATCGCGCGTTGCAACAGCCCGGTGCTGCTGCCCTCGCCTGTCCTGACCGGCGACGACTGGCTAGACCTCGGTCGCCAGCGCGAGGCGTCACGCAAGCTCGGTGTCGAGGGCATGATGCTCAAGGCCCGGGATTCGTTGTATGGCGTGGGCCGTACCAAGGACATGGGCGTGTGGTGGAAGTGGAAAGTCGATCCGTTCAGCGTCGACGCGGTACTGATTTACGCCCAGCGCGGGCACGGTCGGCGCGCCAGTCTTTACAGCGATTACACCTTCGCCGTGTGGGACGGCCCGCCCGAATCCAGTCAGCGCTCGCTGGTGCCGTTCGCCAAGGCGTATTCGGGGCTGACCGATGAGGAGATGCGCCAGGTCGACAGCATCGTGCGCAAGACCACGGTGGAGAAATTCGGCCCGGTCAGCAGCGTCAAACCGAGCCTGGTGTTCGAACTGGGCTTCGAAGGCATCGCCCTGTCGCGCCGGCACAAGAGCGGCATCGCGGTGCGCTTTCCGCGAATGCTGCGCTGGCGCAAGGACAAGACCGTCGAAGAAGCCGACAGCCTCGCTACCCTCCAGGATCTGCTGGCCTAGCCCCTTTTTCATTGATCGTTCCCACGCTCTGCGTGGGAATGCAGCCCGGGACGCTCTGCTTCCCCTCCAGACCCGAACGCGGAGCGTCCGTTGATGCATTCCCACGCAGGAGCGTGGGAGCGATCAGTCATCCTGGCGTCAAAACAGTGCATAAATTTTCAGTCAACCTTCCCGCCGCACCAAAAACTTTCCTGCCCTGTGCTACAACCTTTTAAAACACCTGTTCGGCACTCTGGTTCGGAAATTGCTAGTTTCTATAGGTCGTAAGCGTTGCAGTAACAATAATTCTGCGCCACAAGCGCTCATATTGGTTCTTAGGGATTGAATAATGAAAAAAGCATTGCTGACCCTTTCTGCACTGGCGTTGTGCATGGCCGCCGGCTCCGCGCTGGCCAAGGAATACAAAGAGCTGCGCTTTGGCGTTGACCCTTCGTACGCACCGTTCGAGTCGAAAGCGGCCGATGGCAGCCTGGTCGGTTTCGACATCGACCTGGGCAACGCGATCTGCGCCGAACTGAAGGTCAAGTGCAAGTGGGTCGAAAGCGACTTTGACGGCATGATTCCGGGCCTTAAGGCCAACAAGTTCGACGGTGTGATCTCGTCGATGACCGTGACTCCGGCCCGCGAGAAGGTCATCGACTTCTCCAGCGAACTGTTTTCCGGCCCGACCGCTTACGTGTTCAAGAAAGGCTCGGGCATCACCGCTGACGTTGCGTCGCTGAAGGGCAAAACCGTTGGCTATGAGCAAGGCACCATTCAGGAAGCCTACGCCAAAGCCGTGCTGGACAAGGCCGGCGTGAAAACCCAGGCCTATCAGAACCAGGATCAAGTGTATTCCGACCTGACCTCCGGCCGTCTCGACGCTGGTATCCAGGACATGCTGCAAGCCGAACTGGGCTTTCTGAAGTCGCCAAAAGGTGCCGATTATGAAATCAGCCAGCCGGTCGACAGCGAATTGCTGCCAGCCAAAACGGCTGTCGGTATCAAGAAAGGTAACACTGAGCTGAAAGCACTTTTGGATAAAGGTATCAAAGCGTTACACGACGACGGCAAATACGCCGAGATTCAAAAGAAACACTTTGGCGACCTGAACCTCTACAGCGGTAAATAATGCCCCGGCGCCCATCCTCGATGGGCGCCTTTTCCATCCGCTCAGGTTGCTGATTTATGTTTGAAACCCTTCTGCAAAATCTGGGGCTGGCCTCGTTCAGTCTGCAGGGCTTCGGCCCGTTGCTGCTGCAAGGCACCTGGATGACCATCAAATTATCGGCGATGTCGCTGCTGGTGGCCGTGTTGCTCGGCCTGCTCGGCGCCAGTGCCAAACTGTCGAAAGTCAAACTGGTGCGCCTGCCCGCGCAGCTCTACACCACGCTGATTCGCGGCGTGCCGGATCTGGTGCTGATGCTGTTGATCTTCTACAGCCTGCAAACCTGGCTGACGTCGCTGACCGACTACATGGAATGGGAATACATCGAAATCAACCCGTTCAGTGCCGGCGTGCTGACGCTGGGCTTCATTTATGGCGCGTATTTCACCGAGACCTTCCGTGGCGCAATCCTTGCGGTGCCGCGCGGTCAGGTCGAAGCTGCCACCGCGTATGGCCTCAAACGCGGCCAGCGTTTTCGCTTTGTGGTGTTCCCGCAAATGATGCGCTTTGCCCTCCCCGGCATCGGCAACAACTGGATGGTCATGCTCAAGGCCACCGCGCTGGTGTCGATCATTGGCCTGGCTGATCTGGTCAAGGCTGCCCAGGACGCCGGTAAAAGCACCTATCAGCTGTTTTACTTCCTGGTTCTCGCCGCCTTGATCTATCTGCTGATCACCAGCGCTTCGAACTTCATCCTGCGCTGGCTCGAACGCCGCTACGCCGCCGGTGCCCGGGAGGCGATACGATGATCGAACTCCTGCAGGAATACTGGAAAGCCTTCCTTTATACCGACGGCCAGAACATCACCGGGCTGGCGATGACGATGTGGTTGCTGACCGCCTCGATCTGCATCGGCTTCATCGTCTCGATTCCGTTGTCGATCGCTCGCGTTTCGCCGCACTTCTACATTCGCTGGCCGGTGCAGTTCTACACCTACCTGTTCCGCGGCACGCCGTTGTATATCCAGTTGCTGATCTGCTACACCGGCATCTACAGCCTCGCGGCCGTGCGCGAGCAGCCGATCCTCGACAGCTTCTTTCGCGATGCGATGAACTGCACGATCCTCGCCTTCGCCCTGAACACCTGCGCGTACACCACGGAGATTTTTGCCGGGGCGATTCGCAGCATGAACCACGGCGAAGTCGAAGCGGCAAAGGCCTACGGCCTGACCGGCTGGAAGTTGTACGCCTACGTGATCATGCCGTCGGCACTGCGCCGTTCGTTGCCTTACTACAGCAACGAAGTGATCCTGATGCTGCACTCGACCACGGTAGCGTTCACTGCGACCATTCCCGATATTCTGAAAGTCGCGCGGGACGCCAACTCGGCGACCTTTCTGACGTTCCAGTCGTTCGGCATCGCCGCGCTGATCTACCTGACCATTACGTTTGCGCTGGTTGGCCTGTTCCGCCTCGCCGAACGCCGCTGGCTGGCCTTCCTCGGGCCGACTCACTAGCAACGGCTTCAGAAATAAAGAGAAGAAAATGCGCCACCAGATCCATGACTTGCTGGCCCCGCTGCCGGGGACCGCACGGCAGATTCACAGTTTCCACTTCGGCCCACAGCAGGCCAAGGGCAAGGTGTACATTCAGGCCTCGCTGCATGCCGACGAACTGCCGGGCATGCTGGTCGCCTGGCATCTCAAACAGCGCCTGGCGGAGCTTGAAGCCGCCGGCCGCCTGCGCAGCGAAATCGTCCTCGTGCCGGTGGCCAACCCGGTCGGCCTCGAGCAAGTGCTGATGGATGTGCCGCTGGGCCGTTACGACCTCGAGAGTGGACAGAATTTCAATCGCTGGTTCGTCGACCTCAGCGAAGAAATCGGCAACGCGATCGAAGGCCAACTGAACGACGATGCACAGCACAACCTTGAACTGATCCGTGCCAGCCTGCGCAACGCCCTCGCCCGTCAGACGCCGACCACGCAACTGCAATCCCAGCGTCTGACCCTGCAACGCCTGGCCTGCGACGCCGACATGGTGCTGGACTTGCATTGCGACTTCGAATCGGTGGTGCACCTGTACACCACGCCGGAAGCCTGGCCGCAGGTCGAGCCGCTGGCGCGCTATATCGAAGCGCAGGCCAGCCTGCTTGCCACCGACTCTGGCGGGCAATCCTTCGACGAATGCTTCACCCTGCTCTGGTGGCAATTGCGCGAGCGCTTCGGTGAGCACTTCGAGATTCCGCTGGGCAGCTTCTCGGTAACCGTCGAATTGCGCGGCCAGGGCGACGTCAATCATCCGCTGGCCAGCCGCGATTGTCAGGCCCTGATCGATTACCTGATCCAGTTCGATGCCATCGTCGGCGAGACCAAGCCGCAACCGCCACTGCCTTACCCGGCCACGCCGCTGGCCGGTGTCGAACCGGTGACCACGCCGGTCGGCGGCCTGCTGGTGTACTGCGCCACGCCCGGCCAATATCTGCAAGCCGGCCAGCAGATCGCGGAAATCATCGACCCGGTCCACGACAAGGTCACCCCCATTCATTGCACCGCCGCCGGCCTGCTGTATGCGCGCTCGCTGCGGCGCATGGCCACTGCCGGCATGGTCATCGCCCACGTCGCGGGCGCCGAAGCCTATCGCAGCGGCTACCTACTTTCGCCTTGAGGATGCTCGTCCATGTACAAACTGACCGTTGAAGGCCTGCACAAAAGCTATGGCGATCATCAGGTGCTCAAAGGCGTTTCGCTCAAGGCTAAAACCGGCGATGTGATCAGCCTGATCGGCGCCAGTGGCTCGGGCAAAAGCACCTTTTTACGCTGCATCAATTTTCTCGAACAACCCAATGACGGCGCCATGAGCCTTGATGGCCAGGCGATCCGCATGGTCACCGACCGCCACGGCATGCACGTTGCTGACGCGGATGAACTGCAACGCTTGCGTACGCGGCTGGCGATGGTGTTCCAGCATTTCAACCTGTGGAGCCACATGACCGTGCTGGAAAACATCACCATGGCCCCGCGCCGGGTGCTCGGTTGCAGCAAACAGGAAGCCGAGGATCGCGCCCGACGCTATCTGGACAAGGTCGGCTTGCCGGCGCGGGTCGCCGATCAATACCCGGCGTTTCTGTCCGGCGGCCAGCAACAGCGCGTGGCGATCGCCCGGGCGCTGGCAATGGAGCCTGAGGTGATGCTGTTCGACGAACCGACCTCGGCGCTCGATCCGGAGCTGGTCGGTGAGGTGTTGAAAGTGATTCAAGGATTGGCCGAGGAAGGCCGGACCATGATCATGGTCACCCACGAAATGAGTTTCGCGCGCAAGGTGTCCAATCAGGTGCTGTTTCTGCATCAGGGTCTGGTGGAGGAAGAAGGCGCGCCGGAAGACGTGCTGGGCAACCCGAAAAGCGAACGGCTGAAGCAATTTCTCAGCGGCAACCTTAAATAACGCCGTACACAATTCCCCCGAAGGAGCTGCCGGAGGCTGCGATCTTTTGGCTCTGCTTCAAAGATCAAAAAATCGCAGCCTCGTTTCACTCGTCAGCGCCTACAAGGGAATCGCGTTGTTTTAAACCTTTGGTCTGTTGCTGTGGTCTCTGAAACAACCCCTCCAGAGCGCACGCAGCCGGCATGGCGAAATCCCCCGACTTTGCAAAAAGCTGGTTCAGTGCCCGCGCGTGGAAGCCGTTCGCCTTTCAGAAACAGGTGTGGGCGGCGGTTAAAAACGGCGAATCCGGATTACTCCACGCCAGCACCGGCGCCGGCAAAACCTATGCGGTGTGGTTTGCCGCACTCAATCGCTTCGCCCGCCTGCAACCGCCCGTGGCCACGCCGCGCAAACGCAAACCGACGGCCGAACCGCTGACCGTGCTGTGGATCACGCCGATGCGCGCCCTCGCCGCCGACACTGCGCGCGCATTGCAAACCCCGGTAGATGATTTACAGATTCCCTGGACCATCGGTCTGCGCACCGGCGACACCAGTAGCAGCGAACGCGCCCGTCAGGGCCGGCGTCTGCCGACGACGCTGATTACCACCCCGGAAAGCCTGACTCTGCTGCTCGCACGCGCCGATGCGCGCACGGCATTGTCGACCCTGCGCATGATCATCGTCGATGAATGGCACGAGTTGCTCGGCAACAAACGCGGCGTGCAACTGCAACTGGCGCTCGCCCGCCTGCGTCATTGGCAGCCAAAACTGATCGTTTGGGGCGTTTCCGCCACCCTCGGTAATCAATCCCACGCCGAGCAGGTTCTGATCCCACAGGGTGGCGGCGCCAGTGTTCAGGGCAAAAGCGAAAAAAGCCTGCACGTAGACACGCTGCTCCCACCGGCCATCGAGCGTTTTCCGTGGGCCGGGCACATCGGTTTGAAAATGCTCCCGCAAGTGGTCGCCGAACTTGATGCCTGCGCCAGCAGCCTGGTGTTCACCAATACCCGCGCGCAATCGGAGATCTGGTATCAGGCGCTACTGCAGGCGCGTCCGGACTGGGCCGGGTTGATTGCCTTGCATCACAGTTCACTGTCCCGTGATACCCGCGACTGGGTGGAACAGGCCTTGAAGAATGGCCAATTGAAAGCGGTGGTCTGCACCTCGAGCCTGGATTTGGGCGTGGACTTTCTTCCGGTCGAGCGCGTGCTGCAGATCGGCTCGGCAAAAGGCGTCGCGCGTTTGATGCAACGTGCCGGGCGCTCCGGCCACGCACCGGGGCGCACCTCGCGAGTGACGCTGGTGCCCACCCACAGTCTTGAACTGATCGAAGCGGTCGCCGCACGCGATGCCGTCGAACAGCGGCGCATCGAGCCGCGCCTGTCACCGCACAAGCCGCTGGATGTGCTGGTTCAGCATTTGGTCAGCATGGCCCTCGGCGGTGGCTTTACCCCTGAGGACTTGTACGAAGAAGTGCGTGGCGCCTGGGCTTATCGCGACCTGACGCCGGCAGACTGGGCCTGGGCGCTAGCATTCGTACGTCATGGCGGGATGTCTCTTACAGCGTATCCGGATTACCGCCGGGTCGAGCCGGACGAACACGGCGTCTGGCGGGTGCCGGATGCACGTCTGGCGCGGCGCCATCGCATGAGCATCGGCACCATCGTCAGCGATGCCAGCATCAACCTGAAATTCTGGAGCAAGGGTGGCGGTGGCAAGCAGTTGGGGAGCGTCGAGGAAGGCTTTATCGCGCGACTCAAACCCGGTGATGGTTTCCTTTTCGCCGGCCGCCTGCTGGAGCTGGTGCGGGTGGAAAACATGACCGCCTACGTCAAACGCAGCACCGCAAAAAAAGCCGCGGTGCCACGCTGGAATGGCGGACGCATGCCGTTATCCAACGAATTGGCCGAAGCGGTGGTCGCGCGCTTCAGCGCCGCTGCTCAAGGTCAATTCAACGAGCCGGAAATGCAAGCGCTGCGGCCGTTGCTGGAAACGCAGATGCGCTGGTCCGGCTTGCCCACCACGGAAAATCTGTTGGCTGAAGTACTGAAATCTCGCGAAGGCTGGCACCTGTTCCTATATCCATTTGCCGGGCGGCAGGTGCATCTGGGGCTGGCGAGCCTGCTGGCGTGGCGCGTCAGTCAGCGCCAGCCGGTGACCTTTTCGATCGCAGTCAACGATTACGGCCTGGAACTGCTCAGCGCCACACCGGTGGATTGGGCCATGCATCTCGACGCGCACCTGTTCAACGCCGATGACCTGTTGCTGGACGTGCTGGCCAGCCTCAACGCCGGTGAACTCGCGTTGCGTCGCTTCCGCGAAATCGCGCGGATCGCCGGGCTGGTGTTTGCCGGTTATCCCGGCGCGCCGAAAAGTACCCGCCAAGTGCAGGCGTCGAGCGGCCTGTTTTTCCAGGTGTTCAAGCAATATGACGCTGACAACCTGCTGCTGGCCCAGGCTGGGGAAGAAGTTCTACGTGAAGAACTGGATATTCACCGTCTGGAACAGACATTGGAGCGCATAACTCAGATGAAACTGGACGTGCATCAGGTTAAACGTCCTACACCGCTGGGCTTTCCGCTGCTGGTGGAGCGGATGCGCGAGAGCATGAGTTCGGAAAAACTGGCTGACAGGATCAGAAGAATGGTCGGTGACCTGGAAAAAACCGCTGATAACGGCAAATCGTCGTGAGTGCGTACCCGATACGTCTGGCCGGCGAAGAGTTGTGGTTGCTGCCGGAGAAAGCCCTGTATTGGCCCGCGCAGGAAGCACTGCTGATCGCCGACGTGCATTTCGGCAAAGCAGCGGCTTATCGCAGCCTTGGCCAACCGGTGCCGCATGGCACGACGGCGAGCAACATCGAGGTGATCGACGCGTTGCTGGCACGGCTGCCGTGTCGCCAATTGATTTTTCTCGGTGATTTTCTGCATGGGCCTGGCTCTCATGTCCCGACGACACTGAACGCTCTGGCAGAGTGGCGAGCACGCCACGCTCATCTGCCGATGACGCTGATTCGCGGCAACCATGACAAACGCGCGGGCGACCCGCCGGCGTCGTTGAATATCCGCGTGGTGCCCGAACCGCTGTTGCTCGGGCCATTCGCGCTGCAGCACGAGCCCGATGCGCATCCCGACCGACACGTGCTGGCCGGCCATGTGCACCCGGTCTATCGACTGCATGGAAAAGGCCGGCAAAGCTTGCGCCTGGCGTGTTTCAGGTTGGGTGAGCGCATCAGCCTGATGCCGGCGTTTGGAGCGTTTACCGGTGGTTATCAGGTCGAGCGCGACGACAACTGCAAAGTCTTTGTGATCGGCGACAACGAAATATGGCCCGTCAGCTAAATCGTAAAACGATCAGACCAATGGGCCATATTCGTGACAGTGGATCAGGCGACAGGCGCCGGAGGCGGTTCATCCGGAAGTGTCGGTTCGCCGGGTTCGGTCGGTTGTTCGTTGGGAGTATCAGGATCGGGCTGGCCGGGTACGCCGCCGGACAGGCTCAACGACGGATTCGCCAATAGCGACCAGGCCAGAACGCCTATCTGATTGGGCTCAAGCCTTGCCAGTTCAGCGCTGATTCGCGGATCGATCTTCATAGGGCACTCCTCAGTGAAGGCCCGTCTTTGTGTGTAACAAAAACGGGCAGTACACCCCATAGAGTGTCTGCCCGCCAAAGAATTCCCGACATCCGTCGGATGGTGACCTCAGGTGCGCGGCAACGTCACGCCACGCTGGCCCTGGTACTTGCCGCCACGATCCTTGTAGGAAACTTCACATTCTTCGTCGGATTCGAGGAAGAGCATCTGCGCCACGCCTTCGTTGGCGTAGATTTTCGCCGGCAGGTTGGTGGTGTTGGAGAACTCCAGCGTCACGTGGCCTTCCCACTCGGGTTCCAGCGGCGTGACGTTGACGATGATGCCGCAGCGCGCGTAGGTGCTTTTACCCAGGCAGATGGTCAGCACATTGCGTGGAATGCGAAAGTACTCGACGGTGCTGGCCAGGGCGAAGGAGTTCGGCGGGATGATGCAGACGTCGCTGTGGATGTCGACGAAGCTGCCAGCGTCGAAGTTCTTCGGATCGACGATGGCCGAGTTGATGTTGGTGAACACCTTGAAGTGGTTGGTGCAGCGCACGTCGTAGCCGTAGCTCGACACGCCGTAGGAAATCACCCGGCTGTCGTCGCTGCCGCGCATCTGGCGCTCGACGAACGGTTCGATCATGCCGTGTTCCTGCGCCATGCGGCGAATCCACTTGTCCGATTTGATGCTCATGGCGGGGTTGTCCTGAATAGCGAGGTGGAAAAATTCTGTCCGGCATCTTACCGGGCGCGTCGCCTCGTTCAAAGTGCGCAACGCAATTCTCGGCGAACGCCCCGTATTTACGCGATGTGGCGACGAACCGTCGCACCGCCGATCCCTAAAACAGAGAAACCTTTGCAAGAAGCATTGGCACGTTCCGGAAAAAGGGTTAAGGTGGCGCCACTGTGCTGCTTGTGTCACTGAGAATCTCTACACGATATGTTGAATTTCGATCCAACCATCTACAAGAATTTTTCCTGCTCTTTGCACTCAGTCTCGGCCAGGGTTCTTCCTGAGTCGCAGTTATCTTTGTTCAAGGAGTTACACCATGTCTAATCGCCAAACCGGTACCGTTAAGTGGTTCAACGATGAAAAAGGCTTCGGCTTCATCACCCCACAATCCGGTGACGACCTGTTCGTTCACTTCAAAGCTATCCAATCCGACGGCTTCAAAAGCCTGAAAGAAGGCCAACAGGTTTCTTTCATCGCTACCCGCGGTCAGAAAGGCATGCAAGCTGAAGAAGTACAAGTTATCTAACTTGTAGCTTCTTTAGAAAAGAGCCCCGCCCTTAAAAGCGGGGCTTTTTTGTGGGCGTCTGTTTTTCCACGGCGCAAAAAAAATCGCAGCCTTCGGCAGCTCCTACAGAGGGTTGATGCACACCCTGCAGAAGCTGCCGAAAGGCTGCGTTCTTTGGCTTAAAGCCTTTACCAAGCCACGCCAAACCCTGCGGTATAGCGCGTCTTGTTCAGATCCGCATCATTGGTGCCGCTGATGATGTCACGCTCGGCCTTGAGGTTGAGCGAGGCCCAGTCGGTGACCTTGTAGCGCAGGCCCAGCTCGGCATCCAGCGCATAATCGGCAACACCCGACAGCGGTTTGCCGACTTCACCGTTGGTGAAGAACTCGACTTTCTTGCCGATCAGATAGCGGTTGTAATCCCACTTCATCGCGACGGAATAGAAGTTGTCCTTGCTGCCATCGCGATACTCGTAATCGGTGCGATTGAGCAGCGAGCCCAGCGAGAAAGCGCCCAATTCATCGTCCCAGAACTGGTAGCCAGGACCGGTACCGACCACCCGCTGGCGCGCCAGCTCTTCGATGTGATCCCGCTTGTAGTTCAGGCGACCCTGCCAGAACCATTGATCGGTAATGAACCGGTCGAGGGAGTATTCGGCGCGCCAGTTGTTGGTGGTGGTTTGCGCATCCTGCACTTCGCGGTTGTACTCACCTTCTGCGGTATGGCGCCAGCGACCGTGACGCGCCGAGGTCTTGAACGCGACGTCGTAGTCATCGGTGTCTTTCTCGGCGCGCTGATAATCCAGAGCCAGGTCGACGTTGCCCTTCCATACCAGGTCGGTGACGATCGGCTTGGGCTTGAGGATCTGCTGAATGCTCGCCAGCTCGACAGTCTTCGGCGCCTCGCCATTGGCCAGGGTGACCTTGCCGTCGTCGGCCGCTGTGAGCGATTTCGACACTTCGCCGGCGTAGGCGTCCTGCTTCACCAGCAGGTGCTGGTCACTGTCCAGGGTCTTGACCTCTTTCCAGTCAATCGCCACCGCACCGGCGTATTTGGTCTGGATCAACAGCTTGCCGCCATCGAATACCGTGATAGTGCCGCTCAGCTTGTCGCCGTTTTTCAACCAGACGGTGTCGGCAAGCAGGGGCGTGGACGCGCTGAAAACAGCGAGGCACAACAAGGTTCTGGAGAACATAAGCAGATCGGGGGCTCAGAGTTGGCGAAAAGGGTCGGCATTATCCGTAGGATTTTGCCCATGACAAGGACTGACCGGACTATTTCAATTGAGTTCATTTCTCAACTGGGCCGCGAGCGATTACGCTTGTCGCCTTCGCCACACCAATGTTCAGGAGCCGCGCACGTGAAAGACCCGCTCGACAGTGTCGAAAACGATGCGCACATCCGACGCACGGCACTCTACTCGACACTTGCCCAAGTGCCCGAAGGCAAAGTCGTCAGTTATGGTCAGTTGGCCGAACTCGCCGGACTCGGCCGCGCCGCGCGCTGGGTCGGCCGTACCTTGAGCCAGTTGCCTGACGATACCAAGCTGCCTTGGCACCGCGTACTCGGCGCCGGCGGACGCATCAGCCTGCCAGTCGGCAGCCCCTCCGGCGACGAACAACGCGCCCGACTGCGCATGGAAGGCATCTGCGTCCAGAACAATCGTGTGGATATTCGGCGCCATGGCTGGCGTCCGGTAGAGCACAGCGGTTAGAGTGCGCGCTTTGTTTCCGCAATCTTGAGGCAGACTTCAGCCCATGCCCCGTAAAACCTGGCGCGCCGCGCTCGCCGCCTATGCCAGTCCTTCGACGCTCGTGCTGTTGTTGCTCGGTTTTGCCGCCGGCCTGCCGTACATGCTGGTGTTCTCGACGCTCTCCGTGTGGCTGCGTGAAGCGGGCGTGGCCCGTGAAACCATCGGCTACGCCAGCCTGATCGGTCTGGCCTATGCGTTCAAATGGGTCTGGTCGCCGCTGCTCGACCAATGGCGCTTGCCCTTGCTGGGCAAGCTCGGCCGCCGCCGTTCCTGGCTGGTGCTCTCACAGGCACTGGTGATTCTCGGCCTGATCGGCATGGGTTTCTGTGATCCGCAGAAGCATCTGTCCTGGCTGATCGCTATTGCCGTGGTCGTCGCATTTGCCTCTGCCACGCAAGACATCGCGGTCGACGCCTATCGCCTGGAAATCGCCGATGACAGCCGCCAGGCTGCCCTGGCCGCCAGTTACATGTCGGGTTACCGCGTCGCCGCCCTGCTCGCTACCGCCGGCGCGCTGTTTTTCGCCGAAGGTTTCGGCTCCACCGGTTTCAACTATAAGCATTCAGCCTGGACCGGCACTTATGTGCTGTTCGGCGTATTGATGGTGCCGGCGCTGCTGACCTCGCTGTTTATGCGCGAGCCGCCGGTGCCGCTGCGCACGCAATTGCAGGCCGGGCGTTACACCTTCATGCATCAACTGATGTCGGTGTTCGTGCTGATCGTCCTGCTGGTGTCGGTACCGGCGATGTTCACTCAGTTGTACAACACCGATTTCGCTGGCGTGCTGTTCGGCGACATGAGCCCGCTCGACCTGCTGCTCGAAGACCGCGCCTTTCTGCGCGCCATTCTCTATACGTTGCTGACGGGGATGTGTCTGTCAGCCATGGGCCGGCGCGGCCTGGCACCGGTGCTGACGCCGGTCAACGACTTCATTCTGCGTTATCGCTGGCAGGCGCTTTTGCTGCTGGGCCTGATCGCCACCTATCGCATGTCGGACACAGTGATGGGCGTGATGGCCAACGTGTTCTACATCGACCAGGGCTTCACCAAAGATCAGATCGCCAGTGTCAGCAAGATCTTCGGCCTGATCATGACCCTCGTCGGCGCCGGCATGGGCGGCCTGTTGATCGTGCGCTTCGGTATCTTGCCGATCCTGTTCATCGGCGGAGTGGCTTCGGCGGGGACCAACCTGCTGTTCGTCATGCTCGCGGACATGGGCCCGAACCTGCAGATGCTGGTCGTGACCATTTCCCTGGACAACTTCAGCTCGGGTCTGGCGACATCGGCGTTCGTCGCCTACCTGTCGAGCCTGACCAACCTGAAGTTCTCGGCCACGCAATACGCCCTGCTCAGCTCGATCATGTTGCTGCTGCCGCGCTTGATGGGCGGCTATTCCGGCGTTCTGGTCGAGAAATTCGGCTACCACAGTTTCTTCCTCATCACCGCCCTGCTCGGCGTGCCGACGCTGGTGCTGATTGCGCTGCACTGGTTTCAGGAGCGCCGCCGCGAAGGCGCGACACCGTCGCCCGAGCCAGCACCGACGCCCGTCACCGAAGAATCGTAAGACACTTCGCCAATGGCGGGAGCAATCCCGCCGCTGGATCTTTACGCCGGCCACGCTTCTGTACGTCAGCAAAACTCGCCGGTACACTGCTCCGTCATTTCCAGTCATAGCAACCGACAACGGCCAACCATGCGCACCAGTCAATTTTTGCTCGCCACACAGAAAGAAACGCCTTCCGACGCGGTCGTGATCAGCCACCAGCTGATGCTGCGCGCCGGCATGATCCGCAAGCTTGCCTCCGGCCTGTACACATGGCTGCCGATGGGCTTGCGAGTCATGCGCAAGGTCGAAGCCATCGTTCGCGAAGAGATGAACGCCGCCGGTTCTCTGGAAGTGTTGATGCCGAGCACCCAACCGGCCGAGCTATGGCAGGAATCGGGGCGCTGGGAAGAATACGGCCCTGAGCTGCTGCGCATCAAAGACCGCCACGGTCGTGACTTCTGCGCGGGCCCGACCCACGAAGAAGTGATCACCGATCTGATGCGCAACGAGTTGAGCAGCTATAAACAGCTGCCGATCAACCTGTACCAGATCCAGACCAAGTTCCGTGACGAAATCCGCCCACGCTTCGGTTTGATGCGCGGCCGCGAATTCATCATGAAGGACTCGTACTCCTTCCACGCCGATCAGGCGTCGCTGCAGGTCACCTATGACCGCATGCACGAAGCCTATTGCAACATTTTTACGCGTCTGGGCCTGAAATTCCGCCCGGTTGAAGCCGACAACGGTTCGATCGGCGGCGCCGGCTCCCACGAATTCCACGTGCTGGCCGAGTCCGGCGAAGACGATATCGTTTTCAGCAACGGTTCCGACTACGCGGCGAACATCGAAAAAGCCGAAGCCGTGCCACGGGAAACCTCGCGCCCGGCGCCAACCGAAGAGCTGCGCCTGGTCGACACGCCAGACACCAAAACCATCGCGGCGCTGGTGGAAAAATTCAATCTGCCGATTGAAAAGACCATCAAGACCCTGATCGTGCATGCCGAAGAAGAAGGCAAGCTGATCGCGCTGGTGATTCGTGGCGACCACGAACTGAACGAAATCAAGGCTGCCAACCAGCCTGGCGTGGCCAGCCCGCTGGTCATGGCTTCCGACGCCGAACTGCGTGACGCGATTGGCGCCGGTGCCGGCTCGCTCGGCCCGCTGAACCTGCCACTGCCAATCATCATCGACCGCTCGGTCGCGATGATGAGCGACTTCGGTATTGGCGCGAACATCGACGACAAGCACTACTTCGGCGTGAACTGGGAGCGTGACCTGCCGGTTCCGACCGTTGCCGACCTGCGCAACGTCGTCGCAGGCGACCCAAGCCCGGACGGCAAAGGCTCGCTGGAAATCAAGCGCGGCATCGAAGTCGGGCACATCTTCCAGCTGGGCAACAAGTACAGCAAGGCGATGAAATGCGAAGTGCTGGGCGAGAACGGCAAGCCGGTCACCCTGGAAATGGGTTGCTACGGCATTGGCGTTTCCCGCGTGGTGGCTGCGGCTATCGAGCAGAACAACGACGCCAACGGCATCATCTGGAGCGACACCCTGGCGCCATTCCAGATCGCTCTGGTGCCGCTGCGCTATGAAACCGAGCAGGTGCGCGAAGCCACCGACAAGCTGTATGCCGAACTGACGGCGGCCGGCTTCGAAGTGCTGCTGGACGATCGCGACAAGAAAACCAGCCCGGGCATCAAGTTCGCAGACATGGAACTGATCGGCATTCCACACCGGATCGTGGTCAGCGACCGTGGCCTCGTCGAAGGCAACCTGGAATACAAGAGTCGTTCCGAAGCAGAGGCGCAAGCGCTGCCGGTGGCCGATGTTGTGTCCTTCCTTCAGGCCCGTATCCGCCGCTGAAACCAGATAGAGACGTCATGTTCAAGCGAAACACCTTAGGCCTCGGTGGCGCCGCCCTGTGCGGCGCCCTGCTGGTCAGCGGCTGCGCCAATCACATGTCGCAACGCAGCGAGCACGAAGAGCGGGTCGAGCGAAAGTTGCTTGATCACAGCCTGCAAATCGATGTCGGCGAGCCCAAGGTGCTCGAGCTGCCGCAGCGACGCGTGAAGATCAACGAGCAGAAAACTTTCGAAGTCACCGAGTTCGAGGTCACCCGCCGTTACGACCGTTACACGCCTTACCAGCCCTGGCGCGAAGTCTATGAGATTCCGCTGGGTGCGGTAGCCGTGGTCGGTGGTGTCGGTGCGAACGTAGTCAACGTGTTCGCCCTCGGCAACCTGCCGGACAGCGTCACCAGAGATTGGCTGAGCTACGGTTTCGCCGGGCTCAACCCGTTCATGAATGTGCAGTCCAATGGCCGCGCACAGCAGAACCTTGCGGGCATCGATGAAGTTCAGCGCGACAAGCGCACGGAGTATTCGAGCCTGCCTTGGAGCGAGCGACCGGTGCAGGTCAAGGCCGGCAAGCAGACCTTCGACATGACCACCGATCGCAACGGCGTGCTGCGTTTGAATCTGCTCGACAGTCCGTTTGCCGAGCATGACCTCAATCATATCGGCCGCTTGCAGATCAGCGT
The DNA here is from genome assembly GCF_049897785.1 of Pseudomonas sp. TSRC2-2. Lineage (NCBI taxonomy): Bacteria > Pseudomonadati > Pseudomonadota > Gammaproteobacteria > Pseudomonadales > Pseudomonadaceae > Pseudomonas > Pseudomonas sp. TSRC2-2. The sequence goes on from NZ_JAFCWZ010000002.1 coordinate 454,594, forward strand.
CGAAGACGCCAAGGACGACGTGCATTCAGACTCGACGCTGATGCTCAGCGGCCACCTGCGCGGCAAATTGCTGGAAGCACACGGGCTGATTTATGACGATCTGGAAGATGACGAGGTGAGCCAGTGGGTGCACCGGGTCAAACGCCTGTCGGAACTGGGCCTGGAAGAAGAAGCCAGCGAACTGGAGCAGAGCCTGATCGAACTCACCCGCAATGACCCTGAGTTGCAGGCTGAATTCCTCAAGGCGCTGACCAAGGACGCCGGGCGACTGGTGGCTGATCCGGGACCGAATTAAGCCCAAAAGATCGCAGCCTTCGGCAGCTCCTACAGGATGTACACCATCCCGGTGTAGGAGCTGCCGAAGGCTGCGATCTTTTTGCTTTTAAGATTCAGCGCTCAAACAACTCCATCTGCTCAAACCCGCCGCGCAGATCCTCCAGCCTCACTCCCACCCCTAACAACCGCACCGGCTTGCCGCCGCGATTGAACGCCTGCGTCAGCATCAATTGGTAACTGCCCAGATCGCGCCCCGCCCCGGCCTGCTCCAGTGTGGTCTGGGTGAAGTCATGAAATTTGACTTTGACGAAAGGCTTGCCCGGGCGGTAACTGCTGTCGATCCGCGCCATGCGGGTTTTCAGGGTGTCGAGCAGCTCAGGCAACTTGTCGAGGCAGCTGCGCAAATCCGGCAGGTCTACGTCGTAGGTGTTTTCCACGCTGATCGACTGGCGCCGACTGTCGTTGTGCACCGGTCGGTCATCGATTCCACGGGCGAGATTCCACAAGCGTTCGCCGAAACTGCCAAATTCGCGCACCAGCGCCAACCTGCCCCACTCGCGCAGGTGCTGGCAGTCAACGATGCCGAGCTTGCCGAGTTTTTCGGCAGTGACCTTGCCGACGCCGTGCAGCTTGCTCACGGGCAAACCGCTGACGAAATCCTCGACCTGATCCGGGGTGATCACAAACAAGCCGTTGGGTTTCTTCCAGTCGCTGGCGATCTTCGCCAGAAACTTGTTTGGCGCAACGCCAGCCGAGACGGTGATGTGCAGTTGATTGGAGACGCGACGGCGGATGTCTTGGGCAATACGCGTGGCGCTGCCGCCGAAATGCGCACTGTCGGACACATCCAGGTAGGCCTCGTCCAGCGACAGCGGCTCGATCAGATCGGTGTAATCGGCAAAGATCGTATGGATTTCCCTGGACGCCTCGCGGTACGCATCCAAACGCGGCTTGACGATGGTCAGATCCGGGCACAATTTCAAGGCGTGCCCCGAGGCCATCGCCGAGCGCACCCCATAGGCGCGCGCCTCATAATTGCAGGTGGCAATCACCCCGCGCCGATCGGCTGAACCACCCACTGCCAATGGCTTGCCGGCCAGACGCGGGTCATCGCGCATTTCGATGGCGGCGTAAAAGCAATCGCAGTCAATGTGGATGATTTTTCGCTGAGTCATGTCGGAAAAAGGGAACGTGGCGAGCCAGGCCGGCAGTATCTCACTGACACCTGTATATAGCACCAGTGGTGTTGAATGTTCCTGACCGGCTGTAGGAAACCGAGCATGAATTTATTTTCTCAATCAAACAAATGCATTCAATAGAGCCAGAACCCTTGCTGTGCCTGCCCTGCGGCCCGACAACCCCTCACGGAAAAACGCTAACCGTTTGAACCTGAACAGATTTATCCCAATCGGCGGTTGACACCTCGGCAAAGCTCTGTAGAATGCCGCCACACAGACGCGGGATGGAGCAGTCTGGTAGCTCGTCGGGCTCATAACCCGAAGGTCGTCGGTTCAAATCCGGCTCCCGCAACCAAACATCAAAAAAGGCTACTCGAAAGAGTGGCCTTTTTTGTGCGTGTCTGTTTTGTACATACGCGCCCTGCTCAATCGCTAACGAAACGGTAATTCGTTGCATTTCCGAAACTTACGCATCCCCTGCGACCGTTTGCCGCGATTTCGCACTTATTTGGCCCATTGCAGGATTAGCGGTTGACACCTCGCCGTTCGCCTGTAGAATGCCGCCACACAGACGCGGGATGGAGCAGTCTGGTAGCTCGTCGGGCTCATAACCCGAAGGTCGTCGGTTCAAATCCGGCTCCCGCAACCAAACATCAGAAAAGGCTACTCGAAAGAGTGGCCTTTTTTGTATCTGTGGAAAAAGTCCTTTCGCAACAATGACCTGTCATCGTGCAGTGAACCGTCCAGGATCTCAGTACCGCCGAGTTGCGACTATGCTTGAGTCGCGAACACGACGCCTGTGATCCACGACTGCCCTCGCCCACACCCGGTGAGAGGCGTAATATTTTGTGATTATTTTTTTCTACAGGGATTGGTAACTTGGCTGGATACCTCCATCCTGTCGCGCACAATCCAAGAGGTGATTGATGCGCGCCAACTCGTCTGATCCACAAGACTCCGTTACAGCAGAACAACCGATCAAACCCGAGCGTCTGCGCTGGCTGGATCGGTTCAGCAAATACCGTCAGCCGATCGGTCTGGCGGTGACGTTGCTGCTGTTTGCCATTGCCCTGATTGCTTGCCGCCATCTGCTCGCCGAGCTTGATCTCGACGCGTTGCATGACTCGATTCTCGACGTGCCCAAACCGGCCCTGCTTGGCGCCATCGGCGCGACCGTGGTCGGTTTCATCATTTTGCTCGGCTATGAATGGTCGGCCAGCCGCTACGCCGGTGTGACATTGCCACCGCGCACGCTCGCCCTCGGCGGCTTCACCGCGTTTGCGATCGGCAATGCGATTGGCCTGTCACTGCTGTCCGGCGGCTCGGTTCGTTATCGTTTATATGCGCGATTGGGCATCAGTGCGTCGGAGGTCGCGCACATGACCCTGTTCGCCAGCCTGTCGCTGGGCTGCGCCTTGCCGCCGTTGGCCGCGCTGGCCACCCTGAGCAACCTGCCTGCCGCCTCGCAAGCGCTGGGACTTTCCGAAGCCCTGCTCGGCTCGGTCGCCGCTGCCGTACTGATCCTCGGCGCAGTGCTGGTGATCGGCATCTATCGCCGCCGTCTGCCGGAACAACCCTACCCCGACAATTTGCTGGTTCGCGCCGGTCGCCGCACATTGCGCCTGCCGGGTCGGCGCCTGACCTTCCTGCAACTGGTGATCACTGCTCTCGACGTCGCGGCTGCCGCCACCGTTCTTTATTTGTTGCTGCCGCAAGCGCCGCCGTTTGCGCCGTTCCTGCTGGTGTATCTGTTGGCCTTGGCGGCGGGTGTGCTCAGTCATGTGCCGGGCGGCGTTGGCGTGTTCGAAGCGATTCTGCTCGCTGCGTTCGCCGACAAGCTCGGCGCCGCGCCATTGGCCGCGGCCCTGCTGCTGTATCGCCTGATTTACGTGGTGCTGCCGCTGCTGGTCGCTTGCGTATTGCTGCTGATCAACGAAGGCCAGCGCCTGTTTCAAACACAGACCATGCGCGCTGCATCTGGTCTGGCGGCGCCGATTCTGGCGGTGCTGGTATTCCTGTCTGGCGTGGTGCTGCTGTTTTCCGGCGCCACCCCAGAGATCGATACGCGCCTGGAGCACATTGGTTTTCTGATCCCGCATCGCCTGGTCGACGCCTCGCACTTCGGCGCCAGCCTGATTGGCGTGCTCTGCCTGTTGCTCGCGCAAGGCCTGCGCCGGCGCCTGTCGGCGGCGTGGATGCTGACCACTATTCTCTTGCTGGTTGGTGCCCTGCTCTCGCTGCTCAAAGGCTTCGACTGGGAAGAAGCCACGCTGATGACGCTGACGGCCGCGCTGCTCGGCGTGTTCCGCCGCTCCTTCTATCGCCCGAGCCGGTTGACCGAGCTACCGTTTTCGCCGCTGTATCTGGTTGCCAGCCTTTGCGTACTGGGTGCTTCAGCCTGGCTATTGCTGTTCGCCTATCAGGACGTGCCCTACAGCCATCAACTATGGTGGCAGTTCACCCTCGACGCTGACGCTCCGCGTGGCCTGCGCTCGCTGCTCGGCGCTGCGGTGTTGCTGCTGGTGATCTCGCTGACGTGGCTGCTGCGTACCGCGCGCCCGGTGATTCATCTGCCGACGCCGGACGAACTCGACCGCGCGGCAAAAATTCTCATGGCGTCATCGCAACCCGATGGCGGCCTCGCACTGACCGGTGACAAGGCGTTGCTGTTTCACCCCAACGACGAGGCGTTCCTGATGTACGCCCGCCGTGGCCGCAGTCTGGTGGCGCTGTACGACCCGATCGGGCCGAGCCAGCAACGTGCGGAAATGATCTGGCAGTTCCGCGACCTCTGCGACATCCATCACACCCGCCCGGTTTTCTACCAGGTGCGCGCGGAGAACCTGCCGTACTACATGGACATCGGTCTTACCGCGATCAAGCTGGGCGAAGAGGCCCGGGTCGATCTGCAGCGCTTTGATCTCGAAGCCAAGGGCAAGGAGATGAAGGATCTGCGCTACACCTGGAACCGTGGCACCCGCGACGGTCTGTCGCTGGAAATCCATGAGCCGGGCCAGGCGCCGATGGACGAGCTGAAAGTGATTTCCGATGCCTGGCTGACCGGCAAGAACGTGCGCGAGAAAGGCTTCTCCCTCGGCCGTTTCAGCGACGATTACCTCAAGCATTTCCGCATTGCAGTCATTCGCTTCGAAGGCCGTCCGGTGGCGTTCGCCAATCTGCTCGAGACTTACAGCCACGATCTGGCCAGTCTCGACCTGATGCGTGCGCACCCGGAAGCGCCGAAGCTGACCATGGAATTCATGATGGTCGGCCTGATTCAACATTATAAGAGTCACGGATACGCGCGCTTCAGCCTGGGCATGGTGCCGTTGTCGGGGTTGCAACCCCGGCGCGGCGCACCGCTGACCCAGCGGCTGGGCTCGATGGTGTTCCGCCGTGGTGAGCAGTTGTACAACTTCCAAGGCTTGCGCCGCTTCAAAGACAAGTTCCAGCCTGACTGGGAACCCCGTTATATGGCCGTGCCCGCCGGACTCGATCCGCTCGTGGCGCTGGCCGACACTGCCGCCCTGATCGCGGGCGGCTTGACTGGATTGGTGAAACGCTGATGATTCAACGCTCCCTGAAGTACATCCTGGCCGCCCTGCTGGTGCTGGCCGTGATTGCCGGCGGCGGTTTCTGGTACCTCAAACGCCCGGCACCGGAACCGACCGTCGAACAGCTCAAACCCGCCGATGGCGCGGCCATGACCCGCGTGATCCCGGGCAGCAAGCCGAAAGCCCAGGTGCTGGTGGCCGTCACCGACGAACAGAAGCTCACCGAGAAGCAGCTGACCACCCTCAGCCGCAGCGCCTCGGCGCAGATTGTTCAGGTGATTCTGCCAAAGGACTGCCTGCTGCAAAGCCGCGCCCTGCAATCGGGCCTGCGTGAACTGAACGGCCCGGCCACGCTGGTCAGCGGCATCGGCCCGGGCGCTGTGCTGGCGTGGCGCTGGCTGGCGGAACAGAAAGACGACAAGGCCCAGGCCATCTCCGTCGATCTGGCCCTGGAAAAACCCGGCTGCACCCACCTGCTGCCGAAATCCGCCGCCCATGGCCACTGGCTGGTGGCGTGGAACGATAACCCGGACGACGCCAGCGCAGGCTTCGTGCGCGATCAGCCGAACGCCGAAACCAGCATCAGTGACTACGACATCAACCTGCCGCAAGTGCTGAACAACGAACTGCGCAAAATCCTCGTCGGCGGCGACAAGGCCAACGGCGGCCTGGCGATCCCGGTGGTTGAAGTCCCGGCCGGCCAGGCCAACGACACCGTGACGCTGTTCCTCTCCGGCGACGGCGGCTGGCGCGACCTCGACCGCGACGTGGCCGGCGAAATGGCCAAGATCGGTTTCCCGGTGGTCGGCATCGACACCCTGCGCTACTACTGGCAGCACAAGAGCCCGGAACAAAGCGCACTCGACCTCACCGAACTGATGCAGCACTACCGGCAGAAATGGGGCACCAAGCGCTTCATCCTCACCGGCTACTCGTTCGGCGCTGACGTACTCCCGGCGATCTACAACCGCCTGCCAGAGAACGAGCAACAGCGCGTCGACGCAATCATCCTGCTCGCCTTCGCCCGCACCGGCAGCTTCGAAATCGAAGTCGAAGGCTGGTTGGGTAACGCCGGCAAAGAAGCCGCCACCGGCCCGGAAATGGCCAAGCTGCCTGCGGCCAAGGTTGTGTGTATCTATGGCGAAGAGGAAACCGACGAGAGTGGTTGCACGGACAAGACTGCAGTGGGTGAGCCGGTGAAGTTGCCTGGTGGGCATCACTTTGATGAGAACTACCCGGCGCTGGCCAAGCGCTTGGTCGAGCTGATTCAGAAGCGCCAGAGCAAGGACTCGGTGGCTGAAGAGTGATCTGAGCCACGCCCACAAAAAGCCCCCGCAACTTCGCAGTGACGGGGGCTTTTTAAATTCCAGTATCCGCGACCAAAATGTACTTGTGGGAGCGAGCCTGCTCGCGAATGCGGTGGGTCAGTTTACAGATTCGGCGACTGACACTGCGTCTTCGCGAGTAGGCTCGCTCCCACAGAAAAAAAGTGCCAGGTGTTTACTTTCGTTTACTTCCAGTCTCGCAATATCAGATGACGCCCACAGTCCTTGTAGGCAAACTCCGAATCGCGTGTTTGGGCACTTTTCCGCCCTATTGTGCTGTTTTTCCACGGGATACTCTCTGAACGTCGCTGACCCATTCAGCGATCGGGCTTGGTAACCCGGTGGAATAAGGCGCAACAGCGCACCTAATACGATTCAGGCGTATTTCCGCCTGTTGTCCAGTGTTATGGCAGCTGTGTGTGGGACGCTTTCGAGCGTGCCGGTTTCCTTGATTCCCCGGTTTACCAACCTGCGCACAGCTGCCACCCATTCGCTTGGTATCGGATGCGGCAGCTCTCGAAATCAAGGGAATTGAACATGAGCAATCAATCTGATCTTAAAATCATCGGCTTCACCCCCTTCCTCTACAACTCGGATCAAGCGTATTTCAACGTTCGCTCCGGCATCCACATAATCGATGCATTGTCCCAATCCTCCGACCTGCTATCCCTCGCCAAATCCTTCGCAGAAGACGCTGCATTCAATAGAGACACCGACCGCCATGCCTGGGCCGCGCATTACCTGACGTTGATGGGCAAAGCCTTGATTGATGATGTGATTCAGGCGCTGATGCCGCGACCCGCGCGGACGAAGACTGAATCTGAAGCGCAGATGCCTGAAAGCTTGTAGAGATTTGAAGAGCAAAAGATCTGACAGCGCCCACAAAAAAGCCCCCGCCAGCCACAAGGCTGACGAGGGCTTTTCATTTGAGGTGAAAGCTACATCTCCACCTGCGTCCCCAACTCGATCACCCGGTTCAACGGCAGATTAAAGAACCGCAAATTGCCATTGGCATTCTTCAACATGAACGCGAACAGCGCCTCACGCCAACGCGCCATGCCCTCAAGTTTCGAAGCAATCACCGTTTCCCGGCTGAGGAAGTAGGTGGTGCGCATCGGGCTGAAGTCCAGATCATCCAGATGACAAAGTTTCAGCGCCTGCGGCACGTCCGGCTCGTCGGTGAAGCCGAAGTGCAGGATCACCCGGAAAAAACCTTCACCATGGGCTTCGACCTCGAAGCGCCGCGATGGCGGCACACGCGGGATGTCTTCGTAGACCACCGTCAGCAACACCACCTGCTCATGCAGCACCTGGTTATGCAGCAGGTTGTGCAACAACGCATGCGGCACGGCGTCGGAACGAGCGGTGAGGAACACGGCGGTGCCCTGCACGCGATGCGGCGGTTGTACGCGGATGCTGCTGATGAAGATCGGCAGCGGCAATGCGCCTTCGTCGAGGCGTTCGACCAGCAGTTGTTTACCGCGCTTCCAGGTGGTCATCAGCACGAACAGGGCGATACCGGCGATCACCGGGAAGGCGCCGCCCTGGACGATCTTCGGCACGTTGGCAGCGAAGTACAAGCCATCCACCAGCAGGAAGCCGAGCAGCACCGGGACTGCGAGGATCGGTGGCCACTTCCACAGCAGCAGCATGACCGCCGACACCAGAATGGTCGTCATCAACATGGTGCCGGTCACTGCGACGCCATAGGCCGAGGCCAGTGCACCGGAGGATTCGAAGCCCAGCACCAACAGCACCACGCCGACCATCAGCGCCCAGTTCACCGCGCCGATGTAGATCTGGCCCTGCTCGTCGCTGGAGGTGTGCTGAATGTACATGCGCGGGATGTAGCCGAGCTGGATCGCCTGACGGGTCAGAGAGAACGCGCCGGAAATCACCGCTTGCGAGGCGATCACCGTGGCCAGGGTCGACAGGCCGACCAGCGGAATCAGCGCCCAGCTCGGCGCCAGCAAATAGAACGGGTTGCGCGCGGCGTCAGGGTTATCCAGCAGCAAGGCGCCCTGGCCGAAATAGTTCAGCACCAGCGCCGGCAGCACCAGCAGGAACCAGGCGCGGGCGATCGGCTTGCGGCCGAAGTGGCCCATGTCGGCGTACAGCGCTTCCGCGCCAGTGAGCGCCAGCACTACCGCGCCGAGGATCGCGACGCCCATGCCCGGGTGCACGACAAAAAAATTCACCGCCCACATCGGGTTCAGTGCGTGCAGCACTTCCGGCGTGTGGCTGATGCCATACACACCGAGGGCGCCAAGGACGAGAAACCAGGTGACCATGATCGGCCCGAAGAGGATGCCGATCCGCGCGGTCCCGTGGCGCTGGATCAGAAACAGCGCGACCAGCACCACCAAAGACAGCGGCACCACCCAGTGATCGATGCCTTCAAACGCCAGACCCAGACCTTCAATCGCCGACAATACCGAGATCGCCGGGGTGATCATGCTGTCGCCGTAAAACAGCGCCGCGCCGATCAGGCCGCAGACCACCAGCAACGAGCGCAACTTGCGTCGATGCCCCGCCGCTCGTCGTGCCAGCGCTGTGAGGGCCATGATCCCGCCTTCGCCCTGGTTGTCCGCGCGCAGGACGAACATCATGTACTTGATCGAGACCACCCAGATCAGCGACCAGAAGATCAACGACAGAATGCCGAGCACACCGTCGTGATTGACCGGCACGCCGTATCCGCCGGAAAACACTTCTTTGAGTGTGTACAACGGGCTCGTGCCGATGTCGCCGTAAACCACCCCGACCGCCGCGACCAGCATGCTCAGCGGTCTGCTCGCCGAACCTTCGGCGCCCGCCGCATGACTACTTGCCTGACCCATCCAACACTCCTGATCTCAATACCGGCTTCTTCGAATGAAGCACTACGCTTTGTGGTGCAGCATGCGCTGTTTTACCTGTTGTTACAGACTAATGATTGACTGCAAAAAATCGGTAAAGCTCAACGGCGCGAAGCATAGCGCAGCACTCGTCGTATTTCCCCGTATAAAGCTGGTCAAGTGCGTTGCCCGCCGCTAGAATTGCGCACTTTTTGATCAGAGGCGCACGAAACGTCCTGTCTCGCGAATCACTGCTGCTTTTTGACGGTGCCTGTTGTCGCCATGCTGCGTTGCCGCTTCTCGCCATAGCGCGCTATGACTCGGCGCGGCGCCTTGCCTGACGACAACAGTCACTCGTCAAAAAACAGCGGATTCACGAGACAGGACGTAAAGCGCCCATCCGTCCGCTGCCGCGCGTGGCCAGCGACGTCACAAAACACCGAGGTTAGACATGTCCACCACTCCTGCGCCGGCCAATCCAAAGGTTGGCTTCGTATCTCTGGGTTGCCCGAAAGCACTGGTCGACTCCGAGCGCATCCTGACCCAGCTGCGCATGGAAGGCTATGACGTGGTGTCCACCTATCAGGACGCCGACGTCGTGGTGGTCAACACCTGCGGTTTCATCGATTCGGCCAAGGCTGAGTCGCTGGAAGTGATCGGTGAAGCGATCAAGGAAAACGGCAAGGTCATCGTCACTGGCTGCATGGGTGTGGAAGAAGGCAATATTCGCAACGTACACCCGAGCGTGCTGGCCGTGACCGGCCCGCAGCAGTACGAGCAAGTGGTCAACGCCGTGCACGAAGTGGTGCCGCCGCGTCAGGATCACAACCCGCTGATCGACCTGGTGCCGCCGCAAGGCATCAAACTGACCCCGCGTCACTACGCCTATCTGAAGATTTCCGAAGGCTGCAACCACAGCTGCTCGTTCTGCATCATCCCGTCGATGCGCGGCAAACTGGTCAGCCGTCCGGTTGGCGATGTGCTCGACGAAGCCCAGCGCCTGGTCAAATCCGGCGTTAAAGAGCTGTTGGTGATCTCGCAAGACACCAGCGCTTACGGCGTCGACGTGAAATACCGCACCGGTTTCTGGAACGGCGCGCCAGTGAAAACCCGCATGACCGAGCTGTGCGAAGCGCTGAGCACGCTGGGCGTCTGGGTCCGCTTGCACTACGTTTATCCGTACCCGCACGTCGACGAGCTGATCCCGCTGATGGCCGCCGGCAAGATCCTGCCGTACCTGGACATCCCGTTCCAGCACGCCAGCCCGAAAGTCCTGAAGTCGATGAAACGCCCGGCGTTTGAAGACAAGACCCTGGCGCGCATCAAGAACTGGCGCGAAATCTGCCCGGACCTGATCATCCGTTCGACCTTCATCGTCGGCTTCCCGGGCGAAACCGAAGAAGACTTCCAGTACCTGCTCAACTGGCTGACCGAAGCGCAGCTCGACCGCGTCGGCTGCTTCCAGTACTCGCCGGTCGACGGCGCGCCGGCCAACGATCTCGACCTGGAAGTGGTGCCGGACGACGTCAAGCAAGACCGTTGGGAGCGCTTCATGGCGCATCAGCAGGCGATCAGCTCGGCACGCCTGCAAATGCGCATTGGTCGTGAGATCGAGGTGCTGGTGGATGAAGTCGATGAACAAGGCGCGGTCGGCCGCTGCTTCTTCGATGCGCCGGAGATTGACGGTAACGTGTTCATCGACAATGGCAGCAACCTGAAGCCGGGCGACAAGGTCTGGTGCAAGGTGACTGACGCCGACGAATACGATTTGTGGGCTGAGCAGATCTAAGCACCACGCAAAACCTGTGGGAGCGGGCTTGCTCGCGAAAGCGGTGAGTCAGTCAGTGAAGATGTCGGCTGATGTGACGCATTCGCGAGCAAGCCCGCTCCCGCAAGGGACAGTGCAGAATTCCAAAGCCTCGCTCTTTTTCAGGATGCGGGGCTTTTTTGCGGCTATCGTTTAGCGGGGGACGGACTCCCTTCAACTGCACAAGAGGCACACGCACATGCGTCAGCATTCGGTCATCCACACACCGAAAATCAGTGATTACGAAGAACTGGCCCGGGTCTGGGAGGCCTCGGTTCGTGCTACTCACCAATTCCTGCCGGACAGCTACATCGAGCTGCTGCGCAATCTGGTGCTCACCCGCTATCTCGACGCGGTGATGCTGATCTGTACCAAAGATGCCCAGCAGCGCATTACCGGGTTTGCCGGGGTAGCGGCGGGAAAGATTGAAATGCTGTTTATTGACCCCAGCCATCGCGGTCAAGGCCTCGGCAAGCAGTTGCTCCGATATTCGATCGAACGGCTGAACGCCGACGAACTCGACGTCAACGAACAGAACCCGCAGGCACTGGGATTTTATGAGAAACAGGGATTCGAAGTGATCGGCCGCTCCGAGGTCGATGGCATGGGCCAGCCGTATCCGTTGTTGCACATGCGGTTGCGGCAGTCCCTGCAACGCTCAAGCAACGGCTGACACAGCACAAAACAAACTGTGGGAGCGGGCTTGCTCGCGAAAGCGGTGCATCAGTCACTGCAAATATTGACTGACAGGACGCCTTCGCGGGCAAGCCCGCTCCCGCATTGAATACAGCGCCTGCAAATGGAACCGGGCTTAACCGCTTCCACACAGGTACAATGCCCACCCCTTTTTTGTTACGGCCCCGTCATGACTGACCCGATTCGCCTCTCCAAACGCCTCATTGAACTGGTCGGTTGCTCCCGCCGGGAGGCCGAGCTGTTCATCGAGGGCGGCTGGGTCACCGTGGACGGCGAAGTCATTGATGAGCCGCAATTCAAGGTCGGCGAGCAGAAGGTAGAGCTCGACAAGGACGCCAAGGCCACCGCACCTGAGCCGGTGACCATCCTGCTCAACGCGCCCGCCGGCATGGACGTCGAAACCGCCATGCAGTCGCTCAGCGCCGAAACCCTCAGCCAAGAGCACCGTTTCAGCAAGCGCCCTTTGCGCGGGCACTTCCTGCGCCTGACCGCCAGCGCTGACCTGCAGCCCAAGGCCAGCGGGCTGCTGGTGTTCACCCAGGACTGGAAAATCCTGCGCAAGCTCACCGCCGACGCGGCGAAGATCGAGCAGGAATACATCGTTGAAGTCGAAGGTGAGATGGCTGCCCACGGCCTCAATCGTTTGCAACACGGCCTGACTTACAAGGGCAAAGAGCTGCCGCCCGTCAAAGCCAGCTGGCAGAACGAAAACCGTCTGCGCTTCGCCATGAAAAACCCGCAGCCGGGAATCATCGCGCAGTTCTGCGAAGCGGTCGGCCTGAAGGTCATCGGCATCCGCCGCATCCGCATCGGCGGCGTGTCGATCGGCAAGGTCCCGCTCGGCCAATGGCGTTACCTGTCCGGCAAAGAGAAGTTCTGACACTTGCACTGTCGCCATATATTTCGGCAGCGTTTACGAGCGCTGCCCACCACGCATCAGGAATACCGACATGGTTCATAACGACGTACTGCGCAGCGTGCGCTACATGCTCGACATCAGCGACAAGAAAGTCGTCGAGATCATCAAACTCGGCGGCATGGACGTAGCGCTCGCTGACGTGGTGACCTGGCTCGACAAAAAGGAAGAGGACGAAGAAGGTTTCGTGCGCTGCCCGGACGAAGTCATCGCACACTTCCTCGATGGCCTGGTGATCTTCAAACGCGGCAAGGATGAAAGCCGTCCGCCGCAGCCAATCGAAGTGCCGGTAACCAACAACATCATTCTGAAAAAGCTGCGCGTGGCCTTCGAACTGAAAGAAGACGACATGCACGCAATCCTCAAGGCTGCCGAGTTTCCGGTGTCCAAGCCTGAGCTGAGCGCGCTGTTCCGCAAGGTCGGACACACCAACTATCGCCCGTGTGGCGACCAGTTGCTGCGTAACTTCCTCAAGGGCCTGACCCTGCGCGTCCGCCCTGCCTGATGCCCTTGTGCGGCGGCCACTGATGGTCGCCGCCGCTGCGCATGACCGCTTATTCCCTGCAAAAATAATGGCTCCGCTTTTCGCGGCTGACGACTAGGGTGTACTGACCCCTAATCTTCAGGACTCGCCATGCATCCCTACTTTTCCCTGCAAGGCCGCACCGCTCTGGTGACCGGCGGCACCCGTGGTATCGGCAAAATGATCGCCAAGGCGTTCGTCGAGGCCGGCGCCCATGTTTATGTGTGCTCGCGCGACGTTGAAGCCTGCCATCAAACCGCTGTAGAACTTGGCACGCTGGGCACTTGTCACGGCGTGGCGGCGAATCTGGCCACCGAGGACGGTGTGCGGGAATTGGCTGCGCGCCTGGGTGAGCAGATCACTCATCTGGATATTCTGGTGAACAACGCCGGCACCACGTGGGGTGCGCCGCTGGAGAGCTATCCGGTCAAAGGCTGGGAAAAGGTCATGCAGCTCAACGTGACCTCGGTGTTCAGCTGCATTCAGCAGTTCCTGCCGCTGCTGCGCAAGGCTGGCTCGGCGGCGAATCCGGCGCGGATCATCAATATCGGTTCGGTGGCGGGCATTTCTTCGTTTGGCGAGCAGGCGTATGCCTATGGGCCGAGCAAAGCGGCGTTGCATCAGTTGTCGCGGATTCTCGCGCGGGAACTGGTGAGCCAGCACATCAACGTCAACGTGATTGCACCGGGGCGCTTTCCGAGCAAGATGACGCAACACATTGGTAACGATGAGCAGGCGCTGGCCGAGGACACCGCACTGATCCCGATGAAACGCTGGGGGCGCGAGGAAGAGATGGCAGCGCTGGCGATCAGTCTGGCGAGTACCGCTGGGGCTTACATGACCGGGAATATCATTCCGCTGGATGGTGGGTTCAGTCTGTAGGTGGGCGGTGCGGCATGTGCGAGCAGGCTCGCGAAGAGGCCAGCCCTGTCACCACCAGACTTGAAGCGAGCCGGGTTATCATGCCCGCCCTACCCCGATTCGATTCCAGACCATGACTTACAGCGTCTCCCCCATCGGCTTCGTGCGCTCCTGTTTCAAGGAGAAGTTCGCCATCCCCCGCCAGCCACAACTGGCCTCGGCCGCCCGTGGCGTGCTGGAACTGGTCGCGCCGTTTGATCAGGGTGACGCCGTGCAGGGGCTGGAGCAGGTCAGCCACATCTGGCTGTTGTTCCTGTTTCATCAGGCGCTCGAAGAAAAACCGCGCTTGAAGGTGCGCCCGCCTCGGCTGGGCGGCAACAAATCGATGGGCGTGTTCGCCACCCGCGCCACGCACCGCCCCAACGGCATTGGCCAATCGGTGGTGAAGCTCGACAGGGTAGAAGCCAATCGACTGTTTATCTCCGGGATCGATCTGCTCGACGGCACGCCTGTGGTGGATATCAAACCCTATGTTCCGTATGCCGACATCATCCCTGGGGCGACCAATGACATCGCCAACGCCGCGCCGCAATTGATCGACGTGCAGTGGGCAGAGTCGGCCTTGAAACAAGCGCACACCCACGCTCAGCGGCTCGATGAGCCGTTGGTTGAGCTGATCGAGCAGTGTCTGGCGCAGGATCCGCGCCCGGCCTACCAGACGCCGGCACCGGAACGTGAATACGGCGCGCAGTTCTGGGATCTGGACGTGCGCTGGCATTATCCGACGCCCGAGCAGATCCGCGTGCTGGAAGTCATCCCGGCCGGGGATTGATGCTCACGGTCGATGTAGGAGCTGCCGAAGGCTGCGATCTGTTGATCTTGCTTTTAAGATCAAGATCAAAAGATCGCAGCCTTCGGCAGCTCCTACAGGAGATTGTCGTAAGCATGGGGAAATGTGTCGGGCATAAAAAAGCCCCCATTGCCTGCAAGGCAATGGGGGCTCTCTGTAGCGCTTACTTCTCGACGAACGCACGCTCGATCAGGTAATCACCCGGCTCGCGCATCCGCGCCGAGATCTTCAGGCCGAAGCTGTCGAGCACTTCGCTGGTCTCATCGAGCATGCTCGGGCTGCCGCAGATCATCGCGCGGTCGTCCTGCGGGTTGATCGGTGGCAGGCCGATGTCGCTGAACAACTTGCCGCTGCGCATCAGATCGGTGAGACGGCCCTGATTCTCGAACGGCTCGCGGGTCACGGTCGGGTAGTAGATCAGCTTGTCACGCAGCGCTTCGCCGAAGAACTCGTTCTGCGGCAGGTGCTCGGTGATGAATTCGCGATAGGCGACTTCGTTGACGTAGCGCACGCCGTGAACCAGGATCACTTTTTCAAAGCGCTCGTAGGTTTCCGGGTCCTGAATCACGCTCATGAATGGCGCCAGGCCGGTACCGGTGCTCAGCAGGTACAAGTGCTTGCCCGGGTTCAAGTCATCAAGGACCAGGGTGCCGGTAGGCTTTTTCGAGATGATGATCTCGTCGCCTTCCTTCAGGTGCTGCAACTGGGAGGTCAGCGGGCCGTCCTGCACCTTGATGCTGAAGAATTCCAGATGCTCTTCCCAGTTCGGGCTGGCGATCGAGTAAGCGCGCATAAGCGGGCGGCCGTTGGGTTGTTGCAGGCCGATCATCACGAACTGACCGTTCTCGAAGCGCAGGCCCGGATCGCGGGTGCACTTGAAGCTGAACAGAGTGTCGTTCCAGTGATGAACACTGAGGACACGCTCGTGGTTCATGTTGCTCATGTACGTTTGACTCCTGGAGATTGGTCTGCGCGGCTCATTGAGGCTTAACGTGCGCAATTGCATCGCATTCTAATAGCGACGACAATATCTGTTAACTGGATTATTAAGATAAGGGTTATCGGTTATATCGATATGCGATTTACTCTCCGTCAACTGCAAGTTTTCGTCGCCGTCGCCCAACAGGAAAGCGTATCCCGTGCTGCGGGTCTGCTCAACCTCTCGCAGTCGGCGGCCAGCACGTCGATCACCGAACTCGAGCGCCAGTCCAGCTGCCAGCTGTTTGATCGCGCCGGCAAACGCCTGAGCCTCAACGCCCTCGGCAAACAACTGTTGCCGCAAGCGGTTGCCCTGCTCGATCAGGCCAAGGAAATCGAAGACCTGCTCAACGGCAAATCCGGTTTCGGCTCTTTATCAGTGGGGGCGACGCTGACCATTGGCAACTATCTGGCCACCCTGCTGATCGGCAGCTTCATGCAGCTGCACCCGGAAAGCCAGGTCAAACTTCATGTGCAGAACACTGCCAATATCGTGCAACAAGTGGCGCACTACGAAATTGATCTGGGTCTTATTGAAGGCGATTGCAGCCACCCCGACATCGAAGTGCAGAGTTGGGTCGAGGATGAGCTGGTGGTGTTCTGCGCGCCGCAGCATCCGTTGGCCAAACGCGGCAGCGCGACGATGGAGGAGCTGACCCACGAGGCGTGGATTCTGCGCGAACAAGGCTCTGGAACACGCCTGACCTTCGATCAAGCCATGCGCCACCATCGCAGCGCGCTGAACATTCGTCTGGAGCTTGAGCACACCGAAGCGATCAAACGCGCAGTGGAATCAGGCTTGGGGATTGGCTGCATTTCGCGGCTGGCGCTGCGCGATGCCTTCCGGCGTGGCAGCCTGGTGCCGGTGGAGACGCCAGATCTGGACTTGGCGCGGCAGTTCTACTTCATCTGGCATAAACAGAAATATCAGACCTCGGCCATGCGCGAGTTTCTCGATCTCTGTCGCGCCTTCACCGCCGGGGTGCAGCGCAGCGACGAGATCGTCTTGCCGACCATCGCTTAAAGCAGAATCACCGCCCACACCAGCGCAATCATGCTCAACGCCACAAACTGCGCAGCGCTGCCCATGTCCTTGGCGTTCTTCGACAGCGGGTGCAATTCCAGCGAGATGCGGTCAATGGCCGCTTCCACTGCGGAGTTGAGCAGTTCGACAATCAGCGCCAGCAAGCAGACTGCGATCAACACTGCCTGCTCGACACGGCTGACATTGAGGAAGAATGTCAGTGGAACCAGCACCACGTTGAGCAGCACCAATTGGCGGAACGCCGCTTCGCCGGTGAAGGCTGCGCGCAGGCCATCGAGCGAATAGCCGGACGCGTTGAGGATGCGTTTCAGGCCGGTCTGGCCCTTGAAAGGTGACATAAGAAAGAGACCAGCCAAAAAGGAGTGGGGAAGCTAGATCAACGAAAGTCAAAAAAGCGTGAAACCGCCAGCGTTCACTGGCTCGGAATTGACTCAAGTTGTTGCAGCAGTAAAGCCGCTTGCGTGCGAGTGCGCACGTTCAATTTACGAAAAATAGCGGTGACGTGGGCTTTGATGGTCGCTTCCGACACGCTCAACTCATAGGCAATCTGCTTGTTCAGCAGGCCTTCGCAGACCATGGTCAGCACGCGGAACTGTTGTGGGGTCAGGCTGGCGAGCCCGTCGCTGGCGGCTTTGGCTTCATCGGAAACGGCGACCGCTTCGAAGGCTTGCGGCGGCCAGAACACATCGCCATCGAGCACTTTGCGCACGGCCTGCTGAATCACGCTGAGGTCGCTGGACTTGGGAATAAAACCACTGGCACCGAACTCGCGGGATTTGACCATTACCGACGCTTCTTCCTGCGCCGAGACCATCACCACCGGAATCTGCGGGTACTGTCCGCGCAGCAGCACCAAGCCGGAAAAGCCGTAAGCGCCGGGCATGTTCAGGTCCAGCAGGACCAGGTCCCAGTCAGCCTTTTCAGTGAGGCGGGTTTCCAGTTCCGCGATGCTCGCCACTTCCACCAGGCGTACATCCGGGCCAAGGCCCAGGGTCACCGCTTGGTGCAGGGCGCTGCGAAACAGGGGGTGATCATCGGCAATCAGGATGTCGTATGTGGCCATTTTTCAAATGATCCTGTTTTTTGATGGCAGACGCGGTGCATTCCGGTCTGGCCAAAGCAACTCAAGATGTCGCTTTTTGAAGCGATATCCACAGGGGCACGTTCAACGCCAATCAACAGCAAACACGGCGTTTCAAACCTTGGCCGCACCCTAATCGGCGCCCAGCATGCCCAGCGAAGCCGGGGTGGTCAAGCAGCGCGGCCGCTGGCTCGTACAGTATGGGCCACTATTGCGCCAACTCCGGCTGCGGCTTTCGTATATAGGGCAACAACTCGGTGTGCGCCGGAGTCGATTCGTTCATGTCCAGTTGCTGCTTGGCACCGAGGTAATGCTGGCTGAACACATCAAAATAAGCATCCAGCGCCGAAGCGGCAGCGCTGTCACCGGCCAGTTCGAGGCACAACGCCGCGACTTCTGCGGTGCACAGGTGCTCGCTGCGGGTCGACCGGCGCAGGCGATACCGCGAGAGTTTGTCGGGCAACAGGCTGAGGATCGGCAAACGTTCGAAATATGGACTTTTGCGGAAAATCTTGCGCGCCTCGGTCCAGGTCGCATCGAGCAAAATGAACAGCGGGCGCTTGCTGCTATCGACGGAGACGGTATTGGTCACCCGAGACGGCTCGACGTATTCACCGGGAAACACCAGGTACGGCTGCCATTGCGGATCGTTGAGCAGTGCAAGCATCTGCGGGTCGGGCTCTGTGCGCGACCAGATAAACGCATGGTTGTCGCGCACCACGTCGGCAATCAGCCAACCGGTGTTGCTTGGCTTGAACACTTCCTTGCCAGTCATGATCAGGCACACGCCGGAGCGGGTGTCGACGCTCGGCCGCCACGCGCACAGGCAATGGCTGATAATGACCCGGCAATCGCGGCAACGCTCGGAGCGAAAGCCGCGCGCCTGAATCGGCTTGATGCCCTCGTCCTCGCGCTGATCACGCAGGCGGGCCACGGCGTTAGGGGCATGGTTCATCGCAGGCAACACCGGCAGACAGGGAAACTCGACACGAATGACACTCGGCAGGGCAATAAAGGCCGGCAGTTTACCAGAGCGACGGCCACAAGCCTGTACCGTCCAGACCGGCTCCCCTATAATTCGCCGCCACTGAACGCACCGCCCCGTGACGGGTCGAACCACCAGTCACTGAATCAGGAGAGTTTCATGCTGCGCCTTATCGTTCCCACCGCTGCCATTCTGCTGGCGTCGTCCTTTACCGCTCAGGCTGCGTCCCTGAGTGAGCAGAATCTGAACAGAGAGCTGCGCAACGTCGCCGCCCAAAGCAGCGTCGGCACGCCACGGGCGATCAATGAAGACATTCTTGATCAAGGCTACACCGTCGAAGGCACGCAACTGATCAACCATCTGAGCGTGCAAAAGAGCCACGCAGACAAGATGCGCGCCGATCCCAAGGCTGTGTATTTCCAGTTGGGTGCGTCGGTCTGCAACAACCCGTCGTATCGCAAGCTGATGGCCAAGGGCGCGATCATGCGTTACGACTTCACCGAAGTGAAAACCAACAAGGCCATCGGCTCGGCCAGCTATCAGGAATCCGATTGCCCGAAAGCCGCGCCAGCGAAGAAGAAGTAATCAGCGCGAAGCGTTAGCGCGCCGCTGCTCATCCTCGGCGCGCAATTCGGCGACCAGAGCCTGCAAATAGCGCGAGCGACGCTCGCCGCCCGCCAATCGTCGGCAGCACTCTTGCTCAAGGCTCAATTGATGAGCCTTGGCCGACTCTTGCAACATTCGATACAGCTGCGTATCGATTTCCAGAACCACTCTGGCCATGCATCCCGCCTCCTTGCCACCACGAATCCTTGAGTTGCCTTTGCCTTGCGCCAATGCAAGGTTGTCTTGCGACATCTGTATTTGAGTAAATCAGACTGATGGCCCTACGCGACACGTTCAGACGAGCGGCGAGGCTTTGGCGCAGATTGGTGAGCAGTTGCCAGGCAAAACGTTACAACGCACTGTTCAAGCCAGCGCGAATGCGTGCGAGGGTCTAGATTGAGAATATTCCCGACCATTCGTTAACGGCAGAAAATGGAGCTGCCGGCCCGTGTTTTTTTGCAGTGCGGCCCTGACGCTGTTTGTCAGGGCTACCCGCTCTGTACAGAAGGAGACGTTGAATGCCTTATCAACCGAATGACCTCTTGAGCCGTCATTTTCAGGAAAGCGGCGACCTCATCACTCAGGTCGAAGCCCAGCTCGACCATGTTTCCCCCAATAGCCCAAATCTTCCCATCTACCGCGACATGATCCTGACCGTGCTGCGCATGGCCCAGGAAGACCACAACCGCTGGAACGCCAAGATCACCTTGCAAGCCCTGCGTGAACTGGAGCAGGCGTTTCGTGTGCTTGAGCAATTCAGGGGGCGGCGCAAAGTCACCGTGTTTGGCTCAGCGCGTACGCCAGTGGAACATCCGCTGTACGCGATGGCCCGCGAGCTCGGCGCAGCCCTGACGCGTGCAGAGATGATGGTCATCACCGGCGCCGGCGGCGGCATCATGGCCGCCGCCCACGAAGGAGCCGGGCGTGATCACAGTCTCGGTTTCAACATTACCCTGCCCTTCGAACAACATGCCAACCCCACCGTCGACGGCACCGACAATCTCTTGCCCTTCCACTTTTTCTTCACCCGCAAACTGTTCTTCGTCAAAGAGGCAGACGCGTTGGTGCTGTGCCCGGGCGGGTTTGGCACCCTTGATGAAGCGCTGGAAGTGCTGACGCTGATTCAGACTGGCAAAAGTCCTCTGGTGCCGGTGGTGCTGCTGGATGTTCCGGGCGGTACCTTCTGGCAGGGCGCGCTAGACTTCATCCGCAATCAGCTGGAAGAAAACCGCTACATCCTGCCGACCGATTTGAAGCTGATGCGACTGGTCTACAGCGTTGAAGAAGCGGTGGAAGAGATCAATCATTTTTACAGCAACTTCCACTCCAGCCGCTGGCTCAAGCGCCAATTTGTACTTCGCATGAACCACAAGCTCAGCGAACACGCAATGGCGCAGATGCAGGAGGAATTTGCCGATCTGTGCCTGAGCGACCAGTTCCATCAACATGCCTACAGTGGTGAAGAACACGACGATCCACAGTTCAGCCACTTGGCACGGCTGGCGTTTGCCTTCAACGGCCGCACCCATGGTCGTCTGAGAGAGTTGGTGGACTTCATCAACCTGCCGGAAAACTGGGCCGATTCAAAACCGCCCACTGCACAACGCTCCCGAGAACCTTCCAGCGTGATCTGAAAGCAAAAAAAACGGCCCGCTATTATAAAAAATAGCGGGCCGTTTTTATCGAAGCGGTTTAATCGTCCATCCCTCGACCGCTGAATAAGCGGTTGATCATCTCCATCGAGAACCCCCGATACGCCAGAAACCTGCCTTGCCTGGCCCGTTCTTTCGCATCAATCGGTAAATGCCCGGAGAACTTGCGTTGCCACGTCTCCTGAAGCTGCGCCTGCCAATTGATACCGCTTTCGCGCAGGGCGATTTCGATATCGGTACGCTGCAAGCCCCGCTGGCTGAGTTCCTCACGAATCCGCAATGGGCCATAGCCGGAACGGGCTCGGTAGGAAACAAAGCTTTCAAGGTAGCGAGCTTCGCAAAGCAGCCCCTCTTCCATCAGACGGTCGAGGGCTGTCTCGATCAGCTCCGCCTCGGCGCCGCGTTGACGTAACTTACGTGTCAATTCGACGCGACCATGCTCGCGGCGTGCGAGCAGGTCCATGGCGGTTCGCCGCACCGCGACGAGGGTATCCAGTACGGCGGTGGTCATCGCTGGTATCAGAGGTCAGCGTCGGCCAGGTCGTCTTCGGTCTCTTTGACCGCCGAGGCCTTGGAGTCCGCGATCACCGCTGGAGACAGCAGCTTGTCACGCAGCTGCTTCTCGAGCTTCGCGGCGATTTCCGGGTTGTCCGCCAGGAACTTGGCCGAGTTGGCCTTGCCCTGACCGATCTTGGTGCCTTCGTAGGCGTACCAGGCGCCGGATTTCTCAACGAAACCGTGCAGCACACCCAGGTCGATCATCTCGCCGTTGAGGTAGATGCCCTTGCCGTAAAGAATCTGGAACTCGGCCTGACGGAACGGCGAAGCCACCTTGTTCTTCACAACCTTGACGCGGGTTTCACTGCCGACCACTTCGTCGCCTTCCTTGACCGCGCCGGTACGGCGGATGTCGAGACGAACCGAGGCGTAGAACTTCAGCGCGTTACCACCGGTGGTGGTTTCCGGGCTGCCGAACATCACGCCGATCTTCATACGGATCTGGTTGATGAAGATCACCAGGCAATTGGCGTTCTTGATGTTGCCGGTGATTTTACGCAGCGCCTGAGACATCAGACGTGCTTGCAGGCCGACGTGCATGTCGCCCATCTCACCTTCGATTTCAGCCTTGGGTACCAGTGCCGCCACGGAGTCGACGATGATCACGTCAACGGCGTTGGAGCGCACCAGCATGTCGGTGATTTCCAGGGCCTGTTCGCCAGTGTCCGGCTGGGAAACCAGCAGGTCGTCAACGTTGACGCCCAGCTTGCCAGCGTACTCTGGATCGAGGGCGTGTTCGGCGTCGACGAATGCGCAGGTCGCGCCGGCTTTTTGCGCCTGGGCGATGACCGACAGTGTCAGTGTGGTTTTACCGGAAGATTCAGGACCGTAGATTTCAACGATACGGCCTTTTGGCAGACCGCCGATGCCGAGCGCGATGTCCAGACCCAGAGAGCCAGTAGAGATGGCCGGGATCGCCTGACGGTCCTGATCGCCCATACGCATTACGGCACCCTTGCCGAATTGACGTTCGATCTGACCCAGGGCCGCAGCCAAGGCTTTCTTCTTGTTGTCGTCCATTAAAGTCCTCACGTAATCAATAAGGCCTGACGGCCAACACCTGTATAAGTAGCCAGTATTATTCCACAGCGTTCGAAGATCGCCTACCCCTGATTTTCGATTTCTCGTGCCGCTAGTCGCACAAGGCCCTCTAGCGCGGCCTTCACCGTTTGTCGGCGGACTTCGTCACGGCTGCCGGGGAAGTACTGGACCTCGCTATAAACCGCGTCGCCGACACCCCAGGCCAGCCACACCGTACCCACCGGTTTGTTCGGCGTGCCACCGTCGGGGCCGGCGACACCACTGACCGCCACGGCAAAGTGCGCCAGGCTGTGCTGCTGCGCACCGCGCACCATGGCCTCGACCACCTCGCGACTGACCGCCCCCACCGTCTCGAACAGTTCCTCCGACACATTCAACTGCCGGGTTTTCTGCCGATTGGAGTACGTCACGTAACCCGCTTCAAACCAGGCCGAACTGCCCGGAATCCGCGTAATCGCTTCGGCAATACCGCCGCCGGTGCAAGACTCGGCGGTAGTGACGTGGGCATTGAGCACTTGCAGACGTCGGCCCAGTTCGGCGGCCAGTTGGGTGGTCTCTTTCACGGCGAGCTCCGGATCGTGTGGAATGCCTTCACCGTACACGAGCCGGACGCGCTTTCAATACACAGAATCATTCAAGATGTTCGGGCGCCAGCGCTCTTACATAGGCCTGACAGGCCTGCAGGGCAATCAATCCGCGGTCACCGGTGTCGGTAATGGCGATAATTCGTTGAGCATGCGCCGGGTCAAGTCGGGCGCGTACGGTTGCAGAATCCACGCCGCCGGCGCTGGCGGTGGCTGGCACGTGGCAGCCTGAGGCAACATCGCCGGCGTCGAGAAGGACTGACAGCCGAACATCGGCAGTAGCAAGACGATCGCGCAGGCGATCCTGATCACGTTGGGCATCGCTCAGCGCTCGATAATGGGTTTGTTCACTCGCCGACAGCCGTTGCTCCAGCGCCAGACGTTTATCCTGTTCGGCCTGTTGCGCGCTCGCGGCGGTCTGAGTGAGTTGATTCTGCGTTTCGGCATTTAACCGCGCCTGCTCGGCCAATTGGCGCCCGTAGCGCCAGTCCTGGAAGTGCCACGCCGCAGCGAAAGCCGCGGCCGCCAGCAACAACAGGCCAATCACCCGCCAGGAGCCGGACATAGCACCGCCCTCGCCCGCGCCCAGATTTCCAGACGATCCTGCAAGCCATTCAACCCGCCGTTGATCCGCCGGGTAATGCTGTTGAACTGATCAACATCGGCCAGTTCGTTCAGGCCTTTCTGCGCCCAGAACCACGCTGCCGATTCGGCCGCCCATTGCGGTTGCTCGAGCAATTCAGGCAACGACAACAGACGCTCATCGCCAAACAAGCCGAGGCTGCATTGTCGATAGTTGGCGCGACCGGTGATTTGTATAAGCCCACGCCCCCTGTATTTTTGTCCGTCACCATCTGCCTCGGGCGTGTTACCCAAACGCAGCGCTAACGTGCCGGTGTCATATTTGCTCAGATACTGGTTGTCGCCCAATTCGCGCACGTAACGCAATTGACCGGACTCGTGGCCGACCTGTGCGAGAAACGCAGCAACACGTTTCGGCGTATCGATGCGATGCCTGGCCATCGCGGCGTTGAGTGGCGAAACAAAAACGCCCGCTTGGGAGCGGGCGTTGGGCATGATGTCGATAAGGTGTTTTTCAGTTAATTGCATGATGCTTGATCCTCCCTGGATGTTGCCCCGATTGAATCACGGCTGACAGTGGATGTTTGCCAGCCATTTCTTTCTGGATTTTTCAGGGGTCTATCGCAACGATCGGTCCACCTGATGTGCGTTCCGGACAGCTGCGATCAGAACTTGATAACGTACAACAGCGCGGTGTTCATCGGGCGAGCCTCATTGCCGCCAGAGGCCGCCATCGAGATCGTATGCGTATGTTGCCCGGCGGCATCCACGCCGACGTTATGCGCGTGGTTGCCGTCCGCCACGATGCCGTGGGAGTGCGCGGGAGCGTTGGTGGTGAAGTTACGGTTGATGAAGGGCGCCGAGCTGGAGCCCATGATCGACCCCGCAGTATTACCGCCGTTGATCTGCCCCTGCCCGCCCATGACCGTGTCGATGTTGAACGCGCCTCCACTCGTCACAGCGCCACCGTGCGCGTGCAATCCGGCAGCATCAGTGCGCGCCGTGTGAGCATGGTTACCAGCGGCTGCGGCCGACACATCGTGAACGTGGGAAGCATTCTGCCCAGCCTGTTTGCTACCCAGAACACGGCCCGGATCGACACCACGGCCCTCGTCCAGACCCCGGACAAATTCCCCGCGCAAATCCGGCAGGTTAAAGGTATTGGCACCGTCACCGGCACCGAACCGGGTGCCGATTGCTGCGAACAGATTGGCATACTGGGTACGCAACACAGGCTGTCCGTTGCATTTGAGCCAGCCACTGGGCGCATCTACGGTAGCGACGGCTTTCACGTCGCCGACATCGGCCCCCAATTGTCTGGCCACGCCGGTACTGGCAATCAGAATCCAGGCGCCGCTGCCCAGCGAGCTGTTCCATTGCACCCAGACATCTCCCGTCGCAACGATTTCACCGGAGCGAAGCGGAGTATGGTCAAGACCGACCAGCGGTTTGGCGACCGACCCCGCTACGGAAAACGTACTGGCGCCGGTATTGGTATTCAAAGCCTTGAAGCGCAACACCATGCCGTCTGTCAGCGTAGCGGGAGCCGGCGAATAGTTCGCGGCATACGCATTGGCCGTGCCGGTATCCAAGGCGAAATCGATGAGACCCGCCTGATTGATTTTGCGCACGGCAGTCAGCAATTGTCCGACATCGGCCTCATCGGGTTTGAGCGCACCGCCCTTGATCACGCCGAGTATTTCTTCGGTTACCGCATTGCCCCATGATGCCGGGATCAACGATCCCGGCGTGCCTGCCACCGGATTCTCATCGACAAACTTGCCATCGACCAGCCCGACGCTGGGTACGCTTTTTGGATAATCCATTTATTCAGTCCTTAGTCATAATTGATGTACACCTGGGTATGCGCCGGTGCACTGCGGTGAATGAGGCATTCCAGGGCCGAGCCCGGGTACATGCCGAAACGTTCGCCCCAATAACTGGCGCCGAAACGCCGTCCGATCGCCAAGCGGCCGCCGGTGTTGAGGATCCACATGAATTGCCCTTTCCAGGTGCCAAAATGAGCGCTGCCGAACCGCGAACGGCCCATGCGCGGGACCCGCAGTTCGGTCACCGAGGCCTCTGGATAACCCTGAGTGCGGGCGACCTCAATGAAGTACGCGGCGCACTGGTTGCCCACCGCCAGCAACCGCCGACGCACAGCCAGGCGGCGATCGTCATAGAGCGGAGTGACTCCAAGACAGGGGTCGGGCAGGTTCATCACCGCCTCCCAATCCGGCACTAGCTCGCTGACGCCAGCCGGATCCATCTCGTTGAGCAAATCCGCAGCTCGGGCGTCAAGGCGAGCCAGTTCCTGAGCGACGCCTTCAAGCACTTGTTCGAGTTCCGGTACACGTTCCGGGTCCCAGGCCGGACCGCTGGGAAGCAGACTGCGCAACTGTTGCCGGTATTGTCTGGCACTTCTCAGGACAGCCATTCGCACCCCCCGAACGTCAGCAATTGATTGCTTTGGGCCGTGACGTTGGCCGAGGGGCTGATGAGGCTGTGATCGCTTTCACCGGTGGCGCTGCTGATGGCTTCGGTGATGTGACTGAGCAACAACGTATCGCCCAGCCCCGCCTCGCGGTTGTGCAAATCTCGCAACTGGGTTTCAACCGCCGCGCGCACTGCGCTGGTGTTCGGCGTCACGCGCATTGTGTACTTGACCAGCACTTGCACGGGCGCCATTACCCTCACATCGGCGGTGACTGGCCGCAGCGGCTCGATATAAGCCTCGACGTCAGCCAACTGTTCTTCGTTGGGGATCGGTTGTGGATCATCGTCGCGCATGACGAACAGACCAACCGTGCCGGGGCCGAGGAAGTTGCCACGGCACCATGCGCGGGTGATTCCGGGGCACTCCAGCGCCCATGTTTCATAGTCTTGCGCCGAGCCGCCGTGGGGGATCACCCGATAAGAGCGAATCACTCTGGCGCGCAACGATTCAAGGCTTTCGGTGCCGACGCCGCCTGTGAGACCAGGTGGCTGAACGATGAAGCTGTTACCGATGACACCCGCAATCGGTTGCACCAGATTCAATGTCAGACCGGCGTCGGCATTACCCACGCTGCCTGCATCAAGCGCAGCGATCGTGGTGCTGTTGGCGCCGCTGACGGCGATGCGGGCACCAGTAACTTTGTAAGTACGGCCATCATTGGACTGCAGCAGCGTATCGACATCCAGCACAGCACCGGCACTGGCGCTGAAACTGACGCTGCCCGTAGCTGCTTGCGCGGCTTTACGCGGTTGGTTAAGGCGCAGCGCGGCGATGCGCTCCAGAGTCGATTCGTCCGCCTTGTCTGGCAAAATCTGCTCGGCAATCCAGTCGAGATAACCGTACAAGCCATAAGCGGCGCCGCCGAGGGTGCGGGCCAGCACTTGCGCATCGGACTGGCGCAGCGAATCGCCGGCCAGGTCGCTTTGGGTGCGTTTGATCAGCACCGGCAGCGAAGGGGTTTCAAACGGCATAGATCACCTGCCAGCTGTTATCGGGGTTGATGTCCAGACGTTCACCGTCGGCCAGGGTCAGGACCGTGCGCAGGTTCAGGCGCTGGGCGTCGAGGCGTTCGCTGATGATGTCGATGGCGCTGCAATGGCCGTCGTCGAGCAGCCATTGCAGGGCTTCGCGGGCATAGAACTCGGCGTCCATTTGCGTCTGCCGGGTCAGCTTGACCCGGCGTAACAGCCACAGCCGCGAGCCGATGCGATCGTCGGCGACGGTGGGGAAACTGTCGCCCCACCAGCCGAAGCGCTCTTCGTCATCGAGGGCATCGTCATCGGCGGCGCGGCGCCAGGTGAACAGGCTGATGAGCACCGCGCGGGTCAGTGCGGCGTGGAGGTTCTGGCTGATGAGCATCATTGGCCTCCAGCCGGCGCGCCGGTCTGACCGTTACCGGCCTGCACGCCAATGTGAACATGCTTGATCTGGCTGATGCCGCCGGCGAGTTGATCACCGGTGGAAACGATCTTGCCGGTCTGGTTGATGACCGGCGTGTCGAAGTTGACCGCGCTACTGGCGCGGATATTCAGCGTGGCGGTCTCGATGTCGATGATCCGTCCGCGCTTGAAATGAATCCGGTCGCCCTCGTCGGTGTAGAGCGCCACTTCACCAGCAGCGAGTGCTTGCAGGCGATAGCGGCGGTCGGCGATGACCAGGGCGATGGCGTGGGAGCGGTCGCCGCCAATGAAGGTGACGACCCCTTCAGCACCGGCCAGCGGATGGCTGGTGAAACCGTAGGGTTCGAAGTGTTCGAGGTCATCGTTCACCTCGCCGGCGGTGAGGCGCATTTGCAGCGATTGCAGTTTCGAAGCCGAATTGGCGAGCACGACAGTGCCGCGCGCCAGCAGGCGTGTCAGTAGGCTCATGGAAGTTCCTTGGAGGTTGAGCTGACACAGCCAATCCTGTGGGAGCGGGCTTGCTCGCGAAGGCGGTGGGTCAGGCGATACGATGTCGAGACTGCCGCCGCTTTCGCGAGCAAGCCCGCTCCCACAGGGTCTAGTGTCAGGCTTGGGGATTTTTCACAGGGGCGGGATTGGCATCAAAGGTATGCGGCGGTGCTACTTGCAGCGTGGTCACAGATCCCTGTGCCGACAACGAATAGGTGACCTTGGAAATCAGCATGTCACCGTCGAAATCGAGCACCGGGTCCTTGACCTTCACCAACATGTTATGGCGCCACAAATCACCATTGCTCTGCCGCCAGCCCTGCACCTGATAGGTGGTGGTCTGCGCGCGGCCCATGCGGGTGGCGCTTTCCCATAGGGCACGCTGCTGCGCCAATTCAAAGGTCAGTTGCGTGCCTTCATTGATCACCGTGGTGCGCCGACGTTTGAAGCTCAGATCCGCCGCCGTCGATTCGACTTCGCTGACCGCCGCGCCGCTTTTCGCATCCGAGCCTTTTTGCTGGCCGATCACCCGGTACTCGGAGAACACCTGGCTGAAATCCATCGGCGCATCGGCCGACAGAATGTTCTTGCCCAGCTCCAGCGCATCGCTGGCGCGCCCGGCACTACCGGGTTTGGCCAACACCAACTGGCCCAGCTCGTTGTCGGTAGAAAACACCCGCAGCAGCGACAGCAGTCGGTCGATCGACTGGAATGCCGTTTCACCCGGCACGATGGTGTGTTTGGTCAGGCGTGTGGTTTCGCTGATTTCATTGACGACCCACAGCCCATATTCGCTCGCCAGATCGCGGACGATGTTCAGCAAGGGCTGTTGCTGCCATTGGCTGGGCAGATTGCGGGCGGCGCAATCGACCAGATCCTGGGTTTTGGAACTGCCTTCGATGGTCAGGCTGATCTGTCGCCCGTCATAGCGGATCGGCGCCTTGAACACGTAGCCGGTGAGCACAAGATCTTTGCCGATTTTTACCTCGCAGGGGTCGCCCGGTTTGATCCTTTGATCCACGGACTGACCGGGCCATTGCCAGGTGATGTCGAGTTTGAAGGTGCGGAACTGGCGCTCCAGATCGGCGGTGATCTCGACGCTTTTCCAGCCACCGTATTCCATGTCGTTGACCGTCAGCGTGACGTGATTGTCCATCTCATTCATGGCATCACTCCCGCGAGACTTTCACGTCGTTGGGGGAGAACCCCGGATGGGTAATTCCGTTGCGCTGAGTCACTTCGTCGACTCGCGTGGCGTCGCCGAACTGCTTGTAGGCCACGACCACTGCCGGAAAGCTTTCCTGAAACGATTTGCTGACTTGCCGCACGCCCGATGAAGCCACTGCTTTGAGATGGGCGACCAGCGCTTCCTTGACATCACTGATTGCCTGAAAATGCGCGGGCCCGGCCTTTGCCAGCATCGGGTCAATGGCGGCAGTCACCGCTGCGCGCAGGGCTTGCATGTCATCGCTGACGGGCACTTCCTGACGGCTGACCGGCGACGTCGACTGTTGCGCCACCGAGGGTGTCGACGCCAGTTTCACCGGCGTGGTTGCCACGGGCATCGACGCCACCCACTGCGCGACTTTGACCAGCATCGTGTCCTGCACCAGATCGGCCATCGCTTGCGCGGCGGCATTGGTGTCCTTGCCGGTGGTGATCTTCGGCGCATCGGCCTTGCGAATCGCTTCGAGTTGCTGCGACACGTCGGCAATCACGCCTCGGTAGCCTTCCTTGGCGAACGCTTTCAGCTCCTTGATATCGCCGAGCAAACCCTTGAATTCCGCCGCCACTTCCTTGGGCAACTCCTTCACGGCTTTGACCAGTTCGGTGATTTGCCGGTACTGCTCGATCAACGGTTTCAGCTGTTCCTTGATCACGTCATAGACGCCGGTAAGGCTGTTGCGCAGGTTGGTGATACCGATCCGCGCTGCCTTGATCAGCGTCATCGCCTGCTCGAAACGCGCCACCGCCGAACCCAGCAGACCGTCAGCTTTGACCAACAGCACTTTCTGCGTGCTGACCGTTGCCGTCGGAAACGGCAGCGGCTGATCGGGGTAGAACTTCAGGGTAAACGTCACCAGCCCGCCGTCCTGGCGGGTATGGGTCATGTCGCATTCGCCGACCTTGACCTGCAGGCGACCGAGCCACGGATGCACGAGTTCGCCACGGCCCTGCTCCAGCGCCTGGAGCAGTTTGTCGCGCTGCTCCAGGCAATCAGGGCCGATGATGAACGCGGTCAGATCGTGGGTCTTGGCCTGCTGGCCGAGATCCTCGAAAAACGGCAGGTCGCGTTGCGGGTATTCGTGCAACTGCCCTTTGCGCCCGACCGGTGTCTTCGCCTGGTCGATCCAGAAACCGACACCGCGAAAGGATGCCGGCAATAAACGGTCACGCCAGTTCATTGGGTACCTCCCATCGACAGCGAGCGATAGCCGATGCGCGAAGACACGGCCAGGCCCGGTTGATTGGTTTGCGGTTGTTCGGTGCGCAGGCCGGCCGGTGCATTTTCGAAGCGCACGGTCAGGCCGCCTTCGAGTTGCGTGCGGTTGTTGGCGGCGCTTTGCTGGATGAGGCTGCTCGAAGTTTGCGTCAGAGAAGTCGAGGGCTGTGTCAGCGCCACCATCGGCGCAGGACTTGTGGAAGCGGAATCCGCACTGGAGCCAAAGAATTCTGGCGCCCACTCCCCCTTGCCTTGGGCATTGGTTCGTTCCTGCGCGTGGGTAAAGACATCGACCTTGGCCGACGCTTCGGCGGCGAGCTCACCCAGGCCCCCGTTGAAAAATGCCCGGACCGGGGCAAGCGCCTGGTAAAACTTTTCGCTCCACTTCTCGATCCAGACCGTGACCGAGCCCCAGGCCTGAATGATCAGCTCCAGAGGCGACCAGCCCAACTGCTCGCGGATCACCGCATACAGGGCGAGCACGGGGAGTTTGATGGAATCGACAAGATCGTGGAAAAAAGCGCCCACCGGTACCGACACCGCTCGGAGCAGATCCCAGATCGATGCAAAAAGCCCTACCAGAGGCGCCCAGTTCTTCAGAATCAGCGCCTGCGGGGAATACGCAAACAACGTTGCATAAAAGTCGATGACCGGCGCAGCCAGCGCCTTGAGCACGTTCCACAGCGCCGCAAAGAACGTGCTTACCGGTCCCCAATTGCTGATCAGCATGCCCATCGGAGTGAACCCGAACATCGTGCGAAAGAAACTGGCCATCGGCATGACGACCGGCGCAATGTCTTGCCACAGTCGAGCAAAAAAAGCCGAGACGGGTTTCCAGTTGGCGACGATCAACCCGGCCGCCAGCGCAACTGCGGCGGCAAATAGACCGACAGGCGAAGCGAGCAGCGTCAGCACGGCGCTGAAACCGGCAGCCGCTGTTGTCACGAACGTGAACGCCAGCGCTGCCGCCGCCAGCCCTTCCACCAGTTGCGGGTGATCGGCGACAAATTCACCGACCGAAGTCACCACCGGCACCAGCGCCGTTACCAGTCTATTGACGGCGGGTAGCAAAGCCTGCCCGATCTTCAATGAAATGTTGTCGAGGGAGAGGTTGAACTTCGCCAGATTAGTCGAAGTTTCCCCCTTCACTACCGCCGGCACCTGTGCCGGGACGGGCTTGTTCAACGGTGCAGGAATCAGCGCGTCTTTGCCCAGCGTCGGCACGCTGAGCTTTTTGCTCTTGGTCGCCAGTTCGTCTTCGGCCTTGATCGCCTTCTTCAGTCCCTCCTGAAAAGGTTTCAGCAAGCCGCCACCGGAAAGGAAACCCGATAAATCGAAGGGCTTGATCGAACTGCTTTCCAGACTTTTCCTGAACGCCGCCACCTTGCCTCGGACGCCCTTCATTTCAGTGTCCATCTTCTGCAGACCCTGCATCACGACCAGCATGTTCACCGTGGTCTGCATGTTCTGCTGGAGCGCATTTATTTGTGTCTTCGCCATCACTGCACCTGCTGCATCGCATTGATCCGTTGCGCGTGCTCCAGCGATTCGCGGAGCACATCCAGGGGCCTGGCCATCATCTGTTCGGGGTCAACCTTCCAGAACCAGGCCAGGTCATAGGCGACGGCGATCAGGTCGGTGATGGCGCCGACGCCGCACTCATGAAAAAACTTGCGACGGCCCAGCTCAGCGCATTGAGGTCGGCCAGATCCAGCTGGTTGACCGACGACGGCGGAATGCCGGCGCACACCGCGATGTATTTCGCCGCCACGTCCATGTCGAGGCTGACTTCTTCGTTCTTGTCGATCTTGTACGGCAGCGCCTTGATCGCTCGCACTTCCTGCACCGTCGGACGGCGCAGTTCGAGTTCGGTCAGGGGCTCGCCGTGGGCTTCGATTGCTACTTGAAGCTTCACGGCGCCGCTCATTGCCAGGTCCCCTTGATGCCTTCGAATTTCAATTCGATGGTGGCGTCATCGCCCTTGGAGACAGGCTCTTCGACCAGATAGGCGCCGGCCAGCACGTAGACTTTGCCGTTGCTGAATTCGCAGGTGACGGTGATGTCTGTGCCTTCGATCAGCTTCTTCAGCGGGAAGTCGGCGGTGTGCAGCGCGGTCACTTTGAACGACGGCGCGATGTCGGTTTCCTTGTAGAAACCGGGCACGACGGTTTCACGTTTGACAGCCATCAGCGGGGCTTCGCAGCCGCCGTTGATCGTCAGTTGTGCGCCGTCGACCTTGACGTAGCAGGTGCCTGCAATCAGTTGACCCATGGTGTTACTCCCTTGAATGAAAAAGCCCACACGCGGTGGGCTGAATGCTTGACGGTAAACGCGGATATCAAGCCGCGTCGTCGTACTGCAGACGGAACTGGTTGAGCAGTGCGAACACACGCAGACCGTTGATGTAATCCGGCGGGAACAGCACGTTCACGCGGCTCGGGTCTTGCACGTCGCGCTCGACGATCAGGTGCTCGGCGAACAGCTCGGCGTTCTCCACGTGGCCTTCGAGTTCGAGCTTGGCATACTGGGCAATCAGCTCACCGCGAATGGTCGCCGGTGTAACGATCGGCTGGCCGGCGCCGAAACGGGTGCCGTCGGAGGCCAGTTTGTGCCGTCCGTATTTGCTGGTGATCACGCTTTGCAGACGGCGCACGATGAATGCCGACTGGTGCATGGTTTCGCTGTCCAGATAAGAGTTGTCGGCCTGGCCGTAAGCGTTCTTCTGGTAGGTGGTGATCGAACGCTGAATGCGCATGTAACCGCCCTCGTAGTAGGCGGTGGCGATCCCGTAGTTGAGCAGCGACTGACGCTCGGTCAGGGTAAAGCGTTCGCTCGCCGGTGCAGGGTCGACACCCGGCAGGCTGCCACTTTGCGTCGGACGGCTGGCATCGGCGGAGATGAACACAGCCGTGCGCGCAGCCAGCGCGGCGGCCTGCACCCAGAACGGTTGCGGTACGCCCGGCTCCAGCGCCTGAATGGTCATGTGCTGATCGTTGCGCGCCTGGCCTGCGGCGACCAGGGTGCCGACTGTGCCGCGTTTGGCGCTGTAGACGTGACCGAACAATTGCTTGGCCCACGACCAGCGCCCGGTGCTGTCATCCATGACCGCTTGCCAGGTGTTGAGGGTGGCCAGATCGGACCACGGCAAGGCGATGAATTCGAATGGCTCATCGCCTAGCGCCGCAACGGCAGCGATCTGATCAGGCACGCCAGCGCCGCCGATCATCGCGCTGATCGCAGTGGTCAGGCCAGCCGGGGTTTCTTCACCGTTGCTCTTGCCCAAACGATTGAATTGCAGGCTGATATCGTTGCCGCTGTCGCCGGTCCATTTGGCGTTCAAGGTGACAATACCTTCGGCAGCCGCCGCGCTGACAGGCAAATCGGCGCTGGCGTTGATTTTCTGCGCCAGTGCGGTGGCAGCTTGTGCTGCGGTGGCGCCGTTGACCACGGTGGCCTGCACCCGCACACCGCCAATATAAAGGTTGAGCATGCCCGCCTGTGTCGCGGTGCCGGTCAGAGTCAGCACGCCCTTGGCAATGGCGCCTTCGGTGTTGTGCAATGGCAGGCACCAGATCTCGCCGATCGGGTCAGCCTTGCGGAAGGTCTCGTACATCGAAGCGAGCATCGAACCCTGGCCACCGATGTTCTTCGCCAGCGCCACGCTGGAAACCAGCACCAGTTTACCGACTTCAGTCGGGGCGATATTGTCGTTGACCTGAGCGACGATCAAACGGCGCATGGCCGAGGTCGCGCTATTGGCAGCCGAGTTGTCCATTTCGGCATAAAACAGCGGCACACGAATGTCCGCCGGGATGTTGCTGAATCCGATTGCCATTATTTGGCTCCCTGTGGTTTAGCCGCTTTTGCGGCCTTGAGTGTGATGTCGCCATCGGCCAGACGCCGGCGCCACCAGGCGCTGTCCGGCACGTCACGGCCTGCAGCCGGCAGCAGGTCGCCCGACTCCGGGTCAGGTACAACACGGCCGGCGGCCGGCACTACGGTGATGCGGTTGCTCATGGGGTTACGTCTCCAGAGAAAGTCATTTCCACCCGTCCATCCGGACCCGGGTGTTGCAGGTTGGGGTCGGCCGGATCGATCGCATCGACCCGCACCGTCATCCCGGTAAAGGACGACAAAGCATCCAGTTCGCGCTCGTGCCAACTCTCCGCAGGCTGCCCTGGCAAATTGCGGCCGAGCTGGAATTGGGCGTAGAACCGCAGCCGATAGAGCACGTCGCTGCTGCTGATCGACACCAGTTCACCGCCGTCATAAACGATGGCGCTGTAGTTGGAATCGGGCTTGAACCCCACCAGCGCACGCCACAGTTCAGCGCGCAGGTCGTGCAACAGATCCAGCGCTTTTGTCGCGTCGGCTGCGTCAAGCACGAGGACGATTTCGAAACGGTCGCGGATCGGTTGGGTGGCGAGGTTTTGGGCGCTGCCAGAACTGGCCAGATCGGCCAGCGGAAGGACGTGGGCTGAGGGTGTCGGTAGATCGGGGTTGCCTTGCAGCAACGCCAGATCGACACCCACCGAAACATGATTGGCAAGCCCAGGGCATTGCCCACGCAACTGCGTGAGGATCGGGGTGATCTTCATGGGGGGTGTTCCAGAGTTGGAGGGAATTGACGAAAACACCGCTCCCACTTTGGGTTTTGTGCGGGGTTCAGGCGTTTGGGGCGCGGCGCGTCGAGTTGGTCAGGCAGCGATCGCTGTTTTCAAAAAAATAAATGCCGCTTGGCAGTGGGCAACTCAATATCAAACAAAACAGCCCCGAAGTGACTCGGGGCTGACCTCAGGAATACTTAAAACGACCAGACTGGACGCTCGATAAACGGCGTCCATGGTCCGTTATCCCACTGGTAAACCCGCTTCGGCAAAATGGTGGGGGTAAAACCGAATCGGGCCCACACCGGTTTCTCGCTGACAATCGAAAAACTGCCGTTAGCCTGTACCTTGGCCATGGCACCCGGTTTGCCAGCAGTACCGGTAAACCACAGTGGCGTATTGTTCGCGTCATAAATAACGAAGTTGCCGTCCTCCTGCATAACTGCACGGGTGGCACCTTTGTTCTGAGTCCAGCTCGCCCACAGGACACCAAGCGGGCCATTCGAAACCACCAGGTTGCCGTCGGACTGGAAGACTAGAGTCGTTCCCCCCACGACATACCGTCGGTCAACTTCGAGCGTGGTACCGGCGGGAATATAGACAGATTCCACCACCGGACTGATCGGGATGGCAGAGTTACTCGCCCACACCGGAACGGAGTCAACTACGACGAGGTTGCCGTCATTCTGCAACTGCAGATAGGTGCGAACATAAGCGCCCCAAATGTCATTGTTCAGTGGCGTACTGTTGGCAGTGCCCCACATCCGTCCGTGAGTCGGATCGTTGAGAAACGCGTAATACATCAGATAGAAATAAATCTTTGATTTATCAATCTGCTTACCCCCGGAGGTATACGGTTGACCGGCCGTAGCTACCCAGACAGGAGTGGCACCATCGTAAATCACCAGGTTGCCATCGGCCTGAACATCCAGCTTGAAGCGCTTGTCCGGCGATTGAAGATATTGTCCGGCGGACATCTCATGCAGCGGTAGCAAAACCGAACTGCCATTTTCGGTAAACGGATAACGAGGTAGCGATGCCATAGAACTTCACCTATTGCTTGATAAGTTATTGTTTGCAGTCTGAAGCTGTCAGTTCGCTCACAGGCGGGGTGCCAGGACGTTCAGCCTTGGCATAGTTCAATGTCCTGCATCGAGGACATTTGATTTGTACTTGGAATACTGTGTTTACTCGGGCGAGCAAACGGTTGCACTGGCCGCAGCGAAATTCGCTCAACATGAAATGACCTCCCTTTCAGATGTGTCGTAATTGCGTATTACTCCTTGTTGGTATTGCGTGACGGCACTTCGCAGACGCCAATGCGCTTGGCCGCCCAGCGTTCGTAAAGGCCAATGGCGACATCAGCGCCGGCCATCGCCGTCAGACAGCCAAAGGCTCCAGCCGCCCAGATCGACATGCCGGCCGCATACAGCAGCATGATCGCCGACACTCCGCAGATCATGCAGGCGCCTGAGCGCAGGGCCAGACGCCGTACCAGTGACCAGCCACGGGCGCCTTCCTTGTCGGCGCGCCACATTTCGCCAGACACCCCGCCGACGACGGCCAGGAGGATGACCAGCCAGATCGGCATGTCTGCCAACGCTTGTTGCTCGTTTGTCATGTCACGCCTCCGTGGGTGATTGATGAGTGATGGGGTGGATTCAAACGGTTTCGCTTGAGGCAGGCATTCCAAAAAGCCCGGCGCTCGCACGCCGGGCCTTTGAGTAATGCGCTCCTTCGCCTTCCTTCAAATCCTGTGTTCGAGAAGGAAGCTGACTTTTCGGCGCTGCTGGCGCGGTACGAGTCCATTCAGATTGTTTTTCCGACCGCGGTCCCTGCCCGCCGGATAACTGGTTCTGGTGCTTTACGCTGCACACCCGGGTCAGTTGCCAACCCTCTGAACCGTTGAGGCCGGTTCATCGCTGCCTGTTCTTGTGGAACCAAAGAGCTTGTCTTGCCAACCGCTTTGTCGAGCGGCTTGGTGGCAAGAATATGCATGGATGCATATACAGTCAATGCATAAACGCATTTATTTATGCATTAAATTTGCGTACGTGCATGGGAGCCAAGCGGGGCAAGGGTTGGGGAGGTTTCTATAGACGAAAAAAAACCTGCCGAGCGGCAGGTTTCTGTTGGATCGAAAGGGGTTAGCGTGCGTACATTCCCCACCAGAAGACATGACCGAGAATGACGATCTGCTCTTCCTGAATTTCCTGGAAGCTGTAGTCCTCATCCGGATGCTCGTCGCGATTGAAGCTGCGCAGACGAATGCCGGTGGGCAGGCGATAGAGTTGCTTCACGCGCAACTGGCCGTTGTGATTGATCGCATAAAGGTCGCCATCAATGATGTCGCCAATCCCGCATTTGCCGGCGTTTACGCCGACAGTGGCGCCATCACGCAGAACCGGCAACATGCTGTTGCCACGGACTGTCACGCATTTGGCCTGGTCGAATTGCACACCGTTGTGACGCAGGCTGCGCTTGCCGAAACGCAGGCTAGAGCGCTCGCTCTCCTCGATGACGAATCTTCCTGATCCAGCAGCCAATTCAACCTCACGTAGAAAGGGCACCGACACCTCGTCATCATCGACTGGCGTGTCGTCATCCCACAGGCTTATGTCCTTGAGTTCGGCATGCACATCTGCGCGCGTGCCGACGGCCGCTGGCGCGACATCCGCACGCCCGCGCAACTGATCGGTGCTGACGTTGAAATACTCGGCGATCTTCGAGATGTGCTTATCCGAAGGATCGACAATTTTCCCGCTGAGAATCCGCGAGAGCGTGGATTGAGGCACGCCGGTGCGACGGTGGAGCTCCGTGGGGGAGATCCCGTGCTGATCGAGCAGTGCTCTTAAGACGGAGGATACGTTGCGTTTTTGCATAACGCGCATAGTGCTTGAAGTTTTTTGCGAAGACAAATGCTGATTTGCATATTTCATATAAACTGCATTCTCATACCGACTGCAGCTCGCTTCAGGCATCGAAGCATCGGATACGATAAAACCACCACAAACCCTGGTCAGCGCTATCAGGGAATGTACGGTATGCAAAGTAATCTCTGCATACCGAACGCCCCTTTGAAACCACAAACACCTTCATTCGTGCATTTGCTATCGCTGGGCACGCAAGAAGTTCATTGCCCCCAACACGGCTATTTTGCCCTCGGTTTCAGGCGTTCAAGAGCGTTTACCGCATCTTGACTGCCGTTTAGCGCAGCCTTCTGATACCAGACGCTGGCTTCGACCTTGTTTTCAACAACCCCGATCCCGGTATCATAGGCTCGCGCCAGCCAATACTGAGCTTCAGCGTTATCGGTAGCAGCTGCTTTCATATACCAGTTCACTCCTTCGCCAGGATTCTTGGCGACACCTTGCCCTTCACTGTACATTCGCCCCAGAACAAGTTGAGCCGAAACATCACCATCGACGGCCCGCTTCAATATATTTCCGATACTTTCAGGCATATACTTGGTGCCCATCAGAACAATCGAGGGCTGAGATTGATTGCTACTCTGGTATGCGACATCGACAGGTTGCTCAAAGACAATCCGAATTCGCTTGAAGGATTCAATATATTGACCCGATAACTGGGTAAACAAAAGCAGCCCCCCAGTACTTGGAAGAACCCGGCGAGCGTGCAGCTCATGCACTTGCCCCTGCATATCCTCCACCAGTGCTCGGCCACGTATGTCACTATCGGAATCGGAGGCAGGCTTAATAAACAAAGCGATCGACACCAGGTTTCGGCTCTGAACAGACGCAGATATCGGCACCTCCAAGAGGTAACCCTCATCGCTCTTTTTAATTTGTTTTAATACGTAATTTTGCTCTGCCAAAGGCGTTAACCGCTCACAGTTTCTCCCGTACAGCCATGGAAAAGGATCAATAGGAACGCACAAGGGCGTGACACCTTGGTCAATAGCTCCCGAAAACTCCTTCCAATAGGAGTTTCCAAGACCCGGAGCAACCCACTGACGACTGATCTTGGTACCATAGGAAGCCCAGCCAGTGCCAATAAACCAAAGAGAGAAAATCACCACGGCGGCCAGGCGCCCGAAGCGAAACCTGGCAGCAGCCGACGCCAAAATGGCTGCACAGGCAGCGACAACAAATACAAACCCAATGTAAGCAGTCAGTATATATCTGGAAATTCTGAAATCTGTCACTACTGGCTGAAAGGAATCGGTCCAGACGAGACTAAACGCCAAACAATTTAAAAGCGCCGTGAACGCTACCAAGCCGACCCCAACCAACAATAGAGGACGGGCATTAATTACCTTTGCAAATGCCAATCCGAGGATGGCCAACACCAGGGATCCGACCACTGAAAATGTACCAAAACCAGCCTGAAAGTCAGGACCCAGTAAAAAACGTCCAAACAAGGTCACCGTATAAACGAGTGCCAGGTAGCCTTTGTAGAACAAAGAACTATCACTGTGTTGCAGCGGCGTCCACCCGGTATTCGCACTTACGACCATCCGTGCGACCTGCACCAGGCAAAACAGTACAGAAACGACAGCAATTGCCCTTATACGTCCCGGCCTCAAGAGTGCTGCGAAGACCAATACTGGGAGAATCGTCATTACCGCTGGTTTCGAGACGAATAGAAAGGGTACTAACCAGGCCCATAGCGGTAGGTCATTTTTTCGATCGCTCAATGCAAGAGCGATTAGAGCACCAATGAAGAAAACCGAAAAATAAGTAAAATTGATAAACGTACGGCTTTCAAAGTCAGCAACCATCAAGACAGCTATAACAACCAGCAATCGTAACCCGTCGCTTTCGATAACAGCTCGAAACCGCTCGATCAAAAAAGAGCAGATTAACAGAGAGATAAGTGCAACAGACATCCAGCTATAGTAATACGGCACGGAGACTGCCGGAATTGAAAACAACGCACCTATATAAGCGACAATACGTTGCGGTAAAGGTACGTACCCCGCGTCCACAGCGAAAAAATTCTGATAAAGCGATGGAGCGTTCGCATTATCAAAATAATTAGGCCCCATTTCCGCCCACATTGCACCACCCAACAACCAACCAGGTTGCAGGGCCAGTAAATAGACCACATGAAATAAAACTGCTGCCCAAAATAATATAGCGCCTCTCCCGAGGAAGTTATTTCTATTTGGGGATTCTACGGATTGCATAAAAAATTCCCTGGTTGAAAATCAGACAAAACTTCCGAAAAAATCAGAGCAGCCTATTCGCTGAGGACATCACCGTCCACCGCCCCCCCTTTTCTGGGGCAGCAGATCAAGGCGCTCATCCCCCCTGCGATGCGCGGGATGATACCTGCCAACCCTGCTTGTGGCTAACACAAGTCGAAGCAATTTGCTGAAGCAAACCAGGAGTAATCGGGCTCTGGCTTTGCATTAATGGATGCCAAAATCTGATCTACGGCAAATGAATTGCTCCTGTCACCGGATTTCCACAACCACGAGTCGAAGCCGGACCTCAGTTCATCGCTAGCTCGTCCCGCGTCTGAAACGGGCAGATTTGGCTACTCACAGGCCTTCTAAAGCGCCGTTCCAAGACGTATAATCGCGACACTTCAAAGCGTGCTGCCCCCTAGTAGCTTTCGATATCAACCAAGTACATGGCGAGGACATCTTGCAAATAATCATTCCAATGTCAGGCTTTGGTGAACGGTTCCGCCGTGCCGGTTATACCGTTCCAAAACCGCTAATTGAAATAGACGGCAAGCCTATCATTGCACATGTTCTAGATATGTTCCCTGGTGAGCAGGACGTCATTTTTATTTGCAATCAGGATCATCTTGATAACTCCGACTACCGTATGGAGTCGCTCCTGAAGAATCTTTGCCCGACGGGTAAAATCATCGGCATACCTGCGCATAAACTCGGGCCTGTTTATGCTGTTCGCCAAATTGAGCACTTGATCAAACTCGACAGCCCGGTCGTGGTTAACTATTGTGACTTTACCTGTTACTGGGATTGGCCGCATTTTAAGAGCTTTGTAAAAACCACAGGCTGCGCCGGTGCAATACCTGCCTACAAAGGATTCCACCCCCACTCGCTGGGCAGCACTAATTATGCCTATATTCGAGAAACTTTAGGCGCTGTACAGGACATTCAGGAAAAACAGCCTTACACCAATAATCGAATGGATGAGTATGCTTCCAGTGGTACCTATTACTTCGACTCAGGCAAGACGATGATCGATGCGTTCCGGCAAACCATGGACCAGCAACTCAACGTCAATGGAGAATATTATGTCAGTCTGGCCTACAAGCCGTTACTGGCCGACAGCCGTTCTGTAATGGTTTATCCGCTCCAGCACTTCATGCAGTGGGGCACACCCGATGACGTCAGAGAGTATAACGGTTGGTCTACAGCATTCAGAAAGATGAACCAGCTGTCCGCCCCTCTCTCTGCCCCACCCGCCGGCGCGCTGATCATTCCAATGGCCGGTATGGGTCAACGTTTCACCAACGAAGGTTATGCGCTGACTAAACCCCTGATACCTGTTTCAGGCAAAACCATGGTCAATCAGGCAACCGACGATTTGCCTAAAGCCAAACATCATGCATTCGTCATTCGCCAAGACATGCCGGGATATGCCGAAACCGCGGAGCAACTTGAAGGTTTGTATCCTGGCACGGTAATCAAGACAATTCCGAACGTTACACAGGGGCAGGCCTGCACAGCGTTACTCGGTCTTGATGCACTTGAGAGCGCCATTGGGCATATTGACGGTCCTATTACTTTCGGCGCCTGTGATAACGGTGCTCTTTATGATGAACAGGCGTTTCGAACCCTGATCGACAATCCTGAAGTGGACGTAATTGTCTGGGGCGTGAGAGGCCATGCAAATGCGATCCGTCAGCCACAAATGTACGGCTGGATCGACTCGGAGAATGGCCGCATTCTTCGTGTTTCGGTGAAGACACCACTGGCGTCTCCAGAAACAGACCCGATCATCCTCGGAACATTCACTTTCCGACGTGCAGAAGACTTCCGTTTGGCAATCTCTAATTTGATTCAGAGAGATGGTCGTATCAACGGCGAGTTTTATATTGACTCTGTTATCAATGACGCAATTGAAACAGGCCTGCGTTGCGAGCTGTTTGAGGTAGATAGCTTTCTATCGTGGGGCACCCCGAACGATCTGCGCACGTTTGAATATTGGCAATCCTGCTTTCACAAATGGCCAAGCCACCCTTATCGATTGCAGAACGACGCACGAATTCCACCGCAAGCCGTTGTAGAGCTGGAATCGCGTTACCAAGCGATACTACCCGAACTCCCTGGCTCAAACGTATGATCCTCCGCGAGCTTAAGGTTTTTTTAATCGTTGGAATCTTGACCGTTCTCATCGATTTCCTGACCTACCGCGCCATTATCTGGACCGCGCGACTGGATATCGACATGGCCAAAGCAGCTGGTTTTCTGGCAGGTACCTTATTCGCCTACGTTGCAAACAGGAGATGGACGTTTGATCAAAGGGAACATGCGCCCGGGAGCGCATGGCGCTTTATACCGCTTTACGCGATCACTTTGGGCGCCAACGTCTGGGTAAACTCGATGTGCCTGAGTCTGCTCCACTCCTTGCCCGGTTCAATCCAGATGTCGTTTCTGGTCGCCACGGCAATGTCCGCCGCGCTCAACTTTCTGGGAATGAAGCTCTATGTGTTCAAAGCGCACACTACTAAGGAGAGGTCATGAAGTTCTCGCTCGTCATTCCCTGCTATAACGAGTCGGCCAGTTTGCCGTTATTGCTTGAACGCTGCAAAGGCCTGGTTGCGCAAAAGGGCGTAGAGGTCATTTTGGTCGATAACGGATCGACCGATAGCACACCGCAAGTACTGGAAAGCCTGCTACCTGCTTACCCAGGTTGCAGAAGCGTGCGAGTCGACGTTAACCATGGATATGGCCACGGCATTCTCTGTGGTTTGCGTGCGGCCGAAGGCGACGTTCTCGGATGGACGCACGCAGATCTACAAACCGATCCAATGGACGCACTGCGTGGGCTAGCTATCTTTGATCAGTATGGACCGGAAATTTTCGTCAAGGGTCGTCGCTTTGGTCGCCCCTTAGCGGACGTCGCGTTCACGTTTGGCATGAGCGTCTTCGAAACCATTCTGCTGGGTAAACCCATGTGGGATATCAACGCTCAACCCACCATGTTTTCGAGAGACTTCTTTGCGCGTTGGGAGTCAGCTCCTGCGGATTTTGCACTGGATTTATATGCCTACCATCTGGCACAGGCCGAAGGACTGAAAATTCATCGATTTGCGGTTCGCTTTGGTGAGCGCCACCATGGTGTATCCCACTGGAACGTCAACTGGGCTGCTAAAAGAAAGTTTATCCGCAGAACTATCGATTTCAGCTTGCAACTTAAAAAGAGTCTAAGGAAATGAAGCTCATCTCGCATCGGCGTAATACTCGCCAAGAACTCAATGCCACTGATGGAAAATACGGTATTGAAGTCGACATCCGCAGCTTCGGAAATGAACTGATCATCCATCACGACCCCTATACAAAGGGTGAGTCATTCGAGGAGTGGGTTAATGACTATCGTCACGGTACGCTGATTCTGAACGTGAAGGAAGAAGGGCTGGAGGCGCGCCTGATTGCGCTGATGAAAGAAAAGGCAATTGAGGATTACTTCTTTCTGGATCAGTCATTTCCGTTCCTGATCAAGTGGTCCAAAGCAGGTGAACGCCGATGTGCTGTGCGTGTATCAGAGTTTGAGTCCATTGAAACAGCTCTGACACTTGCCGGAAAAATCGAATGGGTATGGGTCGACTGCTTTTCCCGCTTTCCGCTCAGTAATGAAGACGCCACGCGCTTGCAGAATGCTGGCTTTAAGCTGTGCCTGGTATCTCCAGAATTGCAAGGCCGGGATGCAGAGTCGGAAATCCCGTTACTGATGAACATGCTGAGTGAACGGAACATTGTTGCGGAAGCTGTCTGCACCAAAAGACCTGATTTGTGGGAAAAATTGGCGACGAAGGCATGAAATCAAAGCTATTTATCCACCCGCTCTTCCTGATCGGTCTGGCACTGCGCATTCTGCTCATACTG
Source organism: Pseudomonas sp. TSRC2-2 (assembly GCF_049897785.1). Lineage (NCBI taxonomy): Bacteria > Pseudomonadati > Pseudomonadota > Gammaproteobacteria > Pseudomonadales > Pseudomonadaceae > Pseudomonas > Pseudomonas sp. TSRC2-2. The sequence goes on from NZ_JAFCWZ010000002.1 coordinate 499,014, forward strand.
TGTATCGCTCCCGCGTCAATGACAAATTGGTATGTGCCCTTTCTGGATACCAGCGTTAGTACATTGACAATTGACCCGTGGGCTACGTGGCTTGAACAAGGTGGAGATATCGCTGCGTTTCCCTATGGTTACGTTATGTGGACAGCCTTCACGCCTTTGATAGCGCTATGCAAGCTCCTTTCAATACCGCTTTCTGTGGGTTATGGCCTGACTTTGTTTGGCACCGACCTGCTATTATTGATCGTTTTGCAAAAACTGATCCCAAATCGCGATCGCTTGCTGCTGGCAGTCTATTGGTTGTCGCCCATAGTGATTGTGGGCAGCTATGTACTGGGCTTTAACGACTTGATTCCAGTGCTTCTTCTTGCTGGCTCACTCTACTTTATCAAACGTGCCCGATTGGTTATCGCGGGACTAATATTTGTCTGTGCGGTATCAGCGAAACTCAGCATGGTGCTAGCCCTGCCTTTTTTCCTGGTTTACTTGCAACACAACCGACCACTACGTCAGTTTTTACCGCGTTTTCTAATCGCCCTTGCGGTGGGTGCCTTTGTCACGATATTGCCATTCCTTCTGTTCAGTTCCGGTTTGAGCATGCTTTACAACAACCCGGAAATTCAAAAGGTCTACAAGCTAACTATCAGCATCAACGAAAATAACCTCCTGTACATCGTACCGCTTGCATACTTATTGATGATTTATGCAACATGGAGAATTAAACGGCCTAACTTTGAACTCTTTCACTCAACACTAGGCGTCGTTTTTTTACTTGTGGTGCTCATGACACCTGCGTCACCTGGCTGGTTTATCTGGGTCATTCCTTCTCTGGTAGCTTACCAGGCAGCCAGTGACCGGATTGCTATTGTGATTACCGGAGTTTTCTCGCTGCTCTACGTCGCGAGCTCGGCGCTGATCATCTCTGATCTCGGTGTAGCCGCTCAGCAAGCGACCTGGTTACCGCAAGTCGTCAGCCAGTGGTTGCTAAACGGCAAGTTGTCTTCTCTGATTCATACAGCCATGGTTGCGACGGGCATTATTCTGACCCTTCGTATATGGCGTGAATCTGTCAGTCGCAACGATTATTTCAGACTGAGTCGAAAGCCTTTCGTCATTGGTGTGGCTGGAGATTCAGGGGCAGGCAAAGATACCTTTTCAGACGCCATCAAAGGTCTGTTCGGGGGCCACTCGGTAGCGACGCTATCTGGCGACGACTACCATCTATGGGATCGTCAGAAACCAATGTGGCAAGTGATGACCCACTTGAACCCGATGGCCAACGACCTCGAAGGTTTCGCCAATGATCTGGTATCGCTGACGGACTCAAAACCCATCCACTCTCGTCACTATGACCACCATACGGGTCGCATGAGCCGTCCCTTCGTCATCAACAGCAATGACTTCATCATTGCAAGTGGCTTGCACGCTCTGTACTTACCGATCTTGCGCGAATGCTACAACTTGAGTGTTTACTTGGATATCGATGAGGATTTGAGGCGCCATTTCAAGCTTCAACGTGATGTACACCAACGCGGACATACGGAAGAAAAGGTGCTCTCGTCTTTCGCTCGCAGAGAACCCGATTCCGCGCGTTTTATACGCCCTCAGGCGGCACATGCAGATCTCGTATTGTCCTTGCAACCGATACACCCGCGTATTCTCGATGGGGCAAACATAGAACGTCTTCTGCACTTCAAGATTGTGGCCCGTTCGTGCAATGGCTTGAACGAGATGTCCCTGGTCCGGGTGCTGGTCGGGGTTTGTGGGCTGCATGTCGATATGTCGACCAATGACGATGCGACTCAAGTAGAGCTGACTATCGAAGGCGAAACCTCTGCTCAGGATATTGAGATGGCAGCGAGGATGATCTGTCCAAGGATCTTCGAGTTTCTGGATCTGGCGCCCCAATGGCAGGATGGCGTAATGGGGCTGATGCAATTGATCACCCTCTCTCACATCAATCAAGCACTCACGAAACGGTTTATATAGTGAAAATTTTTACACCTGAGCGGTTTGACCGGCTTCCCGACGCTATTTTGTTCGACACCGACAATACTCTTTATCCCTATGATCCTGCACATGCGGCTGCGCAGCAGGCGATTCGGGATAAAGTCGTCAACACTTTCTCTATCAAACCGGAAGTTTTCGACGCCGCTTTCAAGGAGGCTCGTCAACAGGTGAAGACCCGGCTCAAACACACTGCTTCATCTCATAGTCGCCTGTTGTACCTTCAACGTATGCTGGAAATCATGGGACTGGGCTCACAAGTCCTTCTGGCGCTCGATTTTGAACAGACGTATTGGCGTACCTTTCTCAGCAATGCGGTTCTATTCGACGAGGTCAAAGACCTTCTTGACGACCTGAGACTGATGGGAATACCCACTGCGATCGTCACAGATCTGACGGCCCAGATTCAGTTTCGCAAGGTAGTCTACTTCGGGCTTGATCATTATTTTGATTACATCGTGACCAGCGAAGAGGCAGGTTACGACAAGCCTCATCCGGCACCATTCGAGATTGCCCTGGAGAAAATGCGTCCAAAAGGCAATTGCATCTGGATGATTGGCGACAACCCAATCAATGACATCCGAGGTGGCCGCGAGCAGATCAACGCGGTCACATTGCAAAAGATTCATACCGGGACCCCAATGGGTACTGGCGAGAACTCTCCGGACGCCGCATTCACTGATTTCAAAGAGCTACGTCGCCTGATCTCAAAATTGAGGGACAAACATGAACATGCATGAGTCCGTGCGAAAATTCTGCGCAATGATCGGTGAGAATCCGCTACTGGTTCAAGGCGCTGGAGGAAACGTCTCTTGGAAAGAAGACGCTACTTTATGGATTAAAGCGTCGGGCACCTGGTTGGCTGAGGCGATGACAGACGAAATTTTCGTTCAGGTTGAGCTCAAGAACCTCACTCAAGAACTGCAAAACAAAAACTATAGCATCACGCCTCAAGTGATCGAGCCCGGTTCATTGAAGCCTTCGATTGAAACTTTGCTTCACGCATTAATGCCACACCCGGTAGTCGTTCACCTACACGCGGTGGAAGTGCTTGCTCATTTAGTGCGTGAAACATTCGAGCTTTCCGCCTATCCAGATCTCGACACCACATTGAATGCAAGGGTAGTGAACTATTTAAAACCAGGGGTCGATCTCGCGAAAGGCGTTGCTGATCAACTTGAAAACTCGGATCAAACCCGTGTCATTTTTTTAAAGAGTCACGGCGTCATCCTCGGGGGCGAGAGCATAGAGGAAATAGATAAACTATTGAATTATTTGACGAAATTCTTCAGGACTCAACCAGCACACTTTGCCCCCTTGGAAGTACCCTTGCCTATAAGCCTAGTGTGCGGCGCAACATACAATCCTGTGTCGGACATCAGACTTCATGAGCTTTCATTAAACCCGGAGCACATCACTCGTATCAAAGAGAGCTGGGCTCTCTATCCTGACCATGTGGTGTTCATGGGCGCCCAAGCCCATATATTTGAGAGCCGTGAGGACGCTGAACGCCAGCTATCGGCATACGAAGAGCTCCCCGACGTTATTTTCATTAAAGGCGCAGGAACCTTTACAAGTGAAAAAATAAGCAAGGCAAAGAGTGCTCAACTTACTTGCTATTACGACGTCATAAAAAGACAGCCCACTGATACAGTGCTCTCAACACTGAGAGAGTCCGAAATTGCCGAACTTCTCAATTGGGATGCCGAGAAGCTCAGAATTCAACTCTCAAAATAGTCATAATCGCGTAAGCGCTCGATGGACAGTCCTTTCGCATGCGCTTCTGCTCGAGCCTCACCCTCCATGGTAACCTTGCACTAATTAGCAAAACTATGGGCGAGAGTTTCATCTCCGGACAGTGAATAGATCGGCCTGCGTTCGCAGCACCAAGCCGCATAGGCTCCGCGATCAAATCGCTTATCTAGACGCTCTCTTTTCGCCACACACTTTTAAAGAAAAGCGCTAAGCCATTGATGAATAAAGCAACTTCCGACCTGTCCTCCCACACCCCAATGATGCAGCAATACTGGCGCCTGAAGAATCAGCACCCGGATCAGTTGATGTTCTACCGCATGGGCGATTTCTACGAGATCTTCTACGAAGACGCAAAGAAAGCCGCCAAATTGCTGGACATCACCCTGACCGCGCGCGGGCAGTCGGCGGGTCAGGCGATTCCGATGTGTGGGATTCCTTACCACGCCGCGGAAGGTTATCTGGCGAAACTGGTCAAGCTCGGCGAGTCGGTGGTGATCTGTGAACAGGTCGGTGACCCGGCCACCAGCAAAGGCCCGGTCGAACGCCAGGTCGTGCGTATCATCACCCCGGGAACGGTCAGTGATGAGGCGCTGCTCGATGAGCGTCGCGATAATTTGATCGCAGCCGTATTGGGCGACGAGCGTCTGTTTGGTCTGGCGGTGCTGGACATCACCAGCGGCAATTTCACCGTGCTCGAAATCAAAGGCTGGGAAAACCTGCTGGCCGAGCTGGAGCGGGTGAATCCGGTAGAGTTGCTGATCCCGGATGACTGGCCAAAAGACCTGCCGGCGGAAAAACGCCGTGGCGTACGTCGGCGTGCGCCGTGGGATTTCGAGCGTGATTCGGCGCTGAAAAGTCTCTGCCAGCAGTTTTCCACTCAAGACCTGAAAGGCTTCGGCTGCGAGAACCTGACCCTGGCCATCGGCGCTGCCGGCTGCCTGTTGGCCTACGCCAAGGAAACCCAGCGCACCGCCCTGCCCCACTTGCGTAGCCTGCGTCACGAACGCCTCGATGACACCGTGGTGCTGGACGGTGCCAGCCGGCGCAATCTGGAACTCGACACCAACCTGGCCGGCGGCCGCGACAACACCCTGCAATCGGTCGTTGATCGCTGCCAGACCGCCATGGGCAGCCGTTTGCTCACTCGTTGGCTGAACCGGCCACTGCGCGATCTCACCGTACTGCTGGCCCGCCAAACCTCGATTCGTTGCCTGCTCGACGGTTACCGCTTCGAAAAGCTGCAACCGCAGCTCAAGGAAATCGGTGACATCGAGCGGATCCTGGCGCGGATCGGTCTGCGCAACGCGCGGCCGCGTGACCTTGCGCGTCTGCGCGATGCACTCGGCGCACTGCCTGAACTGCAAGTGGCGATGACCGATCTGGAAGCGCCGCACTTGCAGCATCTGGCGGCTACCACCAGCACTTACCCGGAACTGGCGGCGCTGCTGGCAAAAGCCATTATCGATAACCCGCCTGCAGTGATCCGTGACGGCGGCGTGCTGAAAACCGGTTACGACAGCGAGCTTGATGAACTGCAATCACTGAGCGAAAACGCCGGACAGTTCCTCATCGATCTGGAAGCCCGCGAAAAGGCCCGCACCGGCCTGGCCAATCTGAAAGTCGGCTACAACCGCATCCACGGCTACTTCATCGAATTGCCGAGCAAGCAGGCTGAGTCGGCGCCGGCGGACTACATCCGCCGGCAGACACTGAAGGGCGCCGAGCGATTTATCACGCCGGAGTTGAAAGAGTTCGAAGATAAAGCGCTGTCGGCCAAGAGCCGCGCGCTGGCTCGGGAAAAAATGCTTTACGAGGCGCTGCTCGAGGACTTGATCAGCCAATTGCCGCCGTTGCAGGACACCGCCGGCGCGCTGGCTGAGCTCGATGTGCTGAGCAACCTCGCCGAGCGTGCGCTGAATCTTGACCTCAACTGCCCGCGTTTCGTCAGCGAGCCGTGCATGCGCATCACCCAGGGTCGTCACCCGGTGGTCGAGCAAGTGCTGACCACACCGTTCGTAGCCAACGATCTGAGCCTGGACGACAACACGCGCATGCTGGTCATCACCGGCCCGAACATGGGCGGTAAGTCTACCTACATGCGGCAAACAGCTCTGATTGTGCTCCTGGCGCATATCGGCAGCTTTGTACCGGCCGCCAGTTGCGAGCTGTCGCTGGTGGATCGGATTTTCACCCGCATCGGTTCCAGCGATGACCTCGCTGGCGGTCGTTCGACTTTCATGGTCGAGATGAGCGAAACCGCCAATATCCTGCATAACGCTACCGAGCGCAGTCTGGTGCTGATGGACGAAGTCGGACGTGGCACCAGCACTTTCGACGGTCTGTCGCTGGCGTGGGCGGCGGCTGAGCGTCTGGCCCATCTGCGCGCCTACACCCTGTTCGCCACCCATTATTTTGAACTGACCGTGCTGCCCGAAGCCGAACCTCTTGTCGCTAACGTGCACCTCAACGCTACCGAGCACAACGAACGCATCGTGTTCCTGCACCACGTTCTGCCCGGGCCTGCCAGTCAGAGCTATGGCCTGGCGGTGGCGCAACTGGCGGGCGTGCCGAGCGAAGTGATCCTGCGCGCGCGCGAGCATCTGAGCCGCCTGGAAGACACTGCCCTGCCCCACGAAGCCCCGAAACCGGCGGCCAAGGGAAAACCCTCGACACCCCAGCAAAGCGATATGTTTGCCTCGCTGCCGCATCCTGTACTGGACGAATTGGCGAAAGTGGATCTGGACGACATGACGCCACGGCGTGCGCTCGAAATGCTCTACGCACTGAAGAACCGGATATAAGCACTGAAGAAGCGGATATAACGCAAATCGCTTCAAGCTGTTAGAATCTCGCGCGGTTCGGGATGCTGCTGGCTCATAGCCTGGTCAGCAGGTATCGCTCCCGAACCTGGCGACCCCAACCGTGAAGGGGCAACGCTGCCGCCGCCTGAGGAGAAAATTAGAAATGACCTTCGTCGTCACCGACAACTGCATCAAGTGCAAGTACACCGACTGCGTAGAAGTCTGTCCGGTGGACTGCTTTTACGAAGGCCCGAACTTCCTGGTGATTCACCCGGACGAGTGCATCGACTGCGCGCTGTGTGAACCAGAATGCCCGGCTGTGGCGATCTTCTCGGAAGACGAGATCCCAAGTGGCATGGAAAACTTCATCGAGCTCAACGCCGAGCTGGCAGATATCTGGCCGAACATCACCGAGCGCAAGGATCCTCTTCCGGATTCCGCCGAGTGGGATGGCAAGCCGAACAAGATCGAACAACTCGAACGCTGATCGCTCGCGCTCGATTGAAAAGGCCCTTGCGGGCCTTTTTGCTTTTGCAGCCATCACTTTTCTGCAGGCGAAAAAAGGGGCGGTATGACCCGCCCACATTTTTTCCCTATTCCCTGTGATCCTTTTCATCGTCCTGATGAATCGCTTCCTGCGATGTCCATTCCCCTCCTCCGTGAAGGGCGTGTCTGTCCGTCGACACACTTGAGATATTAGCGGTTTTGCGCTGAGGAGCAATTGGCCCTCGGTGTGCTTGCAACCTGTCATAAAGGCATAACAATGAAAAAATACGATTAAAAATCAGAAGCTTAGCGGTTGTAGCAGATGGCGATCGCCGTCTACCGAAGTGTAAAAATAACGAACACTTACGGCACAGTAAGCGAAGGCTTACAGCGCGAGACGACAAACACAGAAATTGCCGACCGCTTGTCTGGTGCCCTGCCTGCCAGACCGAGTGCACGAGACAGGTATCAACAAAAAGCCCCGACTGATCAAATCAGCCGGGGCTTTTTGCGGGCGGTCAAAAAAGCGCTTATTGAAACAGCGACTCGCTCGACAGGCCATTCTTCTCGAGGATCTCGCGCAAACGCTTGAGGCCCTCAACCTGGATCTGCCGAACCCGCTCACGGGTCAGACCGATCTCCAGGCCTACGTCTTCCAGGGTGCTGCTCTCGTGGCCGCGCAGGCCGAAGCGGCGAATCACCACCTCACGCTGCTTGTCGGTCAGCTCCGACAGCCATTGATCGATGCTCTGAGACAGGTCGTCATCCTGCAGCAGTTCGCAAGGATCGGTGGGACGATCGTCAGTGAGCGTGTCCAGCAGGGTTTTATCCGAATCCGGACCCAGCGAGACGTCGACCGAAGATACCCGTTCATTCAGGCCGAGCATACGCTTGACCTCGCCTACCGGTTTTTCCAGCAGGTTGGCGATTTCTTCGGGTGAAGGTTCGTGATCGAGTTTTTGCGTCAGCTCCCGTGCAGCCCGAAGGTACACGTTGAGTTCCTTGACCACATGAATCGGCAACCGAATGGTCCGGGTCTGATTCATGATCGCGCGCTCGATGGTCTGACGGATCCACCAGGTCGCATAGGTCGAGAACCGGAAGCCGCGCTCGGGATCGAACTTTTCCACCGCGCGGATCAGGCCGAGGTTGCCCTCTTCGATGAGATCCAGCAGCGACAGCCCACGATTGACGTAACGCCGAGCGATCTTGACCACCAGCCGCAGGTTACTTTCGATCATGCGCTTGCGCCCGGCCGGGTCACCACTTTGCGACAAGCGCGCAAAATGAACTTCTTCTTCCGGAGAGAGCAGAGGGGAAAAGCCGATTTCGTTGAGATACAGCTGCGTGGCATCAAGTGCCCGAGTGTAGTCGATGTACTTATGTTGTTTGAGTGTGGCGGAGTGTCTGGATTTGGAACGAACGGAAGGTGGAGCAGCCCCTTCATCATTCAACATCGAATCCGAATCGATGCCGGTCTCCATAAGGAGAACCTCATCGTCGATGTCAAACTCCGGCACTTCTTTACTGAGAGCCATTGTTATAGTCCTTTGGTGAGTTCGACCCCAAGCTCAAGCGACGCCTTTATCCTTGGCAACGCTGGAGCCTGTCCCCTCTACGCGACGGAACAGGCTGGCCTTCAAATCAACGTCTTGGCAGGAACTGCAGCGGATCCACAGGTTTACCTTGGCGGCGAATCTCAAAATGCAGTTTCACCCGGTCTGTACCCGTTGACCCCATTTCGGCAATTGTCTGTCCGACCTTGACCTGCTGCCCCTCCCGAACCAACAGCCTGCGGTTATGTCCGTAAGCACTGACGTAGGTTTCGCTGTGTTTGATGATGACCAATTCGCCGTAGCCCCTTAAGCCACTCCCGGCGTATACGACCGTCCCATCAGACGCAGCTAAAACAGGCTGTCCCAAATCTCCGGCGATATCAATTCCTTTATTCAAACTACCGTTTGAAGAGAATTTTCCAATAAGAACGCCATTAGATGGCCACCCCCAGCCGGTCGGGGCCGGGCCTGCCGGAGGCAGTGGAGCGGGCGCAGGTTTGCTCGCGACGGACGGTACAACCCCTTTGGAACCGGTGGTTGTAGTGGTTGTGGTGCCATTCGCCTGGCGCCGGATTACCGTGGTTTTACTCGACGAAGATGGCGAAGAACTGGAGTTGCTCACCACCGCCGTCGGCGCTGAACCGCTACGGCCGTCGAAGCGAATTGTCTGACCCGGGTGGATCGTATACGGCGTAGGAATGTTGTTCCGCGCGGCGAGGGTTTTGTAGTCCCAGCCGTAACGAAAAGCGATCGAAAACAAAGTATCGCCAGGACGGACTACATACTGCCCGGTGGTGACGGTAGGACGTTGCGCCACCGCATTATTGCGATCAACGACGCGCACGCTGCTTGATTTGGTGCTGGAGCAACCGACCAGCAAGGTGCTCAAGACAAGGCCAGTCACCAGGCGCTGAAAGCTCGTGTTACCCATACGCTGCGCAATGACTGTGAGACTCACCCGCCGCTCCCTTTGTGGTGGCTGAAAATTCTGGATGCCGCGTTGCGGCATGAAACGTCGCAAGTATAACGGGCCGAACCGGCTTTACCTTCAATGATGCGAAATCACCGGACGCACACGTTTGCCAAGGGCAACTACGCTGCGTTTAAACCTTGGCTGCCGGTGTAAGACCGGCACCGTTGAAAGGAATTCAGCGTCTGTTTATAAATGCTCAGGCCAGTGGCCCGTTGAGCAACGGCACGAAACGCACAGCGCCCAGAACGTGTCGGGAAAAGCCATGTTCTTCGCGCACGATCAGCATCAGTTGTTGCACTTCACCGGAGCCGACCGGAATCACCATGCGCCCACCGGGAGCCAGTTGATCGAGCAATGCCTGCGGCACGTCGGTGGCAACGGCGGTGACGATGATGCCGTTGTACGGCGCGAGCGCCGGCCAGCCTTCCCAGCCATCGCCCCAACGAAACACCACGTTACGCAGGTTCAACTCGACCAGTCGCTCTTTGGCGCGGTCCTGCAGCACCTTGATGCGCTCGACGGAAAACACCCGCTCAACCAGTTGCGACAACACCGCCGTCTGGTAACCAGAGCCGGTGCCGATTTCCAGCACCTTGTCCAGCGGGCCCGCCTCCAGCAGCAGCTCGCTCATGCGCGCCACCATGTAAGGCTGGGAAATGGTCTGGTTGTTGCCGATCGGCAGCGCGGTGTCTTCGTAAGCGCGATGGGCCAGCGCCTCGTCAACAAACAGGTGACGCGGGGTGCGGCGGATCACTTCCAGCACCTTGGCGTTCGACACGCCTTCTTCATACAGACGCTGGATCAGTCGCTCACGCGTGCGCTGTGATGTCATGCCAATGCCGCTGCGCAGGCGGTCGTCATGTTCACGCATCAGCTCAGCCCTCCCAGCCAGCCATCGAGACTTCTGAACGCATCGTTGAAGGTACGATCGAGCTGCAATGGCGTGATGGACACATAGCCCTGCATGACGGCATGAAAATCAGTGCCCGGGCCGCCGTCTTCAGCGTCGCCGGCAGCGGCGATCCAATAACCGGCCTTGCCGCGCGGATCGACCACTTTCATCGGTGCCGCCGCACGGGCGCGATGGCCGAGGCGGGTCAACTGAATGCCGCGGATGTGATCGATCGGCAAATTGGGAATATTCACGTTGAGCACCGTGCGCGGTGGCAGATCGAGCCCGGCATGGGCCTCGACCAGTTTGCGCGCAAAGTAGGCCGCGGTCGGCAGGTTATCCACCTGGCGCGAGACCAAGGAAAACGCGAACGACGGACGCTCAAGAAAACGTCCTTCAAGCGCTGCCGCCACGGTCCCGGAATACAGGACGTCGTCACCGAGGTTGGCGCCCAGATTGATGCCGGAAACCACCATGTCCGCCTCGCGCTCAAGCAAGCCGTTGAGGCCCAGGTGAATGCAGTCGGTCGGTGTGCCGTTGAGGCTGATGAAGCCGTTGGCCAGGTATTGCGGGTGCAACGGACGGTCGAGCGTCAGCGAACTGCTGGCGCCGCTTTTGTCCTGTTCCGGGGCGATAACCACGCATTCGGTGTAATCCGCCAGCGCAGCATAAAGCGCGGCGAGACCGGGTGCAGTTACCCCATCGTCGTTAGAAATCAGAATACGCATGGGCTGTCCGTCTGCCCCACCGGCACCAGATCAACAAGCTCGCGCACCAGTACAGTGGCAAAGCATCCGGCCGGGAGGACGAATTCCAGTTGCAGAATGTCAGGTTGGGGATAATGCCACGTCAACCCGCCAATGGGCAGCCGCAGGATGCGACGTTCATGGCTCATGCCGGCGTGGATCAACCAGTCGCGCAGATCCGCTTCACGGGCGGCGATCGCCTGCTCCAGTGCATGGACTGCGCCAGCTGCGGGCGAGTCACCTTCGCCCCACTGCGGACCGGTCGGGTGCAGGTCGAGAATCGCCAGACGCGGATCGCTGCATTCGGCCTCACCGGCGGGGAAAAAACTGCGGCTGTCAGTGAACGCCAGCAGATCGCCAACCAGTGCGGTGTTCCAGGTGCCATTGGCGACGCGCGCCGCCAGCACCTGATTGAATAGATAACTGCGCGCCGTCGACAGCAAGCGCGAACGCACATTGCGCTGTTCCGGCAAGGCCTTGCGCGCCGCCCACGCCCGCGCGTCGACGACATTGCCGCCGTCATGGCCGAAGCGCTGGGCGCCGAAATAATTGGGAATGCCTTGTTTGGCGATCAGTTGCAGCCGCTCTTCAAGCGCATCTTTATCGCCATTGAGTTGAGTCAGGCGCAGCGTGAAACCGTTGGCCGAGTGCGCACCGCGTTGCAGCTTGCGCTTGTGGCGCGTGATCTTGAGGATCTTCAGCGTGTTGTTTTCCGCTGCCGACAGATCCGGATCGGCCTTGCCCGGCAATTGCACGCTGAACCACTGTCGGGTCAGGGCCTGACGGTCTTTCAGGCCGGCGTAGCTGACGGTGCGCAACGGCACGCCCGCCGCTTTGGCAATCCGCCGCGCCGCTTCTTCGGTATTGAGGCCGCGCTTTTCCACCCAGATCCACAGATGTTCGCCGTCACTGCTGAACGGAATATCCAGCACTTCATCGACCTGGAAATCTTCCGCGATGGCTTTCAATACCGCCGTGCCAAGGGGTTCGCCATAGGCTCGCGGGCCGAGCAATTGCAGTTCATTCATGCGCGCAGCAACAAGGCAACGGAGTGCACGGCGATGCCTTCTTCGCGACCGACAAAGCCAAGCTTTTCGGTGGTGGTAGCTTTGACGTTCACTTGATCCAACTCAACTTGAAGATCCGCCGCGATCAGCGCGCGCATCGATTCGATATGCGGCGCCATTTTCGGCGCCTGGGCAACGATGGTGTTGTCGACGTTGCCGACTTTCCAGCCGTTGGCGTGGATCAGACTGACCACATGACGCAGCAGCACGCGGCTGTCGGCGCCCTTGAATTGCGGATCGGTGTCCGGGAAGTGTTTGCCGATATCACCCAGCGCCGCCGCGCCAAGCAAGGCATCGCTCAAGGCGTGCAGCAAGACGTCACCGTCGGAATGAGCGAGCAGCCCGAAGCCGTGTGCAATCTGCACGCCGCCCAGAGTAATGAAGTCGCCTTCAGCGAAACGATGCACATCGTAGCCGTGGCCAATACGCATAAAAAAAACGCCCCGATTTTTGTCAGGGCGTGATTCTACCTGCTTTGTCGGACATTAGGCGCCTAGAGCGCGTGCGTGATGCTGCAAGTGGTCGTCAATGAAGCTTGAGATGAAGAAATAGCTGTGGTCGTAGCCCGGTTGCAGGCGCAACTGCAGCGGATGATTCGCTTGTTTTGCCGCGTGTTGCAAGGCTTCGGGTTTAAGCTGGCTGGCGAGGAAGTCGTCGCGATCGCCCTGATCGACCAGCAACGGCAACTTCTCGGCAGCATCGGCGATCAGCACACAGGCGTCCCACTCCTTCCACTTGGAACGGTCTTCGCCCAAATAATGCGAGAAAGCTTTCTGGCCCCACGGGCAATCGATCGGATGGGTGATCGGCGAAAAGGCCGACACCGATTTATAACGCCCAGGGTTGCGCAACGCGCAGACGAGAGCGCCATGACCACCCATGGAGTGACCACTGATGCTGCGTTTTTCGGAAGCGGGAAAATGCGCTTCAACCAAAGCAGGCAATTCCTTCACGACATAGTCATGCATCCGATAGTGCCGCGCCCACGGCTCCTGCGTGGCGTTCAGATAAAACCCGGCACCGAGGCCGAAATCCCAGGCTTTGTCCGCATCATCCGGGACGTCCGGGCCGCGTGGGCTGGTGTCCGGAGCGACGATGATCAAACCGAGTTCCGCCGCCATGCGCAGCGCACCGGCCTTGTGCATGAAGTTCTCGTCGGTGCACGTCAGCCCCGACAACCAGTACAACACCGGCAGCTTGCCGCCCTGCTCTGCTTGGGGCGGCAGGTACACGGCAAAGACCATGTCGCAATCCAGCACTTCGGAACGATGGCGGTAGCGCTTGTGCCAGCCACCGAAACTTTTCTGACAGGAAATGTTTTCCAGATTCAAGGGATTCTCCCCAGCGGCAAGCGGCAAGCTTCCAGCTAGAAGAAAAGGCACGTTCGCCCTTACTTGCAGCTTGAAGCTTGAAACTTGGAGCTGCTGTTAGAAATGTATGACTGTGCGGATGCTCTTGCCTTCGTGCATCAGGTCGAAGGCCTTGTTGATATCTTCCAGGCCCATGGTGTGGGTGATGAAGGTATCCAGCGGGATTTCGCCGCTCTGGGCCATGTCGACGTAGCTTGGCAATTCGCTGCGGCCACGCACGCCGCCGAACGCCGAACCGCGCCAGACGCGACCGGTGACCAGTTGGAATGGGCGAGTGGCGATTTCCTGGCCGGCGCCGGCAACACCGATGATGACCGACTCGCCCCAGCCTTTGTGGCAGCACTCAAGCGCGGCGCGCATCAGTTGCACATTGCCGATGCACTCGAAGGAGAAGTCGACGCCGCCATCGGTCATGTCGACGATCACTTCCTGAATCGGACGATCGTAGTCTTTCGGGTTCACGCAATCGGTGGCGCCCAGCTGTTTGGCGATTTCGAATTTGGCCGGGTTGATGTCGATGGCGATGATCCGCGCAGCCTTGGCTTTCACCGCACCGATCACGGCCGACAAGCCAATCCCACCGAGACCGAAGATGGCCACGGTGTCACCCGGTTTGACCTTGGCGGTGTTAATCACTGCGCCGATGCCGGTGGTGACGCCGCAGCCCAGCAGGCAAACCTTTTCCAGCGGCGCGTCTTTGGAGATCTTGGCCACGGAAATTTCCGGCAGCACGGTGTACTCCGAAAAAGTCGATGTGCCCATGTAGTGGAAGATGGTTTCGCCCTTGTAGGAAAAACGCGAAGTGCCATCCGGCATCAGGCCTTTGCCTTGAGTGGCTCGAATCGCCTGACAGAGGTTGGTCTTGCCCGACTTGCAGAACTTGCACTGGCCGCACTCCGGGGTGTACAGCGGAATGACATGATCGCCGACGGCAACCGAGGTCACGCCCTCGCCGATCGCTTCAACGACGGCGCCACCTTCATGCCCGAGGATCGACGGGAAGATGCCTTCCGGGTCTGCGCCCGACAAGGTGTAGGCGTCCGTGTGGCAAACGCCGGAAGCAACGACGCGAAGCAACACTTCACCAGCCTTGGGCATGGCCACATCGACTTCTACGATTTCCAGCGGCTTCTTGGCCTCGAAGGCAACGGCGGCACGCGACTTGATCATGCTGACTCTCCAGTGAATCCAGTGAATAAAAAAGCAGACAGACAGTGTAGTTCAGCGCCAAGTGATTAATAATCCGGGCAAATGCAAAATATTATTGCTGTGCAGGGATAATCCAATGTCCGAAAACCGTTGGGAAGGCATCGATGAATTTGTCGCGGTCGCCGAGTGCAGCCAATTCACCGCAGCGGCCGAACGCCTTGGGGTTTCTTCCTCGCACATCAGTCGACAAATCGTACGACTGGAGGAGCGCTTACAGACGCGCTTGCTCTATCGCAGTACTCGACGGGTAACATTGACCGAAGCTGGGCAAACCTTCCTGCAACATTGCCAGCGTCTGCAGGACGGTCGCGAGGAAGCCTTGCGCGCGGTAGGCGATTTGGCCAGTGAACCGAAAGGCATGCTGCGCATGACGTGTGCCGTGGCGTATGGCGAGCGCTTCATCGTGCCGCTGGTGACGCGGTTCATGGGCCTTCATCCACAGTTACGCATTGATATCGAGCTGAGTAATCGTCAACTGGATCTGGTACATGAAGGGCTGGATCTGGCGATTCGCCTTGGCCGCTTACAGGATTCGCGATTGGTCGCCACCCGGCTCGCGCCCCGAAGGATGTATCTGTGCGCGTCCCCGTCCTACCTGGAAAGGTACGGGCGCCCACACAGCTTGTCGGAATTGAGTCGGCACAATTGCCTGATCGGCAGTTCGGATATCTGGCAACTGGAGCAGAACGGCCGCGAATTTTCCCAACGCGTGCAGGGTAACTGGCGTTGCAACAGTGGACAGGCGGTGCTGGATGCGGCGCTGCAGGGGGTGGGTTTGTGTCAACTGCCGGATTATTACGTGCTTGAGCATTTGCACAGGGGCACGTTGATTTCTTTGCTGGAGGCGCATCAGCCACCGAACACGGCGGTGTGGGCGTTGTATCCGCAACAACGACATTTGTCGCCGAAGGTGCGCAAGTTGGTGGATTATTTGAAGGAGGGGTTGACTGAGCGCCCGGAATATCGGGATTGAAAAGTCAAAAGATCGCAGCCTTCGGCAGCTCTTACAGGAGATCGCATTCCCCTGCAGGAGCTGCCGAAGGCTGCGATCTTTTGGCCTTTAATGGCGGTTAGCCCAACGCTGGCGCAACCACTCCAGATCTTCCGGCCGGGTCACCTTAAGGTTGTCCGCCCGCCCTTCAATCAGACGCGGTGCCAGCCCCGCCCACTCCATTGCCGACGCTTCGTCAGTAATCACCGCATCAGCCACCAGACTGTCCGCCAACGCCCGATGCAACGCGCCGAGGCGAAACATCTGTGGGGTATAGGCCTGCCAGATAACGCTGCGATCCACCGTTTCAACCACACGACCGTTTTTATCGACGCGCTTGAGCGTATCCCGGGCGGGCACCGCCAACAGACCACCGACCGGGTCATCCGCCAGCTCGGTCAACAACTTGTCGAGATCATCGCGACTCAGATTCGGCCGCGCCGCATCGTGCACCAGCACCCAGTCCTCATCACCGGCACCCTGCGCATGCAAATGCAACAAGGCATTGAGCACCGAGCCTGAACGCTCGCCCCCGCCGTCCACCCGTTGAATGCGCGGATCGCTGACGCAAGCCAGGTTAGGCCAATAAGGATCGTCTACAGCAAGACTGACCACCAGCCCCTTGAGGCTCGGATGATCGAGGAAACAGCCGAGGCTGTGTTCGAGAATTGTGCGCCCGCCCAGTTGCAGGTATTGCTTGGGACGGTCCGCGGCCATTCGGGCACCGACGCCCGCGGCAGGAATCACGGCCCAGAAGGCCGGCAGGGAATCGATCATTGGGCCAACTGGTAAAGGGTTTCGCCGTCCTTGACCATGCCCAGTTCGTGACGAGCCCGCTCTTCAACGGTCTCCATGCCTTTTTTCAACTCGCTGACTTCAGCGTCCATCACCCGGTTGCGCTCCAGCAGGCCTTCGTTTTCGGCATGTTGATCGGCGATCTGCTGTTTCAGCTCGGCGACCTGCGCCAGACTGCCATTGCCCACCCACAGGCGGTACTGCAGACCGGCCAGCAGCAAGAGCAAAACAAGAAACAACCAGTAAGGACTGCGCATCGAATATCAGGTATCCAGTGAAAAAAGACAGCCACGCATAATGTTGCAGCATCTGATAGCACGAAGCCTGGAAAGGTCCAGGCTTGTGCTTAAGGCATCAGATTAGTGGCAAATCCATCGCTGTCACGACTTTTCCGACACAATCCGGTGTCCTTTGATCAGGTTGCGCTTAACCGCGAAACTCGGCGCGACCGTTGTACTTGGCCTTGCCGTTCAACTGCTCTTCGATACGCAGCAGTTGGTTGTACTTGGAAACACGGTCGGAGCGGCACAGCGAACCGGTCTTGATCTGGCCAGCCGAGGTGCCCACGGCCAGGTCGGCAATGGTCGAATCTTCGGTTTCGCCGGAGCGGTGCGAGATCACGGCGGTGTAGCCGGCAGCCTTGGCCATCTGAATGGCTTCCAGGGTTTCGGTCAGGGTGCCGATCTGGTTGAACTTGATCAGGATCGAGTTGGCGATCTTTTTATCGATGCCCTCTTTCAGGATCTTGGTGTTGGTCACGAACAGGTCGTCGCCTACCAGCTGAGTCTTCTCGCCGATCTTGTCGGTGAGGATTTTCCAGCCAGCCCAGTCGGACTCGTCCAGACCGTCTTCGATCGAGATGATCGGGTAACGCTCGGTCAGACCTTTGAGGTAGTCGGCGAAACCTTCAGCAGTGAACACCTGGCCTTCGCCGGACAGGTTGTAATTGCCGTCTTCGTAGAACTCGCTCGCGGCGCAGTCCAGCGCCAGCGTCACGTCGGTGCCCAGCTTGTAACCGGCGTTGGCCACGGCTTCGGAGATCACTTTCAGCGCGTCTTCGTTAGACGCCAGGTTCGGTGCGAAACCGCCTTCGTCGCCCACCGCAGTGCTCAGGCCACGGGCCTTCAGCACAGCTTTCAAGTGATGGAAAATCTCGGTGCCCATGCGCAGACCTTCCGAGAACGACTTGGCGCCAACCGGCTGCACCATGAATTCCTGGATGTCGACGTTGTTATCGGCGTGCTCGCCACCGTTGATGATGTTCATCATCGGCACCGGCATCGAGTACACACCTGGGGTGCCGTTGAGGTTGGCGATGTGTGCGTACAGCGGCAGGTCCTGATCCTGCGCAGCCGCCTTGGCCGCAGCCAGGGACACCGCGAGAATGGCGTTGGCGCCCAGGATTGCCTTGTTTTCGGTACCGTCGAGCTTGATCATCGCGTGGTCAAGGGCTTTCTGGTCGCTTGGGTCGGTGCCCAGCAGCAGATCGCGGATCGGACCATTGATGTTGGCTACCGCCTTGAGCACGCCCTTGCCCAGGTAACGGCTCTTGTCGCCATCACGCAGCTCGAGTGCTTCACGCGAGCCAGTGGATGCACCGGACGGCGCGCAGGCGCTGCCGATGATGCCGTTGTCGAGAAGCACGTCCGCTTCCACGGTGGGATTGCCACGGGAGTCGAGAACTTCACGACCTTTGATGTCGACGATTTTTGCCATTGTTGTAAACACTCCAAAGTTGACGAAAACGACGCAGCTAGAGGAAATCTTTATCGTCGGCAAGCGAGGTACAGCGGGCAGACTTGCAGACGACAGCGCTCAAGCCCGAAGGCCTGAGCGACAAATCGTGCGGTACTTTACCGGAGAATCGAGCGTTACGCGGTTTCTACCGTCGGAAAACTCTTCACCAGTTCATCCAGAGCTTTGAGCTGGGCCAGGAATGGCTCCAGTTTGTCCAGACGCAAGGCACAAGGGCCGTCGCATTTGGCGTTGTCCGGATCCGGGTGCGCTTCGAGGAACAGCCCCGCCAGCGACTGGCTCATGCCGGCCTTGGCCAGATCGGTGACCTGCGCGCGGCGACCGCCGGCGGAGTCGGAACGACCGCCGGGCATTTGCAGCGAGTGGGTCACGTCGAAGAACACCGGGTATTCGAACTGCTTCATGATGCCGAAGCCGAGCATATCGACCACGAGGTTGTTGTAGCCGAAGCTCGAACCGCGCTCGCAGAGGATCAACTGATCGTTACCGGCTTCCACGCACTTGTTCAGGATGTGTTTCATTTCCTGAGGCGCAAGGAACTGGGCTTTCTTGATGTTGATCACTGCGTTGGTCTTGGCCATCGCGACGACCAGATCGGTCTGGCGCGACAGGAAGGCCGGCAGTTGAATGATGTCGCAGACCTCAGCGACGACCGCAGCCTGATCCGGCTCGTGAACGTCGGTGATGATCGGCACGCCGAAGGCTTGCTTGATGTCCTGGAAGATGCGCATGCCCTCTTCCAGGCCAGGACCGCGATACGAAGTCACAGAAGAACGGTTGGCCTTGTCGAAGCTGGCTTTGAACACGTACGGGATACCGAGTTTTTCGGTGACCTTTACGTACTCCTCGCAAACCTGCATGGCCATGTCACGGCTTTCCAGCACGTTCATGCCGCCGAACAGGACCATGGGTTTGTCGTTGGCAATCTCGATGTCGCCGACGCGGATGATCTTCTGTGCCATCGGGTTACGCCTTCTTCTGGTGTTGAGCCAACGCGGCTTTGACAAAACCGCTGAACAGCGGGTGGCCGTCGCGTGGTGTCGAGGTGAACTCTGGGTGGAACTGGCAGGCGACGAACCATGGATGATCCGGCGCTTCGACCACTTCGACCAGCGCGGCATCGGCGGAACGACCGGAGATTTTCAGGCCGGCTTCAATGATCTGCGGCAGCAGGTTGTTGTTCACTTCGTAACGGTGACGGTGGCGCTCGACAATCACGTCCTTGCCGTAGCAGTCGTGAACTTTGGAGCCCGGCTCGAGCAGGCAATCCTGGGCGCCGAGGCGCATGGTGCCGCCCAGATCGGACGCTTCGGTACGCACTTCGACAGCGCCGGTGGCGTCTTCCCACTCGGTGATCAGACCGACAACCGGATGGCCGCTGGCACGATCGAACTCGGTGGAGTTGGCATCTTTCCAGCCCAGTACGTTACGGGCGAATTCGATGACCGCCACTTGCATGCCCAGGCAGATACCGAGGTACGGAACCTTGTTTTCACGAGCGTACTGAACAGCAGTGATCTTGCCTTCCACGCCACGCAGACCGAACCCGCCCGGCACCAGAATCGCGTCGACACCTTCGAGCAGCGCAGTGCCCTGGTTCTCGATGTCTTCGGAGTCGATGTAGCGCAGGTTGACCTTGGTGCGGTTGCTGATGCCGGCGTGACTCATCGCTTCGATCAGCGACTTGTAGGCGTCGAGCAGTTCCATGTACTTGCCGACCATGGCGATGGTCACTTCGTGTTCCGGGTTCAGCTTGGCATCGACCACCGCGTCCCACTCGGACAGGTCAGCGCTGCCGCACTGCAGACCGAAACGCTCAACGACGAAATCGTCCAGACCCTGCGAATGCAGGATGCCCGGGATCTTGTAGATGGTGTCGGCGTCTTCCAGGGCGATCACCGCACGTTCTTCAACGTTGGTGAACTGCGCGATCTTGCGACGCGAGGACACGTCGATCGGGTGATCGGAGCGGCACACCAGCACGTCTGGCTGCAGACCGATCGAACGCAGTTCCTTGACGGAGTGCTGGGTCGGTTTGGTCTTGGTTTCGCCAGCGGTGGCGATGTACGGCACCAGCGTCAGGTGCATCAGCATCGCGCGCTTGGCGCCGACTTCGAAACGCAACTGGCGGATGGCTTCGAGGAATGGTTGCGACTCGATGTCACCGACGGTGCCACCGATTTCGACCATCGCCACGTCTGCGTCACCGGCACCCTTGATGATGCGGCGCTTGATTTCGTCGGTGATGTGCGGGATCACCTGGATGGTTGCACCCAGGTAGTCACCACGGCGCTCTTTGCGCAGCACGTGCTCGTAGACACGGCCAGTGGTGAAGTTGTTGTTCTGGGTCATGGTCGTGCGGATGAACCGCTCGTAGTGACCCAGGTCCAGGTCGGTCTCGGCGCCATCGTGGGTGACGAACACTTCACCGTGCTGGAACGGACTCATGGTGCCTGGATCGACGTTGATGTACGGATCCAGCTTCAGCATGGTGACCTTAAGCCCCCGCGCCTCCAGGATAGCCGCCAATGAAGCCGAGGCAATGCCTTTCCCCAATGAAGAAACAACACCGCCCGTGACGAATATGTAGCGCGTCATGAAAAACCCTAGAAGTCTGCGTTAAAGCGGAACGAGCCGCCGGGGAAAGCGAAGGAAGGCCGAAGCCCCCGATCACCTGCATTAATCACAGTGCACCTTTCGAAAAAACCGCCGCGTTGTGACAGACCGGCAGATGAAACACCGGTACGTTGCTCGCTACACATTTTTTGGAATCGCCCAGCAAAGACTGCTTGGTAATCGGCAACTCCTGCAATTCAGGCGAATCCACAGAAGTTGTATCAAGAAGGGAGCGTAGTCTACCGGAATGCTCCTTTCAGCTCAAACCTTGATCTTCGTCTGTTGGCTGCCAGCGCAACGTCCAGCCTTCGTGCATCTGACCATCCAGACCCGGCAGGTTCGCCACGGCGAGCAGTTCATCGCCGCGAAACAGCAGCGGCAATCTGCCACGGACGAACCCCGGCACAGCGCGTTCGTTGAGCAGACGCTTGAGATCACGGCGGCCACGCTCGGCCAGTTGCATCACCTCACCGCCCTGCCGATAAGCAATGCGCAACGGCCCGGATGGCGCCGCCCCGTCGAACCGCACACGGCCGTTATCGGCCAAGCGTAGCGCCCTCGACGGGGTCTGCCAGTCAGTGCCGATGATTGGCGCGCGCAGCCATTCGCCACTCAGCCACCATACCCGACCCGCGCTGCGGTGCAGTTCGCCATCAGCCAGATGCCAGATGGGCGAAGCATCGGTAGCGGCGTCGCACAGGTCGGTCCAGCCCGACCAGTGGTCAGCGTCCGGCAAACGAGTCAAAGGCTGGAGCCAATGGCTGAGGGCGTTGCGCTGACGAGCCGGAGATAGCGCGGCCAGCGGCGCCAAATCCAGCGAGAATAAACCCAACCATTGGAAATCATGCGCCGTGCGGGCCTGCGCCAGATCCATTTGCGCCAGCTCATCGAGCAAGCCCTGCGCCTCACGCAGATGCGCAACCGTGCGCGCCATGCTCGCTTGCGCTTGTGGCCAGCGCTCGGTCAGCACCGGCATGACTTGGTGGCGCAGATAGTTGCGCGAAAACTGGCGATCCTGGTTCGACGGGTCATCGACCCAGCGCAACTGATGCGCCTGCGCATAACGTTCCAGCTCAACGCGGCTGATATTCAGCAACGGTCGAACCAGTGTGCCCTGCCCCACGGGGCGCTGCTGCGGCATCCCGCCAAGTCCGCGCACACCCGCGCCGCGCAACAGCCGAAACAGCAGCGTTTCCGCTTGGTCGTCGCGGTGCTGACCGGTCAGCAACACGTCATCGGCTTGCGTCAGCGAACTGAAGACGGCATAACGCGCATCCCGCGCCGCCCGCTCCAGGCTCGCCCCCTCCTTCACGCTTACCCGCTCCACTTGCAAAGAGATATCCAGCGCATCGCAGACGGCCTGGCAATGTTGCGGCCACGCATCGCCCGCAGCCTGAAGGCCGTGATGGATATGGATGGCGCTCAGCGCAGGGAGGGATTCGGTTTTCGCCAAGGTGGCGAGCAGATGCAGCAGGACGGTGGAGTCGAGACCGCCGGAGAAGGCGATGCGCCAGTGAGCGGCATTGCGCCAAGGCTCAAGGTTCAGCAGAAGCCGTGAAGGCAAATCCATCGAACGCTGACTCATATCCGCCTCTATGCCCCAATCAAATATGGGAGCGGGCTTGCTCGCGAAGGCGTCTCAGCATTCAACACATTCGTCGACTGTGATACCGCTTTCGCGAGCAAGCCCGCTCCCACATGGGTATTGCGTTCGATCAGAGACCGTAGCTCATCAGGCGATCATAACGGCGCTTGAGCAGCGCTTCGTTATCGAACTGCTTGAGCATCGCCAGTTGCGAGCTCAGCTCGGCGCGGATCGATGCAGCGGCAGCGGCCGGATCACGGTGCGCGCCGCCCAGCGGCTCGCCGATCACCTTGTCGACGATGCCCAGGCCTTTCAGACGCTCGGCGGTAATGCCCATCGCCTCAGCGGCGTCCGGTGCTTTCTCGGCGGTTTTCCACAGGATCGATGCGCAACCTTCCGGCGAGATCACCGCGTAGGTCGAGTACTGCAGCATGTTCAACTGATCGCAAACGCCGATGGCCAGTGCCCCGCCGGAACCACCTTCACCGATAACGGTGGCGATGATCGGGGTCTTCAGACGCGACATCACGCGCAGGTTCCAGGCAATCGCTTCGCTCTGGTTGCGCTCTTCAGCGTCAATGCCAGGGTAGGCACCCGGGGTGTCGATAAAGGTCAGGATCGGCATCTTGAAGCGTTCAGCCATTTCCATCAGACGGCAGGCCTTGCGGTAGCCTTCCGGACGCGGCATGCCGAAGTTGCGGCGAACTTTTTCGCGCACTTCACGGCCCTTCTGGTGGCCGATGATCATCACCGGCTGGTCTTCCAGACGGGCGATACCGCCGACAATAGCAGCGTCGTCGGAGAAATGACGGTCGCCGTGCAGTTCGTCGAACTCGGTGAAGATGTGCTCGATGTAATCGAGGGTGTAAGGACGTTTCGGGTGACGCGCCAGACGTGCGATCTGCCAACTGGTCAGCTTGCCGAAGATGTCTTCGGTGAGCGTCTTGCTCTTGTCCTGCAGGCGGGAGATCTCATCGCCGATATTCAGCGAATTGTCATTACCGACCAAGCGCAACTCTTCGATCTTGGCTTGCAGGTCGGCGATCGGCTGTTCGAAATCTAGAAAATTCGGGTTCATAGGCGTCCGTCTTGGGTCGTGTCCCAAATGAGCTTGGGCCGGCCGGTTGTCTATTCGCGCCCTACCTTAAGGGAGAGGCGCGCTAAGGTCGAGATTAAAAATTCAGGTTGCGGGCAAGCGCAATGATGGCGCCTGCCGGTCAACGGTATTGGAGGAAGACGTTGTCTCGCCCGAACTGGTCACGCAGGGCTTGAATCAACGCATCCGCCGGGTCGATCCGCCAGGTCTCGCCGAACTGCAGCAAGGTCTTCGCATCCGGGCTGGTGTATTCCATGGTCACCGGGCACGCGCCGCGATGACGCTTGAGCAATTCGCCCAACCAGCGTAGCTGATCGCCTTTGAGATCCTGGGTGTGCAGCTTCAGGCGCAGACTCTCGGCCAGATTGGTCCGTGCATCTTCCATGCTCATCACACGCTTGACCCGCAGGCGCAGGCCGCCGGAGAAGTCGTCGTTGCTGACCTCGCCTTCGACCACGACCATCGCGTCGGTCTGCAGCAGCGATTGCGCCGAATGGAACGCATCGGCAAACAGCGACGCTTCGATCCGCCCGGAGCGGTCGTCGAGGGTGATGAAACCCATCTTGTCGCCCTTCTTGTTCTTCATCACCCGCAGGGCAATGATCATCCCCGCCACAGTCTGCGTATCGCGGGCCGGTTTCAGGTCGATGATGCGCTGACGGGCGAAACGGCGGATCTCGCCTTCGTATTCGTCGATCGGGTGACCGGTCAGGTACAGGCCCAGGGTGTCTTTTTCACCCTTCAGACGTTCCTTGAGAGTCAGCTCCTTGGCCTTGCGATGAGACGCATAAACGTCGGCATCTGCCTCGACGAACAAACCGCCAAACAGGTCGGCGTGGCCCGAGTCATGAGTACGCGCGGTCTGCTCGGCCGCCTTGATCGCTTCTTCCATCGCCGCCAGCAGCACAGCGCGGTTGCGGTCGATGTTGGCCTGATAAGCCTTTTGTTCGTCGTGGAAATACGGGCCGAGGCGATCCAGCGCGCCGCTGCGAATCAAACCGTCGAGGGTGCGCTTGTTGATGCGCTTGAGGTCGACCCGCGCGCAGAAATCGAACAGATCCTTGAACGGACCGGCCTGACGCGCTTCGGTAATTGCTTCCACCGGACCTTCACCGACACCCTTGATCGCGCCGAGGCCATAAACAATGCGGCCATCGTCGTTCACCGTGAACTTGAACTCCGACGTGTTCACGTCCGGCGCGTCGAGGCGCAGCTTCATCGTCCGCACTTCCTCGATCAAGGTCACGACCTTGTCGGTGTTGTGCATATCCGCCGAAAGTACCGCGGCCATGAACGGCGCCGGGTAGTGGGCTTTCAGCCAGGCGGTCTGGTATGACACCAGGCCGTAGGCGGCGGAGTGGGATTTGTTGAAGCCGTAACCGGCGAATTTTTCCACCAGGTCGAAAATGTTACCGGCAAGGTCGGCATCGATGCCGTTGGTCGCGCAACCTTCAATGAAACCGCCGCGCTGCTTGGCCATTTCCTCGGGCTTTTTCTTACCCATCGCCCGACGCAGCATGTCCGCGCCACCGAGGGTGTAACCGGCCATGACCTGAGCGATCTGCATCACCTGTTCCTGATACAGGATGATGCCGTAAGTCGGCGCCAAGACTGGCTTGAGGCCGTCGTACTGGTAGTCCGAGTGCGGATAGGCCAGCTCGGCGCGCCCGTGCTTACGGTTGATGAAGTCGTCCACCATGCCCGATTGCAGCGGGCCCGGACGGAACAGCGCTACCAGAGCGATCAAGTCTTCCAGGCAGTCGGGCTTGAGCTTTTTGATCAGCTCTTTCATGCCCCGCGATTCAAGCTGGAACACCGCCGTGGTTTCGGCTTTTTGCAGCAACTGGTAAGTCGGTTTGTCGTCCAGCGGAATAAACGCGATATCCAGCGGCGGTTCGTTGACCTTGGCACGGTCGCGGTTGATGGTTTTCAACGCCCAGTCGATGATCGTCAGGGTTCGCAGGCCGAGGAAGTCGAACTTGACCAGACCGGCCGCTTCAACGTCATCCTTGTCGAACTGGGTCACCAGACCGTCACCGGCCTCGTCGCAATAGATTGGCGAGAAGTCGGTCAGTTTGGTCGGTGCGATCACCACGCCACCGGCGTGCTTGCCGACGTTACGCACCACGCCTTCGAGCTTGCGCGCCATCTCCCAGATTTCCGCGGCCTCTTCATCGACCTTGATGAAGTCACGCAGGATCTCTTCCTGCTCGTAGGCTTTTTCGAGGGTCATGCCGACTTCGAACGGAATCATCTTCGACAGACGATCCGCCAGTCCGTAGGACTTGCCCTGCACCCGCGCCACGTCGCGCACCACAGCCTTGGCGGCCATGGAACCGAAGGTGATGATCTGGCTCACCGCGTTGCGGCCGTATTTCTCGGCCACGTAGTCGATCACGCGGTCGCGACCGTCCATGCAGAAGTCGACGTCGAAGTCGGGCATGGAAACCCGCTCCGGGTTGAGGAAACGTTCGAACAGCAGGTCATATTCCAGCGGGTCGAGGTCGGTGATCTTCTGTACGTAGGCCACCAGCGAACCGGCACCCGACCCCCGGCCCGGACCTACCGGTACACCGTTGTTCTTGGCCCACTGGATAAAGTCCATCACGATCAGGAAGTAACCGGGGAAGCCCATCTGGATGATGATATCCAGCTCGAAATTCAAGCGGTCGACATAGACCTGACGCTTGGCTTCGTAGTCTTCGGTAGTGTCTTTGGGCAGCAGCACTGCCAAGCGTTCTTCAAGACCTTCGAAGGACACCTTGCGGAAATATTCGTCGATGGTCATCCCATCGGGGATCGGGAAGTTGGGCAGGAAGTGCGTGCCCAGCTTCACTTCGATGTTGCAGCGCTTGGCAATCTCGACGGTGTTTTCGATCGCGTCGGGGATATCGCTGAACAGCTCGAGCATTTCCTCGGCGCTTTTGAGGTATTGCTGATCGCTGTAATTCTTCGAACGGCGCGGATCGTCAAGGGCGCGGCCTTCACCGATGCATACGCGGGTTTCGTGGGCAGCAAAGTCTTCCTGCTTGATGAAGCGCACATCGTTGGTCGCCACCAGCGGCGCACCCAGCTTGTCGGCCAAGGCCACGGCACCGTGCAGTTGCTCTTCATCGTTAGGGCGATTGGTACGCTGGATTTCAAGATAGAAGCGATCCGGGAACACGGCCATCCACTCGCGAGTCAGCGCTTCGGCTTCCGCCGGGTTGCCGCCGATCATGGCCATGCCGATCTCGCCTTCTTTGGCGGCGGACAGCATGATCAGGCCATCGCTGGCCTCGGCCACCCACTCGCGCTCGACGATGACCATGCCGTTGCGCTGGCCTTCGATGAACCCGCGCGAGATCAGTTCGGTGAGATTGCGATAACCCTGAGCGTTCATCACCAGCAGGCTGAGGCGGCTCAGCGGTGCATCCGGGTCTTTGTTCGCCAGCCACAGGTCGGCGCCGCAGATCGGCTTGATGCCGGCGCCCATGGCGTTTTTATAGAACTTGACCAGGGAACACATGTTGTTCTGGTCGGTGACCGCGACCGCCGGCATGTTCATGGCGGTCAGCGCCTTGACCAGCGGCTTGATTCGCACCAGCCCGTCGACCAGGGAGTATTCAGTGTGCAGGCGTAGATGAACGAATGAAGCCGGCATGGTGATCCTGTCCAGTTACATAAAGACAACGAGGCCCGGATTGTACCGGGCCTGAATTAAAACATCAGCCTTGCGCCTAAACCTGCGTCAGGCTTTCCAGCGCCTCGTAAGCCAGGCGCACCGGGGCGAAAGAGCGACGGTGAATCGGCGTCGGGCCGAGCCGCGCCAGTGCTTCCAGATGAACGGGTGTCGGGTAGCCTTTATGGCCGCCAATGCCGTAGCCCGGGTAGATCAATTCGAACGCCGCCATCTCGCGATCACGACTGACCTTGGCCAGAATCGACGCCGCTGCGATCGCCGGCACCTTGCCGTCACCTTGAATCACCGCTTCAGCGCGCATTGGCAAATGCGGGCAGCGGTTGCCGTCAATCATCGCCAGTTTCGGCTGAACGTGCAGGCCGGCGACCGCACGCTGCATGGCCAGCATGGTCGCGTGCAGAATGTTCAAATCATCGATTTCTTCGACTTCGGCGCGGGCGATGCACCAGCTCAGGGCCTTTTCGCAGATCTCTTCGTAGAGCTTTTCGCGCTTGGCTTCGGTGAGTTTCTTCGAATCGTCGAGGCCAAGAATCGGCCGATTCGGATCAAGAATCACTGCCGCCGTCACCACCGCGCCGCACAACGGGCCACGCCCCACTTCATCGACACCGGCGACCAGTTCGTCGACTTCGGCGACCAGGGTGAAATCCAGGCCCATCTGCATGCTTGTCTTGCTCATTGTGGTTTGCCGATCAGGTCGAGGACGGCTTGCGCCGCCTGATTGGAAGCATCGCGCCGCAACGTGCGGTGGATCTCGTCGAAGCCGCGGGTCTGTTCCTCGCCGTCATCGATCAAGGGCGACAGCGTCTGTGCCAACGCCTCGACAGTCGCATCATCCTGTAACAACTCCGGCACCAGCAAGCGCTGGGCGAGCAAGTTGGGCAGCGACACGTACGGGCTTTTGACCATGCGCTTGAGAATCCAGAACGTCAGCGGCGCCAGCCGATACGCCACCACCATCGGCCGTTTGTACAGCAGCGCTTCAAGGGTAGCAGTGCCCGATGCGATCAACACGGCGTTGCACGCGGCAAGGGCCAGATGCGATTTACCATCGAGCAACGTCACCGGCAAATCGCGGCCGGCGAGCAACGCTTCAAGTTGCACGCGGCGCTCCGGATTGGCACAAGGAATGACAAAGCGCACGCCCGCTCGCATGTCGCGCAGACGTTCGGCGGTATCCAGAAACAGCGCGCCGAGGCGACTGACTTCACCGCCACGGCTGCCCGGCATCAGCGCGACCAGCGGACCGTCGGGCAAGCCCAGCTCGGCACGTGCAGCGGCGCGATCAGCCTCAAGCGGAATGGTATCGGCCAAGGTGTGACCGACGAAGCGCACCGGCACCCCTTTCTCTTCGTAGAACTTCGCTTCGAACGGCAACAGAGTGAGCATCAGATCGCAGCCTTCACGAATCTTCAGCACGCGCTTTTGCCGCCATGCCCACACCGACGGGCTGACGTAATGCACGGTTTTGATCCCGGCCTGACGCAGCTTGAGTTCGATATTGAGATTGAAATCCGGAGCGTCGATGCCAATGAACACGTCTGGCTTCGCGGCGATCAGCGTGGCGATCAGTTCTTTTCGGCGCTTGAGCAATTCACGCAGCCGACCCAGAACTTCCACCAATCCCATGACCGACAAGCGTTCCATGGGAAAGTACGAAGTCAGGCCTTCGGCCTGCATCAGCGGACCGCCGACACCGATGAATTCGACTGCCGGGTGCTGAGCCTTGAGCGCACGCATGAGGCCGGCGCCGAGGATGTCACCGGAAGCCTCACCCGCCACCAGCGCAATACGCAGACTGGCCATGATCAGCGGGTGATGCCGCGAGTCGATGCCTGGATCGAATCGCGGAACACGGCGACTTCAGGGAACTGCGCAGATGGCTCGGCCAGCTCGGCCAGTGCCTGCTCGACCGTCAGGCCCTGGCGATAAACCGTCTTGTAGGCACGACGCAGGGCGTGGATTGCATCTTCGCTGAAACCGCGGCGGCGCATGCCTTCGAAGTTCATGCTGCGCGCTTCGGCCGGGTTACCGAATACGGTGACGAACGCCGGAACGTCCTTGCCGATCGCCGTGCCCATGCCGGAAAAACTGTGCGCGCCAATGTGGCAGTACTGATGAACGAGAGTGAAGCCGGAGAGAATCGCCCAGTCGTCCACGTGTACATGTCCGGCCAGCGCAGTGTTGTTGACCAGAATGCAGTGATTGCCGATGACGCTGTCGTGACCGATGTGGGCATAGGCCATGATCAGGTTGTGATCACCCAGAGTGGTTTCCGAACGGTCCTGAACGGTGCCACGATGAATGGTCACGCCTTCGCGGATAACGTTGTGGTCACCGATTACCAGGCGGGTTTCCTCGCCTTTGTATTTCAGATCCGGGGTGTCTTCGCCTACCGAGGAAAACTGGTAGATACGATTGTGTTTACCAATGCGGGTCGGCCCCTTGAGGATCACATGCGGCCCGATCACGGTACCCTCGCCGATTTCCACACCTGCGCCGATGATCGACCACGGGCCGACCTCGACGCCGTCAGCCAGAACGGCGGACGGATCGATGATTGCGCGAGGGTCAATCAAACTCATACTTTCTGTTCCGCACAGATGATTTCTGCCGAGCAGACCGGCTTGCCATCAACCGAAGCCTGGCACTCGAACTTCCAGATCTTGCGCTTGCAACTGATGAAGGTCGCTTCAAGGATCAACTGGTCGCCCGGCTTGACTGGCTGGCGGAAGCGCAGCTTGTCGGAGCCGACGAAGTAATACAGGGTGCCGTCGGCCGGTTTGACGTCGAGCATCTTGAAACCAAGTATCCCGGCAGCCTGAGCCATCGCTTCGATGATCAGCACGCCTGGCATGATTGGATGCGCAGGGAAGTGACCATTGAAAAACGGTTCATTGATGCTGACATTCTTGTAGGCGCGAATTCGCTTGCCTTCAGTGTCCAGTTCCACCACCCGGTCCACCAGCAGGAACGGGTAACGGTGAGGCAGGTATTCGCGAATCTCGTTGATGTCCATCATTTCAGGGGGAAGCCTATGTAAAGATTGGGAGCGCGACTGACGCGCACTCCTCTAGCAAATCAAGGAGGCAGTCCAGAGGCTGTGCACACTTGATATGGAAATGGTATCAGCCTTCAGATGAAGCATTGCCGTCAGGGGTCACTTCCCCAGCGCGCTTTTCCAGCTGTTTCAACCGTCGCGCGATGTCATCGAGCTGACGGATACGGGCCGCGCTTTTGCGCCATTCGGCCGCCGGTTGCATGGCTGTGCCGGAAGAATAGGCGCCTGGCTCGGTAATCGAGTGGGTCACCATGGTCATCCCGGTCAGGAAAACGTTGTCGCAAATATCGATGTGGCCGACCAGACCGACACCACCGGCGAGCATGCAGTGCTTGCCGATTTTGGTGCTGCCCGAAATGCCGACACACGCGGCCATGGCAGTGTGATCACCGACCTGGACGTTGTGTGCGATCTGAATCTGGTTGTCGAGCTTCACGCCATTGCCAATCACGGTATCGGCCAGAGCGCCACGGTCGATGGCGGTATTCACGCCGATCTCGACATCGTCGCCGATGGTCACGCCACCGATCTGGGCGATTTTCTGCCAGACGCCTTTTTCGTTGGCGAAGCCGAAGCCCTCACCGCCAATCACCGCACCGGACTGAATGACCACACGCTTGCCGATACGCACATCGTGATACAGCGTGACGCGCGGAGCCAGCCAGCCTGCTTCACCGATCTCGCTACGAGCGCCGACCACGCAATGCGCGCCCAGCGTTACCCGTGCAGCGATGCGTGCACCGGCTTCGATGACCACGAACGGGCCGATGCTGGCACTCGAGTCAACTACCGCATCCGGCGCGATCACCGCTGTCGGGTGAATACCCGCGGCAGCTTTTGGCTTTGGATCGAACAGGTGCGAAATGCGCGCATAGGCCAGGTAAGGATCCGGCACCACCAAAGCATTACCGGCAAAGCCCTCGGCATCGGCTTCCTTGAGCAGCAGCGCAGCTGCCTTCGAACCGGCAAGGTATTTACGGTATTGGGGATTTGCCAGAAAGCTCAACTGAGCTGGGCCAGCCTCTTGCAAAGTGGCTAGCCCAGTAATTTGCGTCTCGGGGTCGCCACGCAGGGTGGCGCCGAGGTGCTCGGCCAACTGGCCGAGCCTGATAGTCACAGTCATGGGTTACTTCAGCTGATTCATGCGCTCGATAACCTGGCGCGTGATGTCGTACTGAGGTTTGACATCGATAACTGCACCACGCTCGAACACCAGGTCAAAACCACCTTTCTTGATGACTTCTTCCACTGCGCCGTCCAGCTTTGGCTTC
Organism: Pseudomonas sp. TSRC2-2; assembly: GCF_049897785.1. NCBI lineage: Bacteria > Pseudomonadati > Pseudomonadota > Gammaproteobacteria > Pseudomonadales > Pseudomonadaceae > Pseudomonas > Pseudomonas sp. TSRC2-2. Next base: position 530,725 of record NZ_JAFCWZ010000002.1, read on the forward strand.
AGTTGCTTGAGCATTTCGCGGTCGGCAACAGCTTTGGCTTCGTTCAGTTCCTTGGACTGGAACTGGAAGTCGCGGGCCTTTTGCTTGAATTCCAGCTCCAGACGCTCGCGCTCGCCCTGCTGCATCTTGTCACCACCGGCCATCAGACGGTCCTGAATGCCTTTGGCGCTGCTTTCCAAGGTTTTCAGTTTGGTCAGTTGCGGACCGAACTTCTTCTCTGCATCCACCGCGTACTTCTTCGCCGCGTCGGATTCCAGCAGTGCCATCTGATAGTTCAGCACGGCAATTTTCATGTCGGCGAACGCCGGGCCTGCCACCAGTACGGAGGCCAGGAGAACCAATTGAGTCAACTTACGCACGATGCACTCCTACAAAATCCATTGTCGTTATCTTGGGTCAGACGCTTAGAACGTCTGGCCGAGGGAGAATTGGAACACTTGAGTTTCAGCGTCATCCGGTTTCTTGATCGGCATCGCCAGGGCGAAGCTCAACGGCCCCAGTGCAGTGACCCAGGTCACGCCGACACCGACGGAACTGGCCATGTTGCTCAGGCTGATGTCGTTGCATTGAGTGCTGGAAGTCGACCCTGCGGCTGCGTTGGTCGTCTTGTCGCACTTGGAATCGAACACGTTACCTACGTCCCAGAATACGGACGTGCGCAGCGAGCGCTGGTCTTTCACGAAAGGCAGCGGGAACAGCAGCTCAACACCACCTTGAATCAACACGTTACCGCCGAATGGCAGCGGATCCTGATCCGGGTCGGCAAGCGTACCCGAGTTACCCGTTACAGCTGCACCGCGGCTCGGCGTACTGCGCGGGCCAAGGGTGCTGTCCTTGAAGCCACGAACCGAGTTGAAACCACCGGCATAGTAGTTTTCATAGAACGGCAAGCCATCGGTCGAACCGTAGCCGTCGCCATAACCGAGTTCGGAGTGCAGGCGCAGGGTGTAGTTTTCAGTGATCGGCTGGAACAACTGACCACGGTAATCAAGTTTGAAGAACGACAGGTCGCTACCAGGAAGCGTGGTTTCCAGGGTCAGGCTCTGGGAACGACCACGTGTCGGCAGGACGCCTTTGTTCAGGGTCGACTCGGACCAGCCGGCCGAGGCCTTGAAGTTCAGGTAGTTGTCGCCTTCTTTCTCAACGAAGTCGAAAATCTCGTCAACGGTGTAGCGACCGGTGTTGATCTTGTCCTGCTGGGCAGACAGACCGAACGTCAGACGCGAAGTCTCACTGATCGGGTAACCGACGTTGACGCCCGCACCAAGACTGTCTACCGCGTAGCTGGAAATGTCGGCATCGAGTTCATCATAGTCGGTGGTGCGATAGAACGCGTTGTAACCCAGGCTTACGCCATCGGCGGTCCAGTACGGGTCAACGTAGCCAAAGTTGTAGCGGCTCTGGTATTCGCTGCGTGTCAGACCGATGCTGACGCGGTTACCGCTACCGAGGAAGTTGTTCTGGGTGATCGAACCACCGAGGATGAGACCGGCGCTCTGCGCAAAACCAACGCTGGCGGTGATCGAACCGGACGCCTGTTCCTCAACGGCATAGTTCACGTCGACCTGGTCATCGACACCCGGCACAGCCGGCGTCTCAACGTTGACTTCCTTGAAGAAGCCCAGACGCTCCAGACGGGTCTTGGACTGGTCGATCAGGTACGTCGAAGCCCAGCCGCCTTCCATCTGACGCATTTCACGACGCAGCACTTCGTCCTCGGACTTGGTGTTGCCACGGAAATTGATGCGGTTGACGTAGGCACGCTTGCCCGGATCGACAGCGAAAAGAATGTCTACCGTGTGGTCGTCGTCATGCGGCTGTGGCACGCCGTTGACGTTGGCGAAGGTGTAACCTTCGTTACCCAGACGACGAGTGATCAGCTCGGAGGTGGTGGTCATCAGCTTGCGCGAAAACACCTGGCCTTTCTGCACCAGCAACAGCGACTTGATCTGGTCTTCAGGAACTTTCAGGTCACCGCTGAGCTTGACGTCACGAACGGTGTACTTCTCGCCTTCGGTCACGTTGACGGTGATGTAGACGTGCTTCTTGTCCGGGGTAATCGATACCTGGGTCGAAGCGATGTCCATGTTGATGTAGCCGCGGTCCAGGTAGTAGGAGCGCAGACGCTCCAGGTCACCGGAGAGTTTTTCGCGAGCATATTTGTCATCGTTCTTGAAGAACGACAGCCAGTTGGTGGTTTTCAACTCGAACAGGTCGGTCAGGTCTTCCTCGGGGAACACCGTGTTACCGACCACGTTGATGTGCTGAATGGCGGCAACGGTGCCCTCGTTGATCTTCACCTTCAGACCCACACGGTTACGCGGCTGCGAGACCACTTCGGTATCGACGGTAGCCGAATAGCGGCCTTGGGCGACGTACTGACGTTGCAGTTCGTTGCGCACACCTTCGAGAGTGGCACGCTGGAAAATCTCGCCTTCGGACAATCCGGATTGCTTGAGGCCTTTCATCAGGTCTTCAGTGGAAATCGCCTTGTTGCCTTCGATCTCGATACTGGCAACGGATGGGCGTTCAACCACGGTGATCACCAGGACATTGCCTTCGCGGCCCAGCTGGATATCCTGAAAGAAACCGGTTTTGAACAACGCACGAGTGGATTCCACCAGGCGGCGGTCATCCGCCTGCTCGCCGACGTTCAACGGCAAGGCACCAAAGACACTACCCGCGGAGACCCGCTGGAGGCCATTGACGCGAATATCAGAGATAGTGAAGGACTCGGCGTGAACTTCGGCGATCATCAATACGGTGAGAACCGCAGTTAGCAGCAGACGTTTCATGAAGTCCTTTCTTATTCCAACTGGCAATAAACAAACTGCCGCAAAATGCGGCAGATTCGCAATTCAGCGAAGCGTTACAGTCGACCCAGATCGTTGACCAGAGCAAGCAACATCACCCCGACCACCAAACTGATACCGATCTGTATCCCCCAACCTTGCACCCGATCCGACAAGGGGCGACCACGCACCCACTCGATCAGATAAAACAACAAATGCCCCCCATCCAGTACAGGAATGGGCAGCAAATTCAGAACGCCCAGGCTAATACTCAGATAAGCAAGGAAATTCAGGAAATCAGCGACACCCGACTGGGCAGAAGCGCCCGCCACTTTAGCAATGGTTATCGGTCCACTCAAGTTTTTTACCGAGAGCTCGCCGAACAGCATTTTCTTCAGTGAATCCAGCGTCAGAATGCTCATGGTCCAAGTGCGACGGGCGCCCTCGCCAATCGCGGCCAGCGGGCCATAGCTGACCTCGCGGATCATTTCCGGCGGCCAGTCGATGGCTTTCACGCCAGCGCCCAGATAACCGCTTGGCGATTTGCTTTCACCGCGTGCCGCCAGGGTCACAGGGACGTCGATTTGAGCATTGTCGCGCTCGATGCGCAGCATGATTTTGGTATCAGGACGCGTACGAACGGTATCGACTACCTGCTGCCAGTCATCGAGCGGCTGCCCATCGAGCGCCAGCAAGCGATCGCCGGTTTTCAGCCCGGCCGCCTGAGCCGGGCCTTTCGGGTCGAGCTCGGCAAGCACTGGCGGCAAGGCCGGACGCCAAGGACGGATACCCAGCGAACGGATCGGATCCGGTTCGTCGGCACCCTTGAGCCAGTTATCCAGTGCCAGCGTGCGCGGCGACTCAGCGGTCGAGCCCTGGTCGCGCACCAGCAATTGAATCGCACCGCTCTCACCGAGACGACGCACCAGTTGCAGATTGACCGCCGCCCAACCGGAGGTTGGCTCGCCATCGATCGAGACGATCTCCTGACCAGCATTCAGACCGGCCCTGGCGGCAATACTGCCGGACTCGACCGCACCAATGACCGGGCGAACCTGTTCGCTGCCGAGCATCGCCAAAACCCAGAAGAACACCAGCGCCAGCAAAAAGTTGGCAATCGGCCCGGCGGCGACAATGGCGATACGCTGACGCACCGATTTGCGATTGAACGATTGGTCGAGCTGATCGACCGGCACTTCGCCTTCGCGCTCGTCTAGCATCTTGACGTAGCCGCCCAACGGGATCGCCGCTACGACGAATTCGGTGCCTTGCTTGTCATGCCAGCGCAGCAGCGGCATGCCGAAGCCCACGGAAAAACGCAGAACCTTGACGCCACAGCGACGCGCGACCCAGAAGTGGCCGAATTCATGGAAGGTGACCAGCACACCCAGGGCGATCAGGGTGCCGGCAATCATATAGAGCGCGCTCATCTACTTTCTCCGCAATCCTGTTCAGTGTCGCGTGTCGCCATTGAGTTGCAAAACTATCGGCCGTGCCGACTCAACCATTGCTCAGCCAGCATTCGCGCTTTAGCGTCCGCCGTAAACACGGCGTCGAGGTCGCTCAGCGCCACCACCGCCTCCAGATTCAAGACTTCCTCGATGATACTCGCGATTTCCAGATAGCGGACCCGTCCGTCGAGAAACGCTGCCACGGCCACTTCATTGGCCGCGTTGAGCATCGCCGGAGCGCTGTCACCAGCTACCGCCGCTTGACGAGCCAACCGCAGGCAGGGGAAACGACCCTCATCGGGCGCCTCGAAATCCAGTCGCGCAATGGCAAACAGATCCAGTGGCGGTACGCCGGAGTCGATGCGCTCCGGCCAGGCCAAAGCGTTGGCGATCGGCGTGCGCATGTCAGGGTTACCCAACTGCGCCAATACCGAGCCGTCCACATAATCGACCAGAGAATGAATCACGCTCTGCGGATGGATCACCACCTCGACTTGCGCAGGTTTGGCATCGAACAACCAGCAGGCTTCGATCAGTTCGAGACCCTTGTTCATCATGCTCGCCGAATCCACGGAGATCTTGCGCCCCATCGACCAGTTCGGATGCGCGCAAGCCTGCTCAGGCGAAACATGCGCCAACTCGGCCATCGGCGTCTGCCGGAAAGGACCGCCTGAGGCTGTCAACAATATCCGCCGCACCCCCACCGAGCTCAAGCCGCGCGAGAAATCCACTGGCATGCACTGAAAAATCGCGTTGTGCTCACTGTCGATCGGCAGCAGAACCGAGCCGCTTTTGCGCACGGCCTGCATGAACAGAGCGCCGGACATTACCAATGCTTCTTTATTGGCCAAGAGAATCTTCTTGCCCGCCTCGACTGCCGCCAGGGTCGGACGCAGCCCGGCCGCACCGACAATGGCTGCCATCACCGCGTCGACTTCAGGCGCCGAGGCGACCTGACACAAGCCCTCCTCACCTACCAATACGCGAGTCGGCAAGCCGGCTGCACGCAAGTCATCCTGCAAACCGCGCGCCGCAGCACCTTCGGGCACTACGGCAAATTGCGGGACATGACGCACGCATAACGCGAGCAACTCGCTGAGGCGCGAGAAGCCACTCAATGCGAAAACCTGATAACGCTCAGGATGACGTGCGATCACATCCAGAGTGCTCAGACCAATCGAACCGGTCGCACCCAACACCGTAATCTGCTGGGGGCGACTCACGGTGCGGCCATCCAGAGCAATACGGCAAATACCGGAATGGCAGCGGTCAGGCTGTCGATACGATCCAGCACACCGCCATGCCCGGGCAACAGATTACTGCTGTCCTTGATGCCGGATTGACGCTTGAACATGCTTTCGGTCAGATCACCGACCACGGAAATGAAGACGATCAGCGCAGCGCCGATCAAGCCTTTGAGCAGCTCGGCCACGGTCCAGTCGCGTACCAGCCCGACAACCGCAGTGATCACCAGACTCAGCGCCAGACCACCGTAAACGCCTTCCCAGCTCTTGCCCGGGCTGACCTGCGGCGCCAGCTTGCGCTTGCCGAACTTGCGCCCGGAAAAGTAAGCACCGATGTCCGCGCCCCAGACCAACACCATCACGGCCATGATCAACCAGTTACCCAGCGGATATTGCTTGATCTGCACCAGGCCCTGCCACGCAGGCAACAGGATCAGCAGGCCAATGACCAACTTGGTCGCCGCTGTGGACCAGTGCGCGCTGGAGCGTGGATACGTCAGCACCAGATATGTCGCAATCGCCCACCAGATCACCGATGCACCGAGCACCCAGGGCGCAAGGCCCGGCAGCACATACATGACGAACAGCATCAAGGCGACCACAGCGGCAAAGCCGACGCGGAACGACTGTGCGGTGAAGCCGGCCAGACGCGCCCATTCCCAGGCACCGAGGCTCACCACCAGGCCGATGAACAGCGCGAAGCCGGCACCTTTGAGCAGGAAAAACCCGCACAAGGCAATCGGCAGCAGGATCAGTGCAGTGATGATTCGTTGTTTAAGCATTAAACCCGGGCTCCAGCTTCGACCTGTTCGCTCGTTTTACCGAAACGACGCTGGCGCGAAGCGAAATCGGCCAGCGCGGTGCGCATGGCTTCGTGTTTGAAGTCCGGCCAGAACAGGTCGGAGAAGTACAGCTCGGCGTAGGCCAGCTGCCACAGCAGGAAATTGCTGATGCGATGCTCGCCACCGGTGCGAATGCACAGGTCAGGCAACGGCAGATCGCCGGTGGCCAGACAGGTCTGCAGCAGATCCGGAGTGATGTCCTCCGGGCGCAAGTGCCCGGCCTGAACCTCACGCGCCAGACGCTGCGCGGCCTGAGCGATATCCCACTGACCGCCATAGTTGGCGGCGATCTGCAGGACAAAGCGATTGGCACCGACCGTCATGGCCTCGGCCTCGCGCATCGCCGCCTGAAGCTCAGGGTGGAAGCGCGAGCGATCGCCAATGATGCGCAGGCTGATGTTGTTGTCGTTGAGGCGCTTGGCCTCGCGACGCAGCGCCTTGAAGAACAGATCCATCAAGGCACTGACCTCATCGGCCGGGCGCTGCCAGTTTTCGCTGGAGAAGGCGAACAGGGTCAGGACCTCGACCTTGGCCTCAGCGCACACCTCAATCACCGCCCGCACAGCATCCACGCCCGCTTTATGCCCGGCGACACCCGGCATAAAGCGTTTTTTCGCCCAGCGATTATTACCATCCATGATGATCGCGACATGGCGCGGCACCGCGGACGGCGCAGTCTGCTTGGTCTTGTCCATTTAAAGCTCGACCCTTATACGGCCATCAGGTCTTTTTCTTTCTCGTCCGTGGCCTTGGTAATCAGGGCCTCGGATTCTTTGGTCAGCTTGTCGATATCAGCGATGGCACGACGCTCTTCGTCTTCGCTGATTTCCTTGTCCTTGACCAGTTTTTTCAGCTCACCCAATGCGTCACGACGAATGTTGCGCACAGCAACGCGCGCGTCTTCGGCTGCGCTGCGGGCCTGCTTGGTGAAGCCTTTACGCGTTTCCTCGGTGAGGGCCGGCATAGGAATCAGCAGCAACTCGCCGAGGTTGGTCGGGTTGAGATTCAGACCGGCGCTCTGGATTGCCTTGTCGACAGCCGCGAGCATGTTGCGCTCGAACGCCACGACCTGCAGGGTGCGCGAATCTTTCACGGTGACGTTGGCGACGCTGCTCAGCGGAGTGTCAGTGCCGTAGTAAGGCACCATGACGCTGCCGAGAATGCTCGGGTGAGCCTTGCCGGTACGGATCTGGCCGAACGCGTGGTTCAGGGATTCCAGGGATTTCTGCATACGCGCTTGGGCGTCTTTCTTGATTTCGTTGATCATTGTTGGCCTTCCTCGATCAAAGTCCCTTCAGCGCCGCCGTGCACAATGTTCAGCAGGGCGCCGGGCTTGTTCATGTTGAATACGCGCAGCGGCATCTTGTGATCGCGGCACAGGCAGATAGCAGTCAGATCCATCACGCCCAGCTTGCGATCCAGTACTTCATCATAAGTCAGATGATCGAACTTCTCGGCATGCGGGTCTTTGAACGGGTCTGCGGTGTAGACGCCATCAACCTTGGTCGCCTTGAGCACAACGTCGGCGTCGATTTCGATCGCACGCAGGCAGGCAGCCGAATCCGTGGTGAAGAACGGATTGCCGGTACCGGCCGCGAAGATCACGACGTCTTTGGAGTTCAGGTGGCGCATGGCTTTGCGGCGATCGTAGTGATCGGTTACGCCAACCATTGAAATGGCCGACATGACGATGGCGGAGATATTGGCACGCTCCAGAGCGTCGCGCATGGCCAGTGCGTTCATTACGGTGGCCAGCATGCCCATGTGGTCGCCGGTGACACGATCCATACCGGCCTTACTCAGGGCTTCGCCACGGAACAGGTTGCCACCGCCGATTACCAGACCGACCTGGACGCCGATGCCAACCAGTTGACCGACTTCCAGCGCCATGCGATCCAGAACCTTTGGATCGATCCCGAACTCTTCCGAGCCCATCAGGGCCTCGCCGCTAAGCTTGAGTAGAATGCGTTTATAGCGAGCCTGATAACCACTGCCCTGCTGAGCCATTGCGAATCTCTCCTGCGGCGTATTTAAAATTCTTTGCGAGCTGTTTACAGCTGGCGTTCACTCTAGCTTGGCGCTGCTGCAGCGCCATCGGAACATGGCTTTGTAAGTCAGTTCCGGACGGAAACCAAATAAAAAATTTGGTACCTCATCTGAAAAGAGGCTGCGCGCGTTAGCGGGCAGCCTCTTTTGGGCGACAGTTGAAAAACCGTCTTATTGCTTGGCGGCAGCCAGCTGGGCAGCAACTTCTTCAGCGAAGTTGTCGACCGGCTTCTCGATGCCTTCGCCTACTTTGAAGTAAGTGAAGGAAACGATTTCTGCGCCGGCTTTCTTGGCCAGCTCGCCAACCTTGACTTCAGGGTTCTTGACGAACGCCTGCTCGACCAGGCTCGCTTCTGCCAGGAACTTGCTGATACGGCCCTTGACCATGTTTTCAACAATGTTTTCTGGCTTGCCTTTGATCTTTTCTTCGTTCAACTGCAGGAACACAGCTTTCTCACGCTCGATCGCTTCGTCGGAGACTTGCGAAGGCAGCAGGAACTCAGGGTTGCTTGCCGCAACGTGCATGGCGATGTCTTTGGCCAGCTCGACGTCACCGCCTTTCAGGACAACCGCAACACCGATCTTGTTACCGTGCAGGTAAGTGCCGACAACGTCACCCTCTACGCGGACCAGACGACGGATGTTGACGTTCTCGCCGACTTTGGCAACCAGAGCTTCACGAGCCGATTCCTGAGCGGCGATCAGCGGAGCTGCGTCGGTCAGTTTTTCGTCGAAAGCTTTTTCTACGCTGGCAGCAACGAAGTTCTTGAAGTCGTCTTGCAGGGCCAGGAAGTCGGTCTGCGAGTTGACTTCCAGCAGCACGGCTGCCTTGTCATTCGATTTGATGGCGATTGCGCCTTCAGCGGCAACGTTGCCGGCTTTTTTCGCAGCCTTGATCGCGCCCGAAGCACGCATGTCATCAATGGCTTTTTCGATGTCGCCGTCAGCCTTTTCCAGGGCTTTCTTGCAATCCATCATGCCTTCGCCGGTACGCTCGCGCAGTTCTTTGACCAACGCCGCAGTAATTGCTGCCATTTTCAAATTCCTCTTGGATAGGTTTTCAACCATTCCACCCGATCGAACGGGCGATCAATTCTTCCCGAACCAACTTGTAGCTGCTGCACGTTACAGACGCTGTAGCTGCGCTGCCGACAAATGGTTTTCGAGGTGGCAAAAAGGGGGCCAAGCCCCCTTTTTGCTTACTGAGTCAACGCCAGGGGCGTCGATTACTCAGCTGCAGCCTGAGTTTCTTCGGCTGCGAATTCAACAGTACCGCCAGCAACATTGTTGCGACCACGGATAACTGCGTCAGCCATCGAACCCATGTACAGCTGGATAGCGCGGATTGCGTCATCGTTGCCTGGGATGATGTAGTCAACGCCTTCCGGGCTGCTGTTGGTATCGACAACACCGATAACCGGGATGCCCAGCTTGTTGGCTTCGGTGATCGCGATGCGCTCGTGGTCAACGTCGATCACGAACAGTGCGTCAGGCAGACCGCCCATGTCCTTGATGCCGCCCAGCGAACGATCCAGCTTCTCAAGATCACGGGAGCGCATCAGCGCTTCTTTCTTGGTCAGCTTGGCGAAAGTACCGTCTTCGGCTTGAACTTCAAGGTCACGCAGACGCTTGATGGAAGCACGAATGGTCTTGAAGTTGGTCAGCATGCCGCCCAACCAGCGGTGATCGACGTACGGCGAACCGCAACGTGCTGCTTCTTCAGCAACGATCTTGCCAGCGGAACGCTTGGTGCCGACGAACAGAATCTTGTTTTTGCCCTGGGCCAGACGCTCTACGAAAGTCAGAGCTTCGTTGAACATTGGCAGGGTTTTTTCAAGGTTGATGATGTGAATCTTGTTACGCGCGCCGAAAATGTACTTGCCCATTTTCGGATTCCAGTAACGGGTTTGGTGACCGAAGTGCACACCGGCCTTCAGCATATCGCGCATGTTGACTTGGGACATGATAGTTCCTTGATAAGTCGGGTTTGGCCTCCACGTATCCCAATGACCAACCAGAGGCATAAAGCCCAAGGCACCCAGGTCATCGTGTCGACACGTGTGTGGATTTAAGCTTTTCGGGGCATCCCCGGAAAGCGGCGCATTTTATACCACAGGGTGCGCAGAAACGGAAACCGGAATCTGTATTCCCTCCGGCGACATGGACGCAGCCCCCTTGGAATCGGTTCGATGGGCACCATTGTATAGACACAAGCCAGACAGGCAGGCGCAGTTTTGCGCCTCCCGTCTGATAGAATCGCGTTTTTCAGGGTCGCAAAATCCACACCTGCCACCCAATTCGTATCCGTAAGCGCCGCCGAGCGCAGAGAGAGCCTGTATGACCGTCAACCTCAAAACCCCCGAGGACATCGCTGGCATGCGTGTCGCCGGCAAACTGGCCGCCGATGTGCTGGAAATGATTGCCGAACATGTCAAACCGGGCGTGACCACCGATCAGCTCAACCAGATCTGCCACGACTACATCGTCAATGTGCAGGAAGCCATCCCCGCCCCGCTCAACTACAAGGGCTACCCGAAGTCGATCTGCACCTCGATCAACCACGTGGTCTGCCACGGCATCCCGAACGACAAGCCGCTGAAAAACGGCGACACGCTGAACATCGACGTCACCGTGATCAAGGACGGCTACCACGGTGATACCAGCCGCATGTTCCACGTCGGCGAAGTGCCGGTCTGGGCCGAGCGTCTGTCGCAGGTCACCCAGGAATGCATGTACAAGGCCATCGAGATCGTCAAGCCCGGTTGCCGCCTCGGCGACATCGGTGAAGTGATCCAGAAGCATGCGGAAAAAAATGGTTTCTCGGTGGTGCGCGAGTTCTGCGGTCACGGTATCGGTAAGGTCTTCCACGAAGAACCGCAAATCCTGCACTACGGTCGCGCCGGCACCGGCATGGAACTGAAGGCGGGCATGACCTTCACCATCGAGCCGATGATCAACCAGGGCAAGGCCGACACCAAGGTACTCGGCGACGGCTGGACTGCAATCACCAAGGACCGCAAGCTCTCGGCCCAGTGGGAACATACCCTGCTGGTCACCGACACTGGCTATGAGATCTTCACTTTGCGCAGCGATGACACCATCGCGCGCATCTCGGCCTGACACTCAGAACGCTCCCAGCCTATAGAAGGAAAGCCAATCGATGCCGCAGGTGGATCCCGAACTCTTCGACCGCGGCCAGTTCCAGGCTGAACTGGCCCTCAAAGCGAGTCCTATCGCGGCGTTCAAGAAGGCGATCCGCCAGGCCCGCGAGGTCCTCGACACGCGCTTTCGCAATGGCCGCGACATCCGCCGCCTGATCGAAGACCGTGCCTGGTTTGTCGACAACATCCTGCAAAAGGCCTGGGAGCAGTTCAACTGGAGCGAAGACGCCGATATCGCTCTGGTGGCGGTCGGCGGCTACGGCCGCGGCGAACTGCACCCCTACTCCGATATCGATCTGCTGATCCTGCTCGACAGTGCCGACCACGAAGTTTTCCGCGATTCCATCGAGCGTTTTCTGACGCTGTTGTGGGACATTGGCCTGGAAGTCGGCCAGAGCGTGCGTTCGGTCGACGAATGCGCCGAAGAGGCCCGCGCCGATCTGACCGTGGTCACCAATCTGATGGAAAGTCGCACCATCTGCGGCCCCGAGCGTCTGCGCCAGCGCATGCTCGACGTCACCAGCACCGCGCACATGTGGCCGGCCAAGGAGTTCTTCCTGGCCAAGCGTGCCGAACAAAAGGCTCGTCACCACAAATACAACGACACCGAATACAACCTCGAACCCAACGTCAAAGGCTCGCCCGGTGGCCTGCGCGATATCCAGACGATTCTCTGGGTGGCCCGACGTCAGTACGGCACCCTGAACCTGCGCGCCCTCGCTGGCGAAGGCTTTTTGGTCGAAAGCGAAAACGCCCTGCTCGCTTCCTCGCAGGAATTTCTGTGGAAAGTGCGCTACGCCCTGCACATGCTCGCCGGTCGTTCCGAGGACCGCTTGCTGTTCGATCACCAGCGCACCATTGCCGGCCTGCTCGGCTTTGAAGGAGACGACGCCAAACAGGCGGTCGAAAACTTCATGCAGCAGTACTTCCGTACGGTGATGAGCATTGCCCAACTGAGCGATCTGATCATCCAGCACTTCGAGGAAGTCATCCTCGCTCCGGAAGACGAAGCGCCGCCGCAGCCGATCAACTCGCGCTTCCAATTGCATGACGGCTACATTGAGGCGCGCAACGACAATGTCTTCCGCCGCACGCCGTTCGCCATGCTGGAAATTTTCGTGCTGATGGCCCAGCAGCCGGAAATCAAAGGCGTGCGCGCCGACACCATTCGTCTGCTGCGCGAACATCGTCATCTGATCGACGACAATTTCCGCAACGACATCCGCAACACCAGCCTGTTCATCGAGCTGTTCAAGTGCAAGATCGGCATCCACCGCAATCTGCGGCGGATGAACCGTTACGGCATTCTTGGGCGCTACTTGCCAGAGTTCGGTTTCATCGTCGGGCAGATGCAGCACGACCTGTTCCACATCTATACGGTCGACGCGCACACGCTGAATCTGATCAAGCACCTGCGCAAACTGCAGTACACCCAGGTTTCGGAGAAATTTCCGCTGGCGGCCAAGCTCATGGCCAAGCTGCCCAAGCCTGAACTGATTTACATGGCCGGCCTGTACCACGACATCGGCAAGGGTCGGCACGGCGATCACTCGGAGATCGGCGCGGTCGATGCCGAGGCGTTCTGCCAGCGCCACCAGTTGCCGGTGTGGGACAGCCGCCTGATCGTCTGGCTGGTGCAGAACCACCTGGTGATGTCCACCACTGCCCAGCGCAAGGATCTGTCCGATCCGCAGGTGATCCACGATTTCGCCCAGACGGTCGGCGATGAAACGCGCCTCGACTACCTCTACGTGCTGACCGTGGCGGATATCAACGCGACCAATCCGACGCTGTGGAATTCATGGCGCGCCAGCCTGCTGCGCCAGCTCTACACCGAAACCAAACGGGCCCTGCGCCGGGGCCTGGAAAATCCAGTGGATCGCGAAGAACAGATTCGCCAGACGCAAAGTGCGGCGCTGGATATTCTGGTGCGCGGTGGCACCGACCCGGATGACGTCGAGCAGCTGTGGGCGCAATTGGGCGATGACTATTTCCTGCGTCATACCGCCGGCGACGTGGCCTGGCACAGCGACGCGATCCTGCAGCAGCCGGTCGATGGCGGGCCGCTGGTGCTGATCAAGGAAACCACCCAGCGCGAGTTCGAGGGCGGCACGCAGATCTTCATTTATGCGCCGGATCAGCACGACTTCTTCGCTGTGACCGTGGCGGCGATGGACCAGCTCAACCTGAACATTCACGACGCGCGGGTCATCACCTCGAGCAGCCAGTTCACCCTCGACACCTACATCGTGCTCGACAACGAAGGCGAATCGATCGGCGATAACCCGGCGCGGATCAAGCAGATCCGCGAGGGCCTCACCGAAGCCCTGCGTAACCCGGACGACTACCCGACGATCATCCAGCGCCGGGTGCCGCGTCAGCTCAAGCATTTTGCCTTTGCCCCGCAAGTGACGATTCACAACGACGCGCAGCGTCCGGTGACCGTGCTGGAACTGACCGCGCCCGACCGGCCGGGCCTGCTGGCGCGGGTCGGGGGGATTTTCCTCGAGTTCGACCTGTCGCTGCAGAACGCCAAGATTGCGACCTTGGGCGAGCGTGTGGAAGACGTGTTCTTCATCACTGACGCGCACAATCAGCCGCTGTCCGACCCGCTGCTGTGCAGCCGTTTGCAGGATGCGATCGTCGAACAGCTGAGCGTCAATCAGGAACCGGATATCAAATTGTCGCGCCTCAGTATTTGATGGCGCCTCGGATTCAAATGGCTTTGCGAGAGACCCAGCCCCGATGAACAACGCTCTGAACCAGCTCCAGCCGTACCCGTTCGAAAAGCTCCGCGCCCTGCTCGGCAGCGTCACGCCGAACCCGGACAAGCGCCCGATCGCCCTGTCGATCGGCGAACCGAAACACCGCTCGCCGAGTTTTGTCGCCGAAGCGCTGGCGAACAATCTGGATCAGATGGCGGTGTACCCGACCACGCTCGGCATCCCGGCACTGCGCGAAGCCATCGCCGGCTGGTGCGAGCGTCGCTTTGGCGTGCCGAACGGCTGGATCGATCCGGCGCGCAACGTGCTGCCGGTCAACGGCACCCGTGAAGCGCTGTTCGCCTTCACCCAGACCGTGGTCAATCGTGGCGACGATGCGTTGGTGGTCAGCCCCAACCCGTTCTATCAGATCTACGAAGGTGCGGCGTTTCTCGCCGGGGCCAAGCCGCACTACCTGCCGTGTCTGGATGAAAACGGCTTCAACCCGGACTTCGATGCTGTAGCGCCAGAGATCTGGCAGCGCTGCCAGATCCTGTTCCTGTGCTCGCCCGGCAACCCGACCGGCGCGCTGATTCCGGTCGAGACCCTGAAGAAGCTGATCGCGCTGGCTGATCAGTACGACTTCGTGATTGCCGCCGACGAGTGCTACAGCGAACTGTACTTCGACGAACAGACCCCGCCGCCGGGCCTGTTGAGTGCTTGCGTCGAACTCGGCCGCAAGGACTTCAAGCGCTGCGTGGTCTTCCACAGCCTGTCCAAGCGCTCCAACCTGCCGGGCCTGCGTTCAGGCTTCGTTGCCGGGGATGCCGACATCCTCAAAGGCTTCCTGCTGTATCGCACCTACCACGGCTGCGCGATGCCGGTGCAGACCCAACTGGCCAGCGTGGCCGCGTGGAATGACGAAGTGCACGTGCGCGCCAACCGTGCGCTGTATCGCGAGAAATTCGATGCGGTGCTGAACATCCTCAGCCCGGTCATGGACGTACAGCGTCCGGATGGCAGCTTCTATCTGTGGCCGAATGTGCAGGGCGATGACGCGGCGTTCTGCCGGGATCTGTTCGAGCACGAACATGTGACCGTGGTGCCTGGCTCGTACCTGTCGCGCGATGTCGATGGCGTCAATCCAGGGGCAGGCCGCGTGCGCATGGCGTTGGTTGCGCCGCTGGCCGAGTGTGTCGAAGCGGCTGAACGCATTCGCGACTTCATTCAGCGCCGCCGGTAACACCCGATCGCCTGTGCCGGGCAATCCGGCACAGGCGATTCAAACATCGCGTAACAGTTCGCCTATTCCTGTACCCCGCCTTTTTGCCGTCCAGACGCTAGTCTTGGACCGCGTCTCCATAGAGCCCTCGACTTCAAGGAAGAAGTGAAATGCAAGAACTCCTGGATTGCCAACTCGTTCAGTGGCCAGACAATCAAGCGGCCTACCTGGCTGCGATCAATGAAAACCCGGCCAACGCCGGCACCGACAGCGCGACCCGTTCGCGCCGCAAGCGATCTGTGCTCGATTACTCAAAATTGTGGGCCAACGGCCGCACCTTGAAGATTGCCTTCATGGATGCGCCCGAGCGCGATCACAAACGCAGAATCATCGACGCGGCCAGCCGTTGGTTACCGTACGTCAACCTCAAGTTTGAATTCGTCGACGATCGGAAAGGCGATATCCGTATCGCCACAAAGAATAATGACAACAGCTCGATGCTCGGCACCGATGCGCTGCTGATTCATCCAGACCACGCGACCATGAATCTGGGAGTCAAACCCGATCATGCCGACTTCGAGGTGATCGTGACCCACGAATTCGGTCATGCTCTCGGAGCACTGCACGAGCACCAGCACCCTCAGGCCAACATTCCGTGGGATAGACCCAAGGTGTATGAGTTCTATCAAAATCGGCCAATGAATCCGCTGACCCGCGAGCAGGTCGACCACAATCTGTTCGCCTCTTTCAACACGCTCGATGCCATTTTCACCGCCTATGACAAGCGTTCGATCATGCATCACCCTGTAGCGAATGCACTAACGGTGGGCGACTGGCACGTCCCGATCAATCGCAAGATCAGCAAAAAAGACAAACGCCTGATGCGACTGCTCTATCCCAAGTGACGCTTGGCCTACTTGACCTGCCCCAGGTTGGCCTCGCTCAGATCCAGCTCCCCCAATACCTCTCTGAGCACATCATCACCGATCTGATGCTGACGGCTCAGGCGATACAACTCGAGGCGTTGCGCGCGCAGCGCCTTGAGACGCAGCCGACGCTCAAGCAGATCCATCTGGAATGCCAGCGCCTGGGCTTCGGCGGAATCGTTGAACACCTCCAGTTGATGGCGATATTCGGACATGATCCGCGCTTTGAGCTCCGCTGCCAGCGCCGCTTGAGCGGCATCCTGCGGCACGACCTCTTCGGTTTCCAGCGAGTGGATCGCAGCTTCAGCAGTCTTGCGCCAGGCATCGCGCACTTCCTGACGACGTTTGTCGTCGGGACTTTTGTCGATGCCGCGCAGCAACAACGGCAGCGCGATACAGGCCGAGACCAGCGACAGCAGAATGACTCCGGCAGCGATGAAGATCAGCAAGTCGCGCTCAGGAAAAGCCTCGGCGCCGATCAGCATCGGCACCGACATCACGCCCGCCAGCGTCACCGCCCCGCGTACACCGCCGACCGTCAGCAACCAGCAGGAGCGCGCCGTTGGCACCTGGGTCAGCTCGCCCTTGCCGCGCAACCGGCGCAGCAACACCGACAGGCGCCAGATGCTCTGTACCCAGATGAATCGCAGCAACACCAGCGCGACGAAAATCGCCAGTACATCGAGGCAGCGATAGAACAGCGTCGGCCACAAGGTGGGTTCGTGGCTGACGACAGCTTTGATGATGTCCGGCAGTTGCAGACCGAGCAGCAAGAAGATCAAGCCGTTGAAAGCGAATTCGAGCAGCGACCAAACGCTGCGATTAAGCAATCGCGTACTGGTCTGGCGCGGCAGCAGATCGAGCCAGCTCTGCATCATCCCCGCCGCCACCGCCGAAAGAATCCCGGAAGCGCCCAGACGTTCGGCCAATACGTACGCGGCGAACGGCAGCAGCAACATGAATACCACGTGAGTGGCCGGGTCATCCCAGCCACGGCTGATCATCCATGCGCGCAGGCGCCCCACCAGCCAGCTCAGTGCCACGCCGACCGCCAGGCCACCGAACGCCACGGCGACGAAGGTCAGACTGGCGTTGGTCAGCGAGAACACGCCTGTCACTGCCGCTGCCAAGGCAAACTTGAAGGTCACCAGACCCGAGGCGTCGTTCATCAGCGCCTCGCCTTGCAGCATGTGCATCAGCGGTGTCGGCAAGCGGTTCTGTGCAATTGCCGAAACCGCCACTGCGTCGGTCGGTGACAAAACCGCCGCCAAGGCAAAAGCGACGGGCAGCGGGATCGTCGGCAACAGCCAATGAATGAAAAATCCGGCACCGACCACTGTGAACAGCACAAGGCCGACGGCCAGGGTCAGTATCGGACCGCGCAATTGCCAGAGCGCGCGTTTGGGCATGCGCCAGCCATCGGAAAACAGCAGTGGCGGCAAAAACAGAAACAGAAACAGCTCGGGATCGAGGGCGACGTGCAGGCCCAAAGTCGGCCAGGCGAGCAAGGCGCCGGCAGCGATCTGCACCAGCGGCAACGGCAACGGGATGACTCGCCCGAGCAGGCGCGAGACGCTGACCAGCGTCAGCAGGATCAGGACGGTGTAAGCAGTTTGCATAAAACGAAAATCTCAGACGGTCGACAGCGTTGAACTGCCATATTAGCGCCTTAGGCTGTGGCTGACCGTTGCACCTATGTCGCAGCCCACCTGCACGGCTCTCGTGTGGTAGCTGCGGCACGCTGCGATTTTTTGATATTTAAAAACAAAATCAAAAGCTCGCAGCCTCGTTTCACTCGTCAGCTCCTACAGGGTTTTGCATTGCCAAATTGCCCTGAGGCGCCGCGAAACCGTCCGGTCATGGCATAATCCGTCACCATTTTTTTCCAGCACCTGTAAAGGGGGCGATTCCTTGGCCGTTTCAAGTAAAACGTTGCACCTTTTCGGCATCAAGGCGTGCGACACCATGAAAAAGGCGCGCACCTGGCTCGATGAACACGCTGTCAGCTATGACTTCCACGATTACAAGACCGCCGGCATTGACCGTGAGCACCTGACCCAATGGTGCGACGAGCACGGTTGGCAAACCGTGTTGAACCGCGCCGGCACGACCTTTCGCAAACTCGACGACGAACGCAAAGCCGATCTCGACCAGTCGAAAGCCATCGAACTGATGCTCGCACAACCCTCGATGATCAAGCGCCCGGTGCTCGATCTCGGTGACCGAACCCTGATTGGCTTCAAGCCAGACATCTACGCGGCCGCTCTGAAGTAAGCAGCCCGTCACTCTTTGTAGAGGTATTCACATGTCCAATTCCCTGTTCAGCATCGCCTTTGGTGTCGGCACCCAGAACCGTCAAGGCGCATGGCTGGAAGTGTTCTACGCCCAGCCACTGCTCAACCCTTCGGCTGAACTGGTCGCGGCTGTTGCGCCGATCCTCGGTTACAGCGAAGGCAACCAGGCCATCACCTTCACCACCGCCCAGGCTGCGCAACTGGCTGAAGCAGTCAAAGGCATCGACGCCGTGCAAGGCAAGCTGCTGACCCGTCTGGCCGAGAGCCACAAGCCACTGGTCGCCACGCTGCTGGCTGAAGATGCACAACTGACCTCCACGCCTGAGGCCTACCTCAAGCTGCATCTGCTCTCGCACCGTCTGGTCAAGCCGCACGGCGTGAGCCTGGCCGGTATTTTCCCGCTGCTGCCGAACGTGGCGTGGACCAGCCAGGGCGCCATCGACCTGAGCGAACTGGCGGAAATGCAACTCGAAGCGCGTCTGCGCGGCGAGCTGCTGGAAGTGTTCTCGGTGGATAAATTCCCGAAAATGACCGACTACGTGGTACCGGCCGGCGTGCGTATCGCTGATGCCGCACGTCTGCGTCTGGGCGCTTATGTCGGCGAAGGCACCACCGTCATGCACGAAGGTTTCATCAACTTCAACGCCGGCACCGAAGGCCCGGGCATGATCGAAGGCCGCGTTTCCGCTGGCGTCTTCGTCGGCAAGGGTTCGGACCTGGGCGGCGGTTGCTCGACCATGGGCACCCTGTCGGGCGGCGGCAACATCGTGATCAAGGTCGGCGAAGGCTGCCTGATCGGCGCCAATGCCGGTATCGGCATTCCGTTGGGCGACCGCAACACTGTCGAGTCAGGCCTGTACGTCACCGCCGGCACCAAGGTTGCACTGCTCGACGAGCACAACAATCTGGTCAAGGTCGTGAAGGCGCGTGAGCTGGCTGGCCAGACTGATCTGCTGTTCCGTCGCAACTCGGAAACCGGTGCCGTGGAATGCAAAACCCACAAATCGGCGATCGAACTGAACGAAGCGCTGCACGCTCACAACTAAGCGCTGTAGGCCTGTGGGAGCGAGCCTGCCCGCGAAGCTTCTGGCGTCCTCAAGGACGCTTTCGCGAGCAGGCTCGCTCCCACGAGGCTTGGCGTACACCCCGCCCAATTTCGCAGGGCTGACCCCATGATGATCCCCTCCCCCTGGCGCGCCGATTTCCCGGCTATCGCCGCACTGCAACGGCAAGACCAGACCTATCTGGACAGCGCCGCCACTACACAAAAACCTCAAGCCCTGCTCGACGCACTGACGCATTACTACGCCAACGGCGCGGCCAATGTGCATCGTGCGCAACACCTGCCCGGTGCGCACGCGACGCAAGCGTTCGAAGACAGTCGGCGCAAGGTTGGCCAATGGCTGAATGCCGGTGACAGCGGGCAAATCATCTTCACCCACGGCGCCACCAGCGCGCTGAATCTGCTGGCTTATGGTCTGGAGCCTCTGTTTCAGCCGGGCGATGAGATTGTCATCAGCGCACTGGAGCATCACGCCAACCTGCTGCCGTGGCAGCAACTGGCGCAACGCCGTCAGCTGAAACTGGTGATCCTGCCGCTGGATGCCGACGGTCTGATCGACCTCGGCGCTGCCGTGCATCTGATCGGCCCGCGCACACGCTTGTTGGCGGTCAGCCAGTTGTCCAATGTGCTCGGCGCCTGGCAGCCACTGACCGCTTTGCTCGGCATGGCCAAGGCGCAGAATGCGCTCACGGTAGTCGATGGCGCGCAAGGTGTGGTGCACGGCCGGCATGATGTACAGGCGCTGGGTTGCGATTTCTATGTATTTTCCAGCCACAAACTGTATGGCCCCGATGGGCTCGGCGTGCTGTTCGGGCGCACCCCTGCGCTGGAGCAATTGCAGCCATGGCAGTTCGGCGGCGAAATGGTGCTCGATGCCAATTATCAGGATTCGCGCTTCCGCCCCGCGCCGTTGGGGTTCGAGGCAGGCACACCGCCGATCGCCAGCGTGATCGGCCTCGGCGCGACTCTGGATTATCTGGCGGGGCTCGATCACGAAGCGGTGTCGGCCCATGAAGCGGCATTGCACGACTATCTGCTGCGTGGGCTTGCCGCACGCAATGGCATTCGCCTGCTGGGCACGCCGCAACTGGCGCTGGCCAGTTTTGTCGTCGACGGCGTGCACAACGCCGATCTCGCGCATCTGCTTACCGAACAAGGCATCGCCGTGCGTGCCGGGCATCACTGCGCCATGCCTTTGATGAAAAGCTTCGAACTGGCCGGCGCGATTCGCGTGTCGCTGGCCCTGTACAACGATTCGGAAGATCTGGAGCGCTTTTTCGAGGCGCTGGATCAGGCGCTGGAGCTGTTGCGATGAGCTTGCCGGTGGACGCGGCCGAAGCGCTGCAGACTTTCCAAAATGCGGCGGGCTGGGAGCAGCGGGCGCGATTGCTGATGCAGTTTGGTGATCGCTTGCCGGCGCTGGATGACGCGCAAAAGAGTGACACCAACCGAGTGCATGGCTGTGAGAGTCAGGTGTGGCTGGTCGGGGAGTTGCGCGACGGGCACTGGCAGTTCAGGGCGAGCAGCGATGCGCGGATGATTCGCGGGTTGGTGGCGTTGCTGCTGTTGCGGGTCAACGGCTTATCAGCGGCGGATTTGCAGCAGGTGGATCTGCCGGAGTGGTTCAACCAGTTGGGATTGTCGCGGCAGTTGTCGCCTTCGCGCAGTAATGGCTTGAATGCCGTGCTCCAGCGGATGAATGAATTGGCCGGTTAGTCGCCATCGCTGGCAAGCCAGCTCCCACAGGGGATTTTTTTACACCACAGATCCAATGTGGGAGCGGGCTTGCTCGCGAAGGGGCCAGCAGCCCCAACATCAAGCCTGAGGTTTTACTCGGTCCGAAGGGCGCCGCACCCCCGCCACAATCTTGTCCACAGCCTTGGTCGCCGCGACCATACCGAACGTCGCCGTGACCATCATCACCGCGCCAAACCCGCCGGCGCAGTCGAGTTTTACGCCGTCGCCGACAAAACTCTTCTGCAGACAAATGCTGCCGTCCGGTTTCGGGTAGCGCAGCTGTTCCGTGGAAAACACACACGGCACGCTGTAGTGGCGGGTCACGGTGCGGGAAAAGCCGTAGTCCCGGCGCAATGTCGAACGGACTTTAGAGGCCAGCGGATCGTTGAAGGTGCGATTCAGATCACAGACCTGAATCAGCGTCGGGTCGATCTGCCCACCCGCGCCGCCGGTGGTGATGATCTGGATCTTGCGGCGTTTGCACCAGGCGATCAGCGCCGCTTTGGCATTGACCGCATCGATGCAGTCGATCACGCAGTCGATGTTCGGCGTGATGTATTCGGCCATGGTGTCGCGAGTGACGAAATCGGCCACGGCGTGCACCGTGCAATCGGGATTGATCCCGCGCAGACGCTCGGCCATCACTTCGACCTTGGGTTTGCCCACGGTGCTGTCCAGGGCGTGCAACTGGCGGTTGGCGTTGCTGACACAGACGTCGTCGAGGTCGAACAGCGAAATCTCGCCAACCCCGCACCGGGCCATGGCTTCCGCCGCCCAGGAACCGACGCCACCGACGCCGACGATCGCCACATGGGCGGCGCGCAAGCGTTCCAGGCCCTCGATGCCATACAAACGGGCGATGCCTGCAAACCGCAGATCTTCTGTACTCATGACCATTACCCCAAAAACTGGCGCGCATTATAGGGCTACGCAGCGACAAGTTTTAAGCTGCAAGCGACAAGTGCAAGAACTTAAGTCAAAGAGGCTTGCCCAATGTGAGCCATTTCCCTGTCTGATGTACGACCGGCGAACTGTCGGTGTAGGATGCGCGCCCTTCGGCGTATTAGCCTACCGATCCTTCGTTCCACAGCCTTTGGAACCTGAAACAGCTATGTCATCGCGTAAATTTGGACTCAACCTGGTGGTGGTGCTGGCCATCGCTGCCTTGTTCACCGGTTTCTGGGCGCTGGTCAATCGCCCGGTCACGGCGCCGGACTGGCCGCAGCAAATCTCCGGCTTCTCTTATTCGCCATTCCAGCAGGGGCAATTCCCACAGAAGGATCAATATCCGTCTGACGACGAAATGCGCCGTGACTTGGAAATCATGAGCAAGCTGACCGACAACATCCGTATCTATTCGGTGGACGGTTCGCTGGGAGACATCCCGAAACTGGCTGAAGAGTTCGGTTTGCGTGTGACCCTCGGTATCTGGATCAGCCCGGATCAGGAACGCAACGAACGGGAAATCGTTAAAGCCATCGAACTGGCCAATACCTCGCGCAGCGTGGTGCGCGTGGTGGTCGGCAACGAGGCGCTGTTTCGCGAAGAGATCACCCCTGAGTCCTTGATCGTTCTGCTGGATCGGGTGCGCGCCGCCGTCAAAGTGCCGGTGACTACTTCCGAGCAATGGCACATCTGGGAGAAATACCCGCAACTGGCCAAGCACGTTGATTTGATCGCCGC
Source organism: Pseudomonas sp. TSRC2-2 (assembly GCF_049897785.1). Lineage (NCBI taxonomy): Bacteria > Pseudomonadati > Pseudomonadota > Gammaproteobacteria > Pseudomonadales > Pseudomonadaceae > Pseudomonas > Pseudomonas sp. TSRC2-2. The sequence goes on from NZ_JAFCWZ010000002.1 coordinate 553,888, forward strand.
CCACGTCTTGCCCTACTGGGAATTCATTCCGGTGGACAAGGCTGGCCAGTTCGTCTTCGACCGCGCCCGCGACCTGAAAAAGCTCTTTCCGAAAAAACCGCTGCTGCTGTCTGAAGTCGGCTGGCCGAGCAACGGGCGCATGCGTGGTGGCGCCGACGCATCGCCGGCGGATCAGGCGATTTATTTGCGCACTCTGGTCAACAAGCTCAATCGCCAAGGCTTCAACTACTTCGTGATCGAAGCTTTCGATCAGCCTTGGAAGGCCAGCGACGAAGGTTCTGTGGGCGCTTACTGGGGCGTGTTCAACGCCGCGCGTCAGCAGAAATTCAATTTCGAAGGCCCGGTGGTGGCGATTCCGCAGTGGCGCGTGCTGGCCATCGGCTCGGTGGTGCTGGCACTGCTGTCGCTGACCCTGCTGATGATCGACGGCTCGGCGCTGCGCCAGCGCGGCCGCACGTTCCTGACGTTTATCGCGTTCCTGTGCGGTTCGGTGCTGGTGTACATCGGTTACGACTACAGCCAGCAATACAGCACGTGGTTCAGCCTCACGGTCGGATTTCTGTTGGCGCTCGGTGCGCTCGGGGTATTCATTGTCCTGCTCACCGAGGCCCATGAACTGGCCGAAGCGGTGTGGATTCACAAGCGCCGGCGCGAATTCCTGCCGGTGCTTGGCGATTCCGATTACCGACCGAAAGTGTCGATCCACGTGCCCTGCTACAACGAGCCGCCGGAGATGGTCAAACAGACCCTCGACGCTCTCGCTGCACTGGATTATCCGGACTTTGAAGTGCTGATCATCGACAACAACACCAAGGACCCGGCGGTGTGGGAGCCGGTGCGCGATTACTGCGCGACACTCGGCCCGCGCTTCAAGTTCTTCCACGTATCGCCACTGGCCGGTTTCAAGGGGGGCGCGCTGAATTACCTGATTCCGCACACCGCCAAGGATGCCGAAGTGATCGCGGTGATCGACTCCGATTACTGCGTGCACCCCAACTGGCTCAAGCACATGGTGCCGCACTTCGCCGACCCGAAAATCGCCGTGGTGCAGTCGCCGCAGGATTATCGCGACCAGAACGAAAGCACCTTCAAGAAGCTTTGCTATGCCGAATACAAAGGCTTCTTCCACATCGGCATGGTGACCCGCAACGACCGTGACGCGATCATTCAGCACGGCACCATGACCATGACCCGCCGCTCGGTACTGGAAGAATTGGGCTGGGCCGACTGGTGCATCTGTGAAGACGCCGAACTGGGTCTGCGCGTGTTCGAGAAAGGGCTGTCGGCGGCGTATTACCACGACAGCTACGGCAAGGGCCTGATGCCGGATACCTTCATCGACTTCAAGAAACAGCGTTTCCGTTGGGCCTACGGCGCAATCCAGATCATCAAGCGCCACACCCGCAGCCTGCTGCGCGGCAAGGACACCGAACTGACTCGCGGTCAGCGTTATCACTTCCTCGCCGGTTGGCTGCCGTGGGTCGCCGATGGCATGAACATCTTCTTCACCGTTGGCGCGCTGTTGTGGTCAGCGGCGATGATCATCGTGCCGCAACGGGTCGATCCGCCGTTGCTGATTTTCGCGATCCCGCCGTTGGCGCTGTTCGTGTTCAAGGTCGGCAAGATCATCTTCCTCTATCGCCGCGCCGTCGGCGTGAATCTGAAGGATGCATTCTGCGCGGCGCTGGCCGGGCTGGCGTTATCGCACACCATCGCCAAAGCGGTGCTGTACGGTTTCTTCACCAGCAGCATTCCGTTTTTCCGCACGCCGAAAAATGCCGACAACCATGGTTTCTGGGTGGCGATCAGCGAGGCTCGCGAAGAGTTGTTCATCATGCTGTTGCTGTGGGGCGCGGCGCTGGGGATTTTCCTGGTGCAGGGCATTCCGAGCAATGACATGCGCTTCTGGGTAACCATGCTGCTGGTGCAGTCGCTGCCGTATCTGGCGGCATTGATCATGGCGTTCCTGTCGTCGCTGCCCAAACCTGTGGCCAAGGCTGAGCCGGCACCGGTCGTCTAAAACCGCAACGCAGCACTAAACGGCGGCCAATGGTCGCCGTTTTGCTTTAAGATAACCGCCATTTTGCGGGACTGACCGAACACTATCCCCCTGTGGGAGCGGGCTTGCTCGCGAAAGCTTTGCAACATTCAGCCTGTATGCTGACTGACACACAGCCTTCGCGAGCAAGCCCGCTCCCCCATTTTGTCCGCGCCCACATTCATGATCTTCGGAGCTTTCCATGACGGCCCACGCCGACCTATCGCCGACCCTTCAACTGGCCATCGACCTGATCCGCCGTCCTTCCGTGACCCCGGTCGACGCTGACTGCCAGAAGCAGATGATGCAGCGCCTGGGCGATGCCGGTTTCACCCTGGAGCCGATGCGCATCGAAGATGTGGATAATTTCTGGGCCACTCACGGCAATAACGATGGCCCGGTGCTGTGCTTCGCCGGCCACACCGACGTGGTGCCTACCGGTCCGGTTACCGCATGGCAGATCGATCCGTTCAACGCCATCATCGACGAACACGGCATGCTCTGCGGCCGTGGCGCGGCGGACATGAAAGGCAGCCTGGCTTCGATGACCGTTGCCGCTGAACGCTTCGTCGCCGATTACCCGAACCATAAAGGCAAGGTCGCGTTCCTGATCACCAGCGACGAAGAAGGCCCGGCGCATCACGGCACCAAGGCTGTGGTCGAACGTCTGGTGGCGCGCAACGAGCGTCTGGACTGGTGCATCGTTGGCGAGCCATCGAGCACCACGCTGGTCGGCGATGTGGTGAAAAACGGCCGTCGCGGCTCCCTCGGTGCCAGGCTCACGGTCAAAGGCGTGCAGGGTCACGTGGCCTACCCGCATCTGGCGAAAAACCCGATCCACCTCGCCGCTCCGGCGCTGGCGGAACTTGCCGCCGAGCACTGGGACCACGGCAACGATTTCTTCCCGCCGACCAGTTTCCAGATTTCCAATCTCAATTCCGGCACCGGCGCGACCAACGTGATTCCCGGTGATCTGGTGGCGGTGTTCAACTTCCGTTTTTCCACCGAATCGACCGTCGAAGGCCTGCAGAAACGCGTCGCCGACATCCTCGACAAGCATGGCCTGGACTGGCACATCGACTGGGCGCTGTCCGGCCTGCCATTCCTCACCGAACCGGGCGCGCTGCTCGATGCAGTGTCGTCGAGCATCAAGGACATCACCGGTCGCGAAACCAAAGCGTCAACCAGTGGCGGCACATCCGATGGCCGCTTCATCGCGACCATGGGCACGCAAGTGGTTGAACTGGGCCCGGTCAACGCAACCATTCACCAGGTCAACGAGCGCGTGCTGGCGGCGGACCTCGATGTGCTGACCGAAATCTATTACCAGACTCTGATCAAGTTGCTCGCCTGATGCTCGCATGCCCCATCTGCAGTGAACCGCTCAATGCGGTGGACAACGGCGTAGTCTGCCCTGCCGGGCATCGGTTCGACCGTGCGCGTCAGGGATATCTGAACCTGTTGCCGGTGCAGCACAAGAACAGCCGCGACCCGGGCGACAATCAGGCGATGGTCGAGGCGCGGCGTGACTTTTTGAACGCCGGGCATTACGCACCGGTGGCCAGGCGCCTGGCCGAACTGGCCGCCGGTTATGCGCCGGATCGCTGGGTCGACATCGGTTGTGGCGAGGGTTACTACACCGCGCAAATCGCCGAGGCTTTGCCCAACGCTGACGGCTACGCACTGGATATCTCTCGCGAAGCGGTCAAACGCGCCTGCAAACGCAATCCGGCGATCACCTGGTTGATCGCCAGCATGGCCCGCGTGCCGTTGGCTTCAGGCAGTTGCCAGTTTCTCGCCAGCGTTTTCAGTCCGCTGGACTGGGAAGAGGCCAAGCGTCTGCTCAGCATCGGCGGTGGTCTGATGAAAGTCGGCCCGACTCGCGGCCATCTGATGGAACTGCGCGAGCGCCTGTACGACGAGGTCCGCGAGTACACCGACGACAAGCATCTGGCTCTGGTGCCAGCCGGCATGGCACTGGCGCACAGCGAAACCCTGGAATTCAAACTGACCCTGGACAAGCCCGAGGATCGCGCCAACCTGTTGGCGATGACGCCCCACGGCTGGCGTGCCAGTGCCGAGCGTCGTGCGGCGGTGATCGACCAGGCCGAGCCGTTCGAGACCACCGTGTCGATGCGCTACGATTATTTCGTTCTTCAATAATTTTTGGTCTCGGGCACAGGCCCGGGGCCGGCTAAATCCGCGAATGGATTTTTCAGACCCGCAGTGAGGACATCCATGCGCCAACCGGACATCGAGATTTACCTGAAAGACGCCGACGTCGACCACAAAGCCATCGCCGCCTGGCTCGGCGCCGCGTTAGGCCCGTGCAGCGACTGGGTGCAGAAAGGCCAGACGTACAAGTGCAAGGCCGGCAACGTGCCGGTGACCTGGCTACCGAAAGCGGTGGGCAAGTGGAACAGCCTGTACCTGGAAAGCGACCAGACCCCATGGGACGACGACATCGCCTGCGCCCGCGCAGCCTTTGCCGCGCTGAACGTCGAAGTGCGTTGCGCACCGGGAACCTGGGTTGAAGAAGAAGGTGAAGAAACCGCCGATCGCTGGATTCGTATCAGCGCTGACGGGGAAGAAGAGATCACCTGGAAAACCGCCTGAAAGCAAAAGATCGCAGCCTTCGGCAGCTCCTACAGGGTCATGTGTACACTTGTAGGAGCTGCCGAAGGCTGCGATCTTTTGGTCTTCAAGGTTACAGGCCTACAACGTCCTCAGCCTGCAAGCCCTTCTCACCGCTGATCACGGCGTACTCGACCTGCTGACCTTCAGTCAGCGAACGATGCCCCTCCCCGCGAATCGCGCGGTAGTGCACAAACACGTCCACCCCGTCTTCGCGCTGGATAAAGCCGTAGCCTTTGGCGTCGTTGAACCATTTCACGTTGCCGGTTTCGCGTGTTGCCATCTGTTCATACTCCTTTTTTATTATTGAACGGGCTTTTCGCAGGAAAGCCTTCGAGGAACGTCAGCCTGCGTCCGACGTCCATCGAAGGGCACCGGCAACAGAGCGCCGAGTATATGACAGGTGGAAAAAGTCTCAACAGGAGATTACTTCGGTGCTTTTTTGCCGATTTTCACCCAATACGGCAAACTGTCGCCCACTTGAGCAACCGCTCGGTTTTATCCACTCACGCAGAAGCCGTATGACCCGTTCCCCGTTCCGCCGTCTTGTGTTTGGCACCCTGCGCCGCCTGTTGTATCTCTGGGTTCGCTCCGAGACCATCAATCAGTCGTCGTTCACCCTCAACCTCGACCGCAGTCGTCCGGTGTTCTACGTCCTGCAAAATCCTTCGCTGACCGATCTGGCGGTAGTCGACACCGAGTGCACCAAGGCCGGCCTGCCCCGTCCGGTGCTTGCAGTGTCGGTGGGTGCGCTGATCGAACCGGCGGCGTTTTTTTACCTGACGCCGGATCCGGACTGGCTCGGTCGCCAGGACAAACGCGGTGCACCGCCGACCCTGACCCGACTGGTCAGCGCGCTGTCGCAAAATGCCGCCGAAGATGCGCAGATCATTCCTGTCAGCGTGTTCTGGGGCCAATCGCCGGATAGCGAAAACAGCCCGTGGAAATTGTTGTTCGCCGACAGCTGGGCGGTCACCGGCCGTCTGCGGCGCTTGCTGAGCATCATCGTCCTTGGCCGCAAGACCCGCGTGCAATTTTCCGCGCCGATCCACCTGCGCGAGCTGATCGATCACAACAAGGGCCACGAGCGCACCGTGCGCATGGCCCAGCGCATCCTGCGTGTGCACTTCCGCAATCTGAAAGCCGCAGTGATCGGCCCGGACATTTCCCACCGGCGCAACCTGGTCAAAGGCCTGCTCAACCAGCCGCTGGTCAGGCAAGCGATCCTCGACGAAGCCGAGCGCGAAAAAATCTCCCCGGAAAAAGCCAAGGCCCAGGCCCTGCGCTACGGCAACGAGATCGCTTCGGACTACACCTACACCGCGATCCGTTTTCTGGAAGTGGTGCTGAGCTGGTTCTGGAACAAGATCTACGACGGCATCAAGGTCAATCACATCGAGGGCGTGCAGAACGTCGCGCAGGGTCACGAAGTGATCTACGTGCCGTGCCACCGCAGCCACATCGATTACCTGCTGCTCTCGTATCTGCTGTTCCGCAACGGTCTGACTCCGCCGCACATCGCCGCCGGGATCAACCTGAACATGCCAGTGATCGGCAGCCTGCTGCGGCGCGGCGGCGCGTTTTTCATGCGCCGAACGTTCAAGGGCAATCCGCTGTATACCTCGGTGTTCAACGAATACCTGCACACGCTGTTCACCAAAGGTTTCCCGGTCGAGTATTTCGTCGAGGGCGGGCGCTCGCGCACCGGGCGCATGCTGCAACCGAAAACCGGCATGCTCGCGATCACCCTGCGCAGTTTCCTGCGTTCGTCGCGGATGCCAATCGTGTTCGTGCCGGTGTACATCGGTTACGAGCGCGTGCTCGAAGGCCGCACCTACTTGGGCGAACTGCGCGGGGCGAGCAAGAAGAAAGAATCGATCTTCGATATTTTCAAAGTGATCGGCGCACTCAAGCAGCGCTTTGGCCAGGTCGCGGTGAACTTCGGTGAGCCGATCAAACTGGCAGAATTCCTCGACGCCGAGCAACCGGACTGGCGCCAGCAGGAACTCGGTCCGCAGTTCAAACCGGCGTGGCTCAACGAAACCACCAACCGCCTCGGCGAGAAAGTCGCCCGGCACTTGAACGAAGCGGCGGCGATCAATCCGGTCAATCTGGTGGCGCTGGCATTGCTCTCGACCACGCGACTGGCGCTGGATGATCGGGCCATGGCGCGGGTGCTGGATCTGTATCTGGCGCTGCTGCGCAAGGTCCCGTATTCACCGCACACCACCTTGCCGGAGGGCGATGGCCGTGCGCTGATCGAGCACGTGAAGGACATGGATCTGCTCGCCGAGCAGAACGATGCACTGGGCAAGATTCTGTATCTGGACGAGCAGAACGCAGTCCTGATGACTTACTACCGCAACAACGTCCTGCACATTTTCGCCCTGCCATCCTTGCTGGCGAGTTTCTTCCAGAGCACCTCGCGCATGAGCCGCGAGCAGATTCTGCGCTACACCCGCGCGTTGTATCCGTACCTGCAATCGGAGTTGTTCATTCGCTGGACGCTGGATGAGCTGGACGGCGTGGTCGATCAATGGCTGGAAGCGTTTGTCGAGCAAGGCCTGCTGCGTTTCGAGAAGGACCTGTACCTGCGCCCGGCGCCGAGTTCGCGACATTTCGTGTTGCTGACGCTGCTGTCGAAAAGCATCGCGCAGACCTTGCAGCGTTTCTACATGACCGTGTCCCTGCTGCTCAACAGCGGCCAGAACAGTATCAGCGCCGAAGAGCTGGAAGACCTGTGCACGGTCATGGCCCAGCGCCTGTCGATCCTCCACGGTCTGAATGCCCCAGAGTTCTTCGACAAGAGCCTGTTCCGCCATTTCATCCAGACCCTGCTCGACCTCGATGTGCTGCGCCGCGACGAAGCCGGCAAGCTCAGCTACCACGAACTGCTCGGTGAACTCGCCGAAGGCGCGGCGAAACGCGTGCTGCCAGCGGAGATTCGTTTGTCGATCCGTCAGGTCGCGCTGCATCGCAGTGAAGATGCGGCGGACCAGGTCACACCTCAACCTGAGACCTGACACAAATACCCTGTGGGAGCGGGCTTGCTCGCGAAAGCGGCAGATCAAACAATTTATATGTTGAAAGAAAAACCGTCTTCGCGAGCAAGCCCGCTCCCACATTGAAAGGAGCTCCACCGATGAAAAAACTGCTGACCCTCGCTGCCGCCACGCTACTCAGCGCCTGCCAATCAACCACCCCCGCCGGCAAGGCCAGCCTCGACGGAGAAGTCTTCTACCTGCAACGCATCGCCTTGCCGCCGAGCGCAACCTTAAGCGTCAGCCTTCAGGACGTGTCGCTCGCCGATGCCCCAGCCGTCGTCCTCGACCAACAGAAAGGCCCGGTCAAAGGTCAGGTGCCGGTGCCGTTTCATTTGAGCTACGATCCGGCGCAAGTCAAACCCGGCCACCGTTACTCGGTCAGCGCGCGCATTGAAGTCAACGGCGAGCTGCTGTTCATCACTACCCAAAACCACGCCGTGCAACTCGACGGCAATGACCCGCAGCCGCTGAAAATTCGCGTCGACGCCGTTCGTTAACCCATTCTTCGCCACAAGGAAGCCGCCATGCGCCGCCCTACCCTTCGCTTCGCCGCCGTCTGCGCCAGCCTGCTGATCTGCGCCAACGTCCTGGCCCTGTCGCTCAATGACCTGTCGCAGCAAGACGCCACCGGCGGTCTCAAGGACGCTCTGACCCAGGGCGCACAGATCGCCGTCAAACAACTCGGCACCCCGGGCGGCTTCAGCAACAACCCCGACGTGAAAATCGAACTGCCGGGAAAACTCGGCAAAGCCGCGAGCAAGATGAAAGCCTTCGGCATGGGCGCCCAGGTGGAAGAACTGGAAACCGCGATGAACAAAGCCGCCGAATCCGCCGTGACTCAGGCCCAGCCCATCCTCGTCGATGCTGTGAAAAAAATGAGCGTGGCCGACGCCAAAGGCATCCTCAGCGGCGGCAACGATTCGGCGACCCAATACCTGAACAAATCCAGCCGCGAACAAATCCGCGCGAAATTCCTGCCGATCGTCAAACAAGCCACCGACAAAGTCGGCGTCGCACAGAAGTACAACTCGTTCGCGGGCCAGGCCGCTGCGTTTGGCGTGGTGGACGCGAAGAGCGCCAACGTTGAAAGCTACGTCACCGAACAGGCGCTCAACGGTTTGTTCGAGATGATTGGCAAACAGGAAGAAACGATTCGTCAGAACCCGGCCGCTGCGGCGACGAGTCTGGCGAGGAAGGTGTTTGGTACGCTTTAAGCTGTCTTTACACGGGGCGAGACGATTCGCCCTCGAAGGATTGATCCGGGCGTGCTAGCGCAGCGACCGTCTGGCGCAGCCAGACACAGCGCAAGGAGGTGCAGCGAAGCAAACAGGAGCCGCTGCGCCGCTACCGAAGCAACGGATATTCACCCAACCCCACCAGCCACCTTGGCGGCCCGAAGGCCGCCAAGGATCAACCCTCCCGACGAACCCTGAACCAGGCCGCATACAACGCCGGCAAAAACAACAAAGTCAGCGCCGTAGCCACAATCAATCCACCCATGATCGCCACCGCCATCGGCCCGAAAAACACACTGCGCGACAACGGAATCATCGCCAAAACCGCCGCCAGCGCCGTCAACACAATCGGCCTGAAGCGCCGAACCGTAGCCTCGATAATCGCCTGCCAAGGCTTAAGCCCCGAGGCGATATCCTGCTCGATCTGATCCACCAGAATCACCGAGTTACGCATGATCATCCCGGACAACGCGATCGTCCCCAGCATCGCCACGAACCCGAACGGCTGACGAAACACCATCAGAAACAACGTCACCCCGATCAAGCCCAACGGCGCCGTGAGAAACACCATCGCCGTGCGCGAGAAACTGCGCAGTTGCACCATCAGCAATGTCAGCACCACCACGATGAACATCGGCACGCCGGCATTCACCGACTTCTGGCCACGCTCGGAATCTTCCACCGTGCCGCCAACATCCAGCAGATAACCATCGGGCAATTCGGCGCGAATCGGGTCCAGCGTCGGCATGATCTGCTTGACCAGTGTCGCCGGCTGTTCCTTGCCATAAATGTCAGCGCGTACCGTCACGTTCGGCAGGCGATTGCGGTGCCAGATGATGCCTTCCTCGAAACCGTATTCCAGGGTGGCAATCTGCGACAGCGCCACGCTGCGGCCGTTATCCGTCGGCACCGCGAGACTCGGCAACAACGACAATTCAGTGCGTTCATGCACGGTGCCGCGCAGTAGAATCTCGATCAATTCGTTGTCTTCGCGGTACTGGCTGACCGTCGAACCGACCAGCGAACTCTGCAGGAATTTCGCCAGATTGGCGGTGCTCACGCCAAGGGCCCGAGCGCGATCCTGATCGATGTTCAGATAAACAACTTTGCTCGGCTCTTCCCAATCCAGGTGCACGTTGACCACATGCGGATTCTCACGAACCTTGGCCGCCACTTTGCGCGCCAGCGCTCGAACCTCTTCGATGTGTTCACCGGTAACGCGGAACTGCACCGGATAGCCAACCGGCGGACCGTTTTCCAGGCGAGTAACCCGCGAACGCAGGGTGGGGAATTGTTCATTGAGGGTCTCAATCAACCAGCTGCGCAGCGTTTCACGCTCTTCAATGGTTTTGGCCAATACCACGAACTGGGCAAAACTCGCCGCCGGCAGTTGCTGATCCAGCGGCAGGTAGAAACGCGGTGAACCGGTGCCGACATAGGCCACGTAATTGTCGATACCGGCGTGCTCCTTGAGCAGCGCTTCGAGGCGTTTGACTTCACTGGTGGTGTTAGCCAACGACACGCCTTCGGCCAGTTTCAGATCGACCATCAACTCCAGCCGATTCGAAGCCGGAAAGAACTGTTGCGGGACGAAACGGAACAGCATCACTGAGGCGATGAACAGCCCGACGGTCAGCACGATCACCGTCTTGCGATGCGCCACGCACCACTCGACCAGACGCCGCACGCGCTGATAAAACGGCGTGGCATATGGGTCCGGCTGGCCATCGCCAGCCCCGTGTTTTGCCGCGTGAATTTTCGCCAGATCGGGCAGAAGTTTTTCCCCCAGATAGGGCACGAACATCACCGCCGCCACCCATGAGGCGAGCAAGGCGATGGTCACGACCTGGAAAATCGAGCGGGTGTATTCACCGGTGCCGGACTGCGCAGTGGCAATCGGCAGGAAGCCGGCAGCGGTGATCAACGTGCCGGTGAGCATTGGGAACGCAGTGCTGGTCCAGGCATAACTCGCCGCGCGAATGCGGTCGAAGCCCTGCTCCATTTTGATCGCCATCATTTCCACAGCAATGATCGCGTCGTCCACCAGAAGCCCCAGCGCCAGCACCAGCGCGCCGAGGGAGATCTTGTGCAGGCCGATACCGAGGTAATACATGCAGGCGAAGGTCATCGCCAGCACCAGCGGAATGGTCAGCGCGACGACCATGCCGGTGCGCACGCCGAGGGAGAAGAAACTCACCAGCAAGACGATCGCCAGCGCTTCGACCAATACCTGAACGAACTCGCCGACCCCGGTTTTCACCGCAGCCGGTTGATCGGAGACCTTGCGCAGCTGCATGCCGGCCGGGAGGTTTTTCTGAATGCGCGAGAACTCGCCTTCGAGCGCCTTGCCCAGTACCAGAATGTCGCCGCCGTCCTTCATCGCCACCGCCAGGCCGATCGCATCGTCGCCCATGAAACGCATGCGCGGCGCCGGTGGGTCGCTGAAACCGCGACGCACATCGGCGATATCGGAGATGCGGAACGTGCGATCGGCGACGCGGATCGGAAAGTTTTTTATCTCATCGACGGTCTGAAAATTCCCCGAGACGCGTAGCTGCAAGCGCTCGCTGCCGGTTTCGAAGAACCCCGCCGTGGACACCGCGTTCTGTTCTTCCAGCGCCTGCTGCACTGCCGCCAGCGGCAGACCCAGAGTGGCGAGTTTGACGTTGGACAGCTCAACCCAGATTTTCTCGTCCTGCAGGCCAAGCAATTCGACCTTGCCGACGTCCTTGACCCGTTGCAGCTGGATCTGGATGCGGTCGGCGTAATCCTTGAGCACGGCGTAGTCGAAGCCATCGCCGGTCAGCGCGTAAATATTGCCGAAGGTGGTGCCGAACTCATCGTTGAAAAACGGCCCCTGAATTCCCGGCGGAAGGGTCTGGCGGATGTCGCCGACCTTCTTGCGCAACTGGTACCAGAGGTCGGGAATGTCCTTGGAGTGCATCGAATCGCGGGCAATGAAGGTGACTTGGGATTCACCGGGGCGGGAGAACGACATGATGCGTTCGTACTCGCCGGTTTCCATCAACTTCTTCTCGATGCGTTCGGTGACCTGGCGCGAGACTTCCTCTGCGGTCGCGCCGGGCCAGCGGGTCTGGATGACCATGGCCTTGAAGGTGAACGGCGGGTCTTCGCTCTGGCCGAGCTTGGTGTAGGACAACGCGCCAACAACGGCGAGCAAGAGCATCAAAAACAGTACGATCTGGCGATTACGCAACGCCCATTCGGAGAGGTTGAAGCGCATCGGGGCTTACTCCTTGTTCGCCAGATTGACTACACGGTTGGAGCGATCCACCGGCCGCACCTGCTGGCCTTCGAGTAGCACGTGAACGCCAGCAGCCACTACCCAATCGCTGGCATTCAAGCCTTCGAGCACTGCCACGGTTTTCTCGCCGAACGGGCCGACCCGCACCGGGGTTTTCTTCAATGTGTTGTTGCCGTTGACCACCCAGACGTAGGTCGCGCCGTTCTCAGCGGTCAGCGCCGAAAGCGGTATCGACAGCGAGACACTGTCGGCCGATTGCACGAACACCCGGGCGCTCTGCCCCAGTTCGGCCGGAACCTTGCCGCTGGTGAACGAGATGCGCGCGGCGAAAGTGCGCGAGCGCGGGTCGGCGGACGGCGACAACTCGCGGATCTGCCCGGCGAAGCGCTGGTTCTGCTGTGCCCACAGTTCCACGGTCACTGGTTGACCGACCTTGAAACGGCCGAAGCTCTGCTCCGGCAAGCTGATCAGCACTTCGCGTTCGCCATCGGTGGCGAGGGTGAATACGGTTTGCCCGGCGGCGACCACCTGGCCAACTTCGACCGAACGCTTGGCCACGATGCCATTCTGTGGCGCACGCAGCACCGCGTAACTGGCCTGATTGGTCGAGACGTTGAATTCGGCTTTGATTTGTTTCAGGCGGGCTTCGCCGGAGCGGTACAGGTTTTCCGCGTTGTCGTAGGCTGAGCGGCTGACCATCTGCCGCTCCATCAAGGTTTTGTAGCGATCGCGCTCGGCGCGCACCAGGTTCAGATTGGCTTCGGCGGCGGCGACCTGAGCGCGAGTGGCCTCCAGTTGCAGGCGCACATCCTGCGGATCGAGTTCGGCCAAGGGCTGATCGGCCTTGACGCGCTGGCCTTCGTCGACCAATCGCCGGCTGACTTTGCCGCCGATGCGGAACGCCAGATCCGGCTCATAGCGAGCGCGAACTTCGCCCGGATAACTTTCCATCGCCTGCGCCGAAGGCTCGGGTTGCACCACCATGGCCGGGCGCACGGTGACTTTCGTCACCTCTTCCTGTCCACACGCCGATAACAGGAACGCCAGACTGACTGGCACGGCAAAAGACAACGCATGGCGGTACATGGTGACGGACCTTTCGCGAATGAGGCTTGGAATATTTATACTGGCGGGTATGGTATTAATAGCAAACTCACCAGTCCAGTATTAAAAGCGAAGAATGTCGAACAATCTTTCAGCTCCAAATGGCCCGGGCCGCCCCAAGGATCTGGCCAAGCGCCAGGCAATCCTTGATGCGGCGAAAATCCTCTTTCTTACTCATGGTTACGCCAACACCAGCATGGACGCGGTGGCCAGCGAGGCCGGCGTATCGAAGTTGACGGTTTACAGTCATTTCAATGACAAGGAGACGCTGTTTTCCGCCGCCGTCGTCGCCAAATGCGAGGAGCAACTGCCGCCGTTGTTCTTCGAGTTGCCGGAAAACATCCCGGTCGAAAATGTGTTGTTGAACATTGCCCGAGGCTTCCATCAACTGATCAATAGTAATGAGTCAGTTAACCTGCACCGGCTGATCATGGCGCTGGGCAGTCAGGATCCGAAGCTATCGCTGATCTTCTTCGAGGCCGGGCCTGAGCGCGTGGTTAATGGCATGGAAGGTCTGCTGGCGAAAATCCATGCGACCGGCGCGTTGAACATCAACCAGCCACGCAATGCCGCCGAGCATTTTTTCTGCCTGATCAAGGGTGCGGGGAATTTTCGTTTGTTGTATGGCTGCGGCGAGCCGCTGACTGGCGACGCGGCGGAGTGCCATGTGCGCGAGGTGGTGGGGTTGTTTATGAAGGCGTATAGGCCCTGATCATGCGGTGTCTGAACGGATGCTTTCGCGAGCAAGCCCGCTCCCACATTTGAAATGCATTCCATTGTGAGAGCGGGCTTGCTCCCACATTTGAAATGCATTCCATTGTGAGAGCGGGCTTGCTCCCACATTTGAAATGCATTCCATTGTGAGAGCGGGCTTGCTCCCACGTTTGAAATGCATTCCATTGTAAGAGCGGGCTTGCTCCCACATTTGAAATGCATTCCATTGTGAGAGCGGGCTTGCTCGCGAAGGGCGCGACTCGCTCTCAGGGTTTGAGGGCTTTCTTCGGATAAATGTCATACCGGCTCGATTTGCCATCCAGCGCATGGCTCGGCTTCGGCCCGTCGATGCACGGTGCCTTGCGCGGACGCTTGACCACCACCCGGTGCGTGGCCAGGGCCAGCGCGGCTTCAAGCAAGGCCGAAGCGTCCGGATCATCGCCTACCAGCGGGCGGAACAGGCGCATTTCCTTTTTCACCAACGCGGTTTTCTCACGATGCGGGAACATCGGGTCGAGATAGATCACCTGCGGCGGCTCCCCTTCCCAGTCACGCATGACCTCAATGGAATTGCCCTTGAGCAATTTCATCCGCGCCACGATCGGCGCCACGTCGAAATCTTCCGCCGCCCGCGCCAGACCGTCCTCAAGTAATGCGCCGATCAACGGCTGGCGCTCGATCAGGCTCATTTCACAGCCGAGACTGGCGAGGACGAACGCATCCTTGCCCAGCCCGGCGGTGGCATCCAGCACGCGCGGGCGCACACCTTGGGCGATGCCGACGGCCTTGGCGATCATCTGGCCGCTGCCGCCGCCATACAGACGACGATGCGCCGCGCCGCCCTCGACAAAGTCGACCCGCACCGGCCCCGGGGCATCCGGGCCGAGCTGCTGCAACTGCAAACCCTGCTCGCCAACCTGCAAGGCGAACTCGCCGTCCGCCTCGCCCAGCGGCAGGTCGAGACGTTCGGCCCATTGCTCGGCTTGCGCTTGAAACGTCGGGGCGAGGGCCAGGACATGGATGCGGCAGGCCGCGGGTGACTCGATCATGAAAAAACGCTCAAAAAAGTTAAGGATCGACAAAAACCGCCGATAAACCATTCAACGCGCATTTTGCCAGAGCTGAGCGTCAACCGAAAAAAATGTCAGGCATTCTTCCCACATCGATTGGCTACGTTTCGCCTCATGGCGACTTCAGCCGTCATAACACTCAAGCACTGAGCGGCGTCAGTCACCTGTGGCAGGATTTCTTTGCCCAGGCACTGGCCGAACAGACGAGTGACGTGGTGCCGGCCTGTGGCACATTTCCACCGGTTGACCTGAACAGCCCGCAAGAGCCGACCGTTGGCAGCGAGCTGCACGCGCACATCGTCAGCCAGCGCGAGTGCGACGTGGTCGAAACCGAAGTTCGCCCGCCAGAGCCGCTGTTCCTGCCAATCGCCGAGTTCGAAATGGAACTGCTGGACAAGCCGTTCCCACCATTCCCGCCAGAAGAACTCAAAGCCCAGCAAGAGCAACAGGATTTCGACAGCAGCTGGGTGCGCCCGGTTGTGATCAACAATGGCCAGCCACTGCCGGAGCCGGGCCCTGCTCCGCAGAAACGTGCACTGTACCTGCCGATCGCCGAGTTCGATCTGGACTTGCTGCAAAAACCTTACCCGCCGTTCCCGCCGGAAGAAATCGTCGAGCAACAGAAGGCTCTGGACTTCGATAACGGCTGGGCTCGGCCGATCGTTCTGCAGAACCTGCGACTGGCCGCCTGACCCTCAGCGACACACGCTCCAGCGCCCGACATCGACATGAAAGTGATTGCGATGGGCGGCGTTGTAATCCGGGCTCAACACCACACTGAATGACTCGCAGGCGCCATCGCGCACCTGGCGCAAAAATTCTGCGTCTCGATTTTGCCTGGGCCAGTCCTTGAGCACGCTGATCACACGTCCGTCAGCCAGGCGGAAACCAGCAATATCGAGCGCGTCGGCACTGGCGTGTCGACTGAGGGCACCGTTCTCTCGGTTGTAGACATTGCGGCAGGCGAAGCTGCCAAGGTGATCGACCCGCGCGATCTTCTGGCCGTAAACCGATTGCGCGGCCGGTTGCAGGGTGTGGTGTTCGAAGATCGCGTAGGCGACCGCCAGCGGGCAACTGGCGATGAAACTGCTGCTCAGCGCCACCTCACCGCCTTGCACACGCAGAGCGTCGATCAGCGGACACTTGGCGCCGGGGCTGTCAGCCTGGCGGCTGACGCGTAAATCCGAACTGCTCAGCGCCTGTTTGCACAGCTCGGGGTCGCTGCGCAGGCGCATGAATTTGTAACCGGTCAGCCAGTTGGGCGCGGTTTTCACGTCAAGGGGTGCCCAAGGGTTCCATTGCGGCGGCACGTCCAGCCAGCCGCGCCAGACGCTCAACGCCGCACCCGCCAGCGCCAGCACCACCAACCAGAACAGCCAACGCCCCATGCTCAGTCCTTGAAAAATTGATTGGCCCTGGCGTACGGCATCGACTGCGACGTAAAGCCAAACGTGCCGGACTGCTGGATTTCTTCTGCTGCGCGAAAGAACTCGCCGAACGCCGCCAGCGCCAACGCTGACCCGGTGCTGATGCGGCGTACGCCCATTTCCTCGAGCTGCTGCACGGTCAATTTCAGACCGCCGGACATCAACACGTTGACCGGTTTCGGCGCCACGGCCTGCACCACTGCGCGCACTTCTTCGACGGTGCGCAAACCCGGTGCATAGAGCACGTCGGCACCCGCTTCGGCGAATGCCTGCAAGCGGCGAATGGTGTCATCGAGGTCGGGATTACCGTGCAGGTAGTTTTCCGCGCGAGCGGTGAGGATGAAGGGAAACGCTAGCGTGCGCACCGCCGCGACGGCGGCCTCGATCCGTGCCACGGCGTGTTCGAAGCAATAGAACGGTGCGTCCGGACGCCCCGTGGCGTCTTCGATCGAGCCGCCCACCGCGCCCGCCTCGGCTGCGCGTAGAAGACTCTGCGCCGATTCGAGCGGGTCATCGGCAAAGCCGTTTTCCAGATCCACCGCCACTGGCAGATCCGTCGCTGCAACGATCGCGCGGACATTGGCCAGAGTCTCGTCGAGACTCAACGCGCCATCAGCCTTGCCCTGGGAAAATGCGTAACCGGCGCTGGTGGTGGCCAAGGCCTGATAGCCCAGACTGGCGAGCATCTTCGCCGAGCCGGCATCCCATGGATTGGGAATCACGAAAGTCCCCTGGCGATCATGCAGGGCCTTGAAGGCTTGGGCTTTAAGGAGTTGCTGTTGACTGACCTGGACGTTCATCGACCGGCTCCCGCACAGAAAAAAACCGCCTCAGAGCAAGCCAAGCTGCTCGGCGGCGGGTTCTCTGTATAGCTCAGGCAGCGCGGGCAAGCCAGGCAAACGTTGCATCAGTTGAGCGTGAAAACGTTGCGCCAGTTTCGCTGCCAGCAAATTGTCGGCGGTGTGCAGAAAGACGTACGGGGTACGGCCCTCTTCAATCCATTCAGCAACTTTCGTCACCCACGGCGCAAGAAATGGATCATTGGCCTCAAGCTCGGGATGGCCGATGAAGCGCACCTGCGGAAACTGGGTAAACGCCGCCGGACGCGTCGGCACTCGCGGTTTTTTCGATTGCGCGTGAATCACCGGCGACTCGGTCGACAGGCAGCTGAATAGTGCACGCGGATCCAGACAGATGCGCTCGACACCGCGATCCAGCAGCAGACGATTGAGCAGGCGCTCGCTTTCGCCTTTGGCGAAGAATTGTTCATTGCGCACCTCCACCGCAAGTGGGCGATCCAGAGCGTCAATGAACGCCGCCAGTTCCGGAAGACGCTGCGGTGTGAAGCTTTTCGACAATTGCAGCCACAGCGGCGAAACGCGGTCGCCCAACGGCTTGAGTAATTGCAGGAAGGTTTCGGCAGCGGTCAGTTGCTCGCGCAGGTCGCCACTGTGACTGATGTCGCCGGGGAATTTGGCAGTGAAGCGAAAGTGCGCCGGCATGATCTCGGCCCAGCGCTGCACAGTGGCTGGCGACGGACTGGCGTAGAAGGTGGTATTGCCTTCGACCGCGTTGAATACCTGACAGTAGAGAGCGAGAAAATCGGAGGTTTTTGCGTCTACCGGATACAGATACTCGCGCCAGGCATTCTCGCTCCAGGACGGGCAACCGAGGTAGTAAGGCAGATCCATCAGATATACAGATCGAGGCCCAGCACGTCCGCGTCCCAATCGACAAAACCGGCAGTGCTCAGGTAGCTGGCCAGCGCCATGGCTACGCTTTTCTTCATGGTGCGGTGGTAGATCATGTCTTGCTGACGGGCGGGCAGGTTGCTCAGACGTTGCGCAGCGGCTTGCGCGGCACGCGCCGCCAGTTGCTCCTCGCTCGGAAATTCCAGCTCGCCATCGATAATCTCGACGGATTCATCCAGCGCCGCGTTGCCTTTGCGCGGCTTGCGCTTGATGGGGTAGGACTGAGTGGAAACGCCGTCTATACGCATAATGTCATGCTCGGTATCGATGATGGCAATTTAGCGGCACTTGACCGACTTAGCAAACTGCCGAGTGATAACTAGAACACAGAAAGCGCAAAAGGTTTTAAGCGAGGGGGTAGAAACTGACGATTGGCGATATTTACCAGTCGACACCAGAACTTGTGGGAGCGGGCTTGCTCGCGAAAGCGGTGTGTCAGATGAGCTGATCGAGACTGATACACCGCATTCGCGAGCAAGCCCGCTCCCACAGGTATTGCGGTATGTCAGCGGGCTTTAGGCGTGGCGACCTTATCGCGCAGGTAAACCGGTTGTGCGTCGTCCGCCGGGATCGCTTCACCGCGCTCCCAGGCGAAACGTGCCAGGGTCAACAGGTCTTCGGCGTGGGGCAGCATGCCAGCGTCGGAGCCGCTCAGATTGACCGCGATGCGCTCACCATAACCCCAACCGGTACCGGCACCGAACCAGTCGCCACTGGCATCGACCGGCAGCGCAGCCACTTGCGGCGGCAGCACGGCTTCGGTACCGACCAGACGCATCTCCCCCGCCGTCTCGCGATAGCAACCCCAATACACTTCATCCATCCGCGCGTCGATGGCAGCCGCCACCTGACTTGCGCCATGCTCGCGAAAGGCACGCTGCGCCAGCACGGCAAGGTTGGATACCGGCAATACTGGACGATCCAGCGCAAACGCCAAACCCTGCACCACGCCGATGGCAATACGAACGCCGGTAAACGCGCCAGGGCCACGACCAAAGGCAATCGCGTCAACCGCTTGCAGCGTGGTGCCCGCATCGGCGAGCAATTGCTGAATCATAGGCAGCAGCTTCTGCGCATGCAGGCGCGGGATCACCTCGTAATGGCTCGTCACCTTGCCGTCATGCAGCAAGGCAACGGAGCAAGCTTCAGTCGCGGTGTCCAGGGCCAGCAAGGTGCTCATCGATGTTTCCAAAACAGGGGTGGGAAAAAAGTGCGTCAGTATAAACAACTACGGCCCGCAAGCGGGCCGTGGATGATGCGCCGATTCAGACTTTTCAGCTCAACGCGGCCAGCACCTTGGCGGTGATCGCATCAACCGAACCTACGCCTGGAATGTGGCTGTACTTTGGCTTGCCACCGTTTTTGGCGGAAAGGTTCTGATAGAACTCCACCAGCGGTTTGGTCTGCGAATGGTAGACCGACAGGCGATGACGCACGGTTTCTTCGGTGTCGTCCTTGCGCTGCACCAGCTCTTCGCCGGTGATGTCGTCCTTGCCTGCCAGTTTCGGCGGGTTGTAGACGATGTGGTACACGCGGCCGCTGGCTTCGTGAACACGGCGACCGGCGATGCGCTGAACGATCTCTTCATCTTCAACAGCGATTTCCACCACGGCGTCCAGTTCGACCCCGGCAGTGACCAGTGCTTCAGCCTGCGGAATGGTGCGCGGGAAGCCATCGAACAGGAAACCGTTGGCGCAATCAGGTTGAGCGATGCGGTCCTTGACCAGCGCGATGATCAGGTCATCCGACACCAGGCCGCCGGCATCCATGATGCTCTTGGCTTGTACGCCCAGTGGCGTGCCAGCCTTGACCGCAGCACGCAGCATGTCGCCGGTGGAGATTTGCGGAATGCCGAATTTCTCGGTGATGAACTTTGCCTGAGTACCTTTACCGGCCCCGGGAGCTCCCAGCAGAATGACGCGCATCGATGTGCTCCTCAATTTTTTATATAAAAGCTTACAAAACAAAGGATTCGCTCGTAACCGACGGATCCTGAAAATACGGGTCGTGGCCGCACAAACGGCCAAAGGCTGATCAAGATACACAGCAGGCTGCGCCCACACAAGACGCCAAAAGTCGGAGAAACCGACGCCCGCCGCGACCTTGCGACGCGGTAACCCAAGTCGCAACCCCAACATTAACTGTCGCCTCGCGGCACTTTCCTGCAGCTGGAGTAGCGGCATCCGACCCT
Source organism: Pseudomonas sp. TSRC2-2 (assembly GCF_049897785.1). Classification (NCBI taxonomy): domain Bacteria; kingdom Pseudomonadati; phylum Pseudomonadota; class Gammaproteobacteria; order Pseudomonadales; family Pseudomonadaceae; genus Pseudomonas; species Pseudomonas sp. TSRC2-2. The sequence continues at coordinate 574,361 of NZ_JAFCWZ010000002.1, forward strand.
CATCGCGAATGCCGCCCGGCGTGGTCAGCAACCTTAGCCGGTGTTGCGCAATCCGGCGGCGATCCCCGCCACAGACACCAGCAGCGCCTGTTCCACCGGGCTGCCCTGCTCCGCATCCTGCCGCCGCGAACGCGCCAACAGTTCGGCCTGCAATAGATGCAGCGGGTCGAGGTAGGTGTTGCGCAGGCGGATGAATTCGAGGGTGTCCGGGCTGTGCGCCAGCAGCTGCGACTGCCCGGTCAGACCGAGCACCACCGAGCACGCCTGCGACAATAGGTCGCGTAACTGCGCACCCAGCGGCAGCAGATCGGCTTCGACCAAACGTTCGTCATAGGACTGCGCGATATCCGCGTCGGCCTTGGCCAAGACCATTTCCAGCATGTCGATACGAGTGCGGAAGAACGGCCACTGTTCGCGCATCTGCCCGAGCAACTCGCCCTCGCCGCGCTCCAGTGCCTTGCTCAGCGCGGTCTCCCAGCCCAGCCAGGCCGGGAGCATCAGCCGCGTTTGGGTCCAGCCGAAGATCCACGGGATCGCCCGCAAGCTTTCGATACCGCCGGCACGACGCTTGGCCGGACGACTGCCGAGCGGCAAGCGACCCAACTCCTGCTCCGGCGTGGACTGGCGGAAGTATTCGACGAATTGCGGATTTTCCCGCACGACCTGACGGTAAGCGCTGACACCGTCCGCCGCCAATTCGTCCATCAGATGCCGCCATTCAGCGGTCGGCGGTGGCGGTGGCAGCAAGGTCGCTTCGAGCACGGCGGCCAGGTACAGATTGAGGTTTTGCTCGGCGATGTCCGGCAGGCCAAATTTGAAACGAATCATTTCTCCCTGTTCGGTGGTGCGGAAACGCCCGGCCACTGACCCAGGTGGTTGCGACAGAATCGCTGCGTGCGCCGGGCCGCCGCCACGGCCTACGGTGCCGCCGCGACCATGGAACAGCAGCAGTTCGACTTGCTGTTCGCGGCAGATTTCAACCAATCGTTCCTGCGCGCGGTATTGCGCCCAAGCCGCAGCAGTGGTGCCGGCGTCCTTGGCCGAGTCGGAATAACCGATCATCACTTCCTGCGGGCCGTGCAGGCGCGCGCGATAGCCTGGCAACAGCAGCAGACGCTCCATCACCGGCCCGGCGTTGTCGAGGTCGGCGAGGGTTTCAAACAGCGGCACCACGCGCATCGGCCGCAGCACGCCGGATTCCTTGAGCAGCAGTTGCACCGCGAGCACGTCGGAAGCGGCGCCGGCCATGGAGATCACGTAGGAGCCCAGCGAAGCGGCGGGCGCGGCGGCGATTTCCTTGCACGTGTTAAGCACCTCAGCGGTGTCCGCCGACGGTTTGAAATGCGCGGGCAGCAAAGGACGGCGGTTGCTCAACTCCTCGGTGAGAAAGTTGATCCGCTGTTCTTCGTCCCAGTCCTCATAGCGGCCGAGGCCGAGGTAATCGGTGATTTCCGTCATTGCCGAGCTGTGCCGCGTCGAGTCCTGACGCACATCGAGGCGCACCAGGAACAGGCCGAACGTCACCGCGCGGCGCAGGCAATCGAGCAATGGCCCGTCGGCGATCACACCCATGCCGCACTCGTGCAGCGAGTCAAAGCACAGCTGCAGAGGCTCCAGCAGGTCGCGATTATCGTGCAGTACATCGGCGGTTGCCGGGGTCGGCGCGGTCAATGCAGCGTGCGCCCAGTTGCGTGTAGCGCGCAGACGCTCGCGCAATTGCTTGAGCACCGCACGATACGGTTCGGCGCTGTCGCCGGCCTTGGCTTTCAGCGCGGCGCTGGCCTGCTGCATCGACAGTTCGCCAGCGAGATGATCGACGTCGCGCAGGTACAAGTCAGCGGCCATCCAGCGCGCCAGGAGTAAAACTTCGCGGGTCACCGCTGCGGTGACATTGGGGTTGCCGTCACGGTCGCCGCCCATCCACGAGGCAAAGCGAATCGGCGCGGCTTCCAGCGGCAAGCGCAGGCCCGTCGCGGCGAACAGCGCCTGATCGGCCTTGCGCATATGATTGGGGATCGCCTGCCACAACGAATGCTCGATCACCGCAAAGCCCCATTTGGCTTCATCGACCGGCGTCGGGCGGGTTCGGCGGATTTCTTCGGTGTGCCAGGCTTCGGCGATGAGCCGCTGCAGTTTGGTCTGGATCTGCTCGCGCTCGGCGCTGGTGAGGTCGCGATGGTCCTGCGCAGCGAGTTGCGCAGCAATCGCGTCGTACTTCTGGATCAACGTGCGCCGGGCCACTTCGGTCGGGTGAGCGGTCAGCACCAGTTCGATTTCCAGCCGTGCCAGTTGCCGCGCCAAGGATTCGCCGCTGTGACCTTCACTGCGCAGGCGCGCGAGCAGTTCCGGCAACACCCGCGATTCGAACGGCGCCGGTTGCGACTCCTCGCGGCGATGGATCAGCTGATATTGCTCGGCGATGTTGGCCAGGTTGAGAAACTGGTTGAACGCCCGCGCGACCGGGAGCAATTCGTCTTCGCTCAATTGATTGAGGCTGGCGCTCAGTTCGGCATCCATCGAGCCGCGCCGGTCGGCCTTGGCGCCCTTGCGGATCTGCTCGATCTTGGCGAGGAATTGCTCGCCGTACTGGTCTCGAATGGTGTTGCCCAACAGCTCTCCGAGCAGGTGAACATCTTCGCGCAAGCGTGCATCAATATCGGTCATCAGCAGTTCTCCAGCGGTAATCGGGGACAGCGCAGAAACGAATGCTTTGCCAGAGAGTGCCGCTCTGCGCCGCTTCTTACAAGCAGGCGACGAACCGACTTAAACCTTGCACGCCAAAGCCAGTCTCAACAGTAAGCCGTACGACGGCCCGCCGCCGGCGCTGCCGGACACTCACCCAGGCCTGCTCTGCGCAGGCGCGAAATGAGGTCATCATGAAAATTCGTGAACTCGCCCAGCATTGGGAAGAAAACGCCAAAGGTCGCCTGACCGACACCGGCTACACGATTCATCTGGACGTGGAATCTGCCGCGCGCCTGGCAGCAATAGCCGAGATGTATCCCAAACGTCATCCCGAGGAGCTGCTCGGCGAGCTGATCGGCGCCGCGCTTGAGGAATTCGAAGCAAGCCTGCCGTATGTGAAGGGCTCGACGGTGGTGGCGACGGATGAGGAAGGTGATCCGTTGTATGAGGATGTCGGCCCGACCCCGCGTTTTCTGGCGTTGTCGCGGCGGCATTTGCATGATTTGTCCTCGACTGAGAACAAGCAGAAGCACTGACCTGGAACACCTCAATCTGTGGGAGCAAGCTTGCTCGCCAATGCGGTTTGTAAGCCAACATCTGAAGTGCCTGATAAACCGTATTCGCGAGCAGGCTCGCTCCCACATTTGATCTTTTTACGCTTGTTTAACACCCCGCGCGTACCGCTTCAAACCGCCAAAGTTCCCGTCCCAGAGCCTTGTCCAAACGGTCAATTTAATTTTTGGCGATAGGCCATCTTTTCTGAACTTTTCAAAAATGCCGCCGGTCGGAACAGGTAACCACGCCTGGAACGAGCGTTTCAATTCGCGTCAACAAGCGATGCTTTCGGCTCCTCTGCCAGGATGGATTCAGTTGTATTTTCAGGAGATGCCTAATGGAGTTGAAGACCATGAAAACCCAAACCTCGTTTTCCCACCTGCGCGGTCTGAAACTGGCCGCTCTGGCCATCGGCACCAGCTTCGTGCTCGCCGGTTGCGCGGGTAACCCACCGACCGAGCAGTACGCCGTGACCCAGTCGGCCGTCAACAGCGCCGTCAGCGCTGGCGGTACCGAGTTCGCTGCAGTGGAAATGAAGCAGGCTCAGGACAAACTGAAACAAGCTGAAATCGCCATGCATGACAAGAAGTATGACGAGGCTCGTCGCCTGTCCGAACAGGCTGAATGGGACGCTCGCGTCGCCGAACGCAAGGCTCAGGCCGCCAAGGCCGAACAGGCTGTGAAGGATTCCCAGAAAGGTGTTCAGGAACTGCGTCAGGAAAGCCAGCGCACTGTGCAGTAAGCGCGCATCCCGATCGCAAAGCTGAAACTCTTATCGATAGAAAGGACGACAAATTATGCGTAAGCAACTGATGATTCCCGCTCTTCTGGCCGCAAGCGTTGCACTGGCTGCCTGCTCCACCCCGCCTAACCCGAACCTGGAACAGGCGCGCACCAACTACGCCGGCCTGCAGGCCAACCCACAGGCGAGCAAAGTCGCGGCACTGGAAACCAAAGACGCCAGCGATTATCTGGACAAGGCCGACAAGGCTTATCTGGACAAGGAAGACGCGGCCAAGGTTGACCAACTGGCTTATCTGACCAACCAGCGCGTGGAAGTGGCCAAGCAGACCATCGCCCTGCGCACCGCTGAAAACAACCTGAAGAACGCCGCTGCCCAACGCGCCCAGGCTCGTCTGGATGCCCGTGACCAGCAGATCAAACAGCTGCAGGACAGCCTCAACGCCAAGCAGACCGATCGCGGTACGCTGGTGACTTTCGGTGACGTGCTGTTCGCCACCAACAAGGCTGATCTGAAATCCAGCGGTCTGGTGAACATCAACAAACTGGCGCAATTCCTTCAGGAAAACCCGGATCGCAAAGTGATCGTCGAGGGTTACACCGACAGCACCGGCACCGCGAGCTACAACCAGTCGCTGTCCGAGCGCCGCGCGACTTCCGTGCAGATGGCCCTGATCAAAATGGGCGTCGATCCTTCGCGCATCGTCGCTCAGGGTTATGGCAAGGAATACCCGGTAGCGGATAACGGCAGCGTCTCGGGCCGTGCGATGAACCGTCGTGTGGAAGTGACCATTTCCAACGACAACCAACCGGTTGCACCGCGTTCTTCGGTGAGCTCGAACTAAGCTTTACGTCGTAACGCAAAAACCCCCGCCTCAGTCATCAGGCGGGGGTTTTTGAAGATTAAAGGATCGCAGCCTTCGGCAGCTTCTACATGGGAATCCATCTCCTGTAGGCGCTGCCGAAGGCTGCGATCTTTGCTTTTAAGGCTGTAGTTTTTGTGGGGTCTCTTCACCCATGCAACGCACCGCTTTCTTCTGCGCATTGACCAACACCCCGGTCAGGCCTTTCTGCTCGGTATCAAACAGCACCAACACCCCGTCAACGCACTGCGCCACTTGTGGCGCGGGGGTCAGAGAAACTTTGTAGTCTTCGCCCGGCACGGTCTTGAGCATGGTGAATTCGCTGAGCAGCAACGCATCCTCGGGTTTGGCGAAGTGCAGGTAGCCGTAGTACCACAGCGCCCCGACGGTGCCGAGGATGCTGCAGATACCGGTGATGATCAGCGGGATGGCATTACGTTCTTCAGTCATTGGGGGGTCTCATCTTCGGAATTCGGGGGCGGCGGATAGTTGGGGATTTCGCCGAGGCGGCGCAGGCCGTCGAAGTGCTCGGGATCATCGAGATAGCGCAGCATGACCTGACGCCACACCGGGTCGCCAAAGGTTTGCACATGACCACCACGGGTCAGTTGGAGCACGCGCGGTGGTGGCGCTGCCTGATACAGACGAATGCCGTTGGCCATCGGCACCAGCGGATCGTCGATGCTGTGGAAGATCAGCTTGGGCACGCCCGTCAGCTGCGCCATCGAGTTGATTGCGCTGTCGCCGTCGGGCACCAGCCACGACAGCGGCACCTGCAACGGCCAGGTCAGCCAGGAAGTGCTGAGGGCAAACTGGCCGACGCTGCGATAACTGGCCGGTACGCCATCCAGCACCAGCGCCTTGAGCTGTTTTTGACGCTCAGGATGTTGCACCAGCCAATGCACAGCCATGGCGCCACCGAGGCTCTGCCCGAGCAGCACCATCGGTTTTCCCTTGACCTCGGGCGCGTTGTCGAGCCAGGCGAACGCCGCGTCGATGTCCTGATAAATCGCCGGCAGGCTCGGTTTGCCCTCGGACAAACCGTAGCCACGATAGTCGACCAGCAGAACCTGATAGCCATGCTTCGGCAACCACCAACTGCCGCCCAGGTGCATCGGCAGATTGCCGCCGTTGCCGTGCAAATGCAGGACCGTGCCTTTGACCTCGACGCCGGATTTGGCCGGCAGCCACCAGGCGTTGAGCTTCAAGCCATCAGCGGTGACCAGAGTGACGGTGCGGTATTCGAGTTTGGCTTTGTCCGGGGTGAAGACCTGACCCGGCTCCGGGTAGAACAGCAGCGAACTGCAACCGCCGAGGGTCAAGAGCAGGCAAAGAATGCCGAGGATTCTCATCCGGTGAAACCTCGCAGAGAAAAGAGCTGAACACAAATCAAACCTGTGGGAGCGGGCTTGCTCGCGAAGGCGGTGTGTCAGTCGACACCTTTTTTGAATGTCAGACCGCTTTCGCGAGCAAGCCCGCTCCCACAGGGGATAGACGGGTTGGGGTTAGAGGATATTGGAATAGTCCGCCTCAATCCGGTCCAGGCTCAAATGGTTGAGGAAGTTGGAGAAACACATCCACGCCGACAACGCATTCATGTCACGGAACTGATCCGGCAGATATTTGGGTGGCACCACCAGCCCTTCATCCACCAGCTGACGCAAAGTCCGCATGTCTTCCAGCGTAGTCTTGCCACAGAACAACAGCGGAATCTGCTCAAGCTTGCCCTTGCGCACGGCCAACTGAATGTAGTTGTAAACCATGATGAAGCCCTTGAGGTAGGACAAGTCTTTGGTGAATGGCAGACCGGTCGGCGTCGAGCCACGGAAGACCCGGCTGGCGTTGCCGTAGCTTTCGGCCATTTCGAAACCCTGCTCGCGGAAGAATTCGTAGATCTGCAAGAAGTCCGCGCCCTCCTCGACCATATGAATCGCACGGGTGCGGTTGGTCAGTTTGCGCAAGCGACTCGGGTAGGAGGCGAAAGTAATGATCTCCATCAGGATCGCCAGCCCTTCCTGGGTCACCGTCGACGAGGGCGGGCCTTTCGACAGGAAGGTACAGATCGGCTGATTCAAGCCGTTGAGCGTGGTGCCGACATGCACCAGGCCTTCGTGAACTTCCAGCGCACGCACGTCGCGGTCGTTGAACAGCGCGTCGGTGCGGATCTTGATGTAGTCGGCGCCCGCTGCGGCGTCGGCAACAATGCCATCGGACTCGAACACGCGAATGGTTTCTTCGGCCTCGCCAAACACCTTGTTCAAGCGGGTTTGCAACAAGTGCACCGCATCTTTCGCGGTGAGGATTTTCGGTTCGTCCTTGAGGTCGCCGCGCCCGTCGATGTTATTCAGGTAGTCGGACATCATCAGGCCGAGGTCGGCCAACGTCGGGTCGCCGGCGTGGAAGGCATCGGACGCTGCGCCGTAGAGCTCCTGCGAAATCAGGCCGAAGTCCTCGGTGCCGCGCGCCTCCAGCATGCGCACCACCATGCGGTATTCCTTGCACATGCGGCGCATGATCTGCCCGACCGGATTGAACTGGCCGAGCTGGCGGGTGATGTCGCGTTCGATGTTCTGGAATTCCAGTTTGACCTGGCTTGAATCAAACGACAGCGGGCGGTTGAGGTAGTAGTCGCGATCCACCGCCGGCATTTCCTTGCCTTTGGCCTTGAGGAAGCCCTTGCGCACGTTGTCGTCCCACTTGACCGCATCGAGCACGCGGATCGGCGTCTGCGCCAGCACAATGCGATCGGACAACATGCGTATCGTCTGCTGGTAATCGTCCACCCGAAACTCCTGTAGAAAACGTGACGCTTTGAATGACTGGGCGCGGGCCCTCTGTAGGAGCTGCCGAAGGCTGCGATCTTTTGACCCTGGTCTTCTAAAAGCAGATCAAAAGATCGCAGCCTTCGGCAGCTCCCACAGGGGGATCGGCGTCAGACGGACGACATTGTGTTACACCGACGCCAATACAAGGTGCATATAGCGCGTCAGGATCCCGAGCATGTCCTCTTCAGCCAGGGGCTCGGCGTCATTGAGCAGGCCCTGATATTCCATCCGTCCGATAATCGCCGTCAACACCTTGGCATCCTGCTGCGGTTCACGCGAGCCCAGCACCTGGAACAACTGGCAGGTGCCCTGCAACAGAATCTGCTGATGCGAGCGCACCAGAATGGCCAGACGCGGGTTGAGCAGCGCTTCCTGGCGGAACGCCTGTTCGGCCATCAGATGCTCACGGCGATTGATCAGTTGCCGATGCACGTAATCGGCCATCAACCGCGCAATGTCGTCGGCCAGTTGCGACCGCGACTCCGGGCTACCGTCGGCACTGACCACCATTTCGCGCAGCAGGCCTTCGTTGTTGATCCACAACTTGGCCATGTACGCCGCGCTGCGTTCCACGTACTGGGCGAAGGTATCGGTGAGCAGATCGTCGATGTCCTTGAAGTAATACGTGGTCGCCGACAACGGCACACCGGCCTCGGCCGCCACCGCACGATGGCGCACGGCACGCACGCCGTCGCGCACGACAATGCGCATCGCCGCGTCGAGAATGTCCTGGCGACGCTGCTCACTGCCCTGTCGGCTGGCCTTGCGGCCCTGGTACTGAACACTTTCAGCGACCGCAGTGGCGATACCCGCTGCGCCTTCTTGAGCTATTGCACCCATCACGACAGCACTTCCTCTACTAATTCCAAAGTAACCAAATGATACATTTGTACCAGACAGGCAATAAAAAGCCGCCTGTTTTAGGCGGCTTTTTAACTGAAACGTTTACGCTTGCGGTCGCATGTGCGGGAACAGGATCACATCGCGGATCGATGGCGAGTTGGTCAGCAACATCACCAGACGATCAATGCCGATGCCTTCACCGGCCGTTGGCGGCATGCCGTACTCCAGCGCCCGAACGAAGTCGGCGTCATAGTGCATGGCTTCGTCGTCACCGGCGTCCTTGTCGGCCACCTGCGCCATGAAGCGTTCGGCCTGGTCTTCCGCGTCGTTCAACTCGGAATAGGCGTTGGCGATTTCACGACCACCGATGAACAGCTCGAAACGGTCGGTGACGTTCGGGTTCTCATCGTTGCGACGGGCCAGCGGCGACACTTCGAACGGGTACTGTGTGATGAAGTGCGGCTGCTCCAGCTTGTGCTCGACCAGCTCTTCGAAAATCATTACTTGCAGCTTGCCCAGACCTTCGAAGCCAAGCACCTTGGCGCCGGCCTTCTTGGCGATGGCGCGAGCCTTGTCGATGTCATTCAGATCATCGGCGGTCAGCTCAGGGTTGTACTTGAGAATCGAGTCGAACACCGACAGACGCACGAACGGCTCACCGAAGTGGAACACCTTGTCGCCATACGGGACGTCGGTGCTGCCCAGGACCAGCTGCGCCAGTTCGCGGAACAGTTCTTCGGTGAGGTCCATGTTGTCTTCGTAATCGGCGTACGCCTGATAGAACTCCAACATGGTGAATTCAGGGTTGTGGCGGGTCGAAACGCCTTCGTTACGGAAGTTGCGGTTGATCTCGAAGACCTTCTCGAAACCGCCAACCACCAGACGCTTCAGATAAAGCTCAGGGGCAATACGCAGGAACATTGGCAGGTCCAGCGCATTGTGATGGGTTTCGAACGGCTTGGCCGCAGCGCCGCCGGGAATGGTCTGCAGCATCGGCGTTTCGACTTCGAGGAAGTCGCGCTTCATCAGGAAGCTGCGGATGTGCGCGATCACTTGCGAACGTACGCGGAACGTCTGGCGCACGTCTTCGTTGACGATCAGGTCAACGTAACGCTGACGATAGCGCTGCTCGGTGTCGGTCAGGCCGTGGTGCTTGTCCGGCAGCGGGCGCAGCGACTTGGTCAGCAGACGGACGTTGGTCATTTCTACGTAGAGGTCACCCTTGCCGGAACGCGCCAGGGTGCCTTCGGCAGCAATGATGTCGCCCATGTCCCAGGTTTTCACCGCGGCCAGGGTTTCTTCAGGCAAGGTCTTGCGATTGACGTAGACCTGAATGCGCCCGGTCATGTCCTGGATCACCATGAACGAGCCACGGTTGAGCATGATGCGACCGGCGACCTTGACCGGGATTGCAGCCTCTGCCAGCTCTTCCTTGGTCTTGTCCGCGTACTGTTTCTGCAAGGCATCGCAGTAGTTTTCGCGGCGGAAGTCGTTGGGGAAGGCATTGCCCTTGGCGCGCTCGGCAGCAAGCTTTTCCTTGCGCAGGGCGATCAGGGAGTTTTCTTCCTGTTGCAGGGCTTGCGGGTCGAGTTGTAGGTCGCTCATGTCTTTAAGTATTCCATCAGGTTCGTTGCCCCCAGCCTTCGGCTGGGGATCGCGGGCGAGCCCGCTCCCACAGAGGGTGTTACAGGCCGGATTTCAGGCTGGCTTCCAGGTATTCGTCGATGTCGCCGTCGAGCACCTTGTCGCAATCGCTGCGTTCGATATTGGTGCGCAGATCCTTGATCCGCGACGCATCGAGCACGTAAGAGCGGATCTGGTGACCCCAGCCGATGTCCGACTTGGTGTCTTCCAGCGCTTGCGAGGCGGCGTTGCGCTTCTGCATTTCCTGCTCGTACAACTTGGCCCGCAGCATTTTCATGGCGGTGTCCTTGTTGGCGTGCTGGGAACGTTCGTTCTGGCAGCTGACCACGGTGTTGGTCGGTACGTGAGTGATACGTACCGCCGAGTCGGTGGTGTTTACGTGCTGACCACCGGCACCGGAGGAGCGATAGGTGTCGATCCGCAGGTCTGCCGGGTTGATTTCGATTTCCACCTTGTCATCGATCTCTGGCGAGACGAAAACGGCGGAGAACGACGTGTGGCGGCGGTTGCCGGAGTCGAACGGGCTCTTGCGCACCAGACGGTGCACGCCAATCTCGGTACGCAGCCAGCCAAAGGCGTATTCGCCCTTGATATGCACGGTCGCGCCCTTGATACCGGCGACTTCACCGGCGGACAGTTCCATGATGGTCGCTTCGAAACCGCGTTTGTCGGCCCAGCGCAGGTACATGCGCAGCAGGATGTTGGCCCAGTCCTGCGCTTCGGTACCGCCGGAACCGGCCTGGATGTCCAGGTAGGCGTTGTTCGGGTCCATTTCATGGCTGAACATGCGGCGGAATTCCAGCTTGGCCAGATTTTCCTCGAGACGGGCCAGCTCGGCGACGACATCGCCCACTGCGCCTTCGTCGTTCTCTTCGACGGCCATTTCCAGCAGGTCGCGGCAATCGGCCAGACCGCCGTTCAGTTCGTCGAGGGTGTCGACGATCTGCGCCAGCGCGGCACGCTCGCGGCCCAGCTCCTGGGCGTATTCAGGTTTGTTCCAGACACTCGGATCTTCAAGCTCGCGATTGACCTCGGTCAGACGCTCATGCTTTTGATCGTAGTCAAAGATACCCCCGAATAGTTTCGGAGCGCTCGGACAGGTCCTTGATGGTGTTCAGGATCGGGTTGATTTCCATGACGGGCAGCACTCGTTGGCGAACTTTTGAAAGCCGGCGAGTATAACGTAAACAGGCTGCTGCGGCAGCCCGTCTGGCGGGTGTGAGCCGATTCACTTGTCATGGCCTGACGCAGATTCCTTGTGAGAGCGGGCTTGCTCGCGAAAGCGGTGCATCAGGCAACATCAATGCTGAATGACACATCAAATTCGCGAGCAAGCCCGCTCCCACAAAGGTATCGCGTAGCTATTCGATCCCGACCTGATTACGCCCATTGTTCTTCGCCAGATACAACCCGCGATCCGCCGCCGAAATCAGCAACCGGCAATCCGTACCCGCCTGCGGCACCATGGTCGCCAGGCCGATACTGATGGTCAGGCCGCAGCCTTCGGTCGGCGTGTTATGTGGGATCTTCAGCGCCGCGACAGTCTGGCGCAGCTTCTCGGCCAACAACCGCGCACCGCCCGGCGAGGTGTTCGGCAGGACGAGCACAAACTCCTCACCGCCATAACGCGCCGGCAGATCCGACGGTCGTGCACTGGCATCACGGATGGCTGCGGCAACCTTGCGCAAGGCTTCGTCGCCTTCGACGTGGCCGAAACTGTCGTTGTACGATTTGAAGTAATCCACGTCGATCATCAGCAACGACAGCTGCGTCTGATCGCGTAGCGAACGGCGCCACTCCAGTTCCAGGTATTCGTCGAAGTGGCGACGGTTGGACAGCCCGGTCAGGCCATCGGAGTTCATCAACCGTTGCAGCACCAGATTGGTGTCGAGCAATTGCTGCTGGCTGACCCGCAACGCCCGATACGCCGCGTCGCGCTGCAGCAAGGTCATGTAGGAGCGCGAGTGATAACGGATGCGCGCGACCAGTTCGATGGTGTCCGGCAGCTTCACCAGATAATCGTTGGCGCCAGCGGAGAACGCCGCGCTCTTGATCAGCGGGTCTTCCTTGGTCGACAGAACGATGATCGGGATGTCCCTGGTCGCCGGATGATTGCGGTATTCGCGCACCAGGCTCAGGCCATCGAGGCCGGGCATCACCAGATCCTGAAGGATTACCGTCGGCTTGATCCGCACCGCCTGGGCGATGGCCTGCTGCGGGTCAGAGCAGAAGTGGAAGTCGATGTTCTCCTGATTCGACAGCCCACGGCGCACCGCTTCGCCGATCATCGCCTGATCATCCACCAACAACACCATGGCGGCGTTCTCGTCGGTTTTAATGTCGTCGATCTGTAAATCATTCATGGGCGGTCACCTGAGTACTGCGGGGGCCTGGATTGCGGATCAACCTGTTCATTTGGGGAAAATCTCCAGCAATCGTGGCGCTATCTTTTCCAGCGGGCGGATTTCCACCGCAGCATCGATCGCCGCGGCAGCCTTGGGCATGCCGTACACCGCACTGCTGTGCTGATCCTGAGCGATGGTCAAATAACCCTGTTGGCGCATGAGCTTAAGCCCTTGCGCGCCATTGCGCCCCATCCCGGTCAATAAAACCCCGACCGCGTCACCGTTCCAGTAACTGGCAACGCTCTCGAAAAACACGTCGATCGAGGGGCGATAGATTTCGTTGACCGGTTCGGCGGTGTAGGCCAGCGTGCCGTTCTTGAGCAGGCGAATATGGTGATTGGTGCCGGCCAGCAATACCGCGCCGCTCTGCGGCGGCTCGCCTTCGCGGGCCAGACGCACATCGAGACCGCTGGCGCTGGCCAGCCATTCGGCCATGCCTGCGGCGAATACCTGGTCGACATGCTGCACCAGCACGATCGCCGCAGAAAAATCCCTCGGCAGGCCTTTGAGCAACATTTCCAGCGCGGCCGGCCCGCCGGCGGACGAACCGATCGCCACCAGCCGCTGCCGTGACGGCGAACTGCGCGGCGAACTCGGCGTCGGGCGCGCACGCGGCGCCTTGTCGCCGATCAGCCAGCCGATGTTGAGGATCTTGCGCAGCAACGGCGCGGCGGCTTCCTGAGCATTGCCAGCGCCGATCGCCGGGGTGTCGACCACATCCAGCGCGCCGTGACCCATGGCCTCGAACACACGATGCACGTTCTGCTGACGGTCGACGGTGACGATGACAATGGCGCACGGCGTCTCGGCCATGATCCGCCGCGTGGCTTCGACGCCGTCCATGATCGGCATGATCAGGTCCATCAGAATCAGGTCCGGAGTGTATTCGGCGCAGCGTTGCACCGCCTCGGCGCCGTTGCTGGCGACCCAGATCACCTGATGCGCCGGCTCGAAGGCCAGCGCTCGGCGCAGCGCCTCCACCGCCAGGGGCATGTCGTTGACGATTGCGATCCTCATGCCCGCGCTCCCCCAATGAGCTCGACCACTGCATCGAGCAGGGCGTCGTCATGAAAACTGGCTTTGGCTAGATAATAGTCGGCGCCGGCGTCCAGTCCACGGCGGCGGTCTTCTTCGCGATCCTTGTACGACACCACCATCACCGGCAGCGATTGCAGACGGTTGTCGCGGCGCAACAAGGTGACCAGCTCGATGCCGTCCATGCGCGGCATGTCGATGTCGGTGATCAGCAGGTCGAAGTTCTCCGAACGCAGCGCGTTCCAGCCGTCCATGCCGTCCACCGCTACCGCGACGTCGTAGCCGCGATTGAGTAGCAGTTTGCGCTGCAGCTCGCGCACCGTCAGCGAATCGTCGACCACCAACACCCGTTTGCGCGCTGCTTCGGCGGCCTGGTTACCGTGGCGGGCAATGCGTTCCAGACGCCCGGTATTGAGCAACTTGTCCACCGAACGCAGCATGTCTTCGACATCGACGATCAGCACCACCGAGCCATCATCGAGCAAGGCCCCGGCGGAAATGTCCTGAACCTTGCCCAGACGCTCATCCAGCGGCAACACCACCAGCGTGCGCTCGCCGATGAAGCGCTCGACCGCCACCCCATAAATTGCTTCGCGCTCGCGGATCACCACGACTTTGAGGGTATTGCCATCGTTCTGACTGGCCGGGCGGTTGAGCAACTGACTGGCCGCCACCAGGCCAACATGCTGGCCTTCGTGCCAGAAATGCTGACGCCCTTCGACCTGCACAATGTCTTCGGGGGCCAGATCGCACATACGTTCGATATGCGCTAACGGGAATGCGTAAGCCTCCTCGCCGACTTCCACCACCAGACTGCGCACCACCGACAAGGTCAGCGGCACTTCCAGATGAAAACGACTGCCCTCGCCCGCCGCCTGTTCGAGCACCACGGCCCCGCGTAGTTGCCGAACCATGTGCTGAACCGCATCGAGGCCGACGCCACGGCCGGACACTTCGGTGACTTTGTCGCGCAGGCTGAATCCCGGCAGAAACAGGAACGTCAGCAACTCCTCTTCGCTCAATTGCGCTGCCGTTTCGGCTGGGGATAACTGGCGTTCGACGATGCTGCGGCGGACTTTTTCCAGATCGACGCCATTGCCGTCATCGCTCAACTCCAGCACCAGCAGACCGGCCTGATGGGAGGCGCGCAGGCGGATCAGGCCTTCTTCGGACTTACCCTTGAGCAGGCGTTGTTCCGGGGTTTCGATGCCGTGATCCACGGCGTTGCGCAGCAGGTGGGTCAGCGGCGCTTCGAGCTTCTCCAGCACGTCGCGATCGACTTGGGTTTTCTCGCCTTCGATCTCCAGGCGCACTTGTTTGCCGAGGCTGCGGCCGAGGTCGCGAACCATGCGCGCCTGCCCGCTCAACACATCGGCGAACGGGCGCATGCGGCAGGCCAGCGCAGTGTCGTAAAGCACTTGTGCGCGCTGGCTGGCCTGCCAGGCGAATTCGTCGAGTTCAGCGTTTTTCTCGCTGAGCAGTTGCTGCGACTCGGCGAGCAAGCGCCGCGCATCCTCCAGCGACTCGAGTGCTTCCAGACTCAGAGCATGTTCCTTCAGGTGCACATTGAGGTTTTCCAGCGCGCGCAGACCGTTGTTCTGCATGCGTTTGAGGCGCTGCATGGTCGCCAGATGCGGCTTGAGACGCTGGGTTTCCACCAGCGATTTGCTCGACAGATCGAGCAGGCTGTTCAGGCGTTCGGCGGTGACGCGCAAGACGCGTTCGCCGCCTTCCGTGGTGCGTTTGTTTTTGCGCGGGGGCGGCTCGGCGGGCTCGTCCATGATCGGTATTGACGCTACTGGCGCTGGCTCGATCTGCAACTCGGCCATTGGCGGCGCGGCAACCACAGCGGCTGGGGTCGAGGGATCGAGCAAACGCCCCATCAGCGCCACGTAGGCGTCAATGTCCGCAGGTTGCGGCGCGTTGGCCGGCGTGGCGATGCGCATCAGCAGGTCGGTGCCCTGCAGCAACGCGTCGATGTGCTCGGGGCGCAGCAACAAACGCCCTTCCTGCGCGCTGACCAGGCAATCTTCCATAACGTGGGCGACGCTGACGCCACTGTCGATACCAACGATGCGCGCCGCGCCTTTGAGCGAATGCGCCGCGCGCATGCACGACTCCAGTTGATCGGCCTGGGTCGGATTGCGCTCCAGCGCCAGCAGCCCGGCGCTGAGGACTTGAGTCTGGGCTTCGGCTTCGAGGCTGAACAGTTCGAGCAGTGAGGCGTCGCGCATTTGCTCGGGGGTCATGTCAGGCTCCGGGTCACGGCGGACAACAGCTGTTCTTCATCCAGCCAGCGCAGGCTGCGACCGCGATATTGCAGAACGCCTCGAGTGTACTTGGCACTGGCCTGCGCACCGGACTGCGACGCCGCGTCGAGGATGCGTTCGTCGATCGCATGAATGCCGTCAACCTCATCCACCGGCACCACCACCGGCCCGCCATGGGCGGCAATGATCAGCATGCGCGGCATGATTCGCCCGCCGCTGACCGGCGCAGCGCTGCCGTCGAGGTCGAGCAACTCCACCAGCGACAGACACGCGACCAGCGCACCACGGACATTGGCTACCCCGAGCAGGGCGCGCGAGCGCTGATGCGGCAACGAGTGAATCGCCTGCAGTGGCGCCACTTCGACGAGACTGCGCGTCGCCAGTCCGAGCCATTCCTCGCCGAGACGAAACATCAACAGCGAGCGGGTTTTGACATCGATTTCGACCTTGCCGACCACCGCTTCGCGCTGGTCCTGCTGCAGTGAATAGCGGTCGAGCAGGCGCGTGGCGGCGGCGGAATACACCGAACAGTTGCGGCAATGGATGTGCTCGTCCAGCAGCGGGCAGGTCTTGTCGCCATGAATGCCGATACGGTTCCAGCAATCATCGATGGCCCGGGCGTCTTCGTGGGTAACGTTCAAGGTGTCGGACGCGCTCATCGTTTACGCTCACTGTCGGCGGTGCGCCCGCTGCGGGCGGCGCGCTCCTGCAATCGTCGGGCACCCGCCGTGTCGCCCTGGGCCTGCAGCAACGCGGCCAGGTGCATCAGCGCTTCGGGGTGTTGCGGCTCAAGGTACAAGGCCTTGCGATAGAAACCCTGGGCTTCGAGGCTCAGGCCGGCGACATCGCTGAGCAGGCCGAGCCAGTAGAACACCTGCGCCACAGGTTCATGGCGGCGCAGATAATGTTCGCACGCGGCACGAGCCTCGGCGCTTTTGCCTTCGTTGGCCAACGCGGCGATGTTGGCCAGCAGTGTTGCGGCGTCCGGGTCGGAGGCTTTTTTCGTCACCGGCAAAGGCGTCACGGCAGCGAACGGCCGGTTGCGCACTGGCGCGGGCGGCGTGCTGCGGGGCGACTGGCTGACTGGCACGGCAACCGGTTTGGGCGTCGGCAGCGGTTCGGGGTGCGGCTCGCTGTGACGGCTGAAAGCGAACGACTGCGCGATGCCGATCGAGCGCATGCCCAAGCGCCCGAGCAGACTGCCCTCCGCCGGGCCGATAAACAGCACGCCGTCGACATGGGTCAGGCGCTTGAGCACTTCGAACACCTGCTTCTGCGTCGGCTGGTCGAAGTAGATCAGCAGGTTGCGGCAGAACACGAAAGCGAAGGCAGGCTCGCTCGCCAACAGTGTCGGATCGAGGACATTGCCGACCTGCCAGCGCACTTGTTCGCGAACATATTCGCTGACCCGGTGGCCGTCCTGCTCAGGCAGGAAATGGCGCTCGCGAAACTGCAGGTCCTGCCCGCGAAACGAGTTCTTGCCGTAAACAGCGCGGCGCGCCTTGTCCACCGACAGCGGGCTGATGTCCATGCCATCGACCTTGAACTGATGCGGCTTGATCCCGGCATCAAGCAGGGCCATGGCGATCGAATAGGGTTCTTCGCCGGTCGAGCACGGCAGGCTGAGGATGCGCAACGCGCGCATGTTGTTGAGCTCGGCGAGACGCTGACGGGCCAGTTTGCCCAAGGTGGCAAAGGATTCCGGGTAACGGAAAAACCACGTTTCCGGAACGATCACCGCTTCGATCAGTGCTTGCTGTTCGTCCCGCGAGCCTTGCAACAGCTGCCAATATTCGTCGGCGTGGGCGGCCTGGGACAGCGTGGTGCGCTGGCGCACGGCACGCTCGATGATCGCCGCGCCCACCGAAGCGACATCGAGGCCGATGCGTTCCTTGAGGAAATCGAAAAAGCGCTGATCACCACTCATGGCTGCGCCTCTGACTGCGCCGGATCACGCGGCGGCTCGGGGAACAACAAACCGCGCACGGCATCATCGAGCAAGTCATTGACCCGCACCCATTGCAGCAATCCCTGCGCATCTTCGCGCACCGGGCCGAGGTACGGCGCCTCGCGGTTGTCGAGGCCGTAGGGCTGGAAGTCGTCCGGATGACAGCGCAGCGTGTCGGTGGCCTGCTCGAGTATCAGCCCGAGCCATTGCGCTGGTTGCGATTGCTCCGGCTGATAATTGACCAGCACCAGCCGCGTGCTGGTGCGCTCCTTCGCGGGCTGGCCAAAAGTCAGCGCGCTGAGATCAATCACCGGCACCACCGCACCGCGATAGGCGAACACCCCGGCCACCCACTGCGGCGCCCGGGCAATCGGCTTCAGCGGCAGGCGCGGCAGCACTTCCGCCACTTCAGTGGCGCGCAGGGCGTAGCGTTCGCTGCCGATGCGAAACAGCAGGAACAGCGCCTGCTTCGCCACTGGCGCGGCGCTACGCTTGGCGACGATTTCGCTCATCAGACTTTGAATCGCGAAACGCCGCTGCGCAGGCCGACGGCCACCTGGCTCAGCTCATCAATGGCGAAACTGGCCTGACGCAGCGATTCGACGGTCTGGCTGCTGGCATCGCCCAACTGCACCAGCGCATGGTTGATCTGCTCGGCGCCGGTGGCCTGGGCCTGCATGCCTTCGTTGACCATCAACACGCGCGGCGCCAATGCCTGCACCTGATGGATGATCTGCGACAGCTGCTCGCCGACCTGCTGCACTTCGGACATGCCCCGACGTACTTCTTCGGAAAACTTGTCCATGCCCATCACTCCGGCCGACACCGCCGACTGGATCTCGCGAACCATTTGCTCGATGTCGTACGTGGCCACGGCGGTCTGATCGGCCAGACGACGGACTTCGGTGGCGACCACGGCAAAACCGCGACCGTACTCGCCCGCCTTCTCGGCTTCGATCGCCGCGTTGAGCGACAGCAGGTTGGTCTGGTCGGCGACCTTGACGATGGTCACCACCACCTGATTGATGTTGCCGGCCTTCTCGTTGAGGATCGCCAGTTTGGCGTTGACCAGATCCGCCGCGCCCATGACCGAATGCATGGTGTCTTCCATGCGCGCCAGGCCTTGCTGGCCGGAGCCGGCGAGCACCGAAGCCTGATCGGCAGCGGTGGAGACTTCGGTCATGGTGCGCACCAGATCCCGCGAGGTCGCCGCGATCTCGCGGGAGGTGGCGCCAATTTCGGTGGTGGTCGCTGCGGTTTCAGTGGCGGTGGCCTGTTGCTGCTTGGAGGTGGCGGCGATCTCGGTGACCGAAGTGGTCACCTGCACCGAAGAGCGCTGGGCCTGGGACACCAGCGACGTCAGTTCGGTCATCATGTCGTTGAAGCCGGTTTCGACCGCGCCGAACTCGTCCTTGCGATCAAGGTTCAGGCGCGAACTGAGGTCGCCGGTGCGCATGATCTCGAGAATGGTCACGATGCGGTTCATCGGGGCCATGATCGCGCGCATCAATAGCAGGCCACACAGGCCGGCAGCCAGTACCGCGACCAGCAGGGAAATGACCATGCTGACTTTGGCCGTTGCAACCGCGTCGTCGATATTGGCCATGGCGTTATCGGCGACGACTTTGTTCTCGCCAATGATGTCGTTGACTTTCATGCGCCCGGCGTACCAGGCAGGCGTCAGTTTTTCGTGAAACATCTTCACGGCTTCAGCCTCAAGATTGCGCTTGTGCAGATCCAGCACAGCATCCTGAGTCTGGATGTAGGTGGCGTGAAGCTTCTCGAAAGCGGCAAATTCGGTACGGTCTTCTTCGGTCGCCATCGTCTTGCGATAGTTGGCCATCTGCTCCTGCAGACGCGCTTCGAACGCCTTGTAGTCAGCCGCATCCTCGCTGGAAATGCCCTGGCCTTCCTTGAGCCCGAGCAGCTCTTGGGTCTGCAAATAACTGTCGACCCAGGCACCGCGTATCATCGAGCTGTAATAGACACCGGGAATGGCATCGTCGCGCACGCTGTTTTCACTGGCCTCGATCTTCAGCAACCGTGAATAAGAGAGCACCACCATCATCAGCATGATGGCGATGATCACCGCAAAGCTCGCCAAAATGCGTTGGCGCAACGTCCAGTTCTTCACAGTGATTCCTCGGTGCCTGATCGAAATGCGGGGAGTATAGCCGAGCGCGGTGTTTCATTTATAAGACGCTTTCCAACCCGAGTTTTGCGCCTCTGCAGGAAGGTGCCTGCTCGCGAAGCAAACACCTCGGCCCCGGCAAATGCCCAACTGCGCAAGAAGTTGCGCAGTTGGGCGTAATATTTCAGGGGATAAATCCCCTGCAGCCCACACCGTTCAAGTCCTGCAGCCAAGTGCGCAAGAAGTTGCGCAGTACTGCGCAACTTCTTGCGCACTTTCTTCCGGTTATCGCGGTAAAAAATCGGCCGTTTCTGAATCCGCCGCCCTCAAGCCCCCGCCATCCGGGCACCGCGCAAAACCTGGCACGCTCCTTGATATCCCTCAGCCACCCACCGGGCGATTTCGCCTCCGGGCACCCTAACTTTATCCGCAAGGAGAGCACCCCATGGCAACACCAGCGTACATGTCGGTTACCGGCGAAAAACAAGGCCTGATCACTGCCGGCGCTTTCACCGCCGACTCCGTTGGCAACACCTATCAGGAAGGCCACGAAGACCAGGTCATGGTTCAGGCTTTCACCCACGACGTGATCATCCCGCGTGACCCGCAATCCGGTCAGCCAACCGGTCAGCGCGTTCACAAGCCAGTTGTGATCACCAAGGTCTACGACAAGGCTTCGCCACTGCTGCAAGCAGCACTGACTTCCGGCGAGCGCATGAGCGAAATCGTTATCCAGTGGTACCGCACTTCGGCCCAAGGCACCCAAGAGCACTACTACACCACCAAACTGGAAGACGCGATCATCGTCGCCATCAACAACAAAATGCACAACTGCCAGGATCCAGGCAACGCGCACTTCACCCACCTGGAAGAAGTGCAGTTCACCTACCGCAAAATCACCTGGACCCACGAAGTATCCGGTACTTCGGGTTCCGATGACTGGCGTGCTCCAGTCGTTTAATTACGGCTGACCGTTACAAGCATCGGCCAGCTCTGCTGGTCGATGTTGTTTACGCCCCTCCAGAATTTCGCGTACGTTGAGCCGCTTTTTTGCGGCCGTCGACGAGCGCCGCTGTACAGCACGAGGAACAAGGGATGTTCGCGCCGGCCAATGAAACCCACTTTGCCCTGACCATCGAAGGGCTTTCCGCCGATTTTCAGGTATTCACCCTGACCGGCCGGGAAGCCATCAGCCAGCCTTTTGTCTTTGAGGTGGAGCTGGTCAGTGAGCAGCCGTCGCTGGACCTCGAAACCCTGCTGCACAAACCGGCCTTTCTGCAGCTGTCGCCTGACGGCAGCGGCATTCATGGCCAGATCTACCGCGCCGCGCAAGGCGATTCCGGCAAGCGTCTGACCCGTTATTCTGTGACGCTGCGCCCACAACTGGCGTATCTGGCGCACCGCATCAACCAGCGCATCTTCCAGAACCTCAGCGTGCCGAAAATCATCGGTATGGTCCTCGAAGAGCACGGAATCCAAAGCAACGCTTACGAATTCAAGACCGGTTCGATCTATCCCGAGCGCATCTACTGCGTGCAATACGACGAGTCGGACCTGCACTTCATCCAACGTCTGTGCGAGGAAGAAGGCATTCACTTCCACTTCAAGCACAGCGCCAACGCGCACAAGTTGGTGTTCGGCGATGACCAGACGGTGTTCCCGAAACTCGCGCCTGTGCCCTATCAGCAAGACTCGGGCATGGTCGCCAGCAACCCGGTGATCAAGCGCTTCGACCTGCGTTTGGAAACCCGCACCAGCCGCACCACGCGCCGCGATTACGACTTCGAAAAGCCGCGCCTGACACTGGAAAGCGAAAACCGTGGCGACGCCCTGCCCGACCTCGAAGACTATGATTACCCGGGCCGTTTCATCGACCGCGAGCGCGGCAAGCACCTGGCCAAACGCGCCCTCGAACGCCATCGCAGCGACTTCCAATTGGCCGAAGGCAAGAGTGATCAGCCACTGCTGGTCAGCGGCCATTTCCTCGCCCTGACCGAACACCCGAAAGCCAAGTGGAACGACCTCTGGCTGCTCACCGAAGTCCTGCACGAAGGCAAGCAACCGCAGGTGCTCGAAGAGTCGGTGACCAGCGACACCACCGCGCTGAAAGACGATTTCCATCAGGGTTATCGCAACCGTTTCCAGGCCACGCCGTGGGACGTACCCAATCGCCCGCCGTTGCGCCACCCGAAACCGCGCATCCTCGGCAGCCAGAGCGCCGTGGTCACCGGCCCGAAAGGCGAAGAAATCCACTGCGACGAGTACGGCCGGGTCAAAGTCCAGTTCCATTGGGACCGCGAAGGTCAGGCCGACGACAAGACCAGCTGCTGGCTGCGCGTCTCCAGCGCCTGGGCCGGCGCCCAGTACGGCGGCATCGCCATCCCGCGCATCGGCATGGAAGTGCTGGTGACCTTCCTTGAAGGCGATCCCGATCAGCCATTGATCAGCGGCTGCCTGTACCACAAGGAAAACACCGTCCCGTACGAGCTACCAGCGAACAAGACCCGCAGCACCTTCAAGACCCTCAGCTCAATGGGCGGTGGCGGCTACAACGAACTGCGCATCGAAGACAAAAAAGGGCAGGAACAGATCTACCTGCACGCCCAGCGCGACTGGGACGAAAACATCGAGCACGACCAGAAAATCCGCGTCGGCAACGAACGCCACGACACCGTCGAACAGAACAGCTACAGCGAATTCAAGGCCGAAGAACACCACACCGTCTACGCCGACCGCAAAGTCGAAACCCGCGCCAACGACCACCTCACCGTGGGCGTCAACCAGCACATCAAAATCGGCACCGGCCAGTTCATCGACGCAGGCCAGGAAATCCACCTGAGCAGCGGCATGAAAGTGGTCATGGAGGCCGGCGCCGAGCTGACCCTGGTCGGCGGCGGCAGCTTCATCAAGATTGATGCTGGCGGCGTGACCATGAGCGGGCCGGTGATCAATATGAACTCCGGTGGTAGTCCGGGCAGTGGGACTGTTGCTGCGCCGTTGATGCCGGGGCCTTTAAAACAGGCTGATGCTGATAAGGCGGGGCAGGTAACAGTGCCACCTATGGCAAACCCGTTCGTACGAAAAAGCATTCAAGGCCTGCCCCTTGTTCCGATCTGTGGAAAACAAGCTAATGGCGCTTGCTCGCGGGAGGTTTGCCCATGTCTGAATGGTTAAGTCACTTTTTGGAAAAACCCGTGGCCACGACGCCATCGGGCACCACCGCAAACCGCACCCTGTATGGCATCGTAGACAGCGTTCGCCAGCCTCGGGCTCTGGAAAAGCTTTTCCAACAGGCCGGGTTGAATGGTGTTGAAAAGTTGTTTCAGGACACGCCGTTTGCCGAAATGAATGATGTCAGTCCGATCTGGCTACAACTGACACCGGGAAGTCCTGCCGCCGCCCAAGCCCTTGAGCTATGCCACGACAACCGCGCCGGCATTCTGCTCACCTCACGTGAAAAACCGGAGACCGCGCTCTTGCATGCTCGTCGCCTCCTGCGCATGAACGACCCGACTCATGGTGACTCGCTGGCGCGTTACTACGACCCGGCATTCTGGAGCGCGCTAGCGCTGACGGTACCCGTCCAACCTCTGTTTGGCCCTTGGGACAGCGTCTTCACCCCGCCCGCCCACAGAGACGATCAACAATGGCGCCTTTGGGAACAAACAGAAAAAGTTGATACCTCTAGCGTCGAACAAAAATATCCGTTGCAACTAAAGAGCAACACACTGATAGCGTTCGATGAAATCCGCTGGTGGTACTGGATTCGGCTGCGGAACGCCGAGTCCGCTACGGGCTTATCGGATTCGCAGCTGTCTGGCGTGGCCGATAATTTGCAACTGCTGGTGGATCACGGCATTGAAGAAGGACGTCATCTTGAGCGCCTGCTGCCGAATCTAAACCAAGGTCCGTTACAGGCCCGCACTGACGTCATGAACGTGCTGAGCAGCGACATGCCGGCATTCGAGAAAGTACAACGACTGGAAGTCTGAGATGACAGGTACGTCCGAACAAACACCCGCGCCAGAACAACCACCTGTTGTCATTCCGGCCGATCCGCCAAAAAAGACTGCCGACGCGGAAACGTTCTGCAAAGACATGAAGCCAGGCTGCAGCAGCAGCTATGACGACATCATCTACGTCACTGGTCAGCGCCGTTTCTGGCTGTTGCCCAAGCGCACGTCCGAGAAACTCAAGGAAAGCGTCAGCCTACTCAAACAGAAAACCGTCGACACTGATAAAGCCACGCGCATGAGCAACATCGCCGATGCAGGTTTGATGGACTACTTCCTCACTCCGGGTCCGGAAGCTTTTCTTGAAGGTGAGCAACACACCAGTTATATGGCGTCGAAAGCCGCAATCCCCGAAGACACTGCAAAAAAAGCACAGTGCCGCAAGGATTGGGAAGCGGCAAAAGCCAAAGGTGATAGCGACGCGGTAATGCATGCCGAACGTGAGATGTTCCACGCCGGAAAACGCATCGAGACAAATCAGCAGAACATGCAAACGCTGGAAAAAGTCTCCGATGCAAAAGCAAAGACACTGGGGTACAAACGGGAAAACGGAGTTTTTTATACCCCGCGTGCCTTGAAGGCGCGTGACGCAATTGACAAATACATTGAAGAGCGCGACAAGGCGAAAGCCCACGGCTACAAAATGTTTGATCCTGGCACTGGCAAGATCGCTTCGGCCTGGGAGCACTTGAAAGAGTACAAGGCTCTTCACAAAAAGCTGATCGAAACCGGCGAGATCGACGAAAAAAAGCTAAGGGGTGTCCAGCTCAACATCCTGGCGTTGAAAGATCTGATGTCAACGTACATAAACGCTATCGTAGAAGTTGCCGAATGCGGGATTGCAGTTCCCGAGTTCGCGCTCAGCCCTGACGACCAATACACCGGCAGCGAGGATTTTCAGGCGTTTATCGAGCTGACCAACAAACGCGATGAACTCGAAAAAAAAATCGAGGAGCGTTACTCTCAATGGGTGTCGGCGACTGGCGGCAAGTCCGCACCGCCCGGCGTCCTGTTCGTCAGTTTGCAAAAGCAGTGGTACGACTTGAATAACGAGGCAGAGCGAATCCAGCTTACTGCAGAGGCGCGTATACGTGGGCTCAAGCCATCCCGCCTGTTCCTGTGGGAAGCGGAAAGCTATAAGCCTAAGCCGATCGAACGTCTGGCCAAAACCAACATACCTCTGCGCGAACTCAGTAGCGCCTCGTCAACGACGATCCTCAACCACATCAGCCTGAAACACCTGGCACAAATCAGTGGTAACGCATTCCAAGGACAGCTCAAGGAACTGGCGACCAGTCTGCCGAAATCGATTGCCAAAGAGGCCGACGACGACCGGGTATTCAGCGATTGGCTGGAACAGGAAGGTGCGCTCCAATTCGATGAAAAGGGACCATGGTTCGATGAACATGGACTGTTTGTGCCTGATAAGTTCTTCGCGGCGCTGGAAGCCAAAGGCTACAAAGTCGAAAGCCTGAAAGCCGAAGCCAAACGCCAAACCTGGGGCGAAAACCTGAAAGCCATGGTTTTCGAAGATAAACAGCTGCGCAATCTCATGCTGTTCGACAACAGCCCCCAGGCCCAACTGGTTCGATGCTTACTCCCGGAAAGCGCCAACCTGCTGTCGGAAGTCAAAATGGAAGGCCCCACTCTGAAAAGTGGTTCCCCTCAGATTGCCAACTTGGAGGTTGCACTGGATGTAACAGCGTGGCGCGGGGAAGTCAGCTTGCTCAAAGTCGAGTTCCCTAAACGGGCAAAGGCCGATCCCTGGATAGCGAAATACAAGGCACACGACGGCAGCGTACGTAGCGTCAACTTCGGCAAACTGTCATTGGATCTTGAAGCCAAGGCTTGGGGCTTCGCCGGCGCAAGTCTCATGCTGTCGCGCGATTTGACCCTTGATCAAAAAACTGGCTACACCAGCCTGGTCGGCGTTGACATGGCCGAAAAATCCGGCGATCTGGCAAAGTTTGAAGTCTTTGCCGGTGCCCAGGCCGGGTGCAAGGTAACCGGCAAACTGTTCTGGTGCCCTCCCCCAAGCGTCCTCCCTCCTGCACCGGTGCCCAACCGCATCTCCGCCAACCAGTGGCGTCCACTGGCCAAACTCGAAGTGGAAATGGCCGTAGCCCTCGGCGCCGGCTACTCCGGTGATATGCAGCTGCGGATGCAAAACGGCCATCTATTGCTGTCGATCAAGGGGGCCCTGGTCTGGGGCGCAGGCGTAAAAGGTTATTTGACCTTTGAAGTCGGCTACGACAGCATCGTGGCCCTGACGGAACTGGTGCGACAGGAAATGGCCGCGAACCAATACAAGGATCTTGAGTGGGTGGATAAGGAAGCATCAGCCTATATGGAAAAACTGAGCTTCCTTGGCGCCACAGGTATTGATGTAGTTTTTGCGTATGTGCGTGGGTATGCAATTGTTAAAGAGATTTTTGAAGCGCTCACGGAAGGGGATCGGGGTGGGCAGATTGCTTACTCAATCGCAATAGCTGAAAACCAGAAAATAATGCGGGATTGGGTATATAACTTGCAACCGCAGGCATTAGGGCCACTACTTCTGGCGCTGAGCACTCCGCCCAAACCGCTCACAGTAGAAGACAGCGGAAAAGAAAAAGAAAATTTCAATGAAGATGAAGTTCACCTTTTACAGCAACAGTCAATTGAACGATGCCTAGGATGGATATCCAGCAAGCCTGACGCAAACCAACAGTTTGAAGAAGCGATCATCCGTATGAATCGAGATGGTGCACGAACTGAACAAGCTGGACTCTCTTACTGTAAAAACAAGGCAAAGCTAGATCTATTTATGGCTGAACGGGTATTAGGGCTTGACGAAACCAACAACGCCATGCGATCCAGGTATCGAGATCGGGTCTCTAAACTTGGAATACGTTTAGATAAGCACTGCGACTACAGCACCATATACACCGGACCTGCTTTCGCACCAGTTCAAGGTCTCAAAGCTACTTACAAAGGGCCAAACATTGATTAATCGAGTAATCTTAAGTTTTTTTACATTCTTTATTTTATCCAGTGCCTGCGCTGCACAGTTAACAGAGTCCGAGGCAATAGCCAAAGACAAGGGAATTATTCTTTATCAACAAGGAGCATGGACTTCCTCGCAATCTTTTTTACGAACCGCAGCTGAGGCCGGCGATAAAAAATCTCAATATTTTCTAGGTGAGGCGATACGGCTGAGCAATCGATACATGACAGAGGAGGCCAGAAATTGGTACGTCGCCGCGGCAGAGCAAGGTGAACTTTACGCTATGCTACGACTAAGTAGTAAAAAGGATCTTTGCAACTTATCAGATGACTGCGCGGGGAAAGGTAATGTTGACTGGAGAGAGCAAGCTTTAAAAATTGCCCGTGAACGTGCCGACAAAGGTGATACGGAGGCAATGGTTGTGCTGTTTACGGCAAATCAAGGATTGGAATGGCTAGAAAGAGCCGCAGAATCGGGTGATAGTTTTGCTCAACAGCGGCTCGCTAGTGCTTACCAAAGTGGAGAGGGATGGTTTTTGATCCCAGGGAGTCGGGAGAGAGCAATAAAAAAATGGTTTAAGGCTTCAGCAGAAGGAGGTTTTCCTCCTGGCATGTATCTGTATGCAAACTATTTATATGAACACAATGGCAGTAAAGAAGAGGTCGGAAGCTGGCTCAAAAAAACAGCTGAATCCGGACATATAAACGCATTAGGGGGCTATGCATTAAACATTGCCCATCTTCCAGACACTTATGGATTCCCTTTAGATCTCGTTAAGGCTTACGGATTCACCTACTTAATAGCAAGCCTCAAAGGTGAAGCAATCGCACCGGAGGATGCAAGACTGAACCTCTTAGAAATCGCAAAAAAAATGCAACCTGAAGAAATAAATCTTGGGATATCGTTTGCGAAAGAATGGGAAAAATCTCACCCTCCTTTATCGTATTTTCATCCGACATACGGGTACTAGCGAACCCATTACGCTTAGAGAACAACCAACAAAAAAAAGCGATGGATTTATTTAACAGACACTTCTGCAATTAAATAATCCGTCGCTTTTTCATTTAATCAAACACCCCTTTGCACGGCCCTGCCACAAAGTTGCGATACCTTCCAGTCCCGGGAGCCCAAAAACATCAGGAAATAATGTTTCAACCAAAACACTTAACCTTGGAAGCGGAAAGGGATTTTCAACAACCGGGTTTCTCAGCGCACGAAATACAGCTGCTCAAGCATTCATTGTGACCACCGACACGCTAATTGTGCTCGAATCATCAAAACAAGCCGGGCAAACCTAATGTCTTCAATAAATGAGCAATCGAGCGACGATCTAAATCTCAAAAAAATACGGCCCGTGGCTGGTGAGAAACGTAAATTCGCGACAGGTGAGGCATTATTCTTCTCCCCGCTTCCGATACCAACGGGCAATGTCCCCATGGATTTGGGCGGAAGCTTTGTTGAGGTAAATGATACATTCCTCGACGTAGGCAGTAGTAATTTCGGCAAGGCTTTCTAAGCGAGGGCAATGATTGGGCTCGGGATGATGTTTATTTTTTCATGCCTGATTATTTTGCCTTTGCTTGCAGGATCTACTACCTGGGGATCCCCATTTTCCGAGTCCTTTTGGGACAGAACTGCAGGCATGTTCGATTTCGGTGTGACCTTTAGTATTTGGGGTGGAGGTATAGCTGCGCTTTTGGGTATTTACGTTATCTTAAGCACTACCAGAGCGAAGTCGCGCACCCGTCCAATTAGATTCAACCGCCAACGTCGTGAAGTCTGTTTCTTTCCCGAAGGTTCTGACCTCCCCGTCATTCAACCATGGGAAGAGATAGTATCTTGGCTTTCGATCATTACAGGTATTACTGGAGTAGGCGTAACAAGCGCCTATACATTTGGTATGGCGTTCGACGATTCCAGAGCTGACGTAGTGCATTTTGTGAGACAAGGCGTTATGACTCCTGCCCATGCCTTGGGTAAGTGGGAAGCCATACGGATCTATATGGAAAAAGGACCGGAGTTATGCCCTGCTAAAGCACCCTACGAGGGTCGCCACACCTTCGATAAAGAACGACAAGACATGCACGAGGAATACCAGCACAACGAACGTTCCGCTTTAGGAGTTTGTTGGTGGTACCTGACACATCTGATCACTTGGTGGCGTTTTCCGTATTGGGTAGCAGAATGGGACCATCGTTTCAGCATGAAATCTCTACCTGATTCCATTGCTGAGTGGTCTAAACCTCTTCCGCCTGATCAATGTGGCAAGCCAAGTCCCGCGCTTAAAGAGCAAAGCGCGAAAATCGAAAGAGCCTTTGCTCAAGGACAGGATTTTATGACGTACTTCAAGGCAAACCTAAACGAAAGCAAGGCAGAAGAATAAAAAACAGCTGAGCTATATAGTAGCCAGAAATCAATAGCCCGAGAGCCGTCAGGTCAAGTCTGAGCTTTTACAAAACTGAAAAACAAAAGGGGATGGTTCATTTCAAAAAAAATAAGCCCGTCCCTTTTCGAGCCGTAACTAGCGACTCCCTGTAGTTGCCTAAACCGCCTAAATATTTTCGGTTCAATTGCATGCCATCCAAACCTGAACAGCAAGTCGAACTTGATCATAAAAATCACCGCCCCACGGCAGGTGAAACTCGTCGTTTTGCCACAGGCGATTAAGTCGAGAAGTGTCTAAGTCAGCTGGCGGGGATTTGTTCGCTTCGGCAGCGGCAGTGATGCAAATAATCAGCTTTATTAGAGTATCTAGTAAATACTCCCTCAAAAAAGAAGCGGACGCTTCAGACAAATTAGCTTTATTTAATCCCTTCTTTTCTATGGCAGGAGGCACCTTCGCTGCCTTCCAAGGCATCGCTATCACTAGTCTGTCTCCTGCAATAGAAAACTATTCCAGTGCTGCTGGAAAAATAAAACTGGCAGCTAGACTGGGTAGAATCACAGGTGCTTTAACCCCCTTTGCATATGTTTTTAGCACTATTGCAGTTGGCACTGGTATTTACGGCGAAAAAGGCTCTGCGGCAAGACGGACTGAAGCTCTTCGCTCAGGTGATGGAGCCAAGCTGGCCGGTGCCAGTATGACTCTGGCTGGCGACTCGGGACAACTGATCGTCAATGGCTGGGAGCCGTGGAGTGAGCCGATGCTCTATCAACTCAATCTGTTGAGTGCTCTGGATGCACCGCTCAAACTTGGCTTTGAGATTTTTCAGAATGAAACCAATGCGCAACATGGCATGGGTATTGCTCTGCGCTATCCCCCTGTGGCAGGCGAAGAGATATTTCTAGAAAAGCGCTTCGAGTCTGTTACGTTTAACGCCCAAAGTGGCAAGTTTTCGTTTTCACCAGTTTCAGTACTACGAACTCGAGCATCCGATGCCCCATGGTTAGTAATCAACAGTGAAGCCTTGAGTTCTCCAAACCTGACAGGTTGAAAGCATGTATTCGAACCTTAACAAAAACGATGAGTTTGATTTCAAACAAAACCGACCTTTTGCGGGAGAACGCCGGCGCTTCGCTACAGGTGAAGCCATATTTTTCTCACCGAAACCAATTCCGACGGGGCAAACGCCCATGGATTTGGGAGGAAGCTTCATTGAAGTAAACGATACGTTTCTTGATGTAGGCAACAGTAATGTGAACAAGGCATTCCAAGCGAGAGTGATGATCGCAAGTGTGATGCTCGTACTCATTTCATGTTTATTAATTGTTCCAACACTTGCAGGCCTCGCTGGAATCAATAATCCCTTTAGTCGCAGTTTCTGGTGGTACTTTATCGATTTTTTTGAGTTTGGCTTGCGACTATCTATCTGGTGCGCTGGGGGAGTGGCGATCCTCGGTAGCTATGTAGTAATCAGCAGTACCCTCAAAAAATCAAGAGCTCGTCCAATTCGATTTAATCGCCAACGGCGTGAGGTCTGTTTTTTTCCTGACGGATCTGAAGAACCGATAATCCAACCTTGGGAAGATACTGTCGCCTGGCTTTCAATAAGTACGGGAGTTATGGGAGTAGGTGTAATGAGAAATTATACATTTGGCATGGCCATCGATAACCCCAAGGCTGATACGGTACACTTTCTGAATCAAGAGGTAATGACACCTATTCATGGTTTAGGAAAATGGGAAGCCATCCGCATCTACATGGAAAAGGGCACTCAATTCTGCCCCGGCAAGGCCCCTTTTGAGGGCAGCCATAGTTTCAATAAAGAACGCGATGATATGCGAGAGGAATACCAACACAAGGAGCGCTCTGCATTGGGTGTGGCATGGTGGTATTTGACTCATTTAATTACGTTGTGGCGTCTTCCGTACTGGATAGCGGAATGGGATCACCGCTACAGCATGAAAGGATTTCCCGAGTCAGTTGAAAGGTGGTCAGAAGAGCTTCCACCCGAAGAGTGGGCACAACCGAGCGCAGCGTTGAAAGAACAGTCAGCAAAAATCGAAAAAGCTTTTGCTCGTGATCAAGATTTCATGAGTTACTTCAAAATAGATCTAGAGCGCTCATCAACGGAACAGGAAGCACAGCATAATTAACCAGGCGTAGGAGCCAAGAGAGCTAAAGGTGACAGGGTGATAGATGTATTTTTTAGAAAATAAATCTGTCACCTTTGCTTTGCTGTAGTTGCCAATACCGCCTACATTTTCTCGGTTGAATTGCATGCCATCCAAACCTGAACAGCAAGTCGAACTTGATCTTAAAAATCACTGCCCCACGGCAGGTGGAACTCGTCGTTTTGCCCAGGTGAAGCATTATTTTTCTCACCGCTGCCAGTTCCGACCGGGCAAATCCCAGTGGATCTCGGCGGAAGTTTTGTTGAAGTCAACGACACCTATCTGGACTTGGGTAGCAGCAATCTCACCAAGTCTTTCCAAGTGCGATTAGCTGTATCAGCTCCCAACAGTCGTAGTTATCGTTTGTCTATTGGTTCTCCCAACATTGATGGGCTTCGCAGCATTCATAAACCCATTCGGCAGAAGCTTCTGGTTTTACTTCAACGATTTTTTTGAGTTCGGAATATCACTAGCGTTCTGGTGTGGAGGGGGCGCAGCGCTGATTGGCCTGTACGCGATTCTCAGCACCACAAGGAACAAAGCCCGCGCCAGACCCATCCGATTTAACCAACGCCGAGAGGTCTGTTACTTCCCGAATGGCTCCGACGAACCCGTGATCCAGCCTTGGGAAGACAAGGTTGCGTGGATCTCAGTCAGCACCGGATTCACTGGAGTAGGCGTAATCAGTAGCTACACCTTTGGCATGGCCATAGATAATCCCAAGGCCGATACGGTGCACTTTTTCACACAGGAGGTCATGACTCCTGCCCATGCCTTGGGTAAGTGGGAAGCCATACGGATCTATATGGAAAAAGGACCGGAGTTCTGCCCTGCTAAAGCACCCTAGGAGGGTCGCCACACCTTTGATAAAAAACGACAAGACATGCACAAGGAAATACCAGCACAACGAACGTTCCGCTTTAGGAGTTGGTTAGTGGTACCTGATACATTTGATCACTTGGTAGCGTTTTCCGTATTGGTAACAGCGTGGCGCGGGGAAGTCAGCTTGCTCAAAGTCGAGTTCCCTAAACGGGCATAGGCCGATCCCTGGATAGCGAAATACAAGGCCCACGACGGCAGCGTACGTAGCGTCAACTTCGGCAAACTGTCATTGAATCTTGAAGCCAAGGCTTGGGGCTTCGCCGGCGCAAGTCTCATGCTGTCGCGCGATTTGACCCTGGATCAAAAAACTGGCTACACCAGCCTGGTCGGCGTCGACATGGCCGAAAAATCCGGCGATCTGGCAAAGTTTGAAGTCTTTGCCGGTGCCCAGGCCGGGTGCAAGGTAACCGGCAAACTGTTCTGGTGCCCTCCCCCAAGCGTCCTCCCTCCTGCACCGGTGCCCAACCGCATCTCCGCCAACCAGTGGCGTCCACTGGCCAAACTCGAAGTGGAAATGGCCGTAGCCCTCGGCGCCGGCTACTCCGGTGATATGCAGCTGCGGATGCAAAACGGCCATCTATTGCTGTCGATCAAGGGGGCCCTGGTCTGGGGCGCAGGCGTAAAAGGTTATTTGACCTTTGAAGTCGGCTACGACAGCATCGTGGCCCTGACGGAACTGGTGCGACAGGAAATGGCCGCGAACCAATACAAGGATCTTGAGTGGGTGGATAAGGAAGCATCAGCCTATATGGAAAAACTGAGCTTCCTTGGCGCCACAGGTATTGATGTAGTTTTTGCGTATGTGCGTGGGTATGCAATTGTTAAAGAGATTTTTGAAGCGCTCACGGAAGGGGATCGGGGTGGGCAGATTGCTTACACTCTCGTTTTTGACAAAAATCAGCAACAGATGCGTGAGTGGGTGTTCAACTTACAACCTCAAGCGTTTGGACCATTGTTGATGGCGCTGAGCTCGGCTCCTACTTCCTTTTCAGTGGAGGAGGAGCAGGAGAATAAGACCTTCGAGGAGGACGACGCGCATCAGATCCAGCAAAGAGCAATTGAGCAGTGCCTAAGATGGATATCCACCAAGTCTAATGCTGCTCAGCAGTTTGAA
Source organism: Pseudomonas sp. TSRC2-2 (assembly GCF_049897785.1). NCBI lineage: Bacteria > Pseudomonadati > Pseudomonadota > Gammaproteobacteria > Pseudomonadales > Pseudomonadaceae > Pseudomonas > Pseudomonas sp. TSRC2-2. The sequence goes on from NZ_JAFCWZ010000002.1 coordinate 607,855, forward strand.
GAATCAATTATCCGTATGAACCGCGATGGAATACGTCCAGCACAAGCAGGTTCAGCATACTGCAAAAACAAATTGAAGCTTGACTCTTTTATGGCAGAACGCGTCAACGCTCTCGACACCATTAGCAATAATACTAGACTACGATATCGCGAGCATGTCGCAAAGCTCGGCGCACGTCTAAATGGATATTGCGATTACAACCCGATTTACAAAGGCCCAGCCTTTGCCCCCATTCAAGATACTAAAGTAGTTTATAAAGGACCCAACATTGATTAATAAGATTATATCTGGACTACTGTTCTCATTACTCATATCCTCCACGGCTTTCGCACACCTAACACCGGAACAAAAATCTGCTAAAGAAAAAGGATTAATTCTATACCAGCAAAGTGACTGGTATGACTCCCAGCCGCTACTGGAAAGAGCAGCGGAAGCTGGAGACAGTACTTCTCAGTATTACTTGGCCGAAGCAATTCGACTTAGTAATAGATATACGACTTCCGACGCGAGAAAATGGTATGAGGCCGCAGCTGAACAGGGCAACCTTTATGCAATGCTCCGATTGAGCAGTAAAAATGATCTCTGCAACGAGTTGGGTGAATGTACGGGCAAGACAGCTGATGACTGGCGCGAGCAAGCAATAAAAATCGCGCGTGAACGCGCCCAGAATGGCGACACCGAAGCGATGACAGTAATGTTTATCACTAAACAAGGATTTGACTGGTTGGAAAGAGCCGCCAACGCAGGTGACCCACTAGCTCAAAATACACTCGCCGGTATTTATAAAGACGGCGGGGGATGGTTTTTGATTCCTGGCAGTCGTGAAAAGGCTGTTGAGAAATGGTATGGAGCCTCAGCTAATGGTGGTTATCCGAGAGCAATGTATCTTTACGCCAATTATTTGTTTGAACACAACGGTAAAAAAGAGGATGCAGCTTACTGGCTAAAAAAATCTGCTGAAGGCGGATACATTAATGCCGTAGGCAACTATGCACTCAGCGTCGCTCATATGCCAGACAATCTTGGATACACCAAAAATCTTGTGGAGGCATATGGACTAGCGTACCTGATGTCCAAGCTCGAGGGTGGTGGAACAGGACCTGAAGATGGAAAAATGATCCTGCCTGAGATCGCAGAAAAAATGACAAAAGAAGAAATTGAACTTGGCATAGTATTTGCGAAAGAATGGAAAAAATCGCACCCTCCGCTTTCGTATTTCGTACCCGTTTACGGCTACTGAAAAAACGCTTAATGCTTGCCAGCTTTGTTCCGCGCTGCAGTTAGCACAAACGATCAGAACTAACTATTCACGCTTGCAAAGAATTTGTGATCGAAATGCTAAATATCGAATACGATAAAGCGGTAGTCCAATCAAAAACTCCGAATTTTTCTACCTGAGTTCAGGATCAAAAGCAAACTCGAATTTTTTGAAAAAACTGAATAATTCATGATCGGCTTGCTTGCATCGCTGCTCACGAATGGAACAAATTCAAAACAGCTTTCCATGCTTAATCCGTATTTAAGCCTCAATAGGCGACCAGGGAAAATCGCAGCACAACACTGCGATTTCTCACCCCATAGAATCAATCTGCCGCCAACCGCACCTGCCTCTCCAACTCCACCTTCAACCCCGGCTCCAGCTTCAACTGCCGCGCCAGCTCATCCAGATAGCTTTTCTCCATAAAATTTTCCTCATCCACCAGCATCACACTGGCGATGTACATCTCTGCCGCCATTTCGGGCGTGTTCGCCGCGCGGGCGACGTCGGTGGGGTCGAGGGGTTTGTTGAGTTCGGCGTGGAGCCAGTGTTGCAGTTCCTGGTCGCTGTCGATTTTGGTGAATTCACCTTCGATCAGTTCGCGCTCGCGCTCGTCGATGTGGCCATCGGCTTTGGCGGCGGCGACCAAAGCTTTGAGGATCGCCTGGCTATGTTCCTCGACCTGCGCTGGAGGCAGGCGGTCGAGGGTTTGCGGTTCGCGTTGTGGTGCGCTGCCTTTCTGCGCGTTGTAGTTGCCGTAGGCTTTGTACGCCAGCACGCCCAATGCGGCCAGGCCGCCATAGATCGCCACTTTACCGCCGACTTTGCGGACCTTTTTATTGCCTAGCAGCAGGCCCATCGCGCCTGCGGCCAATGCGCCGCCGCCCGCGCCGGAGAGCAATCCCCCGAGGCCGCTGGAGCCAGGCGAGCCACCGAGCAGACCACCGAGTCCGCCGGCAGCCGACTTGCTGGAACCGCCGCCGGCCTTGTTCTGCAGCATTTCCTGCCCGGACTTGAGCAGTTGATCGAGCAATCCACGGGTGTTCATGTTCCGTCTCCAAACAAGGGTTATCCGGATCTAAGGCCCTCAGCCTAGTTCGAAAGTGCCCGGTCCCGACTTCCCAGTGTGCTTCCAGATGTTGCTCGCTGCTCGCAAGAGCCCGGTTCGCACGTTACGCAATGAAAAGGCGCAGGCTTTTCGGCCTGCCCCTTTCCCCTCCTCTATTAGAATCGCGAAACACTGCGCATCGCATCCACCAGATAGCGCATGGCGATCCGGTCGCTTTCCGACAGCTCTCGATAACGTTCCACCAGTTTCAACTCGTCGGAATTGAGACGGCGTCTTCTGCGTCCGCCGCCCAAGCAAGGGAAGATGCCCAGGATTTCGGTGATGCTCTGTATTTTTGCCATGGACGATGTCCTTCTCTGTTGAGTCAAGAAACTGCTGAACCTCACATCGCCCTGCCTCTTCGAGCAGCGTCGTGTGCCCCGCCGGCACGAAGGCTTGTATCCGGTCTTGTCCATAGCATAGGAATTAAATCGGCGTTGAAAAGTGGTTTTTAGAGTAATTAATCGACAAAAGCAGATATGCCCTCTAAATCAGAGAGTCCTGTCAGAAAAGTTACAGACATGTCTTGTTTCATTGCCAGATGACACGATGCAAACAAGCCTTTTTGCCCGACAATCGAACCGATTAAGCTAGCGGGCATCTGTTTATAGTCCGTTGCGTTTGGCCGAAGGCATGACCGAACCGTAATTTCCGATCCGACAGGTGCCAGGAACGGCGCTGGATTGCACACGACAGGTTGTATTTATGCACCGCAGGAATTTGCTCAAAGCGTCCATGGCCATTGCGGCCTATACCGGTCTTTCCGCGTCGGGCCTGCTAGCGGCTCGCGCTTGGGCTGCCAATGGTGGCGCCGCTGATGGTGAGGCCCAGGCCTTCGATTTCGAGTCGTTGAAGCGTCAGGCCAAGCAGCTCGCCGGCAGTGCCTATCAGGATACGAAACAGGTGTTGCCACCAACTCTGGCGACCATGACGCCGCAGAATTTCAACGCGATCCGCTACGACGGCGAACACTCCTTGTGGAAGGAAAACAAAGGCCAGCTGGACGTACAGTTCTTCCACGTCGGCATGGGTTTCCGTCAGCCGGTGCGCATGTACAGCGTTGATCCCAAGACACGCATGGCGCGCGAAGTACATTTCCGCCCGGCGCTGTTCAATTATGAAAACACTTCGGTCGACACCCAGCAGCTCAAGGGCGACCTGGGTTTTGCCGGCTTCAAGTTGTTCAAGGCGCCGGAGCTGGATCGGCATGACGTGGTGTCGTTTCTCGGCGCCAGCTATTTCCGTGCGGTCGACGCCACTGGCCAATATGGCCTCTCCGCGCGCGGCCTGGCCATCGACACCTACGCGAAGAAGCGCGAGGAGTTTCCCGACTTCACCCAATTCTGGTTCGAGACGCCGGACAAGAACGCCACGCGGTTTGTGGTTTATGCCCTGCTCGACTCGCCGAGCGCTACTGGCGCCTATCGCTTCGATATCGATTGCCAGGCCGAACGTGTCGTCATGGAAATCGATGCGCACATCAATGCGCGTACCGCCATCGAACAGTTGGGCATTTCACCGATGACCAGTATGTTCAGCTGTGGCACTCACGAACGGCGCATGTGCGATACCATTCATCCGCAGATTCATGACTCCGATCGCCTGGCCATGTGGCGCGGCAATGGCGAATGGATCTGCCGTCCGTTGAACAACCCGGCGACGCTGCAATTCAACGCATTTGCCGACACCGATCCGAAGGGTTTTGGCTTGGTGCAGACCGATCACGAATTTGCCAACTATCAGGACACTGTCGACTGGTACAGCAAGCGCCCGAGCCTGTGGGTAGAACCAACAACCGCTTGGGGCGAAGGCTCGATCGATCTGCTGGAAATTCCTACGACCGGCGAGACGCTGGATAACATCGTTGCCTTCTGGACGCCAAAAAAACCCGTCGCGGCAGGTGATTCACTGAATTACGGTTACAAGCTGTACTGGAGCGCCTTACCGCCAGTGGGAACGCCGTTGGCCCGGGTGCATGCGACCCGCTCCGGCATGGGTGGGTTCACCGAAGGCTGGGCACCCGGCGAGCATTACCCGAAAGTGTGGGCGCGCCGTTTTGCCGTGGACTTCACCGGTGGCGGTCTGGAGCGCTTGCCGCAGGGCACCGGGATCGAACCGGTGATCACTTGTTCCAACGGCAAGGTGCAGGACTTCAGTGTGCTGGTACTGGATGACATCAAGGGTTACCGGATCCTGTTCGACTGGTACCCGACCAATGACAGCGTCGAGCCGGTGGAGCTGCGCCTGTTCATTCGCACCAATGACCGCACATTGAGCGAGACCTGGTTGTACCAGTATTTCCCGCCGGCGCCGGACAAGCGTAAGTACCCTTGAGGACTTGAAGCCCAGCTCAGGCGCCATTCGCGAGCAGGCTCGCTCCCACAATTGGAATTTGTATGCTGTGGGGAGCGGGCGTGCTCGCGAAGAGGCCTGCTCAGGCAATACAAAACTCTCGAGCACACAAAAGCCCCGACCATCACTGGCTCGGGGCTTTTGCTTTCCAGCCTTCAGTCAATCCCGCATATCCGATTCATGAATCGGCTGATCCCGATGCGTCGCCCGCTGATATTGCGCCGGCCACACCGCTTTGCGCCCGCCCAGATCATCGTCGGCATGCAGCGGCCAGTACGGATCACGCAGCAGTTCGCGAGCGAGGAAGATGATATCGGCCTGGCAAGTGCGCAAAATGTGTTCGGCCTGCGCAGGCTCGGTAATCATTCCGACGGTGCCGGTGGCAATGCCTGACTCTTTGCGTACACGTTCGGCGAAGCGCGTCTGATAACCGGGCCCAACCGGGATTTCCGCGTTTGCAGCGGTCCCTCCTGAAGACACGTCAATAAGATCGGCGCCCAGCGTATGAAGGCGACGCGCAAGCTCGACGGTCTCATCCGGATTCCAGCCATCTTCCACCCAATCGGTCGCCGAGACGCGAACGAATACAGGCAATTGCTCTGGCCACACCGCCCTCACCGCTTCAGTGACTTGCAGCACCAGACGGATACGATTCTCGAACGAGCCACCATATTGATCGCGGCGTTGATTGCTCAGCGGCGAAAGAAACTGATGCAGCAGATAGCCGTGCGCGGCATGCACCTCAACCACGCTGAAACCCGCCGTCAGCGCACGTTTGGCCGCATCGACGAAGGCCTGAATCACTTCGGCGATCTGCCCTTCATCCAGCTGCTTCGGTTGCGTGTGCTGCGGGTCGAAGGCAATCGGTGATGGCCCGACCGGGGTCCAGCCGCCATCTTCCGGTTTGACGCTGCCATGCTTGCCGATCCACGGCCGATGGGTGCTGGCCTTACGCCCGGCGTGAGCCAGTTGAATACCGGCGACCGCGCCTTGAGCGGTGATGAAACGGGTGATGCGTTGCAGCGGCGCGATCTGTTCGTCGTTCCACAAACCGAGGTCTTCGGCAGTGATGCGCCCGTCAGCGGTAACCGCCGTGGCTTCGGTAAACACCAGACCGGCACCACCCACCGCGCGGCTGCCCAAGTGCACCAGATGCCAGTCGTTGGCCAGGCCGTCGACGCTGGAGTACTGGCACATCGGCGACACGGCGATGCGGTTGGGCAAGGTCAGTTGGCGAAGGGTAAAAGGTTCAAGCAGCAGACTCATGGGGCACCTCTCGAATCAGTGGGCAGGCTCCAGGGTTCTGTTTGAAAAGTCGACGAGTGACAGAAAAAGGGTGCAACACCCGCCCCCGCGGGCAAAATTCGACAAGACGTCACAAGGCCAATCAAGCAGTGCTTAGAGCCTAGTCGACAATGGGGGATCTCGAGGGGTTCCAGAAAAGATCGCAGCCTTCGGCAGCTCCAGCAGAGAAAATGCGGCCCACTGCAGGAGCGGCCGAAGGCTGCGACCTTTTGATCTTCAGCGCGGTTCGATGTGGGCAATCATCAACTGCACAGTCTCGTTGCCGCGAAACTCGTTAACGTCGAGCTTGTAAGCCAGTTCAACCCACTGGATCGTCGGGTTCGGCCACACATCGCGATCAATGCCAAACGCGATGCCATCGAGCTTCACCGAACCGCATTCGCTTTTGAGTACCACTTTCAGATGCCGCTCGCCGACCACGCGCTGCTCGACCAATTGAAACACACCGTGAAACAGCGGCTCCGGGAAGTGTTGCCCCCAAGGCCCGGCATGGCGCAAGGCGCGGGCCAGTTCCAGGTGGAATTCTTCGACGGCGAGCGTGCCATCCGACAACATGCGCCCGGTGAGATCTTCTTCGCGAAGTTGCCTACGCACCTCTGCGTCGAATGCCTCGGCGAACAGCGCAAAATTCTCCTGCGGCAAGGTCAGTCCGGCCGCCATCGCGTGGCCACCGTACTTGGCGATCAGATTTGGATGCTGCGCCGCGACGACGCTCAGCGCATCGCGAATATGAAAGCCCTGCACAGAGCGTCCGGAGCCCTTGAGCAAGCCATCACCGGCATCGGCGAACGCAATGGTCGGGCGGAAATAGCGCTCTTTCATGCGCGAGGCAAGGATGCCGATCACACCCTGGTGCCACTCCGGATCGAACAGGCACAGACCAAACGGCATCGACTCCACCGGCAAGTCCTTGAGCTGCGCCAGTGCTTCACGCTGCATGCCCTGCTCGATGGATTTGCGATCCTGGTTCATGCCGTCCAGTTGCGCGGCCATTTCCCGGGCCCGATTGGCATCGGCAGTGAGCAGGCATTCGATGCCCAGGCTCATGTCGTCCAGACGCCCGGCGGCGTTCAGGCGCGGGCCGACGATGAAGCCCAGGTCGGTGGAAGTGATCCGCGCCGCGTCACGCTTGGCCACTTCCAGTATCGCTTTGATCCCCGGTCGCGCCCGGCCGGCCCGAATTCGCTCGAGCCCCTGATGCACCAGAATGCGGTTGTTGGCGTCCAGCGGCACCACATCGGCGACGCTGCCCAGTGCCACCAGATCAAGCAGTTCGCCGATGTTCGGTTGCGGCTTGCTCTCGTACCAGCCGAGGCTGCGCAGGCGCGCGCGCAATGCCATCAGAACATAGAAAATCACCCCGACGCCGGCCAGCGCCTTGCTCGGAAATTCGCAGCCCGGCTGGTTCGGGTTGACCAGCGCATCGGCTTGCGGCAGTTCGTCGCCGGGCAAGTGGTGGTCGGTGATCAATACTTTCAGTCCGGCGCGCTTGGCCGCCGCGACGCCTTCGACACTGGAAATACCATTGTCGACGGTGATCAATAGTTGCGGTTCGCGGGTCAGCGCGACTTCGACGATTTCCGGCGTCAGGCCATAGCCGTATTCGAAACGGTTCGGCACCAGATAATCGACGTGCGCCGCGCCCAGCAGGCGCAGGCCGAGGACACCCACGGTGCTGGCAGTGGCGCCGTCTGCGTCGAAGTCGCCAACAATGAGAATGCGCTGGCGTTGCTCCAGTGCCGTCACCAGCAGGGCTACCGCCGCGTCGATGCCTTTGAGCTGCTGGAACGGAATCAAGCGCGCCAGACTCTTGTCCAGCTCCGCCTCCGACAGCACGCCCCGCGCCGCATACAGGCGGGTCAGCAGGGGCGGCAGATCACCGAGGAAAGGCAGCGTTGCAGGCAGTTGACGAGGTTCGATACGCATGGGGCGACGGAGGCTTCTCTTTGATTCGTGGGAAATATCAGCGGTGTCGCGAACTCAGCCGCGCTCACCTTGCAGCCATTGCAACTGGACTTCGTGTTGACCGCGGTCGTCGGTGACGAAGATCGTGCCTTCACTGATCATCACGTCCCACTTGATGACACGCGGCATGTCCTTGGCCAGGGTCTCCAGCACTTCTTGCGGAACGGCTGCGATGTTGACGTTTTTCAGGTTCTTGATCGCCGGGATCACCTTGGTTTCCCATACGCGCAGGCTGCCGTAGGCCAGCAGGCTGGTGCGTTCGGTGCGGCGCGAGCACCAGGTCAGGCGATCGGCATCCGGCTGGCCGACTTCAATCCAGTGCAGAACACGGTCGTCCAGGCTCTTTTCCCACAAGGCCGGTTCATCCACATCTGACAGACCACGGCCGAACGACAGCTGCTCGTTGTACCAGAGCGCGTAGGCCAGCAGCCGCACGGTCATGCGCTCTTCGGTCTCCGAAGGATGACGGGCGATAGTCTGCTTGACGCTCTCGTAGACGCTGCGGTCGAGGTCGGTGAGGTTCAGTTCAAATTTGTAGGTAGTGGACGGCTGGGCCATGAACGGGCTTCTTGATACGAGGAAAGTCGGCAAGTCTAACCGATGCCACAGGCAATCATCGAATTGATGGCAATCAAGCTGCGGCGTCTGACCGTCGGCTATGTTAAAACCCTGTATCCGCTCAACCTTGTCCTACAGGATTTCGCATGCCGTTTACCAGCAAACCGCTCTCGGGCCTGAAAGTCATTGAATTGGGTACGCTGATCGCCGGGCCGTTTGCCTCGCGCATTTGCGGCGAATTCGGCGCCGAAGTGATCAAGATCGAATCGCCGGACGGCGGCGATCCTCTGCGCAAGTGGCGCAAGTTGTACGAAGGCACCTCCCTCTGGTGGTTCGTTCAGGCACGCAACAAAAAGTCCCTGACCCTGAACCTCAAACACCCTGACGGTTTGGCGATCCTGAAACAACTGCTGGGCGAAGCTGACATCCTCATCGAGAATTTCCGCCCCGGCGTACTGGAAAAACTCGGTCTGAGCTGGGAAACCCTGCACGCACTCAACCCGAAACTGGTGATGGTGCGCTTGTCCGGTTTCGGTCAGACCGGGCCGATGAAGGATCAGCCAGGCTTCGGCGCGGTTGGCGAATCCATGGGCGGCTTGCGTTACATCACCGGTTTCGAGGATCGGCCCCCGGTGCGCACCGGGATTTCCATCGGCGACTCGATTGCCGCGCTGTGGGGCGTGATCGGCGCGCTGATGGCGCTGCGTCATCGCGAGGTCAATGGTGGACACGGCCAAGTGGTCGACGTCGCCCTGTATGAAGCCATTTTCGCCATGATGGAAAGCATGGTGCCGGAGTTCGACGTCTTCGGTTTCATCCGCGAGCGCAGCGGCAACATCATGCCTGGTATCACGCCCTCCTCGATCCACACCAGCGCCGACGGCAAACATGTGCAGATCGGCGCCAATGGTGATGCAATCTTCAAACGCTTCATGCTCGTGATTGGCCGCGAAGATCTTGCCAATGACCCTGCGCTGGCCAGCAATGACGGCCGCGACAGTCGCCGTGACGAGTTGTATGGCGTGATAGATCGCTGGGTCAATTCGCTGCCACTGCAAACTGTACTCGACCGGCTCAACCAGGCCGATGTGCCGGTCAGCAGGATCTTCAGCGCCGAAGACATGTTCAGCGATCCGCAATACCTGGCGCGGGAAATGTTTCTCCATGCCAAGCTGCCGGACGGCAAGGATTTCAAGATGCCCGGCATCGTGCCGAAACTGTCCGAAACACCGGGCGCGTCCGAGTGGGTCGGACCGCAGCTTGGCGAACACAATGCGCAGGTGCTTGGCGATCTGGGCTACGACGCGGCGCAAATCGCTCGGCTGCGTGAAGACGGGGCCATTTGAGCACCACCCGGCGCTTCGCTTTTTCGAGCAACAAGCCGCGCATTGAGCAACCGACGGGCAAAAGAAACCCCGAGAAGTGGGGAGACGACTCGGGGTTAAACGGGGTCTGCTTTGAGACCCGTAGCAGCAAGCGACAAGCACCGGAGCACAATGCTTGATCCTGCTGTTATGGGGTCTGACTGACAGGAATGCAGGAAGGTTCCCACAAAAGATATTTCATCTTTACAGGGCCGGACGCTTGTCCAGAGCGGCGTTGCGCAACGCCGCAATGACGCAGGGTTCCAGTCGTCCTTCGGCAATCATCACGTCACGATGCAGGCCGTCCACTACGTCGGTCAGCAAGCGCTTGTCGCTCAACTGGGCCTGATTGAACTCGCGCTCCACTACAATCGCGCCGCTGCTGTTCTTCAGCGTCACCAGACATTCACCATGGCTGCCGCGAGGGGTCAGCGTCACCTGATACGGGCTCAGAGCCTCACCGAGCAATAGACTGATACTTTCCATCTCGATCTCCACTCAATAGTCCGAAAACAGTGCCTGGGGCGTGTTCACATTAAATGACCACCGGCCCGAGAAGAAAGTTCTGTCTGTCGCGCCCCGATCTTCCGGGTCCGCGTCTGACAAAGCATGCACGGCGAAGATGACAGAAAAACAACCGCCGGTTTCAGGCCTCGACAAGTGCTTGCGACGTGATCAGATAGCTGTCGAGCAGAGCTCTCATCAACACTGCCGAGACCGGCGTTTGCAGCCGCCCCAGCAGGCGCAGGCGTTGTTGGCAAAGTACCGGTTCCAGATCACTCAACAAGCTCTGCGCGACCGAGCCCAGCAGAATCAGCGCACGGGCCTCATGGTGCGCCGCCAGGTGATGAATCAAAGCCAGTCCATCGCCACCCTTGAGCTGCGGATCGCAGATGGCAATATCAACTGCGCCGCGATGCCCTAATGAACACAAGGCTGAGGCAAGCGAAGGCGCCGTCAAAACGTCGTAGATGCCAATGGCATTGAGCATTTGATGCAATGCCATCAGTTGGAACGGGTTGGGTTCAAGAATCAGGACTTTAAGCGAGCGCATGGGCGACCTCTGAAGCGATCATCGCGGACTCTCACCGCAGTTATCGTTCACTCTAGGCCAGGCGTCTTAAGCCTCCCATCAGAAAAGTAGCCGCGTCTTGCAGGACATTTCCCTTCTTTAATGCAGACATCGGCAGCCGCTCTCGGTCCGACGCTGGGTGATGTCGGTCCAGCCACCCAACAAGCCGCGCAGTTTGCCGTCACCGCTGTAAAACGGCACAGTCCAGTGATAGATCTCACGTGGCCCGCCATTGAATAGCAACTCGCGCTTACTGAAGCGCGACTTACGCGTTTGCAACTGCGAGACATACTCGTCGTGCAGCATCCGCGCGGTACTTTCAGGCAGCGCGTCGACCTCGATCAGCAAACGCCCCTGCATCTGATCCAGGCGCACCGACAGCGCCTCTTCGTAGCTGCGGTTGCAGATGATCAGGCGTCCCTGCAGATCGCGCACGAACACCGGATCCGGCATGGAATCAATCAGGGCGTGCTGAAAAGCCAACTGATCACCCAGTTCCTTTTCTGCTTCACAGCGCAACTTGATCACTGCCGCCAAGCGTCTGTTCCACACCAACGACAGCATTCCGAAAACGCCAATACCCCCCATTGCCCAGCATCCCCACCCGACCAACTGCTGCCAGATCGATGGGACGGGTGCCGGCGAAATACCTTCGAGCCATTTGAGTCGGATCGCTCGCAACTCAGCGGCCGGGAAAGCTTCCAGCGCCTTGTTGAGAATACTCAGCAGCTCTGGCATGCCCTTTCGTACAGCCAGATGATCGGCTTCCCACTTGCCCTCCACCAAGCCACCGACTTTGAGCATGCCCAACGGATAGAGCTGCGCGCCGATTTCGTTTTCGATCGTGGCATAGGCTTCACCACTTTCGACCAACGCTCGCGCTTCGGCATAAGTTTTTACAGAAAGAATTTCAATCGACGGATAGTCACGCCGGATCACATCTTCGAGCGCATGCCGGGCCGGCAGCACCACAACACGTTTCGCCAATTGTTCGAAAGATTCCACACTCGGCGCGCTGGCGTGCCCGACGAACACCCAGCCCGCCCCGCCGAACGCGTGGCTGAAATCAAGGAACAGCTTGCGATCATCGCTCATGGCCAAGGTCGTACTGATGTCCGCGACCCCACTTTGCAGACGTTCGAGCATGTGATTGGTGGAAAAGGATTCCTGATGCTCGAATTGCAGCCCGGTCATCGCAGTGACACGCTTGAGCACATCATTGTTAAGACCGCTCCATTGCCCGTGCTCGTCCTGAAACAGATACAGCGGATACTGCACCGACGCCACCGTCACCTTCGGGTTTTCGCGAAGCCATTGACGCTCGCGTGCGTCGAGTTCGACAGGCTGCACATTGACGGACGCATTCGTCTGATCGCGTACCATTTGCGCTGCCACGCCGCTGTGCATCCATCCCAGCAGCGCCAACATAAACAACCAGCCCAGCGCCGGTTTCAAACCTCTGTAAAACAGCATTGCCATTTCCTTCGTGATCGACTCACCCCTCCTTCGTGGGTGAAAACCCGAGCAGTGTGGCAGCATGTCTAGTCCTGAAATAGGTTTACACCTGTTTCAGTTTCAAAACGCCCGATGCACCGCATCGGGCGTTTTGTATTTCAGGGACAAATGAGGTCGCTTACGGTTATAGATTTCTATCGAT